>JNKK01000023.1 GCA_000702845.1 Lachnospiraceae bacterium FE2018
CAGAGGGATACTATGTAAGTACCGTCGGATTAAACGATGCGACAGTAAAGAAGTATATCAGAGATCAAGAGAGAGCCGATATCATAAAGGATAGAATGAGTGTAAAAGAGTATGAAGATCCTTTCGGGGCGAAGCCTGGAAAGGATCAAAGTAAAAACCACTAAAGCTACCCCTTTAGGGGTGGCCAGGTGATAAATGCAATGTGGCTTGAACGGAGCTCCAGGGCGTGAGCCCTTGGAGCCCCAAAGAGAAAGCCAGCGCCTTTAGACGCTGGCTGGTAACGCGGGCTTATAGCCCGCATCCCGAACCACCCGTTTTACGGGTGGAGGCGATTTCTTCAGACTCTTATTTCCTCGCAAACGACATCGATTCCCTGTGCGGCGTATTCTTCCGCGCACTTCTGTGCATACCACTCGATGAAAGTGGTGCTTAAGGCATAAGCAAATGTCGTTTTATTATCGGTGCCAACGGCCATATTTGGTTCTCTGGTCATATGCGTCAGGAATACATCTTCTTCGTATTCTGCTTTTTCGAAGATCTGAGGCTTTATAAGGATATCCGGTATCTCGGCAGATTTTTCGAACGCGAAATCAACAATCGAACCGCCTTCGGTCATATATTTACGGGCTTCCATATTCACATTTTTCGTGCCGATCATATGGGTTCGGATGATTGTTTCTATTTCAGCAGTTTCCGGAAGAGGCTCCGGGATATGAATAACTGTTTTGATTGTCCCGAGCAGATTTGCCTGTGCGAAAACGGCGTGTGCTTCTTTTTTTACCGATGGATCGGCAGCAAAGGTGTGGATTTCGCGCCCTTCCGCTTTGAGAGCAGCTTTTACATCTTCCAGTTCTTCGACTGTTTTCCCTGTGATGACTAGGATGTTATCTTTGTCTGCTAGCCGGGCAGCTTTCAGACCGGCACTGCCGGTGCATCCGGTAATAATAAATACGTTTGACATTCCTATTCTCCTTCCTGCTCAGTTGTGATGATTCCTTCATCGAGCATCCACTGTATCTGATCATGGATCGTTTCTTCATAGGATCGGGTTGTATAACCCAGCTCCTCTTTGGCCTTGCTGGAATCAAAGCAGTTGTTTCTAGCCATACTATATACGTTGAATGAAGTCAGAACGGGTTTTTCACCCTTTTTCTCAGCCTGCTTTTCTGTTATTTTGCTCACAATATTGGCAGCGAAGATTGGCAGGAACATTTTGACCTTTTTTCCGCCGCTTTCTTCTGTGACCATATTGCAGAATTCTTTAAACGTTACAGGTTCATTTCCCAGGATGTAACATTCTCCGCAGCGGCCTTTTTCTACGGCTGTAATCATGCCGTGCGCCAGATCTCTGACATCACAGAGATTGAAGTCACCGGCAATACCTGCAGATAACTCACCGTTGATGATTCGGACCAGATTCTGTGTCATCTCGCCGAGTGCATAGTCTCCGGGGCCCATGATGCCGCTTGGATGAAGAATACAGGCATTCAAACCTCTGTAATGGCAGGCATCGAGAACCTCCTGAGAGGCCCAGGCTTTGCTCATGGCGTAGCAGCCGGGAACCTTCGTTTCATCAAAGAAATCGACCTCTTTGATTCGAACGCCGTCCGGCTGTTCCGGAATAGCTCCGGTGCTGGAGCAGTAGACCAGTTTTTTGATGCGCGGCATACTGAGGCAAAGATCAATAATGTTTTTTGTCCCGCCGACATTTACATCTACAACTTTCTGATTGTATCCCGGATCAGACGTTACGATGCTGGCAATATGCAGGACAACACCTTCCATATCTTCAGGTACTGCAAAGAAAGGTCTCAGACTTTCGATACTCGTCAGATCACCTTCCAGGATTTCCACGCCTTCCGGAACATATTTTCTGGCCGGATCATTCGGAAGAATAAAGGCTCTTACATGACTTCCCTGTTCGATTAGTTCACGGCAGACGGTGCTTCCCAGAAAACCGGCGGCACCTGTCACAAGATAAAGTATTTTGCTTGCTTCCATACTTGTTTCTACCTTCTCTTCTGATTTGACGTTTGCATAATATTCTGCTAACATAGTATAAATATAACTACGATCTGTCGTGAAATCAACAAACAGATCTTTTTTAATTGTTCTGAAACAGACGTATTTATGATATATGTCGGACAATGGAGGTGTAAAATGGCACAACAGCAGGAAAGCCGGCGTGTACGCATGACAAAACGCCTGATGAAAGAGGCCCTTCTGGAACTCATGGAAGAGAAAGATCTGATGAGTATTACAGTAACTGCCATCTGTGAAACCGCAGATGTACACCGGTCAACGTTCTATAACTATTACATGGATCCGGCTGATTTGTTCAGGGAAATAGAGCAGGATTTTCTGGATCGGATTCCGACGCCATCGCAGATCTTGAAACAGAATAACCAGAAAGCGATTCTTGAAACAACTACTGTTTTTTTTGACTTTATGCAGGAAAATAAAAAAACGTTACAGATCCTGTTTAATAATTCTTCCAGTAACAATTTTTCTGCGCGTCTGATCGAGCATCTTTGTAATGGATACATTCCTGTTGAAGAGAATCCAAATAAACTGGAAGAACATTTCAGACGCATCTATATCGCCAACGGGACTGTCGGGATGATGCGTGAATGGGTCAATCAGGGTTTTCCTGTCAGCAGCCGGAAAATAGCAGAAATGATGTATTTCCTTTCGACGAAAATTTCGCAGAACTGATACACAATCCAAAATCAGAAATGACCTTGAAACGGAGGTAATGATTATGTCCGCCTATCCTGTAAAAATCGCACAGCAGCCAAATGGCGCATATACATGGTCATGTTCCATCGATGCGAAATACCACAGAGACAGTATACGTCCCGGTTTGTATGTATGTGTTGGGATTGCGTTGTTTCTTCTGGTTTTCGGAGGCGTGTTGTCTTATTCGAATCATGACTGGAAATCCTTCTTGATCGTGGCCGGCTGTGCAGCAGTATTCCTCCTGATTTCCTTTCTGATCTTTGGATTGGCTTTCTCTGTAAAGGATCCGCATGAA
This sequence comes from Lachnospiraceae bacterium FE2018, assembly GCA_000702845.1. GTDB lineage: Bacteria > Bacillota > Clostridia > Lachnospirales > Lachnospiraceae > CADBRN01. The sequence continues at coordinate 3,035 of JNKK01000023.1, forward strand.
AGCTATGAGATGAGAGAGGAATACGTGAAGTCCGGTTATGGAAAATCCTCTGTTTACTTTGAATACAAAAAGGTGAAGGCAATTGTTCTTAACAGGAAGTACATAGAGCTGCATGGGAAGACGAAGCGCATGCGGATTTACGTTCCGGAGGAGGATTATAATTTTGTGAGAGGATTTATTCAAGGCCGGGTGCCGATGGAATGCGAGATCAGAAGTGATTAATGATAATGCGACCATTTACAACAAGTCAATTATACTTGCAAAGTATGATAAGAGGGCAAAGAGGTGAAATTGTAGTACAATAATAAGGAATAATTACACGATTTATTAAATGATCAACTTATATTACCACAAAATAGTATTGTAAATAAAGGGATTTGCATGCTGTTAAGTCAAATATTACTCTGTATATTTAATACGCATTAATGTATAATTATCAAGGGCGGCTTGTTATTAGATATGCTACAGGAGTAAATTTGATGAACAAAGTACTTAATGGAACCCAACAAACGATACTAGATTTGTTCAGGATAGTTGCTGCTATGTTTGTTCTGGTCGGTCACAGCTTTTCATTTTATCAGACTACTATATTTAAGGATCAAACTTATTTTCCTTATATTCAGAACATAGGTGTTGTAGTGTTTTTTTATTAGCCGGTTTTCTGGCAGCATTTTCACTATCGAAAAAAAACAGAAAACACGAGTATTCTTTTTCAAGTTTTTTAAAACATAAAACAATAAGAATAGCAAAGGAATATCTGCCGGGATTGCTGTTGATTCTTGTGATTGACTACTTATCAATTGCTGTTAACCAGGAACATTATTTATATTATGATGCATATAGATTCAGACATTTTATTGGTAATGTTTTTATGCTTCAGAATATGGGACCGTACAGTGTATTGGGAAAATGGTTTGTCCCATTTGGGTCCGGGCGGCCGTTATGGACTTTGTCTGTAGAATGGTGGCTGTATATGCTATATGGTGCTTTAATAATTTCTCTGACTAATAAGGAGAAAATATCAATTCCAAAGATACTTGCTTTTTGCGGAATTGTGTTTATGGTGAGTGATCATTTAATTACAGGCAGAGGGAATGGTCTGGGATTTGTATTTTTGTTGGGAGTTTTAAGCTATTATTGCTATGATTTACTTAGCCTGAAAGCAGCAAAACTACTATTGCCTTTATCTTGTTTTCTATACGTTTATTATGGAATCATGATAAAAGAAGCATATACTGTCTATTCGTTTATTATAATATGTTTTATGTTTTGTTCAGCTGTGAAAATCGGAGGCTGTATGGAGCAGAACACACAAAGAAATAAAGTATTTGCTTTTATTTCCAAAAGCACCTTTATGCTGTATTTGATTCATTATAGTATTATAGATTTTATTGCGCATTCAGAAATAAACTGTAGTATCTGTTTGAAATTTTGGTTTGGGATCGTGTTGTCTTTGGTAATGGCAAGTTGCTGCTATTATGTTTTTGCAAAAAAGGATATTATTTCAAAAGCAGCCGGGAAATGTTTTGAAACCATGAAAATGAAAGCGAAGAAGTGATTATAATGAAAAAAGTATTCTTATTACTGCTTACGCTAATTCTCTTGTTGCCATCCGCTTCCAGTGTTTCAGCAGATGTGCCGGATGCAGAATCTCAAAACTATTTGATTTGCAAAACATATCTTATAAACAAAGAGATACGTATTTACAAAATATTGAAATGGTGTTATGATTGACGTAATCTTATTAATCCATGTTTTAGATTCAGTCGGGGGACATCATGACAATATCAGAAAAGATTTTTCAATTGCTGGAAGAAAAGGGTATGAGCCAGAAGGAGTTTTCTGAACGAACCGGTATCGCACAGAGCAGCATCAGCGACTGGAAACGTAAGAAGACCAATCCTGTTGCGGAAAAGATAATGATTATCTGTGAGCAGTTAGACGTAACGCCTTATGAACTGCTGTCCGGAACAGAAGGCGAAGGGAGAAGGAGCAATCCTTCAGATACGCTGATCATTCGGAAGGATTCTGACCTGGGACGTCTGGTAGTGGATTATCTTTCTATGAACCAGACAATGCAGGGAAGACTGCAGGGGTATATGCATGCACTTAAGGAACTGAATAAAAGCGATACAGGCGTGAAAGATTACATTTGATCAACGATTCGGTACCGGAGCGTAATGGCGAAGGTACCGATTGTTTGATATCTAAATACGAATAAACGATATAAAACGCTAATAAGAAATAATGAATGCAAATCATGAATTCTTTATGACAGATCAATAATATGCTATTATTTAAAAAGGAGAAACTGTTTGAAGCAGGAAATACACAATAATAAAGGCAAGCTTAGAAAACAGCAAAAGTTGATGGCAGAAGCCATTAACGAACCAGACAGTATAATTGTTAATAGAAAATCCAAAGACAGTGTATTTGTAAATCTTTTTGCACAGCCAGAATATCTCATACAGCTGTATCATGTACTTCATCCGGAAGACCATGAAACAGAAGCAGCAGATCTCACAACAGTAACACTTGGAAGTCTGATGCTCCAGAAACAATATAATGATCTGGGATTTCTGGCAGGAAACCGGCTGCTGATTCTGGTGGAAGCACAGGCGTCATGGAACGTTAATATTGTTGTTCGTGCATTTTTATATTTGGCAGAGACTTACCTTCGATATATACGTGGAAATGATGAATTAAGTCTGTTTATAAAGTCTCCGATAAAATTGCCGAAGCCAGAGTTGTACGTTATATATACCGGAGGCGGTAATCATCCCGATTCAATTTCCTTATCCAAAGATATTTTCAACGATGAGACAACCTGTGTGGATGTCAAAGTTAAAGTGATCACAGAGAGCAGCAACGGAGACATTCTGAACCAATATATAGAGTTCTGCAAAATCTTCAATCAGCAGATCCGGCTTTACGGTTCAACACGGAAAGCTGTAATGGAAACAATACACATCTGCAGATCAAACGATATTCTGAGCGAGTATCTTATAACAGAGGAGGTTGCTGATATCATGTTTACTTTAATCGATGAAGAGCGTGAGTTAAGAGTATTTATGAAAGAGGCAAAGAAAGAGGCTATGGCAGAAGGTCTGGCAGAAGGTCTGGCAGAAGGTCTGGCAGAAGGAAGGGCAAAAGGTTTAGCAGAAGGCCGTGCAGAAGGCCGTGCAGAAGGCCGTGCGGAAGGCCGTGCAGAAGGCCGTGCAGAAGGCCGTGCGGAAGGTATTGCAGAAGGACAGATTCTGGGGACAATTGAAACAATGCGTGATGATGGAAAGGATGATGAATCTATCATTGGAAGATTAATGATGAAATATTCACTCAACCGTAATGAGGCGGAGAAATACATCAGAGCGCAGAGTTAACACTCTTTGAGATGGCAGTGCATATATGGAGTGGGATTAAGGATCAGGAAGTGTTATGCGGTGAAAAATACATTGCATTGTGTATTTTACCGTAAAGGAGATACGAACATGTATAAAACCAGAACGATTGAAAAGACAATTCTTTCTGTGAGCCGATCCTTTCCATGTATTGTCATTTACGGTCCCAGACAAGTTGGTAAATCCACGACGATTGATCAATTGTTTGGAGATTTATGCGGGAAGGTAACGCTTGATGATGCTGATGATAGAAATCTGGCTGTAAATAATCCGAAGCAATTTCTGGAGGTTCATCCGTGGCCGTTGATCATTGATGAGATTCAGAAGGCACCAAACCTTTTGGATGAGATCAAAAAGAAAATTGATGAACAGAGACTGATCTGGCTGAAGAATGGAAGTGAACGGCGATTGATGTATATTCTTACCGGATCCAACCGGTTTGAACTTCAGCAGGGTGTCTCGGATTCTCTGTCCGAAAGCTGATTTCAGCCAGCAGTGAACTTTTGTTTCGGAATTTTCTGGAATTACTTGCTCTGAGGACAGCTCAGGAACTACGATATGACGTACTGGCAAATAGTGTTGGTATTGATGTCCGGACATTGAAAAAGTGGATTTCAATACTGGAAACATCAGGCATAATATATCTGCTGTATCCATATATGCCAAACCGTTCAAACCGTATTATAAAAGCACCGAAGATGTATTTTACAGATACAGGACTTTGTGCATATCTATGTAAATGGCCTGATGCACGAATGCTGGAAAACTGTGCAATGAATGGGGCATTTTTCGAGACGTTTGTTGTCAGTGAGCTGGTAAAAAATCTATATGCATATAACCGGGAACCGAAAGATACGTTGTTTTATTACAGAGACACCGATCAGAAAGAAGTGGATTTGTTGTATATAGAACAGAATCATATATATCCGATTGAAGTAAAAAAGAGCAGCTCACCTAAGAATCCGACCAGAAACTTTTCTGTTCTGAAGAAATATGAAATGGAGATCGAAGCGGGCCTGATCATAGATACTTGCGATAAGATTCGGCCGTTTAATGATTTGGCATATGAATATCCCGTGTATTTACTGGGAATGTAGTGCCCGGTTTCCAGACCAGATTATATCAGTTAGAAAGTGACAACACATAAGTATCACTTTAAGGAGATAAGCATGAAGCTGAGAAAAACCAGATCTGTTGTGATGCTAACTATTTTATTTTCCGCATTGTACGCTTTGACGGCTTTCACGCCGGTCACTGCATCGGCAGCCGCAAAGAAAAAGGTATATGTAATATCTGACATATCAATCAGAGATACTTCCGGGCGGACTGTTGATCATATGAAGTATAGCTACAATAAGAACGGACTTGTCACAAAGCGGGTCTGGAGCCAGCCGGGCGGATCAGTTTCGGACAGCTATCAATACGATAAAAGCTTTCATATCAAAAAGCAGACGACGGGAGAAGGCGGCAAAAAAGGTTCTGAATGTAAGTATATTTATAAAAACGGCTTTCTAACGGAATGCAAAGAAAATTATATTGCGATGGGTGAAAAAGTATCAACCTTGTATGAGTATAACAGCAAAGGTCAGTTAAAGAAGATGGAAGGAGACAATACCCCCGAAACAACCTTTAAATATAACAGGAAAGGCCTGCTGAAGCAGAAAAGCGAGCTTTATAATTATGAGGGCGCAAAGCCCGAAAAGACGACTTACAAATACGATAAGAAGGGGAATGTCAAAAAGATCTATCAGGGGAAAACCCTGGATCGGATCTATAAAAACTCATATGTAAAAGGAACCAGGCGGCTCAAATCGGTGACAGTCTGCTACGGAAACGGCAGAACGATATGCACTTGCAACATTTCATATAAAACGATGAAGGTGAGCAGGGCGGCCGCACAGGCAGTCTCAAAGCAGCAGGTTCAGTGGACGAGAGATCCGGTATTCACGCTGTTTCAGATGTAGAGATGACGTGATCTTATGGCAGTAAAAGGAATCAGAAATGGCAAACACATATCAGGTAATTGATGAAAAAACATGGGAAAGAGCAGTACACTGTGCGGTTTTCAGAAACAGTGTTGAGCCTTGTTACTGTATAACCTTTGAAGCAGATATCACACAGTTCAAAAGAAAAGTGAGAGAACAGGGACTCTCTTTTTCTATGGCAATGATATATGCGGTGTGTACATGTGCCAATCAGATTAAAGAATTCCGCTACAGGTTTCTGGATGGAAAGATTGTCCTGTATGATCATATCGATGCTGCGTTCACATACCTGAATCCGGACACAGACCTCTTCAAATTTGTAAATGTACCGCTGCGCGGCGATATGAAAGAGTTTGTAGAACTGGCATTGAAAACGGCAGAAGAACAGAAAGAATACTTTACCGGTCCGCCGGGAAATGATGTGTACCAATGTTCGCCAATGCCCTGGTTCACATACACGCATGTATCACATACAAATTCCGGCAGGAAAGACAATGCAATGCCGTTATTCAACTGGGGAAAATACTTTGAGCGGGACGGCAGGCTGCTGATTCCGATTTCCGTACAGGTACACCATTCCTTCGTAGACGGAATACATGTCGGTCGATTCGTAGAATTGCTTCAAAAATATTTTAACGGGACAGAGTTATAGATCAATTCCAGAGAAATGGTGGTTTTATTGTGTATTCGGCAAGCCGGTTTTGGCTTGCCGATGTTGTTGTTTAGCGTTTATAAAACGTTTACTTCAATTTCACGGATTGCAATGCTTAAGGCGGAGAATTACTGTAATTTAATTACCTTGGCCAATTTTTAAACAAATTAAATGTTTAAAAATTGATTGACTAAAAGGAGATAGTATGTTATGTATAAAATGCAATGTTTTTTATTGTGTTAAAACAGGAAAGGAGTTTATTGATGAAAAGGAAACTGGTTTCGATTCTGGTTGGTACGGCAATGATTTCTGCGCTGCTCGCAGGCTGCGGCGGATCTGACAGTTCGACTGCTGCCTCTGGTTCATCAGCAGCTGAGGCTGCATCTGAAGCTGTATCTGAGGCAGTTGAGGAAGAGGCAGCTGCATCATCTGCGTCTGAGGTGACATCGGAGTCTGCAGAAGCTGTATCCGAGAGTGCAGCTGCAGAAGAGGATACCGGAGCAGCAGAAGAAGCTGAAGAAGTATCTGCTGATGCACTTGTAATTAATCCGGACAATATGCTGGAAGGAACTCCCTACGAAGGGATTGAAGCAAAAGATGCATATGAGTTTGAGATTATTGTAAAGGCTTTCCAGGCTTCTTATTATCAGGCTGTTATCGAAGGTGCTAATGATGCGGCAGCAGATCTTGGCGTAACTGTTAATGCACTTGGACCGAACACTGAGTCTGATATTGCAGACCAGGTAAATATGCTGAATTCTGCAGTAAATGGCAACCTTGATGGTGTTGCAATTGCTCCCTGTGACAATGCTTCGGTTATCGACTCTCTGAACAACGCGAAAAAAGCCGGCGTTCCGGTTGTATATTTTGACTCTCTGGCAGATGAAACACCGGAAGGTACCGTTATGGCAGCTGTCGTTACAGATTCACTTGCAGCAGGCGGCGTAGGCGGACAGGAAATGTGGAATGCGATCAAAGGCCGTGTAGGTGACCAGCAGGTTCAGGTTGGTATGCTGGCACAGGATGCTGTTTCCAGCAATCATCAGCTGAGAGGCCTTGGATTTATTAACGGACTGATTGACGCGGCGAAGGCTGACGGTGTCAGTGTTGCAGTCACAGGAAATGACTGGTTCGTAGGCGCAGTCGAGGACAGCGGAGATGCTTCAACCGCCCAGGTTGTTATCAACTGCGCGGTTCCGGCACAGTCAAATATTGATATGTGTGCGACAGAGGCATCTGCAATCATGAACAAGGATGGATTTGCAGGAATCTATGGAAGCGGCCAGCTTGCATCCGAGGGTATCATTCAGGCTAATGACAATCTGGCAGTTCTGGGTTCTGATCCGGAAAATGATGCGATCATGGTTGGATTCGACGCAGGAACAATTCTGAAAGGCGCTGTTGCGGACGGTACGGTTTACGGTGCAATCACACAGATGCCATACGCAGAAGGATATTATACGGTTGCGGCACTTGTTGCAGCAGCAAACGGCGACAAAGTAGTAGATATGCCGCTTCCGGGATATTTCTACAATGCAGCAAATATGGAAGATGAACTGATTGCTCCAAACCTTTATGAATAATCCGGTGGATTAAGACAATCTGTGGTTATTAAGGATCAGTTTTTAAAGAGCCCGCCGCTATGCCGGCGGGTTCTTTCGTGTTATACTGATTTACAAGAGTGATGTGGAGTATATTCCGGGTTGCGGACAATTATACCGAGGAAGAAAAAATGAGACCGACAATCAGAAAAATTGCAGAAGACAATGGTGTTTCACCGGCAACCGTCTCTCTGGTATTAAATAACAAACCGGGAGTTCGCACGGAGACACGTCAGCGTATCACGAAAGTATTGGAAGAGAACGGATATGAGATCCGGAAGTACGAGAACAGAGAAAGCATTCAGTATATTTGTTATAAAAAATCAGGATGGTTTTCAGAACGCCCGGACAGTTTTTATTCTTATGTGATGAGTGGAATTGCAGAGGGATGCCGGAAAATGGATGCCACGCTTCATGTTTCCTATGCGTCGGAAGAAACAATGCAGGAGCAGATGGATGAGGCGGTTAAGATGGGGGCCTCTGGTATTGTTCTTCTGGGTACGGAATTAGCACCTGATGAAACGATTCCATTCTCTGTGTCTGAGATTCCGGTTGTAATTATGGATCATCCGTTTTATGCGCAGCCTCTGAATTGTATCTTCCCGGATGATTCCTCTGGTCTGAATGAAGCGGTGGAACATCTCACGGGACTGGGGCATACACAGATCGGATTCATTTCCCTGCGTGGTACTTTTGGAGAATTAGACAACCGTGAGCGGAGCTGGCGCCGTATAATGGATGAACATGGTCTTTGCATATCAGAGGAGCATATACTTCATCTTAGCACTTGTGTGGCCGATGCGCAGTGTGAAATCGAACAATATCTGGAAAAAACTGCAAGTGTACCGACAGCAATGATTGCTGTAAATGATGTGCTCGGAAGCGCATTAATTGGTGTTCTTTTAAAGCGTGGCATACGTGTGCCGGAGGATATGTCTGTGATCGGATTTGACAACTCCGGGCTCTGTGAATTAACTGTTCCGAATCTAAGCTCAATAGATACTCAGATTGGCAAAATGGGTGAACTGGCAGTAAGACGCTTGTTCGAACTGGCAAAATGGAAGGATGAACAGCCGGTAAAAACCATGACAGCGACACGTCTGATCCTTCGCAGTTCAACAGGCATCGCGCCGCGATGAAACAGAGTTATAGATCATTTCCAGAGAAAGGGGAAGGTAAGTTAATGAAAAAACTGAAATTTGGCATGGTTGGCGGCGGAAACGGCGCGTTTATCGGGAACGTGCACCGCAGGGGCGCGCAGATGGACAATCTTGCGCGGCTGACAGCAGGTTGTTTTACTCGAAACCCGGAGAAAAATCTGGAGACTGCAGCAGCCTGGGATGTGGATGATCCGGATCGTGTCTACGCAAATTATGAGGAAATGGCAGAGAAGGAGTCGGCACGCGCGGACTGTATCGATTTTGTGACCATAGTGACGCCGACGGATACACATTTTTCCATCGCAAAGTGCTTTCTGGAACATGGAATCAATGTCGTCTGTGACAAGCCGATCTGTCTGACTTCGGAAGAAGGTGAGACACTGAAGGCTATTGCGGATGAGAAGGGGCTGCAGTTTGGTGTAACCTATACCTATGCCTCTTATGCAGCAATTCGTCAGGCGCGCGAGATGATCCGGAATGGAGCGATCGGAGAGATCATCAATGTTATTGCTGAATATCCGCAGGACTGGCTGATTGTATCTACCGTTGCCCAGAGCAGCGATCAGGCAATGTGGCGTCTTGATCCGAAGCGCGCGGGTTCGACGGCCTGCTGCTCAGATATCGGAACACATCTTGAGGCGCTGATTTCACGCATGACCGGTCTGCATCCGGAAGAAGTTCTGGCGCGGTTTACACATTATAAAGGATCTCCCCTGGAGCATGACATTCAGGTACTTATGAAGCTGACAGGCGGCGTGCCGGGTATGATGTGGGCATCGCAGATTGCCACCGGAAATGACTGCGGCGTCAGGATCCGGGTGTACGGTGACAAAGGTTCTCTGGAGTGGAGACATACGTCACCGATGGAACTGGTTTATGCGCCGCTGAATCATCCGGTACGTACAATTACCGCAAACCGTGAGTACAATGATCCGGCATGTCTGGAACTCTGCAGACTGCCGGCCGGTCATCCGGAGGGATTTTACGAAGCATTCGGAAATGTTTACCATGCGTACTGTGCGCATCTGCTTGCAAAACGCGACGGTACAGATGCCGGGACACTGTCTTATCCGACGATAGAAGATGGTCTGCGCGGACTGTATTTCACAGAAGCATGCCTTGCCAGTGACAACGACGGAAACGTGTGGAAAAAACTAAAAAGCTGATCAACTCATCGATCACGCTGAAAGTAAGAGTAAAATGAACGCCGCGCGGGTCAGTTCCGCTGCGTGTATGATCTTAAGGCCGGTGCAAATGCACCGGCCTGTTATACTAATATGAATTCAAAAAACGCTTTCAACCTGATATAATAAATACAGGTAATGGCCTCCGTGGTATTGCGGAATATTTGATGATGTGAGGAGGGTCCTTATGATGAGAATGACAGGAAAGCGATTGACAGCTCTGCTGCTGGCGGTGGCGATCGTTATAACGTGTATGCCGGTTTTGGGAAATCTGACAGATGGAACGTTTGGTATTCAGACGGTATATGCTGCCGGAGAAAAAACATATGCCAGATATGACAGCAGTGACAGCTCGCTGACATTTTTCAAAAGTAATGCTTCCTATGCAAACGGGCAGACGGATGGAAGTCTGACCTATTATACGAATTTTGTGGGAGATTATCTTAATGCCAACGAACTCCCCTGGCATGAGATAAGGGAAGATGTTGAAACTGTCAGATTTGAGGATGTGATCCGCCCGGCCGGCACGCAATACTGGTTTTACAATTTCAAAAACCTGAAAACGATCGAGAATCTTCAGTACCTGGATACATCCGATGTAACCTGGATGGGGTACATGTTTGCAAACTGTCTTGCGCTGGAATCTCTTGATGTAAGCAAACTGAACACCTCGAAAGTTGAATATATGGAAAGCATGTTCCGATGGTGCAAATCATTAAAGGAACTTGATTTAAGTCATTTTGATACTTCTAATGTACTTGATATGAGTTACATGTTTTATGGACTTGAAAAGATCAAAAACCTGGATCTTTCTTCATTCAAGACAGATAAGGTAAAAAATATGGCTTACATGTTTCACCAGTCTTCGGTCCTGGGAACGATCGACTTGAGCAGTTTCAATGTTTCGAACGTTTCAAACATGCAGGGAATGTTCGGATATTGCTCGCGGCTGAGAACGATTTACGTGAATCCTTCTATCTGGGATGCCTCGGGCGTATCGAATTCCGATAATATGTTTTATAAAACCAGTCTGCCCGGATATGATCCTTCAAAAGTCGATGCCAAAATGGCAGTTATAAAAGAAAAAGGCGGATATCTTACAGCTTCTGTTTCGAACCCTGGTTCAGGCAGCAAAGCAGAAGCAACCGGCTCGAATTCAAATTCCTCCGGGATCACCAGGGCCGCCAATCCGCTCTCTGTAAAAGCAAAAACTGCAGTGATTAAATATGCAAAACTGCGCAAAAAGACACAGACGCTGGCCGTCACCAAAGTAATTAAATTCAAAAAGAAGGGCCAGGGCACGTTGAAGTATAAGCTTTCATCCGCGAAGAACGGGAAGAAGAACTGTAAGAAATACTTCAAGATCAATACCAGAACCGGAAAACTGACAGTGAAGAAGGGACTGAAGAAAGGAACCTATCGGATCAAGGTGAAAGTCAGGGCAGGAGGAAATGCGAATTTTAATGCATCTGCCTGGAAGAAAGTAACGTTTAAGGTAATCATAAAGTGAAAAAGGAGGTTGCTGTTATGAGAACGATGTGGAGACGTTTCTTTTCAGTGTTGATTGCTTTTGCAGTCACGGCAGGTATCTTCGTGATTCCAGGTGCCGGAACGGTCAGGGCTGAATCGCTTATGCTGTATTTTGATTATCCGCTTGCCGAGGAAGGGTCCTCGATTCCCGATACGCCCTCCATGCTGAAGGAGCGCGAAGAAAATGCAATTGTTAAACAGATCGAATGGAAAAAGGACGGAGTCGTAAAGACAGGAAAGTTTGAGCAGGGTGAATACACCTGTACACTGACACTTGCAAACGGCAAGAAGACGATCCCGGCAGAATCGATTTACATTGAGCTCTGTGGCATTGGTCAGTGGTGGTATTATGACGGCCAGACGGCTGAGGGATGGAAAAAATACCATGACACGTATACAATAAAGGAAAAATGTAAACATCTGAAAACGGAGAAGACATATATATACCTGGAGGATGCCTCTTGTAAACCGGGCCGCGGCCAGTATGTGATTGCGTGCAAAGACTGCAGCGAGATCCTGGAATATCTGGATGAGTATATTACCTTTCCGCCCGACTATGCTCACACATTTGAAGCGGTCAGCAGTAAAGACATCAAATTCAAATGGTCCGAAGATCTGCTTTCCTGCAAGGCATATGCGAAATGTGAGGAATGCGGTACAAAGGTTAAGTATGATTGCAAGGTGACGCGTAAAATTCTCAAGAAGGCAACAGCCGGAAAACCCGGTCAGATGAAAGTTACGGCGAAAGCTGTGTTCGGTGGAACCTTCAAAAAGTCCAAGACCGGACAGTATCTCATCAGAGGGAAACTGAAATCTGCGGCAAGTCCGAAGAAGAAACAGATGAAAGTCTCCTGGAAAACAGTGAAAAGTGCTTCCGGCTATAAAGTACAGTATGCGGAATCGAAGGATTTTTCAAAGGCGAAAACGGTCACAGTAACAGGAAGCGGAAAAAAGACAAAAACGATAAAGAAACTCAAATCAGGCGTAAAATATTATGTACGGGTGCGCCCGATTAAAAAAATCGGAAATACGACAATCTACGGAGACTGGAGTAAAAAGAAAAGCACCGTTGTAAAATAAAACCTGGACCCAATCAGTTACTGGAAAAAACATGACAAAAAAGTATTTATTTATCAAAAAGAAGATGTTTCCTGCTGACAGTCCGGAAACGATTTCCGGCTGCGTCGAATTCATTGAAAATGCACTTCGGGAGATGGAAATCGACAGAAAGCTGATACTGCGGACGGTACTGATTGTTGAAGAAGTGATCGTACGAATGATATCTAATGCCGGAGGAAAACACATTTCTGTCCGGATCAGACGCCGTTTCGGAGATGCGGAAATCCGGATTCTCTCGGAAGGGGAAGCGTTTGAACTAAATGGTATCGGTGCAGTTGAAGCAGGAGATATCATGAATATGGAAGATGAAGATGCCGAGCATGCGATCCGGTCAATCGTGCTCAATTCTCTGGGGGATCATCTGAAGTATTCACATAAAAAAGGCATGAACCACGTGCGGATCATGGCCGGACAATCCGAAAAGTCGATGCTGCTGGCCACGATTTTTGCACTTGTGATCGGACTTTTATTTGGATTGCTTATGAAATTTGTTTTTCCCGCAGCAGTAACCGGCGGGATCAGCAATATTCTGCTGAGTCCTGTTAAGACCATGTTTATGAATGCACTGAAGATTGTCATAGCGCCGGTCGTGTTCTTCTCAATTGTATCGTGCATTTCCCAGTTCAAAGACCTGTCAGAACTCGGTAAGATAGGCGCGAAGGTAATGGGGATGTATCTGCTGACCACGGTCGCCGCTGTGTTGATTTCCGTGGGAATGAGTATCCTGCTTCACCCTGGCACGCCGGGATTTGCGCTGTCGTTAAGTGCAGACGCTGCATCAGTTGCAGGTCTGAATACAGAAGTAGATACTTCGCTGCTGCACACGATCATCAACATTGTTCCGGACAATTTCCTCAGTCCGTTTATTGAGTCCGATACGCTTCAGATTATTTTTCTGGCTGTGATCTGCGGGATTGCGGTCGGAATGATCGGAGAGTATTCTACGGTTCTGCAGGAGTTTTTCGAGGCGTGTAATTCTCTTTTCCTGACAATTACAACGATGATTACGCGGTTTATTCCTGTGGCTGTGTTCTGCTCAGTTGTGCTGATGATGCTAAAGATGGGAGGAAAATCATTCCTCTCCCTGCTGGGAATGGCCGGAACGCATCTGCTTTGTGTTTTCTGTATGCTGGTTGTATACGGATTTCTGATTCTTGTGTTCGGACGTCTGAATCCGCTGCTTTTTTACAGGAAGAATAAAGAGGGAATGGTTACCAGCTTTACACTCGCGTCGAGTTCTGCAGCGATGCCGGTGAACATGAAGACGTGTACAGACAAACTGGGGATATCATCAAAAGTCTGCAGCTTTTCGATTCCCCTGGGCGCAACTGTCAACATGGATGGAACGTGTATCCTGTTGACAGTTGGGGGACTGTTTTTGGCGCGGGCTTACGGGATCAGCGTGACACAGTCTATGTTTCTGTCACTTATTGTTACGATTGTGCTGCTCTCGCTCGGAGCGCCTGGTGTACCGGGATCCGGACTCGTCTGCCTGGGGATTGTTATCGGAAGCCTGGGGGTTCCGATCGAGGCTGTCGGTCTTGTCATGGGAATTTATCCGTTTCTGGATATGTTCAACACAATGTCAAATACGACCGGTGACGTGGCCGCAGCCCTGATTGTTGCCTCAAGTGAAGACCTGGTCGACCTCGAGACGTATAACAAGGTATAACAAAGAATAACAAAACAAACCGTTAAACAGCCGACTGCCGGATCCACTGGTAGCCGGTTGTTTTTTTGTTTTCGGTCCAGATCTTCATCTCTTTTTTCCCTTTTTTATAAGTGAAGATTGTCCGGGTATCGAGATTTTCGGTCTTCTTGAGTTTCCACTTTTTGCTTTTCATGGCTTTTTTCATTTTTTTTACGCTCTGACCGAGATAGACACCATAGAGCATCAGCTTTTTGTTATAAGAGTTTTGAAGGAGATACGCCTTGTTTGTGTTTTTATCAAAACGAAGGAAGAGCGAATTGTCCGGGAAGACATAGAGATTTCCTTCCGCGATCGGATCATTCTCGGTGAAAACTGCATACTGAGACTTTTTCACCAGCCTGCTGTAGTGTTTATTCAGATATTTAGAGAGTTCTGTGCGTTTGCCGACTGTTACATTGCAGGTAAGAGAGAAGCCGTATCCGGTTTTGCATGAAATTATTGTTTTTCCGGCTTTTTTTGCAGTGACCACACCCTTTTTGCTGACTGTGGCAACTTTTTTGTTGGAAGAGGACCAGCCTTCAGACGCAGTCTTCATGCCTCCAATGTACATTGTCAGCGGTTCTTTGTCTCCGGGATACATGGTAAGTTCTTCTTTATCAAGAAGAATTGCAGTTCCGGTGCCGGCCTGAGCATCAGATGAACCGACTGCCATCAGGATGCCCGCTGCCATCATAATAACCAGAATAATCGCAATGATTCTTTTGCCGTTAAATCGTTTCTGTTTTCTCATGAAAATTCTCCTTTTGCTGATAATGAATGGTTACTTTCTGATCTTCACTTTTTTCACTTTTCCGAATTCCGAATAATAGCAGATATCACCGACCTTCCTGAATGAACGGATTCTGACGTAATATTTCTTTCCCTTTTTCAGCTTCTTCAGAACCGCTTTGGTTTTAGAGGATTTATTGATCAGCTTGCTTTTCGCATCTGAAAAGTCCTTTTTGCGTGCGTACTGGATTTCGTATCCGGCAGCCTTCTTATTCTTTTTCCATTTCACGGTCAGCTTCCGGCTGCCGGTATTTTTCACTGATTTCAGCTTTGGCGCTTTCAGCCATTTTACAGTGACGTCCTGATCTTCAGTGCCGGATCCGGATACCGTTCCATCAGCGGATCCGGAAGGATTGCCTGCTGTTCCGGAGGATTCCGAGCTGCCTGAACTTCCCGGGCCGTCCTGGTTTCCGGATCCGCCAGGTGTATCAGAACCGGACCCGCCCGGATTATCTGAGCCGGAATCTCCAGAAGGAGGATTTTGTGCAGCAGTCGAGCGGACAGTAACAGATATCGTTTTACTGGTGTAATATTTGTTTTCTGCGCAGGTGACTTTGATTGTGCCAGATCCCACATAGTTTGCAGGGATCGTAACATTTCCGTTCTGATCTACCGTGATCTGTGAACTGGTTGTTGAATAGCTGACCGGTCCGCCTTCCGTCACGGTTACGGAAAGTTTCTTTGTCTGCGGCTTGTCGGAAGAAGTTACTGTAAATCCTGAAGCAGTGAATACAGGCTGCTTTTTCTGGATCGTAAATGTACCTGTCGCAGTTCCGTAATAAGGAGCGATTCCGGTCACGGTTACAGTTGCAGTGCCGGGGAGAATATTGTCTTTGTAAGCAACAGTATAATGCAGGTTTTCCGTCAGTGTCACATTGTTAAGCTTTACAGTAACGGTCGGCGTAAGAGCAGATCCGCTGTACGTTGCATTAGATACAGATACCTTCGCATTTTTCAGCGGGATGCAATCCGTTCCGTAAAGAACCTGTTCACAGTTCCCCGCAGAAGAGGGAAGTGTATAGCCAAAGGACAGCGCACCGCTGCTGTCAGCCTGCTTCTGATCGATAAACAGAAGGTTGTCCGCCGCGAACAGATCTTCGGCATTTTTATCCTTTACAATCACGAAGAGATAAGCCTGTCCGGGCCACCGGTCGGCAAATGATGCTGTATTTGCAGAAGCAGGTGTGTAGGATGCGAAAACACCCTGCAGCCGTATTGGTTTTATGAAACCGGCTGTCATTTCCGCTGAAACTGCGTCAGCCGGCAGGATTTCCATCGCCGGATCTGCGGATTGTTCTTCCTCTGTATTCTGAATTGTATTGCTGTCAGTGTCATTCTCGCCAGTGTTGTTCTCGTCAGCATCGGTTTCCGCTGCGTCATTGTTTCCGGATTCGTCCACAGGTGCATCGGCTGCATCAGAAGAATCTGCTGCCGGATTTGCTTCATCCACAGTACCAGGAGCCGGACTGGTTCCTTCTGCAGAATCAGAAGCAGAGTCGTTTCCATTCGCGGAATCGGAAACAGAATCAGTTCCGTTCGAAGAATCAGAAGACGGATTTGTTATATTCGCAGGATCAGAACCCGGATTGATTTCTTCTGCAGAATCATAATCCGGAGTTGCTTCATCTGCCGGAACCAGGGCAGAAGACGCCGGTTTGACAGATTCGGATTCCTTACCGGTAGCCGGATTATAAGGTACCCAGGTTGCGTTGACTGTATTTCCGCCGCTGGAATTGCATTCCAATTGTGCTTCTTCTGATGCCCAGAAGCTGCTGTCCTCCGGGTAATATACTGTTCCGGTGTAATCACCAATCCAGCCATAGATCCCGTTTATATTATCGGGTGTGCCTTTGATGTAAATATTTGACAGCGAATGATTGTTCCAGAACATACTGCGTCCATAGGTCTTCAATCTGGACGGCATATGAATATCGGTAATGTTTGTATACATGAAGGCACTGATACCGATCGACGTAATGTGATCCGGAAGGATCAACTCACCCGTCAGTCCGCTGCAGTCTGCGAAGGCTTCCAATTCGATTTCGGTCAGAGAATCCGGCAGAGAAAGTGAGGACAGACCCGTACAGCCTTTAAATGCATAGTTTTCGATCGTTTCCAGCTGATCCGGAAATACAATTTCTGTAAGCGTGGTTAAACCTTCAAACGCGGCCTTTCCAATGGTTTTCAGTGAGGCGGGAAGTACCAGCGTTCCGGTCAGTCCTGTCCCAATAAAAGCATCGTCGTCGATTACGGTAACAGAATCTGGAAGATTGATCGCAGTCAATCCGGCATTATACGCGAAAGAGAAATCTCCGATTTTAGTTACGGTGTCCGCGAAAACTACTTCGTTCAAAGCAGATCCTTTTGAGGAACCACTAAAACACCAACTGCCGATTGTTTTCGGCTCTGTGCCATTTTCCATGACGATCCGCGAAATGTTTTTACAGGAGTCAAACGCGTATGTGCCGAGGTAGGTCACGGAGGATGGGATTGTCAGTGTTCCGTTTAATCCGTCGCAAAACTGGAAGGCACTGTCAAAGATATGCGTCAGCCCCTCATTCAGTGTGACAGAGGTAATGTTGCTGCAATGTATGAACGCACTACTGCTGATGGTTTCGACTGCATCCGGGATCTGAACTGCACCGCTGAAGGCGCTGCGCGAAAAAGCACCTTCGTTGATACGTGTCAGGTTTTTACTGATTTTGAGTGAGCCGTTTGCACTCTCCATACCCTGGAAAGCCATATCGCCGACATATGTGACAGAATCCGGGATCGTAATGCCGCCGGTGAAACATGTTTTATAAAATGCACATTTACCGATATGCGTAAGTCTGCTTTCTTCTGTACCGAGATTCAGGATCCCCCCTCCGGATTCCGCGAAATCTCCATAACTGTCAAATGCATAATCACCGATCCAGACCACGTTGTCCGGAATATTGAGCGTTTTATACATTCGGATCAGACGGTTAAATGCGTTTGACTGAATTGTGATATCGTTCTTTTCCGGGAACACCAGAATGTCTGTCATCTGAATACAATTGTAGAACGCGTAGCTTTTGACAGTCCGGAGTTCTTCCGGCAGGTCAACGCCCTCGAGTTTTTCGCATTGCCGGAAGGCACTGGCACCGATGGTCTCTACTTTGTCCGGGATTATGACTTTTGTAAG
Source organism: Lachnospiraceae bacterium FE2018 (assembly GCA_000702845.1). Taxonomy (GTDB): domain Bacteria; phylum Bacillota; class Clostridia; order Lachnospirales; family Lachnospiraceae; genus CADBRN01. The sequence goes on from JNKK01000023.1 coordinate 21,309, forward strand.
CTTATTCATTTTATAAAACGCATAATCCCCGATACTGGTCAGTTCATCCGGAAAAACAACTTCTTCAATACGTTTTGCGTACGGATACCACGGCGCATTTCCGGAGGAATAATCATACATACTGCCGCTGCCGGTGATGTAGAGGGTATCTCCCAGAACCTCATAGTTGAGATTCACGCCGCAGGAGCCCTTGATAATATCGGTTTCACAAATCATAACTTTCGGTTCCTGACTGACCCGAACATGGAAGCGTTCTTTGGAGCCGTACGGCACGTAGAAATCATATTCACCGTTTGGAAGATACGTTGTAAACCATCCACTGCCGTCTGTTTTGCCCGCAGGCTGATTCGTTGCCGCATTGATGACATCGACGTTAGGAAGCGGAGAGCCTTCGGCGTCGAGCATCTGAAGTTTTACACGCCAGGTATAATACGGGCAGGATTTGTTCATTTCACTGATCCCGTGTGTATTACAGGTGTAGAAATAAACCGGTTCTGTACTCCGGATTTCCTCATCTGTTGAAAGCTTCATGGACATGCTTTCATTGCTCCAGAGATTGAGTTCTGCTTTTCCGGTCACCGAGATTCCTAACTGACCGCTGATGCAGTCATCGCACAGATGGTGATAGGCCCCGTCAGATGTCTCAGGTACATATGGTGTTTTTTCACCTGAGACGGAAGCTTTGCATTCAGCACCGAAAGTTGTTTTCAGAAGATCGCCGTCCAAAGCAGAAATATCCAGTCCGCCGAAGATGGAGAAAGATAATTCACCGTTCAGTTTTACAGACGAATCAACGGGATGAAAGACCGGATTTTCATTTGCTGGCGTAATACGTCCGTCGACAATCGTACAACGGGCGGCATGCGCCCATGCGCTGTTCCATTCAACCCCGGATGAAAGCTCCAGGCTGAATTTCGGTCCGACAGTAATGTCTACCAGATCTTTGACCGGGAGCGGTATGGTAAACGGTGTAATGGAAAGACTGCCTTTCCCTTCAGCTTCTACGGAAAGCTGATTCTCACTTGCATATGATAAATCAATATAGCTGCTGTTTTTATTCCAGGCAATGATGCAGGATACATCCGGCTGGTGTTTAATATCAAGGTTAAATCCGCCGGAAATTTCGCCCTCAACGATTCCCGCTTTACCGGAGAGTCCTGCGGCAAGTGACGGATTGGCCTGGATGTCTAGTTCGTTTAAATAGGTGAAGGCATTGCCGTGATCGGGGTTGCCTGTGTATTTTGCGGTGAATCTGAGCGCGGCAATTTTAGAAGCCCGGTTCGGATCGGGCGTAATCTCCAGTGTCATCCCGCTGCCGACGCCGCTTCCCAGATCGGAGAGGGCGGATACCGTTCCCATCTGAACAGTTTCGTCTGCGTCTGTAAAGGATACGGTATCCCCGTTTGAAAGATTCTGTAAGGTATCATCAGGGTTTTCGAACAGCCATGAGCCATCCGCCTGATGTGTCACTTTATTTTGGACAGAAGAGGTGTTAATTACCGTTACGTCATCTGAAAAGGCCACAAAGTTGCCTTCACCGAGATCAATCGAAGGCAGATCACTGTAATTGTCGAGAGAATCGGACAGAAGTGACTGCACTGTCGTCGTATAGCGCTCAGTCGCGTATGCCTCACAGAGCGGATAATTCGTATAGCGGTCAACCAGAAATGCCTTTGCATAGAAATGGGCAGGCATTTCCTCTGCAGAGAGGTTCATCTGGATCGAATCTGTCTGCGAAGAAGCGGACGGAGCGGCATTGATCGTTCCGCTGGCCAGCATCTCGCCGCTTGTTTCATCATAAACAGCCGCAATAACGGAAGCGGAAACATTTGCCTGATACGTGACAGACGCAGTGTTTCCGGAAAAAGTCAGATCTGAGATGGATCCTAGTACCTGAACGGGAGTTTCCGTTCCGGATTCTGCCGGCGCGGTTTCTCCCGGCAAAAGATCATCGTCTGCAGATACAGAAACCACTGCAAACGACAAAATGATCAGCGTGAAGAGAAAAATGAATGAGAGAGAACGAAACTTTTTCATAGAGAAATACCTCTGTGATGCGTAACCCCGGCTGCTGTTGTTGATTATTAATTATACTTCGAATGTACTGCATTATACAAGCAATTAGAAAAGTAAAATCCGGAACATTTTCCGCAAAATAAAAGGACACTATCGTGTATGAAATGTAGGATGATATAAAAGATAAATGTATATTAGGGTAACAAAAGCAAAGAAAAGCGGTTGTCCTGTGATGATAATTAATGTAAAATCGTTAAGGGTATAGTTTTGGAAAGAGGAGCACCATGTTACATATACATATCTGTGATGATGATAAACATTATCTGGAAAAAGAGCAGGCAATCTTAAATGCCTTTGCGCAGGAGCATCAGATCCAAATTTCTGTAACTGCGTCATCTTCTTTAGAAGAACTTGAGCAGTACATCTTTTCAGAGGGAAATAAGCCGGATATCCTTTTTCTGGATATTGAGTTTGAGCAGGATACAAGCATTCGTCTGGCAGAAAAGATCGGCCGGATGCTGCCGTCCTGCAGCATTGCCTTTCTGACCAATTATCTTTCCTACGCGACGGATGTCTACAATGCCAATCATTTTTATTTTGTTATAAAAGATGAGCTGGAAAGCAGGCTGGACGCAATTCTAAAGCGCTATTATGACCGCGGACAGAGAATTATCCTGCATACAAAAAAGACGGAGTGGAGTTTCGAGGCAAATGACATCATGTATGTCGAGCGGGCCAGACGCGCCTGCTATATCATTCTGGCAAACGAAGAAAGCAAAAAAATCTCGCTGAACTTCGAAGATGCAGCAGAGGAGTTCCACCCGCCTATGTTTATACGCTGTCATAACAGCTTTATCATTAATCTGAATTATCTTCAGAAATATTCATCCAACACCTTTGTCCTGAAAAACGGAAAAGAAATTCCAATCAGCCGGTCTTACCAGAAAGCCTGCCATCAGGTATTTCTGAAATGGCAGGAAATCTGGGTGTAGGCAATTGAAAGAAGAAGTGGAGTAATAGCTATGTATGATATCTGGTGGTTGATGATACCCGTCCTGGCAGTTCTTGCGATAATCTATGGAATTATGAGGTACCGCCTGCACGTCGGAAGGGCCGTCCTGAAAGAGGAAGAAAAACTACTGGCCGGTCAGTTTGAACTTCTGCAAAAAGAGCAGAAAGAAATGAATGAATTTAAGGCGCAGATGGCAGAGGAAATTCAACAGTGGAAAATGTCCAGGGAGGAAAACTCAGAACGTGTTGCGTTATTTCAGAATGATCTTTTGTCAGACCTGAAAACTGAAGAAGACCGATGTTACTGGCAGGATGCATTGCTCAATCTGACGTTCCTCCACAAGCTGGACGAATGCAGAAAACAGGGCATTGAGGTGACGCTGGAAGGATTTCCGCAGGAAGGGATGCCTGTTCCAAAAGCGAATCATACAGAATTAACCAGTTTAATGATCAATCTGTTTGATAATGCCCGTGAGGCCTGCCAGCTCATTCCGGAAATCGAAAATCGCTGGATTTTAATCGATGTCCGAAAGGATAGAAGCAGACTTTTTGTTTCTATGAAAAACAGCTGCAATGAGCAATCCAGGCAGAGATCCGGGACAAAAACCTGGAAACGAAATTCTGACGAACATGGGATTGGCCTGGACATCATCAACGATCTCGTCAGCGGTATGAAAGGCTGGATCAAAAGCGAGAGACGGGAGAATGTCTATCACGTAGAATTGATGCTGCCGCTTGGCCGGGATATATAATCGGAGCGTCTGAAATGATTTTTCTTGGCTTTCTTCACTATGTGACACCTATGCTGATGTGTATTGTCGGACTGTGTCTGTTTACAGTCAGGCGTGATAACTGTCAGAAGAAATTCATTTTTTGCATCATCGTAACCATTGTATTTGAATATTTGATCTATTATTCCATATTTGCCGGGGATGCAGAGATTCAGGGAATTCCGACATCAAAAATCCTCATAGTATTAATGATCAATGTCCTGATTTTCTGGGGCGGATTGTACGTGTATGGAGGCTGGTCAAGAATCGGCATTTATCTCTTGACTACAGATATGTTTCTTGGAATTGGTCAAAGAATATACTGGTCAGCATGGGAATATTTTACCCATCGGTCAGCAGATACATCCATTATTTATTTTAAAGATAATTCAGCATTTGATCTTGGTTATGTGCTGAAGTTTCTGCCTGACTTTCTTCTTCTCACTCCGTTTTTGATCGGAGGCTATAAGCTGCGCAGCCGAACGCTCAGACCGGAGTGGCTGATCAAAACAATCGTGATTATTTATCTGGTGCTTGGAGCAAGTCCTCTGTCTGCAAGACCAGGACTGGACGTGGGACCGGGAGATAAAACTTTTATCATTATTTTTGTCTGGGTTGTTTTGTTCTTTCTTGTGATCATGACCATGCACATTACAGCGGTTCGCGAAACCCAGAGGATCCTTTATTTAAGAAAGCAGGTGGTGGCAGAACAGAGCCGGCTCCTGATGATTCAAAAAGAGAAAGTGCGCCGCCTTCGTCATGATGTGAAGAAACACCTCAGCAATCTGGAATATATTCTGGAAAAAGAACCCGGTTTGCGATCGGATCCTTCTGTTCTGCATTATCAGCAAAAACTGCAATTAAATGAAGAATGGATGAAAGGGGTTTTCTATTGTGATTCGACCGCTGTAAACCTTTGCTTCGAACAGATCAAACGTTATTGTGACGACAAGGGAATTGTTCTTGATATTGCTTTGAAACGCGTTGATTTTTCCGGATGGACGCAGGAAGATCAGTTTACATTCGGCACGCTGCTTTTCAATCTTCTGCAGCTGTACGGTGACAACCGGTCTATTACAACAATTCGCTATACTGGAGATTGTATGCTGGGACAGAACATCCTGCGCATCTCAATGACGCCTGGAACTGACAACAGTCAGAACCAGAATAAGATTGAAGATAGAACAGAGTACAGGGAAAAGGGCAGGACAAAGGGTGGAACAAAAGAAATGCGACTCATCTCAAATCTGGAAAAGGACATTCGGCTGCTTATATCAAAGTTCGGAGGCAGGCTGGAGCATATAGATGATGGAGCTGAAGTGAGTTATGTGCTTAACTGGAAAGATGAGATCGGGAAATAGAAACCATCAATGGAGCATTTGTAAATGTATTTAGTCAGTTTTTTGCGCAGTGTGATCCCCATGCTGGTGTGCATTGTCGGGTTATACCTGTTTACAGTCAGGCGTGAACACTGTCAAATGAAATTCAATCTCTGCATTATAGCTGTTCTTGTGTTTCAATATGTGATCTTTTATTTTATGTTTAATGGAGATCCGGAGATTCAGGGAATGCCGATATCTAAAATCCTTCAGTTATTGATGATCAGTTTCCTGACTTTCTGGGGCGGATTGTATGTGTATGGAGGCTGGTCCAGAATCGGCATCTATATTTTCTCAACAGACATAGTCCTTGGAATCGGTGAAAGAATATACTGGGTGGCATGGGAACATCTTAACCAACGATTGGTTGAACGGTCAATTGTCTATTATAAAGGGAATCGGGTTGTTGAACGTGATTCTTTTCCGATGTTTTTGTTCGACTGTCTTCTTCTTGTACCGTTTCTGGTCGGGGGGTATAAGCTGCGCAGCCGACCGCTCAGACCGGAGCGGCTGATGAAAGTAGTCGTAATTATTTATCTGATACTCGGGGCCAGTCCGCTGATTGCAAGATTGGGATTTGAAAGAGAATCAGCAGAAAAAACCGTTTTTACTTTGATTGTCTGGTCCATTCTATGCTTTCTGGTAATTATGACCATACACATTACAACGGTTCGTGAAAACCGGCAGATTCTTTACTTAAGAAAGCAGGTGGTGGCAGAACAGAGCCGGCTCCTGATGATCCAAAAAGAGAAAGTGCGCCGTCTTCGTCATGATGTTAAGAAACACCTCGGCAATCTGGAATATATTCTTGAAAAAGAACCCGACCTTCGTTCGGATCCTTCACTCGTGCGATATCAGGAAAAACTGAATGCATATGAAGCATGGATGAAAGGATTCTTCTATTGTGATTCATCAGTAATGAACCTGTGTTTTGAACAGATCAAACGCTATTGTGACGACAGGGAAATTGTATTTGAGATTACCTTAAAACGTCTTGATTTTTCCGGATGGACGCAGGAAGATCAGCTTACATTCGGCACGCTGATTTTCAATCTTATTCAGCTGTATGGTGACAGTCAGTCCATTACAGCAATCCGCTATACCGGAGATTGTATGCTGGGACAGAATATTCTGCGGATTACAATGGAGAGTGGAAATGATGGTGTTCAGGTTCAGAATAAAATGAAACTCATCTCAAATTTGGAAAAAGACATCCGGTTGATTCTTTCAAAATATGAAGGCAAGGTGGAGCGTGCAGATGACGAAGAAATGTTGGATTATGTGCTCAACTGGAAAGATGAGAGCGGGAAAAAGAAACTCTAAACGGAGCATGAATAAATGTATTTAGTCAGCTTTTTGCGCAGTGTGATCCCTATGCTGGTGTGCGTTGTCGGGTTATACCTGTTTACAGTCAGGCGTGAACACTGTCAAATGAAATTTAATCTCTGTCTTATCACTGTCTTTTTGATTGAATATGTGATCTTTTATTTTATGTTTAATGGAGATCCGGAGATTCAGGGAATGCCGATCTCTAAAATCCTTCAGTTATTAATGATCAGTTATCTGATTTTCTGGGGCGGATTGTATGTGTATGGAGGCTGGTCCAGAATCGGTATCTATCTTTTTGCGACAGATTTGGTCCTTGGTATTGGGGATCGATTGTATTGGGGCGTATGGGAAGCTCTTACCCACCGGTCAGTGGACCAGTCAACGATCTATTATAAAGGGAATACACTTGTTCAACGGGATTCTTTTCTGGTTTTTTTGCTTGACTGTCTTCTTCTTATTCCGTTTTTGATCGGAGGGTATAAACTTCGCAACCGGCCGCTCAGGCCGGAACGGCTGATCAAATTAGTCGTAATTATTTATCTGATACTCGGAGGCAGTCCTCTGATTACAAGGCCGGGATTTGAAGGAGAAGCAGCAGAAAAGACCTTTTTTACTTTGCTAGTCTGGTCCATTCTTTGCTTTCTGGTAATTATGACCATTCACATTACAACGGTCCGTGAAAACCGGCAGATTCTCTACTTGAGAAAACAGGTGGTGGCAGAACAAAGCCGGCTCCTGATGATTCAAAAAGAGAAAGTGCGTCGTCTTCGTCATGATGTGAGGAAGCACCTCAGCAATCTGGAATATATTCTGGAAAAAGAACCTGACTTGCGTTCGGATCCTTCACTCGTGCGCTATCAGGAAAAACTGAATGCAAATGAGGCATGGATGAAAGGATTTTTTTATTGTGATTCATCAGTAATGAACCTGTGTTTTGAACAGATCAAACGCTATTGTAACGACAGGGAAATTGTACTTGAGATCACCTTAAAACGTCTTGATTTTTCCGGATGGACGCAGGAAGATCAGCTTACATTCGGCACGCTGCTTTTCAATCTTATGCAGTTGTACGGTGACAGCCGGTCTATTATGGCAATTCGCTTTACCGGAGATTGTGTGCTGGGACAGAATATTCTGCGGATTACAATGGAGAGTGGAAATGATGGTGTTCAGGATCAGAATAAAATGAAACTCATCTCAAATCTGGAAAAGGATATCCGGCTGGTTCTTACAAAATACGGAGGCAGGCTGGAGCGTATCGATGACAGTGATGATATGGTATATTCGATTAACTGGAATGATGAGAATAGAAACCAGATGGAAGAGCACTGATGCTTACGGTTTAACGGTTTAAAGGAGTCCGTTTTTGGAGTGTTTTAATGTATTTAATCGGTTTTCTGCACCATGTGATACCCATGCTGATGTGTATTGGCGGACTGTGCATGTTTACAGTCAGGCGCGAGTATTGTCAAAAGAAATTTATTCTCTGCATGATCGTTATCTTTGTGCTTGAATATGTGATCTATTATTATATGTTAAACAACGATCCGGAGATTCAGGGGATTCCGATCTCAAAAATTCTCACAACGCTAATGATTAGTCTCCTGATCTTCTGGGGAGGATTGTATGTATATGGAGGCTGGTCCAGAATTGGCATCTATATTTTCACTTTAGATATGCTCCTTGGAACAGGTGAAAGAATTTACTGGGCGATATGGGAATCTTTTACGCATCGTTTAGTGGATCAATCTGTTATATATTACAGAGGGAATAAAGATTTTAATCATGACTTTATTCTGATGTTTTTGCCTGATTTTCTGCTTCTTGTACCTCTTTTATTTGCAGGACATAAGCTGCGCAATCGGACGCTCAGACCAGAGTGGCTGATCAAAACAGTTGTAATTATTTATCTGTTGCTTGGAGCCAGTCCGCTGGTTACCAGGACAGGATTGAGCGGTGGATTTGGAGTAAAAACTTTTTTGATTGTACTTGTCTGGGCTGCTCTTTGTTTTCTTGTAATCATGACCATTTACATTACAGCGGTCCGTGAAAACCGGCAGATTCTCTACTTAAGAAAGCAGGTGGTGGCAGAACAGAGCCGACTCCTGATGATTCAAAAAGAGAAAGTGCGCCGTCTTCGTCATGATGTAAAGAAACACCTCAGCAATCTGGAATATATTCTGGAAAAAGAACCTGACTTGCGGTTGGATCCTTCACTCTTGCGCTATCAGGAAAAACTGAACACAAATGAAGCATGGATGAGAGGTTTTTTCTATTGTGATTCGTCAGTAATGAACCTGTGTTTTGAACAGATCAAACGTTATTGTGACGACAGGGGAATTGTACTTGAATTTGTCTTGAAGCGTCTTGATTTTTCAGGATGGACGCAGGAAGATCAGCTTACATTCGGCACGCTTCTTTTTAATCTTCTGCAGCTGTACAGTGACAGCCGGTCTATTATGACAATTTGCTATAACGGAGATTGTATTCTGGGACAAAATATTCTGCATATTACAATGGAGACAGGAACGGCAGAGGTTCAGAATCAGAAAAAATTGAAGCTTATCCCTGATCTGGAAAAGAATATACGGCTGGTTCTTAAAAAATATGGAGGCAGGATAGAACATACAAAAAACGGCGACGAGCCGGGGTATGCGATAAACTGGAATGATGAGAGCGGAGACTAAGTGAAGAGCACTGATGCGATAAGCATTGGTGCTCTTTTGTACGGAAAAGAGAGGTTTTTGCACCAATATGCAACAGAGACAGCATATTGAAATGATACTATTAAATTGAGTTGGACTATAGAAGGCACTTGCTTTGGAACCGATTCCCGTGAAGCGTGCTTAAAACAGAGGTTTTAAAATGAATATACAGGAAAGAAAAGTATGGAAATCATTTCTAGAGGAATTATTGAAAGATAAGGAAGAATCGGCAGGCGTAACTGGGATTCGTGTTGATCTTTGCAGCCAGATTATTGATATGTCGAAAAATGAACTGTTTGAGTTTTGTCAGGATCTGGAATCAATTCCGTGTCAGCTTGAAAAACCGGAAATGGCTATGAATTGCGATATCTGCAGGGAGGAATATGGCATCTGCCCCGGTCGGAACGGAGACGTTGATTTCAAAATATGTGAGAAACGATTTTGGAATTGCGCAGAAAAAAGAGCATCAGCTAGTACGAGAATTCATCAATAAGGGAGAAAAAAGCCGGGATCCTGGCTTTTTTTGTTTTACACAAAATCATTCACAGATGCTAAGCCAATGCAGTATAATGAAACAAATAAAACACCTCTCACCAGAAGGAGACTTGTATAATTGGAAAAGAACGGACATGATCTTAAGAAGCGTACGATTCATAGTTCTCCAACGCTGCAGGAATATGAAATAAAGTCAGATCCTCCTGTACAGGAAAGGAAAAAATCATTTCGTGCCGGTAAGGTAGTCCTTGTGATTGTCCTGCTGCTGGCTGTCGTCGCAGCATACAATTTGTTCAAGAATCCGATGTATCCCGTGTATCCCGGGCCTTCCGGTCAGACGGAAACTTCGTCAGCCGATATCGGTCAGACCGACACATCGTCTGCGACTACACCGGCAGAAACCGATGAATCCGAAGAAATCGTATCTGATTCAGCTTCCTTCTCAAATGATTCAACGGAAAGTACTGCAGACACAGAAGCACAAGAACAAGCAGGCTCAGAGGATACAGAAACACCATCCGGTTCAGATGAAAGTGCAGACAGTTCTTCAGAGAGAAAGACAAAAGAAGATGAATATACAGCAGCTCAGATTGAAGAAGCGGCAACACACATCTGGGAATACGGGATGACAGATGAAGATGGAAATAAGTGTTATGTGGGATTTTATGAGAATGAAGATTCATCCATTGCAGGAATACAGTTCTTTAAAACGGACGGAAGCGCAACCACATTTGATTATCATGATGGTGAAGTAATCCTGAAAGACGGAACAATCAATGTGACAAATCCCGGTATGGATGAATTAGAAGCAGGCGGCGAATATCATGCATATACATATACCTGGATACGGGATAAAGAAAGTTTTACAAAAGCAGATTTGGGTGAAGACGAGATAATCGTAGAAGTTGATGGAACACAATATCTGCTGACTTCGGGGAATTTAGAAACATATGTGACGATCCATCAGAAGCTGGTAAATATTAATTGGGCTTAAGGTCTGTAAGAAAAAATGTTTCAGGAAATGAGGCTATATTTATGGCAAATAATAAAACCATGATGCAGTATTTTGAATGGTATCTTCCGAACGATGGTTTCTGGTGGAAGAGATGTGCTGCTAAGGCACCGAATTTGGCAGCGCTTGGAATTACAGATATCTGGCTTCCGCCGGCATATAAAGGCACATCGCAGGATGATGTCGGATATGGCGTCTACGACTTATATGATCTTGGAGAATTTGATCAAAAGGAAACGGTCCGGACGAAATACGGAACCAAAGAAGAATATCTGGAAGCGATTCAGTCCTTTCACACAGAAGGAATCCGTGTATTCGCCGACATTGTTCTGAATCACAGGATGGGCGGAGATGAACTGGAGGATGTTCAGGCAGTACCGGTTTCTCCGGAAGACAGGAACCGCCAGATCGGTGAAGAACAGACCGTCAGGGTCTGGTCAAAGTTCACATTCCCCGGAAGAAACGGAAAACACAGCGGATTTATCTGGGACCATACGCATTTTACCGGAACAGACTGGGATGAGTTGACAAAGGAAGAGGGAAAGATTTACCGCTTTACCGGTAAAAGCTGGGACCCGGATACAGACCCGGAAAAGGGTAATTTTGATTACCTGATGGGAATGAATGTTGACATGGACAATCCTGTGGTCACCGGAGAACTGAAAAGATGGCTGGAATGGTATCTGCGTGAAACCGGCGTTGACGGTCTGCGGCTGGATGCCGTGAAACATATCAGCTTTCCGTTTTACAGAGAATTTCTGTCAGAAATACGCAGGGAGACACACAGAGATTATCCAGCTGTGGGCGAATACTGGAGTGGTGACATCGGCAGACTGCTGTATTATCTTGATTCCGTGGAAAATGAGATGTCACTTTTCGATGTGGCTCTGCATTACAATTTCTTCCATGCTGCGGAGGCAGGCAGCGATTATGATATGCAGCAGATTCTTAAGGGAACGCTGGTATCGGAGAGGCCCGAGAGAGCCGTGACATTTGTGGACAATCATGATACGCAGCTGGGACAGAGTCTGCAGTCTTTTGTAGACGACTGGTTCAAGCCGCTGGCGTATGCAGTCATTCTCCTTCGGGAGGGCGGTCTGCCGTGCGTCTTTTACACAGATTATTACGGGAATCCCGCATATAACCGCCCGCTGGTTCCAAACCTTGGAAAACTGGTCAAGCTGAGACATTCTTATGCCTATGGCGAACAGGAAGATTATTTTGATGATCCGCATATTGTCGGCTGGGTACGGAAGGGGCTGCAGGAAAAGCCCGGCTCCGGGATCGCCGTCCTTCTGAGCAATGCGGAAAGCGGAACGAAAAGGATGAATATTGGTGCAGGGTTTTCCGGTACATCATTCTATGACGCGTTTGGTGTTTTTCAGGATCCTGTAATAATTGACGAGGAAGGTTATGGAGACTTCTCAGTTGAAGAGAGAAGCGTATCTGTCTGGGTGCAGGAAGACGCACTGGAAGATCTGACAGTAAATGAGTAATTTTCTGCGTATACTGCAAACAGACCCTGTCGGTGAAACCCGGCAGAGTGTTTTCATGAAGAAATATATATGTTAAACTATCTCTATATTTAACGATGTAAGGATTGGAGGAAATGTGCCATGAAAAGAAAGTGTACTTCGTTAATGCTTTCAGTTGTTCTGATAATATCTGCATTATTTGCTGGTATCATAGTGCCTGCTGACGAGGTAAATGCATCAACTTCACATTCTCAGTCAGAGGCGGTTGCGTGGGCGAATGCGAGAGTCGCTGAAGGCTGGGCGCAGGATGTAGACGGGGCATATGGATGTCAGTGCGTTGATTTGATACTGGCATATTATACTTATCTTGGTGTCAGCAGATCGTCGGGCAATGCAGTGGATTATGCTTCGAATCAACTGCCTTCAGGATGGACCAGAGTGACTTCGCCTCAGGCCGGTGATATTGTTGTCTGGGGTCCTGGTGCTGCACTTTCACAAAACAGTTATGCTGATGCGACATTTGGTCATATTGGGATTGTTACAGAAGTACTTGATTCAAATAGTATAAGAACTGTAGAAACGAATACATCTGCAGGATCTGCAGCGCATTCTCTTACCAGATATTCCAATACTGCAAGATGCTATATTCGGCCTGACTGGGCTTTGTGGTATCAGCCATACGGAAGTCTTCATATTGGAGAAGATTTTTATGCAAGAATTATGCTAAATTCAAAAATTGCAGTTACTGTAGATGCCGCTGATAACTGGAATGTTGAAAATGCTGATATGTCAGATGAAAATATTCGAAGTGCTAAGTATCTGGCACAGTACTGGCATTTTATTCGAAATGATGACAGGAGTTATCGGATTTTAAACACTTATTATGATGACAGACCACTTATAGCGACAGGTCAGACTTCCGGTTCAAATGCAAAACTTGGTGTTCCGGCTTATTTTGGCGATGCAGGTCAAAAATGGTTCTTTTATGATCCGAATAGTTATGGGCCGGGTTATTACATTGTTAGAAATGGTGCATCTCAGTTTGTTTTAAATGTTCACAATCAGGGTTTTGATCCCGGAACAAATCTGCAGATCTGGAATTACACAAATTCAGGCGCCGAACATTTTCTGATTGAAAAACATACACCCGCGGGTGCTTCAACCTTGTCTGTGACGCCGGGATTTGCAAATGAAAACACCAGATTTACCTGGACTTCAGCATCCGGAGAAGTAAAATGGTATGATCTTAAGCTCAGTAAGCTCGATTCCTCGGGAAATGTTGAAACGTTTTATGATAATGACTATCTATCAGGCAGTTTATTCAACAAGGAATTACCCGAAGGAAATTACAAAGCACAGATTATTTCCCATAGTGCTTTCAACGCAGTCGAGGGAAATACCGTTACATTCACAGTTGAAAAGAAGCAGAGTGGATCCTCAGAATCCGGCGGGCAGAATCCTTCGGGAAATCCGGACGCCGGAACATCAGGATCAGATACTGGTATACCGAAAACCGAAGACGGCAATATGGCTTCGGGTGAAGGTGCATCAGGATCGGATGTGAGTTCACTGGCTCCGGCTGCTGGTTCCACAATTACTGCTGAAGGACAGAACTATGAAGTACTGAGTGCTTCTGCTGTATCATTCACAAAGTCAGCAAATAAGAAAAGTGTCTTTGTACCAGAAACAGTTCTGATCAACGGAAAAAAATACAATGTTACCAGAATCAATGCCAATGCCTTCAAAGGATCTAAAATCCGCAGTATTACGATTGGCAAAAATGTCATTGCGATTAAAGCATACGCGTTTAAGGGCAGCAAAGCAACGAAGTTGATTTTGAAAACTAAAAAACTGACAAAAAAATCAGTAAAAAATTGCCTGAAAGGATCTAAAATCAAATCTGTTCAGGTAAAAGCAGGGAAAAAAGCTCGAAAGAATTATAAGAAAATCTTTGTGAAGAAAATCGTTGGAAAGAAAGTAAAAGTGAAATAATGATGATCTGATGAGTTGTTTATGCCGGCAAGTGAAAGTGTGACTTGCCGGCATTCTCCATAATGAACAACAGACGGAGTTAAAAATGAGGAACAAGAAAGTATTAATCGTAATTCCGGCGGAAGACCGTCACAAAAGTATTTTTCAGGAAGCGGCGTCCGGCCATGATGTAACTCTGGTTTATAAGAATGCGGGTGACATTACAGAAACAGACGATTCAGATATATCTGCAATCATTGGAAATCTTCCGACGAATGTACTGCGGAATTTTTCAAATCTGGAATGGGTCCAGCTGAATTCCGCCGGCGCAGCCGAATATGCCGCCCCGGGAATTCTGCCGGATCAGTGTGTTCTTACAAATGCCGCGGGAGCGTATGGCATTTCCGTGTCAGAACACATGCTTGCTATGACATTTGCGCTGATCCGCCGCTTTGGACAATACGGACGGAATCAGGCCGCACACAGATGGGAGGCGATGGGAAACATTATTTCTGTAGAAGGATCTACGGTCGCTGTTTTGGGGCTTGGTGATATCGGCGGAAGCTATGCGAAAAAAATGAAATCGCTGGGCGCCCATGTCATTGGTTTTCGAAAAAATCTGCGTGAGAAGCCGGACTGGCTGGATGAACAGTACACACTGGATTCGCTGGATGATATCCTTCCGCGGACGGATTTTGTTGCAATGGTGCTGCCGGGTGTTCCGGAAACAGAAAAACTGATGAATGAACAGCGGCTTGCGCGTATGAAGAAAGGAGCCTTTCTGATTAATGTCGGGAGAGGATCTGCTGTCGATTTGAATGCGCTGAAACAGTCGATTGCATCAGGGCATCTGGGCGGTGCCGGTCTTGACGTGACAGATCCGGAACCGCTTCCCGCCGATGACGCGCTGTGGGATTTTGACAATGTTATTATTACGCCGCATGTAGCAGGGAATTATTTCCTGCAGGAGACCTTTGAGCGGATTGTCAGGATCAGCGCGGAAAATCTGAAGGCTTTTCTTGACGGTGAGGATTATTCGCATATTGTAAGCCGGAAAAATGGGTATTAAAATAATAAGATAACAGGCAGTCGTAAACATCTGCGAAGACAGCAATCAAAAGCAGAGGAGAAACTATGCAATACAGAAAAAACAAAAAAGGCGAAGATCTTTCCATCCTGGGTTTCGGCTGCATGCGTTTTACAAAAAAGGGCGGAAATATTGATATCGCCAAGGCGGAAAAAGAGATTCTGGAGGCGTACCGGGCAGGCGTCAATTATTATGATACTGCCTACATTTATCCGGGAAGTGAGGCGGCGATCGGCGAGATATTCGAGCGCAACCATATTCGTGAGAAAATAAACATTGCCACAAAGCTTCCGCAGTATCTCATTCGGAATATGGCGGCGGTCAATAAGCACTTTGACGAGGAACTGTCACGGCTGCGGACAAACTATGTGGATTATTATCTGATGCATCATATGACAGATGTCGCGATGTGGGAGAAGATGAAGAAGATCGGGATTCTCGAATGGATCGAAGAGAAGAAAAAGAGCGGCGCAATCCGAAACATCGGATTTTCCTATCACGGGAATACAGATAATTTCCTGAAAATCCTGAATGATTACGACTGGGACATGTGCCAGATTCAGTACAATTATCTGGATGAAGTCTCGCAGGCAGGAGTAGAAGGGTTAAAGGCCGCTGCAGAAAAGGGTATCCCGGTTGTGATTATGGAGCCGCTGCGCGGCGGTAAGCTTGTAAATATGCTGCCGCCGGAAGCGAAGCGCGTGATGAAGGAGAGCGGACGGAACTGGTCTCCCGCTGAGTGGGGGCTTCGCTGGCTGTACAATCAGCCGGAAGTCACGGTCGTGCTTTCCGGAATGAATTCCGTTGAGATGGTGCGGGAAAACTGCCGCACTGCCGCTTCCGCGCCTGCCGGTCATTTTACAGAGGCAGATTTCCGGACACTATCCGAGGTAACCAAAAAGATCCGGGAAAAAGAGAAGGTCGGATGTACCGGCTGCCGTTATTGTATGCCATGTCCGCAGGGGGTGGATATTCCCGGCATTTTCCGCTGTTACAATACGATGTTTATAGAATCAAAGAGCCAGGGACGCTGGCAGTATGCGCAGACAGTCGGGCTCACAAAAGAACCTGCATTTGCGACGCAGTGCATCCGGTGCGGCAAGTGCGAGAAGCACTGTCCGCAGGAGATACCGATCCGTGAGAAACTCAAAGAAGCAGACCGCGCGGTACGTCCGCTTCCTTATAAAATCGGTATTAATATTGCCAGAAAATTCGTATTCAGGAAATCCCGCTAGAAAAACCGGAGAAAAGCTTCGTTCCGCAGGCTTGTAAGCAGTTCTGTCAGTTGATATAATATAATTATCCAATTGTTCGTGTTTTCAAAAGGGGGTATCGATTATGAAAACGCAATGTAAAAGAATCACTGTCATGATCATCGGTACTTTGCTGCTTCTTGTTCTGGCGCTGGCGGCACCGCTTCGTGTCCAGGCTGCGTCTCCGAAGCTGAACAAGAAAATCGCTTATCTGGCCAAAGGAGATAAGCTGCAGCTGAAAATCACCGGAAAAAAGGGTACAGTCAAGTGGTCTTCCAGCAACAAGAAAGTCGCGACTGTCACCAGCAAGGGAAAGGTCCTGGCGAAAAAGACCGGCAAGGCAAAAATTACTGCCAGGATTGGCAAGAAGAAACGGACCTGTACCATTATTGTCGAGAAGAAGCCGGTCAACCGGGCAAGAAGACTGCGGGACTATGTGCTGAAAAAAGGAAAGGCGGATGCGGAAAGCGGCCTGATTGTTCTGACCAGGAATGTTGTGGATAAAAAGAGAAATGAAAAACATCGTATCAGTATCGGCGCTTCAAAGGGCAATACAAAACTGACTTTTAAACATGAGTGTACCCCGACCGGGAAGGATAAATGGAAACAATCGTTTACAATGACGATTGATCTGATCACAGGAAAATCTTCCGTTAAAACCGGAAATGTGATCTGCAATTATCAATATGAAAACGATTATGGTGATAAGGGCGACACGACGGAAGAAGCTGTGATTTCCACGAAAGTATATAAAGACGATGAGGGACACTGCGGCGGCGGTGTCAAGGTAACGAAAACAGTCACCCTTACGCCGAACTATAATACCGAAAACCCGAATGACTACTACTATGAGACATTAACAAATGAAGCTGATATGGATCTTGAGGTGGCTCTGGACAATGTAGTCTGGCATACCGGCAATGCATTCGAACAGCTGGATGCATGGTTTAAATCAGTAAAAGAGCTGAAAAAATATGGCATCACAATGAAGTCGGTTGGATTTTCAAAATGGTAAATGATCATCAATTCCGAAAACTGAGTCTGGAAGAGCGCGTAGAGTTTTTTGAAAAAATTTTTGACGAAGTGCGTACTGCCGCTGATATTCAGGAAGAAGATATTCAGAATAAGCGGAAACTTCTGGAAGAATACTATACTTCAGGCCAGTGGCTTGAAGACTATGAGTCAGATGAAAAGGGATTGCTGCCGGCAGATCTCAGGCGCGGCGTGCTGGCACAGGATGCGGTATATGATTTGCTGGAAGAGACAGCGATGGACCGCTGCAGTATAAAGTATCAGACTTATGTAAAAATACTTGAACGGGAACTGGTCTGCGCCATGGGCTGCACAGAGCCGATCGCGCTTGCCTACTGTGCGGCGAAAGCCCGTGCCGTTCTCGGAACATTGCCTGAACGGATTCAGGTAGCGGCGAGCGGCAATATCATCAAAAACGTTAAAAGTGTAGTGGTTCCCAACACGGGCGGCAGGTGCGGGATTGAAACGGCTGCGGCAATCGGTGCATTGGGAGGAGATGAAAACGCCGGACTGCAGGTGATTGCCGGGGTGACAGATGAAGTCAGGGAGAAACTGGGCGCGTACCTTGCGCAGACAGAGATTAAAGTCTCAGCACTGGAATCAGACTGTCTCCTGGATATGATCATCACAGTTTCGAGCGGCAATGAAAAC
Source organism: Lachnospiraceae bacterium FE2018 (assembly GCA_000702845.1). Taxonomy (GTDB): domain Bacteria; phylum Bacillota; class Clostridia; order Lachnospirales; family Lachnospiraceae; genus CADBRN01. Next base: position 39,495 of record JNKK01000023.1, read on the forward strand.
GCAAAGGTCCGGATTGCAAATGAGCATACAAACATTGTACGGATTGAAAAGGATGGGAAAGTCCTGTTTGAAAAAGATCTGCAGACTGAGGATGCGGACGATCTTCCTGATTATGATCTGCTGACAGTGAAGGATATCTGTACGTTTGCCTGCACCTGTAATCTGGACGATGTCCGTGGCGTTCTGGACCGTCAGATTGAACTGAATACGGCAATTTCCCGGGAAGGTCTGCGTCATTCGTATGGAGCAAATATCGGCAAGGTGCTCCTGAAGACAGGGAGCGGCGTCCGAACAAGAGCCAAAGCTGCGGCTGCCGCGGGATCTGACGCGCGAATGAACGGCTGTGACATGCCGGTCGTTATCTGTTCGGGAAGCGGGAATCAGGGCATGACAACTTCACTGCCTGTCATTGAATATGCAAAAGAACTTGGCGTGGACAAAGAAAAGCTGTACAGAGCCCTGCTGATTTCGAACCTTGTTACGATCCATGCAAAGAGCGGAATCGGAAGACTATCGGCATACTGCGGGGCTGTCAGTGCCGGCGCCGGAGCCGGGGCCGGAATTGCGTTTCTGTACGGGGGCGGCGTGAAAGATATTTCCCACACGATTGTCAACGCGCTGGCGATCTCATCCGGGATCGTCTGCGACGGAGCCAAATCCTCCTGCGCGGCGAAAATCGCCATGGCAGTGGAGAGCGGCATCTTCGGATTTGAAATGTATCAGAATGGTCAGGAGTTTTATGACGGACAGGGACTGGTGCTGAAAGGTGTGGAAAGATCCATTGCGAACTTCAGCCGTCTCGGCCGGGTTGGTATGCGTCAGACAGACCGCGAAATCATTCTAATGATGACGAATCAGTGATACAATACCCATTCGTATACAGACAGGAGAACAGCCCCTGGGTCATCCAAGTTTAGTGGGGTTTCACCAACTTTAGTAGGGTCTATTAGTAGGGTCTGACCTATCTGGACCTCCAAGTTTATTAGGGGCGAACAGTAGGGTCCCGGATTTCTTCCAAGTTTAGTAGGGACGATCAGTGGGGTCTGAGATTTTCCAGAAGCTGAGACCTATAAGGATGATTAATCTGGCAATTAAATTGGAATTTTATACAACCGGTCTGGCATTTGCCAGGCCGGTTGTGCAATGAAAATCAATCTTCGTTTTGATAGTAGGAAACTGGATGTGAATTAGAACTTCCTGTAATCACTGGATTTCT
>JNKK01000024.1 GCA_000702845.1 Lachnospiraceae bacterium FE2018
AACACCTGTTGCAGAGCTCGGCAGCAAGAAAGTCATGGAGACCATGGAAGGTGTGAAGATTGATCTGACGAAGATCCCGGAAGAGCATCATCACCACCACCATGACCACGATCATGACCATGATCACGAGCATGAGCACCATCATGACCACGACCACGAGCATGATCACGAGCATGAGCACCATCATGACCACGACCATGAGCATGATCACGAGCATGAGCACCATCATGACCACGACCACGAGCATGATCACGAGCATGAGCATCATCATGACCACGACCACGAGCATGGCCCGGACTGCACCTGCGGCTGCCATGACCATCATCATCACGACCATGATGCAGATGAGATATTCACCAGCTGGGGTAAAGAGACCATCCGCAAATATACGCAGGAAGAAATCAATGCAATTCTCGAAGCGCTTGAAGATGTCGGGACATACGGCAATGTGCTGCGCGCGAAGGGCATGGTTCCGGGAAAAGACGGCGAATGGATTTACTTCGATATGGTCCCGGGTGAAATTGATGTCCGCACCGGCGCGCCGGAATATACCGGAAGACTCTGTGTCATTGGTGCTGAGATGAAAGAGGATAAGCTCTCCGAGCTGTTCCATCTTGTGTGATAAACCGGGTTTTTATATGGCAGGAGGACGGGACGGACAGATGTCTCCTGCGAATTCTACCTGAGTTTAAGAGATATCTGTCCGTCCCTGTCTCTAACAAAAAGGATGAAAAGTTATGAATGAAGATAACATCCGCGTTCCGGTGTTTGTCATCACCGGTTTTCTGGAAAGCGGAAAGACATCATTTTTAAATATGACACTGCGCCAGGATTATTTTATGATCGATGATACGACGCTTCTGATCAATACGGAAATGGGCGAGCGTGAGTACAAGCCGAATGTTCTTCTGCAGTTTGATACAGACTATACCGAAATCACCGATCAGGCACAGTTTACAAAGGAAAAGCTGGAGGAACTCGACCGGGAGTACGAGCCTGCCAGAGTGCTTTTGGAGTACAATCCGCTGTGGGGTGTCAAGAATCTGGAAGAAATGGAAATGCCGGAAGGCTGGGGTATTGTTCAGGAGATCGTCACGGTCGATGCCAGTACATTTCAGGTCTATGTCAATAATATGAAATCACTGTTTGTAGACATGTCCCGCAATGCGGAGATCGTTATTTTCAACCGCTGCACAAAGGACATGCCGCTGGCGAATTTCCGCCGCAGCATTAAGGTGGTCAATCCGGGCTGCCAGATCCTGTTCGAGGATATTAACGGCGACATGACCGATATTTTTGAAGATACGGTGCCGTACGATCTTGATGCAGATGTGATCGAGGTGGAAGATGTCGACTATGGAATTTTCTACGTGGACGTACGGGAACACCCGGAACGTTACAAAGGAAAAACAGTCCGGTTCAAAGGCCGTGTCATGAAGCAGCCGCGCCTCGGCAAAGGATATTTCGTTCCGGGCAGAATGGCGATGACATGCTGCGCAGATGACACTACATTTATCGGGTATCTCTGCGAGAGCCGGTCTACCCCGAAACTCAAAACCGGCAACTGGGTAGATATCATCGCAGAAGTGGATTACAAATATTCAGATATATACGGCGAGGAAGGACCGGTCCTGACAGCCAAGGCAGTCAAGAACGCCATGCCGCCGGAAGTGGATATGGTTTACTTTAATTAAAGTTGTCTGAGGGGAAAATGCATCCGCAAGTGTGTTGTCATGCGGGATGCGGATGCATAAAATCGGAAGACCAGCGCCAGCGGAAGGAAAGAGATCAAGAAGAGTGCATCCGCAAGAGAGCTGATATGCGGGATGCGGATGCATAAAATCGGAAGTCCAGCGCCGGCGGAAGGAAAGAAATCAAGAAAAGTGCATCCGCAAAGGTGTAGACCAGCGGGATGCGGATGCCCAAAATCGAGAGTCCAGACCTGGCTGAAGGAATCAAATCAAGAAGAGTGCATCCGCAAACAAGCTTGCACAACCCCCGAATTCACAAAGGAATAAAACATGTATCTTGTAGTTGGCCTGGGAAATCCGGGAAGTAAGTATGCCGGCACGCGGCATAATATGGGTTTTGACACAATTGACGAGCTGGTGGACAGGCACCGGATCTCGTCGGACGGGGTCAAAATGAAAGGAATGAGCGGCAGGGGGATCATCGGCGGTGAGCGGGTGATTCTTCTGAAACCCATGACTTATATGAATTTGAGCGGCGAGGCAGTCCGCGCATGGCTGGATTACTACAAATTGGATCCGGAGGAGGATCTGATTGTAATCTATGATGATGTGGATCAGGAACCTGGCCGGATGCGTATCCGCAAGAAGGGGAGCGCAGGCGGTCACAACGGAATGAAGAGCATCATTCAGCACATCGGGACGAATGTGTTTCCCAGGATCCGTATTGGCGTCGGTAAAAAGCCGCCTGGCTGGGATCTGGCGGATTATGTGCTCGGACGTTTTTCAAAAGAAGACCGAAAAGAGATTGATGAAGTGATACGGGATGCTGCGGATGCTGTTGAGGTGATAATCGCTGAGGGCGTTGATGAAGCCATGAACCGATTTAATTCCCGCGGCAAGGAGAAGGAAGCGCCGTCGAATGACCACGGCAATTCCCGCGGCAAGGAGAAGGAAGCGCCGTCGAATGACCACGGCAATTCCCGTGGCAGGGAGAAGGAAGCGCCGGCCGGGAATGATCGCAGTCAGGAAAGCACAGAATCATAAAAAAGGAATGAATAATAGAAAAGCGCTGATGCAGCCGCTGGAGGCTGTTGCCGGGTTTGAGGATCTGCAAAAACAGATGCGGAAGAACCGGGGCGTCATTGAAGTGACCGGAACGGTTGCTTCGGAACAGGCACATCTTGCGGCAGGACTCGCCGAGGGGTATCACCGCATCCTTCTGGTTGCGGAAAATGATCTCAAAGCGCGGGATTTTTACGAAGATTTCAGGTTATACGACAAAGACGTTTTCCTGTACCCCGCCAGGGATATGATTTTTTATCAGGCGGAAATCGCAGGAAATCAGACAACAAGGCAGCGCATGCAGGTGATCAAGGCGCTGATGGAGCGGAAGGATGTCTCGGTAATCACCTCCACAGGGGGGTGTCTGGACTATCTTCTGCCTTTTCATGTGCTCAAAAACAGCCGGATCACGATCACAGGAGAGAGTACGCTGGACCTGACGGAACTGAGCCGGTCCCTTGCGGCGATTGGATATGAGCGCACCACCGAGGTTGAAGTTCCGGGTCAGTTTGCCGTGCGGGGAGGCATTATTGATGTCTTCTCCCTTCCTGAAGAGCTTCCCTGGCGAATCGAACTCTGGGGTGACGAGGTGGATTCGATCCGGAGCTTTGATCCGGACAGCCAGCGTTCGATCGAGAATCTGACAGAGGTTACGATTTATCCCGCGACCGAAGAAATCGGCAAAGACGAGCCGGGATTTTCGGAAAAGCTGACCGATACGCTGCCGGAATACTTTGAAAACGGGGATCCGCTTTTCCTGATTGAACCGGTCCGGATCCTGGAGGCGGCGCAGGTGCTTTCCGATGAATACCGGGAATCCATGCGGCATCGCCTGGAAAAAGGAGTAATTGAGAAGGCGGATACGAACCGCATGCTGACACCGGATCTTCTGATTTATCTGCTCAACCATCATAACTGTATCGGATTATCTATGATGCAGACCGGCAGCGGATATGAGCGTACCGGGCAGTATTCGGTCGATGTGCGTGCGGTCAATCCATATAATAATCAGTTCCCGATGCTTGTGCGTGACCTGAAACGATGGAAGAGAAACCACTATACAGCGGTCCTTCTTTCGGGCTCTCATACCAGAGCGAAGCGTCTGGCGGCAGAACTGCAGGCGGAGGAATTGAACGCATTTTACAGCGAAGATCCCGCGCGTGTGCTGGCGCCGGGTGAAATCATGGTGATGTACGGAAGCGTGCGGCAGGGATTTGAATATCCCATGCAGCGTTTCGTCCTGATCTCGGAATCGGATATTTTCGGCCGCGCACTGAAAAAGCGGAAGCCGCGAAAGAAAAATGAAAATGCAGTCCGCAGTTTTGCAGAACTGTCTGTCGGCGATTACGTCATTCATGAGAGTCACGGGCTGGGTATCTATAAAGGAATTGAAAAAGTAGAGATCGATCACGCGGCCAAAGATTTTATCCGCGTGGAATATGCGGGCGGCAGCAGCCTTCTGATCCCCGCGACACAGCTGGATCTTCTGCAGAAATATGCGGACAGCGAGGGCAAGAAACCGCGAATCAATAAACTCGGCGGAGAACAGTGGAAACGGACCAGAAATCGTGTCCGTCATGCAGTAAAAGACATCGCAAAAGAACTTGTCGCGCTGTATGCGGAGCGGCAGTCGGGCGAGGGATATCATTACGGACCGGATACCGTCTGGCAGAGTGAATTTGAAGAAATGTTTCCGTTTGAGGAGACGGATGACCAGCTGCAGGCCATCGCAGATACAAAGCAGGACATGGAAAGCAGCAGAATCATGGACCGGCTGATCTGCGGAGATGTGGGATTCGGCAAGACGGAGGTGGCGATCCGCGCGGCATTTAAGGCAGTGCAGGAGAATAAACAGGTCGTGCTTCTGGCGCCGACCACGATCCTGGCCCAGCAGCATTACAATACATTTGTACAGCGCATGAAGGATTTCCCGGTGCGGGTGGATCTGCTCTGCAGATTCCGTACGCCTGCCGAGCAGAAGAAAACGATCGAGGATGTCAAAAAGGGAATGGTCGACATTCTGATCGGAACACACCGCGTTCTCTCGAAAGATATTTCTTTTAAAGATCTGGGTCTTCTGGTTGTAGATGAGGAGCAGCGTTTCGGCGTTGCACATAAAGAAAAAATCAAACAGCTCAAGTCGACGGTAGATGTGCTTTCGCTGACGGCGACGCCGATTCCGCGGACATTGCACATGAGTCTCATCGGAATCCGCGACATGAGTGTGCTGGAAGAGGCACCGCTCGAACGCATGCCAATCCAGACATTTGTAAGCGAGTATGACGAGGAGATGGTCCGCGAGGCGATTGGCCGGGAGCTGGCCCGGGACGGCCAGATTTACTACGTATATAACCGCGTCAATGACATTCAGGATGTGGCAGGCAGAATTGCCCGCCTCGTTCCGGAGGCGCGTGTGCGCACAGCACACGGACAGATGAAGGAGCGGGAGCTGGAGCGCGTCATGTATGATTTCATCAGCGGTGAAATTGACGTGCTTGTTTCCACAACGATTATCGAGACAGGAATGGACATTCCGAACGTCAATACAATAATTGTGCATGACGCCGACCGGATGGGACTGTCTCAGCTCTATCAGCTGCGCGGCCGGGTAGGACGATCCAACCGGATGGCGTATGCATTTCTGTTTTACCGCAGGAATGTTCTGCTGCGCGAAGAGGCTGAGAAACGGCTGCACGCAATTCGCGAGTTCACGGAACTCGGCAGCGGCGTGCGGATTGCCATGCGTGATCTGGAGATCAGAGGCGCCGGCAACCTTCTGGGTGCCGAACAGCACGGCCATATGGAAGCCGTCGGATATGAACTCTACTGCAAAATGCTGCGGGAGGCCGTCAGCGAAGCAAAGGGCGAACCTGAGAAGGAGTCATTTGAGACAACGGTTGAACTGCTGATCGACGCGCATATTCCGGACCGCTACATTCCGGACGAAGGACAGAAACTGGATGTCTACAAGCGGATTGCGGCCATTGATACGGAAGCGGAAGCGGATCAGCTGCTGGATGAACTGCTGGACCGGTTCGGCGATCCGCCGGAGGCAGTGCAGAATCTGATCGCGGTTTCGGAAATCCGTTCGCTTGCACACACAGCCTATATCACAGAAATCAGAGAATCCAGGACGGAGATCCGGATCATTCTTTATGAAAATGCCCGGCTCGATGCCGCGCGTTTCGCGGAACTGATCGGAAAATACCGCGGAAAACTGCGCTTCCAGGTGACAGCGCCGCCTTGTTTTAGTTATATGAAGGGAAACAGAGTGATTTCTGATAAAGAAGTTCTGCTGCTCGTCAGGGAATTTGCAGAGGCGCTCAGGGGATATGTACTGCAGTAGGAGTGCGTACAGGACCGGACGTGTGCCGGTGCGGCGTCAGTACAGTGCGGCGTCAGTACAGTGCGGCATCAGTACGGTGCGGCGTCTGTATTACACCGGAGAATCGCAGAAAAAGTGTGAAATCCTTACGAACTCAGATGGCGCAGTCTTGCAAAAAGAAAGGCGGGAGGCTATAATCGTCTCATCGACATGAGGAGGAATAAAGTATCATGCATTATTTAAAAACAGCAGCGGTCAGCGGAATGCTCACAATTTCCATGGCAGCGTCTCTTCTGGCAGGCTGTGGGAAACATATCAACGGAACGGCTCCGGCGGTCGTGATCAACGGCGAAGAGCTTAATGTCGGAACAGCAAACTTCATCCTGCGCTATCAGCAGGCTGAGACAGTCCAGCTGATGCAGATGTACGGTCTTACAGACGGAAGTACCCTCTGGGATACAGACATCAGCGGCGATGACGAGGAGGCGGAGAGCACATCCGAATCTGCAGCATCTGAATCTGCATCATCCGAATCTGCAGCGTCTGAATCTGCATCATCCGAATCTGCGGCGGATTCATCATCCGCATCTGACAGCTCTGCAGCATCATCAGCTTCTGAAGAAGAGGAAAAGCATTTCAATACGTACGGCGAGCAGTACAAGGATTCTGTCCTTAATAACATCGAGCGGATGGTTGTAATGCGTCAGCATATGTCGGACTACGGTCTTTCCTTAACAGGTGAGCAGCAGGAAAAGATTGATGAAGTTGCAGCTGATTTGTATGAAGCTAACAAAGATATTCTCGGGGGTCTGGGAACAACAGAAGCGGACATCAACCAGGTCGTTGAGCTGGTATCGTATGAGTACATCATGCATGACGCGATTCTCGAAGGTGCTGACATCGAAGTGACCGATGAGGAAGCCGCGCAGAAAACATTCACCTATGCACGTTTTGCTACCACTATTACCGACGAGGAGTCCGGCGAGGACCGTGACATGACGGATGAGGAGCTTGCCGGGGTCGAGAAGAAGGCAAATGACCTGCTTGATAAGGTGAAAGCAGAAGACGATGTTGCCGGCGCAGATATCTCAGCAATGGCAAAAGAGATTGATGACAGTGTTACCACCATGCAGACAAGTTTCGGCTCGGACGACACCATCTTCCCGGATGCTGTCAAGGATGCGCTGGCAGGTCTGAAGGACGGCGAGCTGTATGACGGCACCATTAAAACGGATGACGGATTCATCTATGTTGTTCGTCTGGATAAAGAATTCGACGAAGAAATGACCGAGAGCAAAAAGAAGAGCCTCTTAAGCACCAAAGAGCAGGATTACATCAATGAGCAGGTTCAGTCCTGGCTCGATGCTGCTGAGATTGAAGTAAAAGACGGATGGAATGCTCTGGAAGTAACAGACAGCAAACCGTATGTTGTGAAGGCTGAAGCAGCAGAAGAGGATGCCGGCACGGATGCATCGTCAGAGAGCGCAGTTGAAGCTGAGGCAGAGACAACTTCAGAAAGTGCAGTCGAAGCTGAGACTGACACAGAGACAACCTCGAAGAGTGCAGCCGGGGCTGATGCAGAGTCAACCTCGAAGAGTGCAGCCGGAGCTGATGCCGCAGCATCTTCTTCGAGTTCTGCGGAATAATCCGCAGGGAGATTTTATATGTACAATGATTTGTTTAGCATCGGACCGGTTACGTTTCACACGTACGGTCTGATGACGGCAATCGGTATTATTGCGGCGTACTTTACGCTGGAAAGCCGTGCCAGAAAGAAAGGGCTCGATTTTGAAAAGGCATTCGGGCTGCTGATCTGGTGTCTGATCTTCGGATACCTCGGGTCAAAATGTCTGTACTGCCTGACAATCCTGCCTCAGCTTCTGAAGGATCCTTCGATCATTCTCCGTTCCCTGACGAACGGATGGGTCGTGTACGGCGGAATTCTCGGAGGCATGCTGGGCGGCTGGCTGTTCTGCCGGCGAAACAAACTGCCGGCATGGAAATTTTTTGACACAGCACTGGCAAGCATGGCGCTGGCACAGGGCTTCGGACGGATCGGCTGTTTCTTCGCGGGGTGCTGCTACGGCGCAGAGACCCACAGCGGATTTGGCATTACCTTCCATCATTCTGCTTATGCGCCGAACGGCGTGCCACTGATTCCGACACAGCTGTTGTCCAGCGCATTTGATTTCTGCCTGTTCTTCTTCCTGGTCTGGTATGACAACAGGCGGAAGAAAAACGACGGTGAGCCCACGGGACTTTACCTGATTCTTTATAGTCTGGGCCGCTTTATCGTTGAATTCTGGCGCGGAGACCTCGCGCGCGGCGAAGTCGGAAAACTCTCGACTTCCCAGTTTATTGCTGTATTTGTATTTATTGTCGGCGTGATTATTTTTATCCGCCGGCGGAGGATGCAGCCGGAAGTTGCAGAAGCACAGGAAGCCGTCAAATCAGCGACGGAAGAAACACAGGAAGCCGCTGAAACGGTGGTGGAAGAACAGACGGAAGCCGCTCAACCTGCATCAGAAGAAACACAGGACGCAGAATAAATACCGGAAGGAAATTTCAGAATGGACAGACAGGAAATCGAACAGGGTTTCGATGAAGCGATCAGACGGCGCGATGCCCTGAATCCAAAGCGGATCAATGAACTGGTTGATGCTGTCATGGATAGCTATGAGACGCATTCGCTCGGCACCCGGCTGGAGCAGGAGCAGCTGCTTAACCGCAGCGTGCTGATCCAGATTCTGGAAAAGATGCGGCAGATTCTGTTCCCGGGATATTTCGAGGACAACCGCATGCGCAAGGAGTTTCTGCGGTTTTTCGTCGGCGAGCGTCTTGAGTTCATCACTTACCACCTGACAAAGCAGATCGCCGTGGCGCTGGGCAATTCAGACATGTGCGACGGATGCGAGCGCTCTGTGATTATTAAGCGGGCGGAAGAGATTGTCAGTACTTTCCTTTCTAAAATCCCGATGCTGCGCGAATTTCTGGAGACAGACGTGCAGGCGGCATTTGACGGGGATCCGGCGGCATTCAATTTCGAAGAAATCGTGCTCTGCTATCCGGGACTCATGGCAATTTCCACCTACCGGATCGCGCACGAGCTTCAGATTCTCGGCGTACCGCTGATTCCGCGTATTATGACAGAACATGCCCACAGCCGCACGGGAATCGACATTCACCCCGGTGCGACCATCGGCAAGTATTTCTTTATTGACCACGGTACCGGCATCGTTATCGGCGAGACGACGGAGATTGGCGAGCATGTCAAGATCTATCAGGGCGTCACGCTCGGCGGTCTGTCCACCAGAAAAGGGCAGGGACTCAAGGGAGCCAAGCGACATCCCACGATCCGCGATAATGTCACGATCTATGCGGGGGCAACCGTTCTGGGCGGCGAGACAATCATCGGAAAGAATGTCACAGTCGCCGGCAATACCTTTATCGTGCAGTCCATTCCGGACGATATGCGCGTAAGCGCGCGTGCGCCGGAGCTTGAGTACAGCCACGGCCGCCGCTCGGAAGCGTTCATGGATTACATCATTTAAATAATTACAGTTTTCAAATCAACTTGACAGAAAAGACCAGTCATGCTATAGTTACCTAGTGACAGCAGGCAGGTCTTTTTTTTTGCCCCAAAAACCGGCAAAAGCCGTGTTTTTTGACAGAAAAATGTGCTGTCAGAATCAGAAATTTCGGAAAAAACGAACGGAGGTAGACGTCGTGCGCACAAGAATTACACTGGCTTGTACAGAATGCAAGCAGAGAAACTACAATACAATGAAAGAAAAGAAGAACATGCCTGATCGTTTCGAGATCAAGAAGTACTGCAGATTCTGCAAGAAGCACACACTGCACAGAGAGACAAAGTAAGCAGGGGGATAGCATGGCAGAACAGAAAAAACAGGCGGACAAAAGCTTTTGGAAGGGCCTGAAAGCCGAATTCGGCAAGATCGTATGGACAGATCAGAAGACACTTGGACGCCAGACAATTGCAGTCGTAGTCATTTCAGTGATTATCTGCCTTCTGATTACGCTGATTGACAGTGCATCTCTGTCACTGATCGAATTACTCATCAAATAAATATATTTGGTGAATCTGTGTAAGGAATATGGTGGTTACATGGCTGAAGAAGCAAAATGGTACGTCGTCCACACTTATTCCGGTTATGAGAATAAGGTAAAGGCGAATATTGAGAAGACGATCGAAAACCGGCAGCTGCAGGATCAGATCCTTGAGGTTCGCGTGCCGATGGAAGATGTCGTCGAAGTCAGAAACGGCGTGCGGAAGCAGGTGCAGAAGAAGCTGTTTCCGGGGTACGTTCTTCTGAATATGATAATGAATGACGATACCTGGTATGTCGTCCGCAATACGCGCGGTGTGACCGGGTTTGTCGGACCGGGATCAAAACCGGTACCGCTGACCGCCGAGGAAATGCGTCCGTTCGGCGTCACCAGTAACGAGAAGGTCGAGATCGATCTTGTTCCGGGTGACACTGTCACGGTTATCGGCGGTGCATGGAAAGATGTGATGGGTGTGATCTCTGATGTCAATGAGAGCAAGCAGACAGTCACCATTAATGTCGAACTTTTCGGCCGTGAAACTCCTGTGGAGATTCACTTTGCCGAGGTTAGAAAGGTTAATTAAATCATTTTAATTAACCGTGGGAGGGATTTCCCCGCAATTACCACATGCAGGTTTTTTCAACCTGCCACATAAGGAGGTGCCAAGATGGCAAAAAAAGTAGAAGGTTATATTAAGTTACAGATTCCTGCCGGCAAGGCAACACCGGCTCCGCCTGTTGGTCCGGCACTTGGTCAGCACGGTGTCAACATCGTTGCTTTCACGAAGGAATTCAACGCCAGAACGGCTGACAAGGGCGATACGATTATCCCTGTTGTCATCACTGTTTACGCTGACAGAAGCTTCAGCTTCATCACAAAGACTCCGCCGGCAGCTGTTATGATCAAGCAGGCATGCAAGATCCAGAAGGCTTCCGGAGAACCGAACAAGACAAAAGTCGCTACAATCACAAAAGATCAGATCCGTGAGATCGCTGAGACAAAGATGCCTGATCTGAACGCAGCTTCTATCGAGACAGCTATGAGCATGATCGCCGGCACAGCACGCAGCATGGGCGTCGTTGTAGAGGACTAATATTCTAAGCAGTGAATGAAACAGCAGTTTACCAGGTGGGAGGGATTTTCCCGCGATCACCACAAGGAGGATAATACATATGAAACGTGGTAAAAAATATATCGAGGCGACAAAGGCTGTCGAGAAATTTAAACTCTATGACCCGGCAGAGGCGATCGCAACAGCAAAGAAGGTCGCTGTCGCTAAATTTGATGAGACAATCGAAGCACACATCCGCACAGGCTGTGACGGACGTCACGCAGACCAGCAGGTCCGCGGCGCTGTCGTACTGCCGCACGGAACCGGTAAGACAGTCCGCGTTCTCGTTTTCGCGAAGGATGCAAAGGCTGATGAGGCACTTGCAGCAGGCGCAGATTACGTCGGTGCTGATGAGCTGATCCCGCGCATCCAGAAGGATGGATGGCTTGACTTCGATGTTGTTGTTGCAACACCTGACATGATGAGCGTTGTCGGACGTCTGGGCCGTATCCTCGGACCGAAAGGCCTGATGCCGAACCCGAAATCCGGCACTGTCACAATGGATGTCACAAAGGCAATCCAGGATATCAAAGCCGGTAAGGTTGAGTATCGTCTGGACAAGAGCAATATCATTCATGTTCCGATCGGAAAAGCTTCCTTCTCAGATGAGCAGCTGAATGAAAATTTCCGCACACTGATGGATGCGATCATTAAAGCAAGACCGTCATCTGTGAAAGGTCAGTACCTGCGCAGCGTCACCGTTGCTCCGACAATGGGACCGGGCGTCAAGGTTAACCCGATGGCACTCAGCTGATCCGTCGGCAAATAAAGAATCAGACAGTTTGTCTGATCATGAAAAGAGAAGCATCTTGACAGAACCATCTGTCAATGCTAATATACATGAGTATCGCGCCGAAGACAGCAGGTGTCCCGCAGGGACGTAAGCACATAAACGCCTGCCGAGGATGAGATTCTTTATTCAGAAAAGAATTCTGCCCGTCCGGACGTGCGTTCGGACGGGTTTTTCATATTCCGCGCGTGTACACAACCGGCAGAGGCTCCCCGCAGGGATCCGAAGCAAAAAATAAAATAGGAGGTACACTGATCCATGGCAAAAGTTGAGCTGAAACGTCCGGTGATCGAAGAGATCGCAGGCGTAATCGCAGATGCGGATTCCGTTGTTCTGGTAAACTACAGCGGTCTGACTGTTGCACAGGATACCGAGCTTCGTAAGACACTTCGTGAAGCCGGTGTTCAGTACAAGGTTTACAAGAACACAATGATGAACTTCGCATTCCAGGGCACTCCGTGTGAAGAGCTGTGCAAGGACCTTGAGGGAACCAACGCACTTGCTGTTTGCAAGGATGATGCAACATTACCGGCAAGACTGCTTGCGGAATTCGCCAAGAAGAATCCGAAGCTCGAGCTGGTATCCGCAGTCGTAGAAGGCAACTACTATGACACAGAGGCAACAAAGGCGCTCGCTGCAATTCCGTCCAGAGAAGTACTTCTCGGCAGACTGTTTGGCAGCATGCAGTCACCGATCGCAAATCTGGCTCGCGTCCTGAACCAGATCGCAGAGCAGGGTGGCGCACCGGCTGAAGCTGCAGAGGCAGCACCGGCTGAGGAAGCAGCTCCGGCAGAGGCAGCTGCAGAAGAATAATTTCAAATTAAAAAATAATTACGGAGGATAATAAAATGGCAAAACTGACAACAGAAGAATTTATTGCTGCGATCAAAGAGTTATCCGTTCTTGAGCTGAACGAACTGGTCAAGGCTTGTGAGGAAGAGTTTGGCGTATCTGCAGCAGCAGGTGTTGTTGTAGCAGCAGCAGCTGAAGGCCCGGCAGAGGAAGAGAAGGATGAGTTTGATGTTGAGCTGACAGAGATCGGCGCACAGAAAGTTAAAGTCATCAAGGTTGTCCGTGAGATCACAGGTCTCGGCCTGAAGGACGCAAAGGACCTTGTAGACAGCGCTCCGTCCATGCTGAAGGAAGGCGTTTCCAAGGCAGAGGCAGAAGATATCAAAGCAAAGGTCGAAGAGCAGGGCGCGAAGGTTACACTGAAGTAAGAATTGCTTGAAAACACCTGTAAATAAAGGATTTTTGAATTTGCAGAAGTGATTTTACTAGCATTTTACTAGTTTTGACTTTCGGTCAATATTGAAAATGAGGCACTGATTGACATTTATTGTCAGTCGGTGTCTTTTTTGTTGTCTGGTTTTAGGTAGTCTGGATGAGTGGCAATGATCCGAGAAAACTGCAGCATTGCCTGATGCCCTGCTTCATTCATTTCTGATAAGTTTCTTATAACCTCATCTTTTGGAGTTACCCATCCGGAGGCAATTCCATCCTTGTCTAGAGTGTATTCCTCCTTGCCATCACCGAAATCAACGGTTAATTTTGCGCCAGAATATAGACTTTCTTCACCATCAATATCATTCATTTGCCAATTAAAAAACGCTTCATATTCTTTTGAATTGTCGGAATGTGATATTCTGGATAGATCTTCATCTTTTAAGTCAAAATAAGGATGCCCGCCCGCGTTATAACTAACTATCAGGCCCATAGCGCCAGCGATCTTTCTGAGTGTTTCTATTTTTGGGATTCTCCTATTGCTTTCATATTGATAAAGGTGTTGAGGCGAGATTCCTACTTCATCAGCTAGTTTTTTCTGTTTAGTGCCGGTATATTCTCTGGCTTTTTTTATTCTATCTCCAATCATTATATTGCCCTCCAAAATATATCTTACCACACAATGACCAAAACAAAAAGTTATATTATTATGATTTGACTTTCTGTAACAAATGTTTTATTATAGGAATAGAACAAAATGTTTTACTTCAAAGAAAGGAGGGACATGATGCACCTGAAGCGAAAAGAAATTAAGGTTGCAATGGCTTACAGAGATTATACGCAAAAGCTACTTGCAGACAAATCTGGTGTAAGCAGAGGGACAATAAACGCGATATGTTGCGGAAGGTCCTGCAGTGAACAGACGGCAAAAAAGATAGCTGCCGCATTAGGCGTAAAACTCGAAGAGCTTACAGAATAGAACAGGAGGAGGCACTATGGCAAGACGTAGAAGAAACACAGATCCTAACATCATGCCGCGTTATCTGCGTGATAACCAGTTCGCCGCTTATATGTCATGCGGCAGAAACAAGGCGCGGGAAATTGCAGATGCTGCCGGGGCAGTGGTCCGAATCGGGAGCGCAAGGTTCACAGATGTTGTGCGAGTAGATGAATATCTGCAGAAGCAGATGCAGTCGGGACAAGATGAGGTGAATGCATGAGCGCGAACGAATATCCAAAACTGATTTACAAATATGCAGTGCGTTATGCTGAGATATTTCATGCAGTTGTCCCAAACGGAGCATGGTCTTTCATCGGAAAAGAAGGTAAAGAAATTTCCATGTGGAAGGTTCCACTAATAAAAGGTTGGCAAGAGAAACCACTCACAACAGAAAAAGCAGTCTCTGATTTCTGGCAGCATCAGTGGTTAGAATATCACAATGTACCGGCGATCGGAATTGCAACAGGTCAAATATGCGGCGGATATATCGTCATAGATCTGGATGTAAAACCGGAGCGAGGAATAAATGGATATGAATATCTGCTGAAATGGCAGAGAGAAACCGGAATGAGGTTGCCGGAGGAAACATGGACCGCAATCACCGGATCCGGAGGTTATCATCTGTGGTTCCGTACTGATGCAGCAATGAGGCCATTTGCTAATGATGAGATTGGCGTGGATCTGAGAGCAGATGGCGCACAGATAGTTGTTCCACCGTCTCCACATCCTAGTGGGAATCGTTATGAATGGGAACTCAGTCCGGGCGACTGCGAATGCGCTGAGGCAGACGCTGCAGTAATGGCCTTTATCAATCACTGCCGACCATCTGGCAGTCAGTTTGAGGGAAATAAACAGTACACCGGAAGCACCAGGCGGGATGAAGCAGGGGAGCGAGAAATGCATCTTCCGGCAGAATTTCCGGATGGAGAGAGGCACACCAAGCTGATTTCATTAATCGGCACCATGAACAGATTAGGCGCTGCAGATGAAACCATCGAGGCTGCGATCCGCACTGAAAACGATATTAAATGCAAGCCTCCATTGACTGAAATGGAACTGCAGAAAGAAATATTCCCAGCTATTTATAGATGGGCAAAGGGGGTGAGTAAAGACAAATGGCAGAACAGAGAGGACTTTCTCAAACAGTCGAACATGTTGAGCCGGATGCAAGCTCGCGTGAATCGGACGCGCTGATTCTATCGGAGCAGCAGGCGAAGGAACTGAGCGAAAGCAAGATCCTCGACATTGCGTCAAAACTGGATGTAACAAAAGAGGGCGAGATCAAAGGAACCTTTACGAACTACACTGTTATAGCTGAAGAGGATCCGTATTTAAACGGCAGGATGCAGTTTGATTTGTTATCAGGTCGAACAATGCTGACCGGATTCTTCTGGGACGCAGAACCACATCCGATCAGAGATACTGATTTGTTCAGAATACGGAAATACTTCGCAGATGTTTACGGAATAAGCAATCAGGAAAGCATTCGGCAGGCGATTGATATAACAGCTCATAACCATGCATTTCACCCGATCAGAGATAAGTTATCAAAGCTGGCGGATGAATGGGACGGCAAGAGCCGGATCGGTAAGTTATTACCCAGATATTTAGGCGCGGATGAGTCAGATTACACAACGGCAGTTACAAAGATGATGTTCTATGGAGCGATCCAGCGCGCATTCAATCCGGGATGTAAATTTGATTACTGCATCATTTTGGCGGATCACCGTCAGGGAACAGGAAAGAGTACGATATGCCGAATGCTTGCCCTTGAAGATTGTTTTTTCACCGACAGCTTGAAAGACATGGGTGACTTAAAAAATTCTTTTGAAATCATCCGTGGCAAATGGATAACTGAACTGGGAGAAATGCTTGCAACGAGGAAAACGAAGGATGTTGAGTCGATCAAAGCATATTTATCACGAACGGTTGACGAGTACCGGCAGCCATACGGAATTTACTCAGAGTCATACAAGAGGCAGTGTATTTTCGTTGGCACAACAAACCGGCCGCAATTTTTGCCAGACGATAAGTCAGGGAACCGGCGCTTTCTTCCGGTGTTGTGCCGGGGCAAGGCAGAAAAACATCCGCTCGATAACGAGGAGGAGACAAGAAAGTATATCCTCCAGTGTTATGCAGAAGCGATGGTCTCAGGAAAAGAAGAAGGTTTTCCGCTCGTACTGGATCCGAAGTTTGAGGAGGAACTGGACGCGATCAGAGAGGAGAGCACGCCTGCTGACGATCAGGTCGGAATGATTCAAGGTTGGCTCGATAATTGCGGGTTGGAATATGTATGTACTCGGATGATATGGGACGAGGTTCTTGCTCCAAGTGATTATTCGGCACCAAGCCGATATGAGCTGCAGGACATTTCAGACATTATGAATCTGAAAATCAGGGGTTGGAAAAAATATGTGACAAACGGCGGAAAAGGGAATAATTCGCAGCACCGATTCGGGAAACCTTATTACACTCAGCGAGCATGGATTCGTGTTGACGAGGATGTAAACGAGATTGTCAACAACACCTCAAATGATGTAAACATGGACACCGAGTTTGCGGATATTATTGCAGGACAGACCGATTTGCCGTTCACACTGGAAGATCAGGTGACGCATTAGTAACAGGTCGTAAACACGAAAAGACCCAGTATTCATGCGGGTTTCTGGCGATTTGTACACGTGTTAACGTGTTAACAGCAATAAAAGAGATAGTAAAGAGAAGAGGAGAAAAAAGGGTCTAAAGGATGTTTGTCGACATTCAGCGTTAACGTTGTTAACAGACGATGTGAGACCGGCTCTGCCGGGCGGATCCACCACACACAAATGGACTCTGGGAACCCATCAAGACAGCACTCCGGTCAATTCGGATTGCAATAGCAACTCATTAACCAACATCAAACAGGAGGCATTATGAACAATCACATTCACGAAGAGATCCAGCGATCATGGGAGCTGAGATGCAGAGAGAAAAACAAACAATGGGGAGCGAGATACACTCCGCGCGATGACTTGCAGTTCCGCCAGCTGCATCTGCTGGCAATTCTGATAGACCGGCTGGAAGGCATTGAACACGCACTGGACACGCTGAGCGAGCTGCAGGCGAACAAAGAGCAGGAAGATGATGCATTTATGAGCGGACCGGATCAGGAGCGGACCGGCATTGTCTGGTTCGATGGGCGGCCGCACTTGGTTGAGGATCTGAAAAGGGAGGCAGAATCAATATGAAGATGATTGAAGATCGAAAAGTCCAAGAGGGAGTAGCATTGTATGAACTATTTGAGGCAGCCATGGAGCTTCCAAGAGAAATCCGGGCGGAATGTATCGAAGAGGCAACAGACGTCTTCCGGAGACACAAAGCAAGGCACCTGCAGCAGAATCAGATCTGGATTGATGGCGAGTGGTATGACGCTGACCGGGTCGAAATTGTCGATGGCCTTCCACATATCATTGATGATGATTTTGAGACCGTCTTTTAAGGTGAGACGGAGGGTGATGCATGAATAAATATGATGATCTGAATCAGTATATAGACCAGATTCGGCGGATAAAAACAATTTTAGGCACTGACAACACTGACACGGCGGCACTCATTTTGCTGGCCTATGAGATCCACTCAGCAAACAACAAGCCTGATGCATGGGCGGATCTGGAACATCAATATAAATAATACCGATGATGGATGTCCGATGTGCTGTCAGGTGAATGAAAGGAGCGCCTGCCAGCAAGTGAAAGGAAGTAATGATATGGAAAAATCACGGCCGGTTGGAGAGGTGACGGCCGTTTACATATAGATGGTGCCAGAAGTCAATCACAAACAAATGAAAGGAAGAAACAAAATGAAAACATATCGAGAGAGATTCAAAGAAATCATTGCAGACGCATTCAGCAGATTAGACCATTCCGATTATCAGGACGCATTCACAGTTGAAAAAGAAAACGAAGCAATAGATATTACAACAGATCTGGTACTGAAGATGGTCCTTCGCGGACTTGTGGATCCGGACTCAGATGCTCCGGCAAGCATGCCCGGGATCAATGAGGCATTCATCGAAAGAAGAGCTGCAGAAGCTGCAGAAGAGTTTGAACAGATGATGCAGGCAGAGCAGGCGCTACATGAGAATGCTGCAGAAGAGGCAGAACAATGAAGCAGTTGTCTTTTGCGGACTGGATCACGATCACAGATCCGGAACAGGTAGAGACAGCGCTGGTCTCAAACAATGACCAGGCGGCACAAGCTACCAGATCTTTCCCGCTCTGCTACACATGCCGACACGCACTCCGGCGAGGTCCGTTTCGGTTATGTGCTGCAGGCCGGTTAGGTTATCGGCGGATCGGAGATCAGGTCGAGTGTGGTGATTATCAACCAGATCAGGAGGAGGAAAAATGAAAACACAAAAAGAAGCTGACATGAAAATAATCAACCTAGATTCGTACAAAAAAAGCATGGGTAATGAGAATGCGCTGATTGTTTTAAATTCAGCATGCATGCAGGCGGTTGAGGATATTCTGTTTGAACTTGAAACAGTATGGCGCCGGCAATATGAAATGAACGGAGGCGAAGTATCTGCAGCTAGTCTCGGAAACGTTGTAAAAACAGTTGGCAGAAATAAGGCGCTTATCTGGCAGATTTTTTTCAGGCGGAATGCAGATCTGCTTTATTCGCTGAGCGAAATGATAGCTGATTGTACGGCACCAGTAATAGCCGGTGAAGCAGAAAAAACGCAGGAGATTCTGGCAGGGAGAGCGCAGGAATACCAGAAAACGCATGATGCAGTTGTAGATCACTACATTCGTTTTGTCGGTTATGTTGGAGGCGTTAAGGAAAAAAATGGCAACAGAGACAAGCCGGAGACATGGCATGAATTGTTTGAGGATTACGCGACAGAAGCAAAGTTGCGTTATTGTGGTGCCGGATCTGCCGACGATGAGAGTATTAGAGACTGCGTAAACGAGATGCTGACGCACTTTCTGGGGAACAATGTGACGCCGGATGAAGAAGTCTCGAGTGACGCCGACCATGTTTTCTATGCTGCATTTGCGGATCAGTTTATGCGTAAACGTTATGAGGAGGAAGAACGATGACAAATAGAGAGAAGCTGATCAGAATCACAGAGCTCACGCACATGATGCATGCCGGTGTTCGCTTGTTAGCCGAGGCACAGGACGGCGGGAGTTATATCTCCTCAGATACTATGTCATGGGCTTGCACTTCAATGCTCGAGAAGCTGACGGAGATCATCACGCTTGCTGAGTCGATTCCATTTAAATGTATCTCGGATCCGGAAGATGATGCAGGCAAGACAGAATAAACAATCACAGGAAGGAAGTAAGTAAGTAATGCGAAACGTTCAGAAGAGTATTGACGCTTATAAGACGCGTTTTTGTGGAACACAGGAGGGGAGGTTCTATCTGTCAGACTTCCGGCAGATCATGGAAATGTCCCGCGATATCACGCAGGCAGACACTGTATTCAATGTTGCTGATAACTGCTTCATGTTTGCTTTCATGGTTGGTTATCGTAAAGCATTGTCAGAACAAAAAGAAAGCGCGTGCCGGTGAGCACAGTCGCCAACACACGCAATCCTAACATCACGCGCAAACAGTATAACATAATATTCCGCTCATGGCAAACTACCGTTTGATGACGCGGACATTATCAGAAAGGAATATCAACATGCGTAAAAGATCAGGACGGCCTCCGCCGGCGAAAAGCCGGCAGTGCTGTCACAAAACATCAGGAGGATAAAAACATGAGTAGAAGAAATAAGTTTGAATTAAACAGAGCTGGACTCAGAGAACTTATGAGTGGCGCCGAGATGCGGTCTCTTTTGCTGGAGGCAGGAAGTACGGTCGTGAGAAACGCGGGAGAGGGATTTGCTCTTCGTATATGGGACGGTCCCTTAGTTCCTGTTTGTTACGTTGATCCGATCGACGACGCAGCGTGGGAGGCAACACTAAAAGACAACGCGCTCGTTAAGGCGCTGGGAGCATCCAGTCTGCCCATGTAAAGAAACAATAATCAGGAGGAAATATCATGACAAAAACGGATGAACTCAAACAGTATTTATCAGAACAGACAGGCATTCCCGCCCAGCTCATCTCCGGAAATGATGCGTATGAAATAATTGCGCACGCAGGCGAGCTTGTTAATTACGTCAAAGAGGCAAGAGGCAGTGAATCAAGCGGAGACAACCGCTCCGAACCGGAGAACGTGGCGCCAGATGATGGCCCGATCGAACAGGAGGCACCAAGACCACAGTCAACCCGCGAACAATTCGCAGCATGGTTTAACAGTGCATCAGTGCCGAAAAATATTTTTGAATAATCCAGAGAGGAAAGACACCATGAAGAAGAACAATATAATTGAAACAGTCGAACAGAAAATTAAGCAGCTTCAGGAAGCCAGATCGGCAGACCTTGCCCAGATTCAGAACAAACTTACAGAGGAAGAGTCAAAGGCGGCAAAGGCAGAGGCGGCCATGTATGCTGCATCTGAAAGACTGGACGCGGAAAAGTACGCTGATGCAGAACACGATCTCCGTGTTGCACGCATAGCAATGAGGATGTATGAGCAGCGCTTGAAGCAGATCGACGAAAAAGAAATGATTACAGAAGCAGAGAGCGATGCGGTAATTGATGGTCTCCTTGAGTACGAGAAGGAACTCGCAGACGCTTTCCGAGCGGCCATTGTATCACCGTTCAAGAAACTTGAGGAACTGGCGGCAGAATATGCCAAAGCAGTCGAAAAGACAGAGCGCACGCTCTCCATCTGGCAGACGGACATTCATGCAAATTATTCCACACGCGGCACAATGTCTCGTATAGATCCGGCGACTGGAGAACGTACAGACAGAAGCGAGAAACCCGTCCCGGTCCACATGCTTCCCTATGAAGGATCACCGGAACTTGTAGCCGTACAGAAATGCCTCAAAGAAATGAAAGTGCTCTATGCAGAGAATTAATCTTAATCGGACATTCAACGTTCGCACCATTTATTTCACAAACGACCGTCCCCCCTTGCACGACAGGGAAGTGTTCTTGCTGGACGGCTTCCTCGTTGTATCCGGGGCGGATCAGGAGGACGCGGAGCCGATCTGGTACGCACTGCATACCATCGAGCGACTAGAAGGCGTTGAGTTTCTTCCGCTCACACAAACTAAGATGCAGTTGCGAGTGACGAATGATTTCTAACAGACAGAGCAGCTCACGCAAGGACCAACCCCCGCCCCTGCGTGGGCGCTTCTCACATCGGCAGGGCGGCGCGGATCAGGTGAGGCAATGAGTGCACATGGTACTGGTAGCGTAAAAAAATATTTATTAAGCATCATTCATTCAGCGCGGATCGGGACCGGTCAGGCGGGAGAAATCAGGTCGATTGAAGGACCAGGGGAGGGACCCCCACGCCCCTCAAAGCGCCTCCCCAATGGCGCCCAGCGCCGAACGCCACACAGATGTTTTCCACATGGACGGCTATAAGCAGAAAGAAGGTGGATATATTGGATTTAGCACGGATTTCAGATCAGGGTGATGAGCTTGAGACCCTGAAAGCGCTTCGGTGGAAGATTGCAAAGACGATTGACGCCAGCAACAGCGGTCGAGATATAGCCGCATTATCCCGGCAAATGCAGCTTGTGATGGAACGCATAAAGGAAATTGAACAGCAAAACGACGATGATCCGATTGCAGAAATACTCGCAGAAGCAAAAGCGACCCCGGTCCGCTGAGATACCGCCGGGACGCAGTGAAGGTAGGTGAAGTTACATGCCTAAAAAATGGGTTGACGTTGACTTTAGACACAATCAAAACACAAACAGACAGAAACGCTCCGAGGATAAGTTTTTTCACAATAAGAGACAGGACCGCAACAGCGGCGCGTTTCCGGATAAGAAACGAAAAAAGACATAGGTTTATTCTATCAGCATGCAATCCGAGCATCATGCAAGACCACGTTGTCCGGTTTTTATATGAGGAGTATGTAATTGAGCAACGAGGAGCTTGTAAAGAGCATTCAAGGCGGAAACAAAGAAGCAATGATGCAGTTATGGTCTCAGGTTGAGAAACTGGCCGCACTACTAATAAAGAAATGGTCAGGAGTGGCAGAACGTGAAGATCTGATGCAAGAGGCATTCATTGCGCTGGATCTGGCCGCCAGAGATTATGAGCAACGTAACAACACAACATTCGCGGGATACTATGCGAAGCGCCTGCAGTGGCATTTTGCAGAGTATGCAGCACGATCAAACGGAGCATATATTCCGGCTAATCTATTCTGGAAGGTGCTGAAATATCGGAGGTATCTGAACGATTACAAAAAACAGACCGGCGTGGATCCGGATCAGTGGACAATCATGCAGGCGTTAAATCTACAGAAAAATGAACTGCAGACACTGAAGGATCTGAGTAAACGCTTACAGGTCCGGTCTCTGGATGAGAGCATAGGCCATTCAGAGGACGGTGATGATCTGCGTATAGGCGACACGGTCGCGGATCCTGATGACCAGTATGAGGAGATTCTGGATGATCTGGAAGCAGATCAGGTTGCAGAGGCACTCTGGGAAGTAGTGGACACGCTTCCGGAAGCTGAGCGGGAGTGCATCATGATGAAATACAAAGACGGTCTCACACTGAAAGCAATTTCAGAGAAGCTGGACGTTAATCTATCAACGATCCGAGGCAGAGACGCGGCAGCACTGCAGAAGCTCAGGTCCGGACAAAACCGGCGGAAGCTGCAGCTTGCAATGCTGGACAGTGAGCGGTATTCTTACGGATTGCGGAGGATGCAGAGATTTGACGGCATGTTGTGGAGTAGCACTGAATTTGCAGTTATGCGTTTATTGGATAAATATGACAGCTAGAGAGTATTTGAAACAGATCCGGACACTCAGGAAGCAGATGCAGAAGATAGATGAGGAACTGGAGTGTTGCATTGATAAGCAGGTGCAGGCGGATCTCGTGGTCGAGCGTGCTGACATGCTCATTAAATCAGCAGGCATGATGCTTTCACTCATTCCGCTGAAGGGGTTCTGCGTATTGCACGAACACTGGTATTTGCTGAGATCATTCCGCGAAATATCTGAGCGCTGGAACGTCTGTTATAGATCAGTCAGCCGGGAACATGCAAAAGCACTGGAAGAATTAAACGAGTATCTGGTAAAACAAACAAGCCTGCGGAGGCGTCAGGAAGGACCGCAAAGGGACGTTGATTGCCAGCGCTTATAACTGATAGTCTTATTCCAAAACGGTCTAGAATCGGTGTATTTTACGGAAGGGAACACCGAAAAGCAATGGACGCATTGAACGGTGAGAACTGATTCCGGCACTATGCACAAGTCAGAGAGTCAGATCCGAGCCGGATCCAGCTGCAGAAGAGCGGCGGAAGTGTACAAGATGCACAAAAAAGGAAGAGGCCAACATCCGCAAGACGTAGATGCCGGCCATGAAAATGAAAACATATCAATTTGAATTATGTATAGTATAGCACATCATCTGGATTTTGTAAACCAACAAGGAAGGGGCAAACATGGGAAAAGATTTGAACGGCAAGGAGCTGGGAGTGGGATATTCCCAACGGCCGGATGGACGCTATCAGGCGTATTTCCGGTTTAATGGTTCTCAGATAGTTGTGTATGGTGTAACGCTGAAGGAATGCCGGGAAAAGCGTGATAAGCGGCTCAGAGATCTGGAAGACGGCATTGTAGTTAAGAAGATCACTCTCAATGCCTATTACAAGGAATGGATGCTCAACGCTAAGAAGGACGGCCGGCGGAAGGGCAGCACGCTTGCTAATTACAAAAACCTGTATGATAAACACATTAAGCCTAAATTCGGCCGGCGGAAGGTAGCGGAGATCCGGCCGATTGAGATCAAAACATTCCAGAGGGAACTATCTGAGAAATACTCAGCAAGGACCGTGAACAGCATAACAGATTTCATGCACCTGCTTTATACTGACATGATCGAAGATGATGTTGTATTCAAGAATCCAGTGAAAGTAAAGCATGTTGAAAAGCAGGGGACAAAAACGGTCCGGAACAATGCCAGGGCGTTGACCAAAGATGAAAAGACCATCTTTTTGAAGTATGCCCAGAGATCATTCTATTATTTGCCTATTCGGTTGATGTTTGCGACAGGCATGAGAGCTGGAGAGGTCCGCGGCCTGAAATGGTCTGATTATGATAAAGAAAACGGAGTGCTGCATATCAGAAGAACCGCCAGCGTTGACGCTAATGGAAAATTGACGATGAACACACCAAAGAGCAAAAGCGGACTCCGGGACATTCCCTTAAATGATGAGATCATCCGGATCATTGAGGAGCGGAAGCAGCAACGGTTGTATCTGGAGGGCAAGATCCGGAAGATTGACGACTATATGTTTAAGTCAACGCAGAACAAGGTCATGAGCCGAAACATGCTGAAAAAGAGTTTTGATTTGATCTGCAGATATATCAGCGATGATGGGATCCAGTTTGAACGGATCAGTCCGCATGCATGCCGGCATACTTTCATCACTGAGTGCTTACATGATGGATTCAACGAATTTGTTGTTAAAGACATAGTTGGACATGCACCATCCGCAAAGGTAACAACGGAGGTATATCTAGGAAGAGATCAGGACCGGATGAAAGAGGTTATGCAGAACAGGAAAACAGAATAACGCAGAAAAAGATGGGCGGTTATGCAAAAATGCTGACTGCCTATTTTACTAGCATTTTTACTAGCAAATCACTAATTTTTCGGTATAAAATCGGGATGTATGGAGGGGATTGAAATAAACGAATATAAACGGCAGAGAGTCAGTATTTAAGCGGTTTTTCGGGAGTTTTTCGGGATGAGAATGAACTGTTTTGAAATGCGGTAAATGATGTATAGTTAAGGTTACACTGAAGTAATCAATCCCGGCAGACAAAATTTACAGCAGATCAGACCCGCATTGTCATTACGGCAATGCGGGTCTTTTGCGTGTAACTGCCAGCATGACTCTGATTATCTCAGGTTGTTATTTACACACCTCAATAATCCTCTGTATAATAGAATAGATCATTCACAAATATCTGACTGGTGTAAGGACATCAATCGTATGAAATTAAGAAAAAAAAATCCGGACCAGTATTGTGCTGGAAATAGCAGTATTATTTGCCGTCGGTATCCTGACAACAGGTATTTTCGCATATCTCGGGCAGCGCAGGGTTTCTGACAAATCCGTGCAGAATCAGATCGAAACAGAGGCGACGCAGCTTGCGAATGAAGTAAAGAGTGCAGTCAGAGAATATCCGGCATACAAGTGGCTGATGCAGTACTGGTATGAACATGCGGACGAACTGGATATTGAATATGATGTCGGCTATACATCAGGTACCAGGACAGAAGAAAAATGCCGTCAGTTCAGCGAAAAATATCCGGAACTGCAGCTGAAATATATCCGGCAGAATCAGATCAGAGAACTGCCGGAGGCTGATCAGAAGCTGTATGCGGAGATCACTTACAGCTGGCTGCTTACCAGAATCAACCAGATCAAGCGCACCCATGATGTAGATTATTTGTTTGGTGTTGTGACGGAGACACCGTATACGGAACAGTTTTTCCTGTTCAGTGCAGCAGAAGGAGGTGTTAAGCGCGGTACGAAGTACCTTCAGGTTTATCCGCTGGGACACTCCGTTACGGTGGATGAAAGTCTGCAGGAGGCAATGCGAAGCGCGCTGCGGTATTCAGAGCATCTGGCCGAAGCAGGCGAATATATGGATTACTACGCGTATTTCGACCGGATTGACCGGTATCCGGTTCTGATCGGCCTGACATTCAGCAAGAAAGCAATGAATTCGGATGTGGCAGCCCAGGTCAGAAACGGCCTGCATCAGTCGCTGATCAATCAGATCGCTCTTTCAGTGCTCACGCTGTTATTGCTGATCTGCTTCTTCCTGAATCCGCTGAAAAAGGTGCAGCAGAATATCAGACTGTATCAGAAGACAAAGGACAGCGCCCAGGTGGCGGACAATCTGGGGAAGATCCGGAGCTACAATGAGATCGGCCAGCTGGCGGATGACGTGACGCAGATGGTAGAAGAGATCGATGACTATCTTGAGCGGATCGAGTCCATAACGGCTGAAAAAGAGCGGATCGGCGCGGAACTCTCGCTGGCAAACCGCATTCAGACATCGATGCTGCCAACTGATTTTCCTGCATTTCCGGACTGTCCCACATTTGATATCTATGCCAAGATGGACCCGGCCAGAGAGGTCGGCGGCGACTTCTATGACTTCTTTATGATTGATAAAGATCATTTGTGCATGGTGATGGCCGATGTTTCCGGAAAAGGCATACCGGCAGCCCTGTTTATGGTGGTGTCGAAAATCCTCCTGGCGCACAATGCGATGTTGAAAAAAACACCCGCGGAAATCCTCGCGGATTCAAACAATGCGATCTGTTCCAACAATCCGGAGGAAATGTTTGTCACCGCGTGGGTCGGAATACTGGAGCTCTCTACCGGAAAGGTGATTGCCGCGAATGCGGGCCATGAGTACCCGATTCTGATGCAGCCCGGCCGGAAATTCCAGTTAATGAAAGACCCGCACGGATTTGTACTTGGCGGCATGGAAGATCTGTTCTTCAAAAATTATGAATTCCGGATGCAGCCCGGCGCGAAACTGTTTCTGTATACAGACGGCCTTCCGGAGGCGAATGCCGCGGACAAGACCATGTTCGGACAGGAACGCACGCTGGCTGCGTTAAATGAAAATACCGGCGGTACACCGGAAGAAATTCTGATTTCCGTGCGAAAGGCCGTAGATGACTTTGTCAGCGGAGAAGAACAGTTCGATGATCTGACGATGATGTGCATTTCATACAACGGACCGGAAAAAACAATTGAGTCATGATCAGTGCTTATACATATGAAAAACATGCAGGCAGGCATGGGGAAAAATCCCTGTGCCTGCCTGTTCTTTGCGGTGTCTGGGCTTTGCGCCTGCGGAGACGCAAAGCAGCGGGGTACTGTGTTGATGAACCCCCCGGTTTTGAGTATAATTGGACAAAAAGAGGCAGATCAGTAGAAGAAAGAAGGCACTGGATTTGAATAAGGAAATCAACAAAGAACGATTAAATGCATTTACAGACGCAATCGCGGCAATCGCAGCGACAATCATGGTACTGAACCTCGGAGTTCCGAACACAAATGACTGGAGCGGAATACTGTCCCAGGTAAATGTATTGTTTGCGTACATCGTCAGCTATATGTTTATTTATCTGGTATGGTATTTGCATCACAACCTTTTTAAAGATGCAAAAGTCATTTCCGTCAGAGCATTCCTGCTCAACGGACTCTGGCTGTTGTTTCTGACGCTTGTACCATTTACGACAGGCTGGATTGGGAGGGCAGAAGGAAGAAGTCCCGCACCGCGCGTTATCTATGCGCTCAATACGCTGCTCTGGGCACTGAGTTTCTGGTGGCTGGAAAGCAGAGTGCAGAAAGACAATCCGGAGATGAACCTGGAGAACCGCGGGCGTTCGCTTGACAGAAAAATCCTGTACGGCGGTCTTTCCATAAGCTTTGTGTTATCCTTCATTCTGCGAAGAGGTGTTGTTCCGATGACAGGAGCGATTACTGTAATCATGATTATTCGTGCCCTGCTGGAGTCCGGGAAAAGAAAAGCAGAAGAAACTTCCTGAAAAGAAAAAGAACACTTGTTCGGTATACATAAGCATGATATAATGGAATCTGTAAGATATGATAAAGAACCGTCTGTATCGTTATTTACAGACGAAGGAGGAGAATTAAGATTGAGAGTAAAGTATAGATTTAAGACAATCATTCCGGCTTTGATGCTGAGCTGTACGATACTCGCAGGCTGCGGGCAGCAGGCTGCAGAGAGCAGTGCACCTTCTGTCAGTGCGTCCTCCGCCGGCGCAGAGAGCACAGATACAGCAGCATCCTCATCGGTCAGTAAACCGGAAGCAGAAACCGGGACAGCGGAACCTCAAAAGGCAGGAGAAGAAACACTCTATGCATCGAATCAGTCTGTGACAGATTCTCCTGAATGGGTGACGAAGCTGGATGCCGCACAGGATGCAGAGCAGCTGATCGTCGTGGCAGGTGTCGATAAAACTACGGCTTACGTCACGATGCATGAAAAAGATGAGGAAGGTACCTGGAAGCAGCTGATCGCGACGCCGGGCTTTATCGGTCTGGACGGCCTGGGAGATGCCAATGTAAATGACTGTTATACGCCGGTCGGTACCTTTACGATCGACAAGGCGTTTGGAATTGCAGATGATCCCGGCAGCCAGATGGAATATACGAAAGTGGATGATGATTATTACTGGTCCGGAGATCCGCGTGAAGGCATGCATTTCAATGAGCTGGTGTCAATCAAAGATGTGCCGGATCTGGATACGGAAGAAAGTGAGCACATAACGGATTTTGACTATGCCTATCAGTATGTTCTGAACATGGGCTATAATTCAGAATGCGAATATGAAAAGGGTTTTGCATTTTTTCTGCACTGCTTCCGCATGAACCGGACCTATACCGGCGGCTGTGTCGGTGTGCCCGAAAATATCATGAAATTCATCATGCAGCATGTGAAACCCGGCTGCAGGATTACGATCGATTCTTTGGATAACTTTGGCGGCGATCTGGATGCCTGAAAACAGATACGCATACAGAGATACAATCGTGGAGGTGTCGGAACTGACTGCTTATGCAAAGGATAAATTTCATATCGAACTGGAGCCTCCCGTTTCGGAATCACCGGAGCAGATGACCTGGAAG
Source organism: Lachnospiraceae bacterium FE2018 (assembly GCA_000702845.1). Taxonomy (GTDB): domain Bacteria; phylum Bacillota; class Clostridia; order Lachnospirales; family Lachnospiraceae; genus CADBRN01. The sequence goes on from JNKK01000024.1 coordinate 29,038, forward strand.
GATGTTCCGCTTCCGTTTGCAGACAGGGAAGGCGCGGGGATTCATTTTAAAGAAGAGAAAATACCCGAGCGGATCCGGCAGATGCGCCGTCTGTATGATTATGGCAGCACATCTGCAGAATCCAGAGCAAAGAACTTCTACAGACAGGCAAAATATATGGAAGATTACGAAGACGATGCGCCCTGGAAAGGAAGCATCGTATGTTATTTTCCGACCTATCGCGACCTGACAACCAGACAGCTGCGGGGATACTTTGCGTGGCGGACAGATATCAGGAGAGATATCTGGCGCCCTATCGCGCTCTCAGCGGCATACATTTATATCTATGAACTGCTAAACGGAATCGGGACAGCTTCACCCGAAGACAGCCTGCAGAAGCTGAAAACATTTACTGAAAAGTATATCGATTCCGGAATCGGAGAGAGCAGGATGCGCAGCAATGTGTTGCGCTGGGCGATGGAACTTGCGATTATTTCCGGGCTGCCACAGGCAGTCGTACAGGAATATATGGAGCCGGAACTGCGGGAACGGGATTGTGCATTGACCTCTCTGCAGAATCCGGCGGAACATACAGACGAAGAAATCATTTCTGCACTGTGTTTTTTCGGCGGGAAAAAGCTGGCGCAGTCGCCGGTTCTCGCATCCGCCGGGGAGCGAGGCAGACATCTGTTTGCCGAAGCATGGAGAATTGCTGCGGAACAGTTCAGAGAAAACGATAAAGATTTGTTTGCCGCCTGTTTCGGAAAGCAGATTACACGCAGATGGTATCCGCTGTCCAATGCGGTTTATTACCGGCAGAACCGTCCGGAAGATACCGAATATCAAATGAATGCATGCCGCACCTACATCTGCAGAGACGGTGCATGGCAGGTAAAAGCATACGAGAAACTGACATTTGACAAGGACAGAATCAGAGGATTTCTGCACACGGCTGATCTTCTTCTGCGCAGGTATCTGAAAACCGGACGTTATCTGCGCGAAAAGCCGGTAGACAGCTGGGCTGTTCCATTTGTACAGATGGTGATCCGGGCGGATGAACAGGCGCTGATCGAGGCCGCAAGGCCGATAATCACGATAGACCTCTCAGGTCTGGAACAGATCCGCAGGGATGCGCTCGAGACACAGAACAGTCTGCTTACAGAGGAAGATACAGAGCTGCAGAACGCACAGGCAGAAGTGCGGGAAGTGGCTGTATCGGATCCGGAGTATATGTCGGAAGGTCAGAAAGCGGCTGCAGAAGTGCATTCCCTGGAAGAACTGAAGTCGGTTGTACAGGCACCAGTGGTGCAGGAACTGCACAAACCGGCACTGGACGGAAAAGAAAACGCAGAAGACTCCGTGCAGGATACACTTCCGGAACTTCCGCTCGATGCCGCTCAGATCCGCATCCTGCAGATGCTGCTTAAAAACGAATCACCGGACGCCTTCATACGGGAACAGCATCTGATGCCTTCTCTCGTCGCCGATACAGTCAACGAAGCTCTTTTTGATGAAATCGGAGACGCGGTTCTTATGTGCGAAGAAGATCAGCTTTCCATCGTAGAAGATTATACTGAAGAGCTTGCAGAGCTTCTTGGAGGAATACATGACAGTTAAGCAAAAAGTACCGAAACGCATTTCCAGGACGGTGCTGAATTCCCTGAAGGGCGGCGTCGTCCCGCGGATCGGACTGCCGTATATTACAGTCGGAAGAAAAAATGAAATTGCAGCACTTCTGCATGATGTCGATATCATATCAGAAGGCGGCGCGTCGTTCCGGTTTATTGTCGGGCGTTACGGCGCGGGGAAAAGCTTTCTGCTGCAGACAATCCGCAACTATGTGATGGACCGCGGATTTGTCGTTGCGGATGCAGATCTTTCGCCGGAGCGGCGTCTGCAGGGGACCCGCGGGCAGGGGCTTGCCACTTACCGCGAACTGATCGGAAACCTGTCGACAAAAACAAAACCGGAGGGCGGCGCGCTGACGCTGGTGCTGGACCGCTGGATCAGTGCCGTGCAGAGTGAAGCGGCGCAGGAAACCGGTCTGACGCCTGATGATCCGGCGCTGGCAGCTGCGACGGATCAGAAAATCTACGCAGTGACTTCATCGGTCAGTGAACTGGTTCACGGATTCGAGTTTGCAAAACTGCTGTCTGCTTACTACCACGCCTATGCGGAGGGCGACGACGATACGAAGGCGAAGGTTGTCCGCTGGTTCCGCGGAGAATACGCGCTGAAGCGGGAGGCAAAAGAAGAGCTGGGCGTCAACATCATCATTACAGACGACGACTGGTACGATTACCTGAAGCTTTTCGCCGCATTTTTCCGGCAGGCGGGTTATGCGGGAATGATGATCATGGTGGACGAACTGGTCAACCTGTACAAAATCCCCAACTCCATCACGCGCCAGTACAATTATGAGAAAATGCTGACGATGTACAACGACACCCTGCAGGGCAGGGCGAAGTATCTCGGTATTATTATGAGTGCAACGCCGCAGGCGCTGGAGGATAAACGCCGCGGGATTTACAGTTATGAAGCGCTGCGTTCCAGACTTGCGGAAGGACGGTTCTCCCGCCCGGGCGCGAGGGATCTGCTTGCACCGGTCATCCGTCTGGATCCGCTGACCGCGGAAGAAATGCTTGTCCTGTGCGAAAAGCTTGCAGATATGCACGCGGGGTTGTACGGATATGACCGCAGCGTTACCACCGAAGATCTCGCGGGATTTATCAAAGTAGAATACGGACGCATCGGGGCGGATCAGAACATCACGCCGCGGGAAGTGATCCGTGACTTTATCGAATTGCTGGATCTTCTGTATCAGAATCCGGGTATGCGTCTCGAAAGCCTACTGGAATCGGAAGCATTCTCTTATGCGCAGTCAGAAGCTGTTTCCAATGAAGCAGAACAGGGATTTGTGGAGTTTACGATATGAATGTGTATGAAAGATACGCACCGTGGATTCAGGAATATATCTATCAGTCCGGCTGGCAGACGCTGCGCGCCGTACAGAATGCCGCGGGAAACGCGATCTTCGGGTCAGAGGAAAATGTTCTGCTGACAGCTTCAACGGCATCCGGCAAGACAGAGGCGGCATTTTTCCCGATTCTGACGCTGCTGGATGAAAATCCCTCTGCGACAGTCGGAGTCCTGTATATCGCTCCGCTCAAGGCGCTGATCAATGACCAGTTCGGACGGCTCAATGATCTGTGCGAGGAGGCGGGGATCGCAGTAAACCGCTGGCACGGGGATGTGGCGCAGTCCAGAAAACGGAAACTGCTGCGCAGTCCCTCCGGCATTCTCCAGATCACGCCGGAATCACTGGAATCTCTGCTGATCAACAAGCACATGGAGATTCCGTCTCTGTTCGGCGATCTTCGCTTTATTGTGATAGATGAAATACATTCTCTGCTGCGGGCAGACCGCGGATTACAGACCTTTTGCCTGATTGAGCGGTTGTGCAGAATTGCCGGCTGCAGTCCGCGCAGAATCGGTCTTTCCGCGACGATCGGCAATCCGGAAGCGGCAGGGGAATTTCTCGCAGCCGGAAGCGGCAGGGGAACAGTCATTCCGAAGTTTGACGGCGGCAAAGAAGTCTGGCGGCTCAGCATGGAGCATTTCTATAACACAGATCCGCAGGCGGATGAAGGGAATGAGGCAGATCCTGAGATGTTGCTGCCCGGGGAGCCGACGGATCATGCACCGGATACCGCAGATCCCGGGCTTGGCTATATTTTCGAACACACCAGAGGAAAAAAATGTCTCGTGTTTACAAATTCCCGCGAGGAATGTGAGTCGGTCTGCCAGCATCTCCGGCAGTACTGCGAGGCAAATCATGAGCCGGACCGGTTTCTGATTCATCACGGGAATCTCTCCGCTTCGTACCGGGAAAGTGCAGAGGAGGAGATGAAGGACGACGACTCATTCATGTCTGTATGTGCCACCGCCACGCTTGAACTCGGGATTGATATCGGCAGGCTGGAGCGTGCCTTTCAGATCGATGCGCCGTTTACCGTCTCCGGATTTCTGCAGCGCATGGGGCGGACGGGAAGAAGAGGGGATCCCTCCGAGATGTGGTTCGTTATGCGGGAAGATCATCAGGAAGCAAGGGCGATGCTGCCGGATTTCATTCCATGGTATCTGATTCAGGGGATCGCACTCGTGCAGCTCTATATCGAGGAACGGTTTGTAGAGCCGCCACGGACAGACCGTCTGCCGTACAGTCTGCTGTACCATCAGACAATGAGCACGCTCGCCTCCTGCGGAGAAATGATACCTGCAGAACTTGCGTCGCGTGTGCTGACACTGAACTGTTTCCGGCGTATCACGCAGGATGATTACCGCATCCTGCTGCGTCATCTTCTGGAAACAGACCACATCAGCCGCACGGAAAACGGCGGTCTGATTGTCGGACTCACAGGGGAGAGGATTGTCAATCAGTACAAATTCTATGCGGTTTTTCAGGAAAATATAGAATACACCGTGCATGCCGGCTCCGAGCAGCTCGGCACCATCGTCAAGCCGCCGCCGGCGGGTGATAAAATTGCCATTGCAGGCCGCGTCTGGGTTGTGGAAGAAGTCGATCATAAGCGGCGGGATGTTTACTGTACGCTGGTAAAAGGCAATATTCCGGCGTATTTCGGAGATGTCGCGGGCGATATTCATACGCGAATCCTTGAGCGGATGCATACGGTGCTCGCGGAAGATAAACAGTATCCTTATCTGATGCCGCATGCGGTATGCCGCCTGGCCAAAGCCAGAGATACGTTCCGGAAAGCATCGATGCAGAAACGGCCGCTGATCCATCTGGGCGGAAACATGTGGGCGCTGTTTCCCTGGGTGGGAAGCTATGCGTTCCTGGCAATGGAGCGGTTCCTGAAGATCCGCTGCGGCAAACGGCTGGGTCTGAAAGGCCTGAATGCCTCCCGCCCGTATTATATGCAGTTCACCATGCAGGCAGACGAGGCGGAATTCTTTGAGATCGTGCGCGAAGAAGCAGAAGTTGATTTTGATCCGATGGAACTCGTGTATCCGAAAGAGGTGCCGGTATTTGAGAAATATGATGAATATGTGCCGGACGAGCTGGTGCGAAAAGGGTTCGCGTACGGCGTGCTGGATCTGACGGGTATGAAGCGGCGCATCCGTTCCTGGGAAGCAGAGAAGAAATAATAGAAGGGATAACAGACGGAATAGCAGAAGGAATAACAGATATGAAACAAGAAGCTCAAAACACAGTTAAAATCTGGGCGCATCGCGGAGCAAATGAATTTGCCCCGGAGAACACACTGGAGGCTTTCGATCATGCAGTCAGACTGGGAGCGGACGGTGTAGAGCTGGATGTGCACCAGACCAGGGACAATGAGCTCGTCGTGATTCACGATGAGAGACTGGACCGGACGAGTACCGGAAAAGGTTTTGTAAAAGACTACACCCTGGAGGAACTGCGGCAGTTCGATTTTGCAAAAGGCACTGCATTTGAGGGAAAGGCACATTACGCCATTCCCACCCTGCAGGAAGTCTTTGAGCTGCTTGCGCCGTCCGGCCTCACAATCAATATTGAGCTGAAGACCAATATATTTCCTTACAGGGAAATCGAACGCAGGACACTCCGGATGGCGGAAGCATTCGGGATGCGGGACAGGGTCTGTTACTCATCCTTTAACCGTCTTTCAATGGAAAAGATTCATCTGATCGATCCGGAAGCGAAAGTGGGATTAATGTACGCAGAAAAAGCGGTTGTTATGCCTGCATTTGCAAAAAATCTGGGACTGACCGCTTTGCATCCGTCGTTTATCAACCTGATCTCGCCCCGCTTTATGGATGCGTGCAGAAATTACGGGATTGATGTGAATGTCTGGACGATTGATACGCCCGAGAAGATGCGTGTCTGCTTCAAGGCCGGCGTCAATGCCGTCATCACCAATTATCCCGACAGGGCGCGGAAGATCCTTGCAAGTAGACTTTAAAAGTAGACTTATCGTAGACTTTGTGGTCGACTTTTGATAGCAGGAGGGCTGTAAAAATGAATCTCGGGAAAGAAAACGAAAAACAAGAGTTTAAACCAGGGTTGTGATATGATCTAATAGCTGAAAGAGATTGAGAAAAGAGCCTGATTACGTTATAATTAATGGCGTTCGATCAGGCTCTTTTTGACCGAAACGATATGTGAGATACCATTCACAAACCGAAAACCATTGATTTACACTTTTTTAAGGAGAATACACATACATGAAACTAGGTATCGTCGGACTTCCGAATGTCGGGAAAAGCACGCTGTTTAATTCGCTGACCAAGGCGGGTGCTGAGATGGCAAATTATCCGTTCTGCACGATTGATCCGAATGTCGGTATTGTACCGGTGCCGGATCACCGTCTGAAGCTGCTGGGAGACTTTTATCAGTCGAAGAAAGTAACCCCTGCAGTAATCGAATTTGTTGATATCGCCGGCCTGGTGCGCGGCGCGTCTAAGGGTGAGGGACTGGGAAACCAGTTTCTGGCAAATATCCGCGAGGTGGACGCGATCGTACATGTAGTTCGCTGCTTTGAGGATGACAATGTTATTCATGTCGATGGTTCAATCGATCCGCTGCGCGATATTGAGACCATTGATCTGGAACTTGTCTTTGCAGATCTTGAGGTGCTGGAGCGCCGCATGGCTAAGACAGCCCGTTCTGCACGCAATGATAAGAAGATCGCAGTTGAGTATGCAATGCAGGAACGGCTGAAAGCACACCTGGAAGAAGGAAAAGACGCCTCCCTGTTTGAATTGAAGAATGAAGACGAAGAAGCGTGGTTCGCAGAATACAACCTGCTGACTGCAAAGCCGGTTATTTACGCCGCAAACGTAAGCGAAGACGATCTTGCGGACGACGGCGCGTCCAATGAACATGTACAGAAAGTACGCGCTTATGCAGAAGAGCACGGCAGTGAAGTGTTCGTTATCTGCGCGAGCATTGAGGCGGAGATTTCCGAACTCGATGATGAAGAGCGCATGATGTTCCTGGAGGATCTCGGCATCTCCGAATCCGGTCTGGACAAGCTGATCCAGGCAAGCTACCGCACACTCGGTCTGATGAGTTTCCTGACCTCCGGAGAGGATGAGACCCGCGCGTGGACCATTCAGATCGGAACAAAAGCACCTGTGGCAGCGGGTAAAATCCATTCTGACATGCAGCGCGGTTTCATCAAAGCGGAAGTTGTCAATTATCAGGATCTTCTGGATTGCGGTTCCTATGCGGCAGCCCGTGACAAAGGCCTGATCCGTCAGGAAGGCAAAGAATATGTCGTGCAGGACGGCGACGTGATTCTGTTCCGGTTTAATGTATAAAAATGGCAGCACAAAAACAGAATCAGAAGCAGAAAAAGGAACGTCCGGTTGCTGCAGAGGCGTTTTATAAATCGATTCCTGTGATGGGCGGGTATCTGATATTAGGAGCAGGATTTGGGATCCTGCTCCGTTCTTCAGGCTATGGTGTGCTCTGGGCAGCGGCTATGAGCATACTGATCTATGCGGGATCCATGCAGTTTGTCGGCGTCGGACTGATTGCAGGCGGCGCATCCGTTGCCAGTGCCATTTTAATGACAATCATCGTGAATGCGCGGCACCTGTTTTACGGTATTTCCATGATTGCACACTATCAGGAGGCCGGTAAATACCGGCCTTATCTGATCTACGCACTGACAGATGAAACATACTCCCTTTTGAGTGACGGCAGCGTGCCCGAAGGATGTTCCGCAGATCTGTACCGGTTCCGTACTGTCATTGATTCTGTTTGGTCCTGACCGGTTTCTGATTCCGGCCATGCTGATGATTACAGCCGTCCTGACCCTGATGCGCAGCAAATACAGAAAAGGGAGGGACAGCAATGCCTGATACACATGCAGCAATACTTGTACTGGCAATGGCGGCTACAACCTGGCTTCTTCGGTTTCTGCCGTTCATCATCTTCAGGAAACGGACACCTGCGTACATCGCATACTTGGGCAAGGTGCTTCCTGCCGCGATCATCGGAATGCTGGTTATATACTGCCTGCGAAATATCAGTTTCACAAAATCGCCCTTTGGTCTGCCGGAACTGATTGCAGGAGCTGTTGTAGTAATCCTGCAATGGAAAAAGCGCAATTCACTGCTCAGCATCCTCAGCGGAACAGGTATCTTCATGATCCTGATCTATGTAACAGGCATCTAAGCCATTGAAAAAACAGAATAAAAAAATAGAAAAATAGTTGACTTTGCATCGATTCTTTAATATAATACTACTTGCTGACGAGATAACAGGTTGGCAAATCGAAGCGTGGCTCAGTTTGGTAGAGCGCTGCGTTCGGGACGCAGAGGTCGCAGGTTCAAATCCTGTCGCTTCGACAACAAAAACGGATGCCGAAAGGTGTCCGTTTTTTGTTGTCGAAAAACCAGAACACGAAGACTGAGAGCTGTGTTGAACCGAACGCACCGTTCGGGCGCAGAGGGCCCACGAGGTCCAGTGGACCTCGGCTTCTGGGCCGACCGGAGCGAAGCGGAGACCGCAGGTTCAAATCCTGTCGCTTCGATTCCAGAAAAGGCTGTAAACTTAAGGGTTTACAGCTTTTTTGTTTTCCTTACTGAGCCACGATCACGATAGAAATAACGACAAAATAACGACGTAACAAATATTAATCGAAAACAATGTTCGAAATTGCTTTGCCGGTTTCTATCATATGCTGTCGATCTGTATGAGAATATATGTTCATTGTGGTAGCCCAATAGACAATGCATTGTATTTTGCAGGACAACAGAGCAGGGACAGAGCAGGGAACAGTGAATAAAGTTAACACAGATCCTGATAATTAGGGTATAATCTAACCTGTAATTACAAGGAGTTGTTTTACTGTGTTCTGATCATAAGGGATCAGCCATTTGTGAACAGAAAGGAAAGGATATATGAAGAAGAGACTATTAACTATCATATCCATTATACTGATGACAGTGCTTATGCTCGGTTCTATGGGAACGAGTGTATTTGCTATTCCAAACTATGATGAAAGTATTGTTGAGACATTGCATTATGATTTGAAATCAGATGCTGGCTCAAGATCAATAGTTTGTTTTACCAAAGGTGCTAAAACAACATCATTGGAGTTATTCGATCCAGCATCAGGAGAAAAGCTTGCTTCTTCCAGAGCTGTTGCCAGTTTTAAAAACAATAAATATGGGACAAGCACCAAAATTACATTCAAGAAAAAAGGCAGAGTGTATGTTAGGCATAAGTATATAAATAAAGATGGCCAGTCATGCGATACTTTTAGGGTAATTGAAATCGTAGATACTCCGTATACATGCCCAATAAAAACGTTAAAGCTCGGGAAAATCAACATGACGAAGAAATTGGGACATTCACAAAACCTTGTCGGTAAAGCCTTTAAGGGAAAAGTTATCTTTAAAGTAAAAAAAGGCTGGAAGCTAACTGAGATATGTAAATATAACGGAACTACCTTTGAAACGACAGGTAATTCGCCTAAGATCACTACTCTCAAAAAAGGTAAAACTGTAACTTTAAAAAAAGGATGGAATTATCGGTTAAGATTCAAAAAAGGCAAAAAAACAGCTTCCATTTGCTATAAGGCAAGGTAATTGACCCTCATGGCAAACTGCCTTACAGGATGTTTCCGAATAAAACAGAGTAAATGATTCACAACTTGAGGCTTATAAAGCATTTTTTCGTAGGTGCATTTGTCGTGTTCTAAAGGTTTCTTCGGCAAAAAACACTAGATAACATTACATAATGTTGTTGTTGACTTGTTCGGGCGCAGAGGGCCCACGAGGTCCAGTGGACCTCGGCATCTGGGCCGACCGGAGCGAAGCGGAGACCGCGGCTTCTGTGGCACAGGGGTATGTATGACATTTGATCGTTTTTCGGAAATCGCAGAAGAAGAGCTGGCGCTGCTGCCGGATTATGCGAAAAAAGAATTAAATGGCGGGGTCGTAGCGGATCAGAATGCATACTTACATCCCGCAAGGATGGAAGACGATCTGTATATTCTGGGAACATATTCTGTGGATCCCGTGATGGGAAAACAGATTGTTCTGTACTACGGATCGTTTGTCGAATCGCTGCGCGATGCCGGTGAAGCAATATACCGCACGCGAATACGCGAGACACTCCGGCATGAGTTCCGGCATCATTTGGAAACGCGGGCTGGTTTGTTCGGCAAAGGAACACTGGTGGAAGAAGACAAAGAAAAGATGATATCATATTATAGAAAGCATGGGAATTGATGTTCGATGCTCGATTGACTTAACTTCACCTTATGACTGGAGGCTGTCGTACGAAATAAGTGCGGCAGTCTTTTTTCTGTGGCCCAAATAGCGAAATAGAGAGATAGAGAAATCCCGCCTGTCTCAGGTTGATGAAAACTATTTTAAAAAATTCTTCCGGACTGTTGGACATCTGCTAGACTTCGCCTGATATTCTGTGATCACAAAAGTTAAACAACACCGAACAAACATCTTAAAAAAATAAATCACAGAGTTATGAAAGGGGAAGGAAACAATGAAAAAATCAACACTTATGATCGCAGGTCTTACAGCAGCAGTGGTAATGTCAATGAGCACAGTCATCCCGGTATTCGCAAAAGGCGATGCAAAGGCAGAGAATCAGGTCCAGGCTGAAAAAGCAGCTGAAAATGTATTCGTTTCGGAAGATGGCATCCT
>JNKK01000025.1 GCA_000702845.1 Lachnospiraceae bacterium FE2018
AATTCACCAACCGCCCATATGTCGTAATCGGAAACACGTCAGCACAGGTGCTGACTCGACACATGGACGACGTACTCTTGGACATTTTTCATAGATCATCTCTCAAAACTCAATGTTAGTATATCATGACTTTTTCGCATATTTACACCCCGCAGCAGAAAACAGCCTCCGAGGAGACTGTTTTGCTTATCGTCAATATGCGGTCACAGGAGAAGTTAAAACTTTTTTGAATAAAAAGTACCTTTCCCGGATCCGTGTCTTGCTATATATCCTTCGTCCAGAAGTTTCTTCAATCCGTTGTTCATCCATAAATCCCAGCAGATCCGTCTGCGAATTGCCGTATCGTAAAAGGCATCGTGCCTCTTGGCGTCTTCCCGTGGCCTCGGGTATCTATTGCATAAACATGATAGTATTTTGAGAACTCATCGATTTGTCCCTGAAAATAGCTGCAGTTTTCTCCGTTTCCATGGACGCTTGTTTCTCGTCCAGCCTTTTTGCTCCCAATATTCAACATCTTTCTGATTGAATCCTTTCCGCTGCATCAGGTGCATGGCAAAAAACAATCCTCTGGTTTTTAACCCCGGACTTAAGTTTTTGCTTCGGTGAATTATTTTTTCTGCGAGTACAGTTATCTCTTTATCGATCGCATTCTTCTTTTTAGGACTGATACCATCCCAGTTCACTGCGGCAACTGCCTTGCCATATTTGTATATTCTCGCCATGCCCCAGAAAAGCAGACTGTCTGCCATGTCTTTTAAGGTGGATTTCATGCCTGCTCCTGCAGCAGTGCAAATACATACACCCTGTTTCCTGAACATGGATTCTTCCGGTCTGTGTACCATCCACCTGTAACCGTAATGATCCAGAAATGCCTTCATCGCCCCCGTAACATGAAAAACATAAACGGGGCTGGCAAGTATAATAACATCTGCCGCTTCCATCGCTTCTGTTATGGGTGCAAGCTTATTATAATGCGGACACTTATTTTCTGCCTCGCTAAAGCAGGTAGTGCATCCCACGCAAAATTCTCCGAAGTCCCGCGGCAGAAAGAATTCTGTTATTTCGCCGTCTATTTTTTCAGCCAGCATATGTGCAATATGATACGTAGATCCTTTATGATTCTGTCCGTGTATAATAACCGTTTTCAGCATATCGTATCACCTCAAAATAATTCAGGCTTTAACACTCAACGCAACTATATCATGAAATGACTGCATATGAATTAGCGTTTCACATACCTCTGATTCCTGCTCCGCGGTTTTTCCGGAATCGTCATGTGGATCAACCCCAATTCCATCGCAGGCCGCAGGTAGTTATTTCTAAAACTGTCTTTTGTCTTAATGCCAATCTTCTCCATCAGATAATTCGATGTGTATGGCACATCATATTCCATGACTTCAAGTAGTTTCCCGACGTACTCCGATATCTGTCCTTCCTTTGCAGATGCTTGTCTCAGGATGTCCGTAAAGGCATTGTCGATCTGCTGCAGCATGAACTCTATAAATGCATTTGACCTTCCTGCATGGTGACAATCTGCAATCGCTTTATAATAACCGGCCTGATCTTTTTCTATCTGACTCTCGATTGGCAGATACTGGAAGATTTCCCGCCACTTTGTGAGCAGCGCTGTCTGCCAGAGCCTTGCCATGCGGCCGTTCCCGTCTGAGAAGGGATGGATAAAAACAAATTCATAATGGAAAACTGAGGAGAGAATCAAAGGATTCAGATCCTTCTCTTTTTTCATCCAGGAAAACAGATCCTTCATAAGAGCAGGTACGTTTCGTGGTGGCGGAGCAACAAAGATAACCTTCTCTCCATCAAACACACCCTCATCGTCGCTGCGAAAGACACCCGACTCTTCAACCAGCCCCTTCGTCATGATTCTATGGATCCGCTTTAATTCCGAAATAGAATACGGGTCGATGTTCGGCAACTCCTCATACGCCGCAAAAGCATTTTTGACTTCCAGAATTTCATTCCCGGGTCCAAGAACTTCATGCCCGGCGATAATATCTCTTACTTCTTTCAAGGAAAGAGAGTTTGCTTCGATCGTCAAAGAAGAATGAATCGAGCGAATCCGATTGCTCCTGCGAAGATGTGGCTTTGCGTCCAGATTATGATATAAATTCAGCTCACCCAACTTCTCTGAAATAGATGCTGTCAGTGTCAGCATCGCAAATGAAATATCAAATGGAGGTATATAACTCGCCATAGAATAGACCTCATATAATCGCTATCATTACTTACCATTTATCTTACTATATTTCATGATAGTTCTCAAGTAGAATCATGCCGGATCTCCAACTTACTTATAGTTGATAAAGAAAAGACCGATCAGACAAATTGCCACACCTGCCAGTTTATTCCAGGTCAGGGATTCATGGTAAAGGAAATAGCCCACTAAAAGAAGTGACATTGCCAGGAAGGCGCTCTGTACGATAAATCCCACGCTGACCTGCCATCCGGCTTTATAGGCATAAATCCAGCCCGCTTCCAGTCCGATAATCACGATGCCGAGGACCAGCGGAGCCCAGTTCAGTTTTCCATATTCCTTTGCCAGACTTCCATCTGAAGGAAGTACAAAATAAAGGACCGCACTTACTGCTGCAGCCACCAGATACGTAATCACCAGTGATGCAAACGGATTCATATCTTTCGGCACTGATTTGGCACAAACCTGATAGACGGTATTCGATAATACCAGAAGTGCAATCGGCCATATATAAGAAAACATAATTTTACCTCCGGTCAGATCATTTGCAGGGATGAAAGCCTCTGTTATAAATGAAGTATAAGCCATCCTGAGAAAAAGAGCCATCAGCATTTTCTGCTGATGGCTCTGACGCCGGAACCTTTTTAAAGCAAGTATGTTTCATCAAATCCTGAACCTTGCCTTCCGGATTGTAAATGCCTTTTCTCCGTTTATTTTTTTAATGCTGAAATCCATGTATTAACGGGCTCGCGTGCAATATTTAACGTATACATCTTACCTCCCGCAGTAAAGGGAACCTGTATCACAAGAACCGTATCTGTATCTACATACTGCGGTGTGGCTTTTACTGTAAACGCGGCGTCTTTTGATGGCTGAATCACAGCGCCTTCCGTTAATTCACCTGTTCCGAGCTGTTTCGTCTCTCCTGTTTTGGGATCAAGCTGAATAAAATTACAGCTGTCTCCTTCTTTTATAGTCATTGCCTTTTTCGTTAAATTCTTTACCGCAGCATAGTAGTATCTCACACCTCCGCCGCTTCTGGTCATGAATCCGCCCAGACTGATGCTCGTCGACATCGTCATCGAGTTATAGATATTTCCGGATGCCGCAAAAAGATGCACACATGCCGACATTTTACTCTTTTCTTTTCCTTTGACAGCCTGAACTTTGTAATAGTATTCGCCCTGCGACTTTTTCGTAATTGTCAGCTTTTTTGTGGTGGCAAATTTTTTATATTTCCCGTTCTTCTTTTTCGCTCTGTACACCACATATTTTTTTGCGCCTTTTATTTTTTTCCAGGTTAATGTTGCGCTGTCTCCGGAATACTTGCAATTCGTTATTACAAATTTAGGTTTTGCATTTTTCTTAAAGGATGCTGCTTTTGCAGGACGCACGCAAACAAGCATCATTATGAGCACCAAAAGGGTGCCCATCAGTATTCTGATCATCCTCCTCTTATTCTGTCCGCTTTCAACCATTATTTTTCCTCCTTTCTGAAATCTCCTGCAAAGCAAAACGCCGGAGAGATTATACAGATTATGCTGTCAAAATCTTCCCGGCTGAGATATGCTCCATCTGCTAATCAGATTATATCATGACACGTTCAATGCGGAAATACATTCTGCGCAAAGGGAGGCGATTATTCCGTCTTTACCTTCTCAAAAACCATATCCGTCAGTGCACAGGGAAGCAGTTCCTCCGGTTTCATATCCGGCCGGATCCATTTGTCCACCAGTTTCTCAGGCATGATCAGCGGCATCCGGTCATGAATGAAGCGGATCTCTTCTCCGGGTTCCCGGGTCAGTACGGCAAATACGGGAAGACCCTTTTCGATTCGATATAGTCCGCAGAGCCAGGTCATGGTTGAATTCCTTGGCTGAATCATATACTTATCACCGGTATGTTTTTTCCCGTCATTTCCCAGCCGGTGCTCCCATTCAAAGTACCAGGACGCCGGCACAATGCAGCGATGCCTGGCCCAGTCCTCCCGGAACATCGGTTTTTCCGCGGCAGTCTCCGAGCGCGCATTGATCAGGAGACTCTTTCCGGAATATCCCCACTTCATAGGATATACTGTTTTTTTCCCGGCACGGTTCGGCGCAAGAACCGGAACGACATCGGTCGGACGGATCTCGCCATAGCTCTTTACCGCCGTTGTTTCATGCCATCTGGTCACCAGCGGAGAACGGTTCATTTCTTCAACAATCGGCCGGAGTTCCGGCGATTCATCAGTCCAGTATCGGCTGCACATGGTGCGTCAACTCCTTCGTAAATCAGAAATTTATGGCATCGGCTTCATGATTTTATGATATATGTGATTGACTGAAGATTGCAACAGTTATGTCCGTTTCGCGCGCAAAAAACCGGCGGCATTTCTGCCGCCGGTTCTGAAAGGGGGGGAAGGTTTCTATTTATCTCAAAGGATACCTGTACTCTGTGACGGAGGACGCACCTTATTTATACTACATAGCTGGCGTTGACCCATCCTTCTTTGTTAATGGAACTTGCATATGCCCATACATAAGCGCCGTTTCTGACATCCGGACGGATCTGGATCTTGGTTCCGTTATAAAGTCTTCCGATCTCATTACTCGAATCGTATGCAGCTGCCTTTCTGATCGCCAGATAGTTCTTTGTGCCGGAAACAGTTGCCCACTTCCATGTGCCTGGTGATGATGTTACGCCGCCTGTTACCTGTCCGAGTTCGTCCAAATTAATCTTTTTCATATTTGCCATGATTTGATTCTCCTCTGATTTATTTATATTGGGTTTGCTGTGTTGTTATCTTTTGTGATTGTAGAATAACAGGCTGTGTCAAACAGATGTCCAACACATCTAAAGTTTTTTATTAAAAAAACGTCCCGCATATCTGTTTTCAGCTCTTTTTCAGATACGCGGAACGCTTTATAATATCTGTTTTCACTTTTTCTTTGATATATTCTTCACCGTGTAGATCGCCAGCGAGATCGAAACAACCAGACCAACCGCAGCCAGAATCGGGATCCCTCCCGGTGCTTTTGGTGTAATATCCGCAAGACAGAGCAGGCTCGAACCGATGAACAAAACACAGGCAAACAACGCCATTACAACATTTTTTACCGTATCGTTGCCTTTGCTGAGCAGTTCCTCATAACCGGTCAGCTCCAGGTTCATCTTCATTCTTCCTCTGGCCGCGCTTTTCAGCAGATCAGAAGTAAGAACCGGAATCTTTGCCGCTTTCTTGCTGATTTCCAGCACTTCTTTGCCGGTGCTGATGAGCTGCTGCTCCAGATCGAAGTTCTTTTTCGCGCGATCCATCAGCTTATTACTGAGGAGTTCAAACAGGTTCAGCTCCGGGCAAAGCTGTTCGATCACACCCTCGATGGTTGCCAGTGATCTGATGAGCATCGTGAACTTGCCTGGCATTTTAACGTGATGTTTCTCAGCCAGGCTGCAGATCTCTTCGAAAAGCAGGGACACATCCAGATCATTGAGGCTGGTGACGGATACATACCGGTCAAGAAAGACATCCAGATCTTCAATCAGCCTGTCACGGTTTGTCTCGGCTGTCGCGGCACCCATGGACATGATCGAATTTGCGATGGTCTCCACATCGCCTTCCAGAACAGCCAGAACCAGAGACTGGATGATATTCACATCAGCGTCAGTGATCCGCCCGATCATACCAAAATCAATCCAGCAGGGAACTCCGTGCATGACCATGATGTTTCCCTGATGGGGATCCGCGTGGAACACACCGACATCAAGAACCTGATGCAGATAATTGTCGACAATCCTGCGGCCGATCTCCACCACATCGTAACCGTCTTCGATCAGCCGGTCTTTCTTTGATATGGAATAGCCGTCCACAAATGACATCGTAAAAATACGTTCCGTCGTCAGTTCGTCAAAGACATCCGGACAGGAAACCACCGTCTCATCTTCGATACAGTTTTCCTTGAAGAATTTGGTGTTTTCCGCCTCGATGCGGCAATCCAGCTCCTCCTCGGTCACCTGCTCGAATTCTTCGATCACGCTCAGCAGATCAAGCTGCTCATCGGCATTATCCGCACCTTCCATCACGACATTGAAAACGGAAGCCAGCTTTTTCAGCAGCACGAAATCCTTCCGCATCATATCTGCGATCAGCGGACGCTGTACCTTCGTCACGACCGGGGTTCCGTCCTTGAGCACACCATAATGAGCCTGTCCGATGGAAGCGGAGCCCAGCGGTTTATCCCTGAATTCCTGGTATATCTCGTCGATCGTTTTCCCTGTTTCCTGTTCGATCACAGCGCGGGCCAGAGCCGGATCCAGCTCCTGTACGTTCTGGCGGAGTTTCTCCAGTTCCTTACAGTAGTTTTCCGGAAGAAGGTCCACGCGGCTTGACATGATCTGACCGATTTTGACATAAGTGGGACCCAGATCCTCCAGTGTGGAGCGGAGTTCTTCCGGGGTCAGTCCGTTCGCATAAAAATTGTGTTTCGCGAATACACCAAGCATCTCGGCAGAACGGCGTTTTTCACGCTTTTCATATTCTTTGATCTGACCGGAAAGCAGCTGCTTCATGTTTTCGCTCATTTCCGCCCTGGTATGTTTAAACTTTGCAATCTTCGCGTCCAGATCCTTACGTATATCTCTGCGCTCCTGGAGTGAGGACACATCATTCTTATCTTTTGTTTTTTTCTCCATGTTCGTCCCCTCCTCTTACATATTTTTGAACGGCCATATCATGATGACATGTATGATACTGACAGCAGAGGAAAGCAGCATCATTCCTCCGATCACCTTCATCAGCGCTCCCGGTGAATTCCACCACGGATTTGTCAGAATGACAATTCCGGCTGCAATCAGAAGCAGTGACAGCACAATCATAATCCACCATCCGTTGCGTCTGGCACGGCGCGCGTACTTCCAGGTGTTGAACATCTCATTGAGTCCCTCTGCCACCAGATAAATACCGAAAATGAGTCCCAGTACCTGCAGGACATGTTCGCGGTAGAACAAGACCGCAGCACCAAGGACGCCGATGAGCAGCGCACCTGTCAGATAAACATAATTGATCAGCACCTTTTTGCTGGAAAGATATTCAAATACCATGACTGTGGCGAAGATCAGCAGTCCGTATCCCGCTGCCACCACCAGCATACTCACATATCGTTCCGGACAGATAAACATGAGAATGCCGACCGCTATCATAATAACGGATGTCATAATCATGCTCCGTTTCAATTTTCCCAGTTCCTGAAAAAGCATACTATACACCTCCTGTTTGTCAGGCTTTTATCCTGATTTTTTTCCATTATATTCTCTTAAAACTGATTTGCCTGGCAGTCATCTGTTTTCTCTGCCTGATCAAACTGCAGTCTGTTTTCTCCGTCGGCAATCCGTATGCGGCCTGCATGGATCTCATCTCTGAAGAAATCCTTTACGGAACATCCCGCGCGGCCGGAGGATGCACAGGCGCATGCACAGGCACACGAGGATGCGCATGCGCAGGAGGATGCACAGGCACAGGAAGATGCGCAGGAGGAATGATGTGAGTGATGTGATCCGCCTGAACGCGAAGAATGTGAAGAAGATGACCGCGGCCGGCTGACCGGAACATTTACCACGTTAACATGGATAAATGTGTTCGGCACATTTCCGTAGCGGTATGTTCCCTGCTTTGTATATTTTTCAGGCTCCTCAATCTGGTCTTCTTCCACCACTTCCTTGCTTTTGATCATACTGCGTCCGCAGTAACCGCAGGTATCCTTACCTTCTTCATGTGCAGCGCCGCAGCCCGGACAGTTTTCGAAATATACAATTTTTGTGCGGGTGATTTTCTTTTTGGTTTCCTGACTGGTCCCGAATCCGGTACCTCCGGTGATCCACCGGATGAATTTGAACACGAAGATGAACGGCGCCGCGAAAAACCCGAAAAAGAACACAATTCCGATCAGGACACCGATTGCTTCAAAGAGGTCAAAACCGCTGTCATAATCCCTGTCGTAACCGCCGTCATATCTCTCGCCGGCATAGTTCCCGCCGTCATCATCTCCGCTGCTTCCGCCCGCCTGCCGTTCCGGGACAAACCCGAAGGTATCATTCGGATAAACGACCGAGATGGTATATCGTTCACCGGCCGGAAGAGATGTCCTGAACGTGAGATAACCGTCTTCCTCCTGACAGTCCGGCTGCCAGGCACCTGCATTTTCCGCGTTCCAGCGGATCGTAAGATTGTCGACGTCCATTCCGTCGAACCATGCGGGTGTAAACGTAAAGACAGATTCTCCCTCGACCCACTTGTCAATCTGGTACATATGATCCTGCGTCATGGAAAAATCGACGCTGACCGTTTCTCCCTCCTCATAAGAGCGGTCCAGGTAAATCGCAAGGGAACTGCCGTTGTCTTCAATGTGGTCAATCGTGTCACTTTGCGGAACAATGTTCTCGTGATAACGGTTCGGCACGCCGAGGTCGATCCATTCCAGTTCTCCGATCGAATCGTCCAGCACTTCCCAGTCGATATGATAGGTCATGTTAAGCGACGCGTCTTCGTTGACATCTATTGTGATTGAAAAGTCCCGGATTTCATCGGTCGCATCCGCCAGCGCGGAAACAGCCGAAAAACAGATCCAGAGCAGCAGAAGTCCCGCAGCCAGCAGATATCTGATATGACTCTTTCTCTTAAAACGCATCAGCAGTACCTCCTGAGCGGGCATTCGCCTGTCATCCGGGTGGAATAATCCCGGCGCTCCGTACAGGCCTCACACTCCCAGATTGTCTCCCAGTCATCACGCAGCATGTTTCCGAGCGGTTTGTCCGACAGCCAGCTCTGGCACGGCACGACATTCCCGCCGGGCGTGACGGCCATATTTGAGAGACACGCGCCGCAGGAAGGCGACGGAATATTCATTTCATCAAATACACTCTGCTGAATCCACCCGGGCGATGTAAATGCAATTTCCATTCCATTCTGATGGCAGTATGCGACAGATTCCCGCAGGATCTTTTCCAGTTCTTCACTTGTCAGCTGCAGATGCTCCGAGGCTTCCCCGGCCGCATTTCCGGTTGTAATCAGACCTGAACAGGTCACATAGATTACGCCTTTTTCATGAAGAAACTGAAGAGTCTTTATATAGTCTCTGTTCAGGATGCAGAGCGGTGTATTAATGCTGACTGAAAGACCTTCCGCCAGCGCATTTTCGATCCCGCTGACGGTATTGTGATACTGTTCCGCTCCGACCAGCCGGTTGTGAATCTCCCGATCACATGAATAGAAGGTGATCTGCACACTGTCCAGCTCAGCCTCATGAAGCGCACGGCAGTATTCTTCTGTAAGTTTGATGCCGTTCGTATTCAGACGTGAAATAAACCAGCGCGCCTCCCTGACCAGTTCGATCAGATCCTCCCGCATCGTCGGCTCGCCGCCGGTAAATGTCACCTGCGGAATCCCCGCCGCGCGGCATTTTTCAAGAATCCGCTTCCATTCCTCTGTTGTGCATTCTTCTTCGTCTGAGAGAATCTGACCTGCGGCATAGCAGTGCACACATTTCTGATTGCAGTGCCATTTTCCGTCTTTATTCATGGCACTTATCATGAGATCCATGCGATGCGGCGCGCTCATATATTCAGCGTATTCACCCAGTGTCATATAGTATACGTCTGTTGTGACCTGCTCGCGATAAGCGATCTGCCGGATCGTCCTGTAAATGGTACGGATATCTTCCCGGATCCGTTTTCTGGAGAGAACCGGAATGATCTGCTTCACATGTTCCACTGTATTTTCCAGAATGTTCTCTATCTCCGGTTCACTGATTTCTTTTCCGTCATATTGATTCGTCTCGCGGATCAACTCTGCCAGAATGACTGCCCAGACAAAGTTAACCGGCACGATATCGGTTCCGTTAATGATTGCGACACTCGGATTTAACGCATTTTCTTCCTGCTTTGGCGGAATCAGATGAATACGGATCACGCCCGGTCCGTCGGGGTTGAGCGTCGTGTGCAGAACTTCATTGAAAACGCTCTCCATATATGCATTGATCCGCTTCACTGATCTCGTATTTCTGAATAGCTTTGGTACAGGAATCATTTTCTCCTCCTGAGCGGTCCGGATTCTCTTACGAAATAAGATTCTCCAGCGTTTCAAACAGCAATTCCGGCTCTACAGGCTTGCTGAGATGCGCGTCCAGACCCGCCTGCATACTTCTCTGGACATCCTCGTCAAATGCATTTGCGGTCAGCGCAATAATCGGAATCGTCTTCGCGTCCTTCCGGCCGGATGTCCGGATCTTTACTGTCGCTTCGAGGCCGTCCATCTCCGGCATCCGCATATCCATAAGAATCGCGTCATAATAACCTTCTTCATGGCTGTTGAACATATCAACGGCTATCCTTCCGTTTTCAGCATGTTCCACTTCCATCTCCCGCATCGCAAGCACCATCATCATGATCTCGGCATTGACCATAACGTCTTCCGCCAGCAGAACGCGGCGGCCTTTCAAATCAACCGTCTCCCGCATAAGCTTCGCGTTTTTCTTTTTGAACGCCTCCCGGAACTCATCCATAACTGTTCCGGCAAACAGCGGCTTGGCTGCAAAGGTATCAACACCGGACGCGCGCGCTTCTTCTTCAATTTCCTCCCAGTTATATGAAGTCAGGATAATGATCGGCGTATCGGGTCCCACAATGGAGCGGATCTGGCGTGTCGTTTCCAGTCCGTCCATTTCGGGCATTTTCCAGTCTACCAGAATCAGATTGTAGTCATCTCTCCGGATATGGCGCATTCTGACCATCTCTACAGCCTCTTTGCCGGAGGTCACCACTTCGCAGCTGATACCGACCTGTCCCAGTATAACCTCCGCATGTTCACAGGCGATGCGGTCATCGTCAATTACCAGTACGCTCATCTCATGCGGCTTCAGTTCGATATCGCTTTCTTTTACACTCTGGTGATCAGCCTGTGTCAGTGTGACCGTCACAATAAAGGTTGTGCCTTTTCCCTTCTCGCTTTCAACCTCGATCGTGCCGTTCATCAGCTCCACGATACTCTTCGTGATCGGCATGCCAAGGCCTGTACTGCCATACTTGTTTGTGCTGGATGAGTCTTCCTGTGAGAACGGATCAAACAGTTTCGGCAGGTATTCTTTACTCATACCGATACCTGTATCACTGATTGTGAAGCGCAGAGTCGCCTTGTTGTTCAGCCGGGCAACGTCTTCGATCTCAAAGGATACTTTTCCGCCCTCCGGGGTGAATTTTACAGCGTTGCCGAGGATATTGATCACGACCTGACGCAGCTTCATATCGTCTCCGATATAATACTGGTCGATCTGTCCCCGGGTGCGGCACTCGAAGCTGAGATTCTTGTCTCTGCACTGACCGCTGATGATCGTATTCACCTGTTCCAGCATCTTCGAGAAGGAAAATTCCTCATTCTTAATCGAAAGCCTTCCGGATTCAATCCGGCTCATATCCAGAATGTCATTGATGATTCCCAGAAGATGATGTGCCGAGGTGCCGATCTTTTCCAGATATTCCCTTGTCCGGTCTGAAATGGTTGTATCATTCAGCGCAATATTATCCAGACCTATGATCGCATTCATTGGCGTGCGGATCTCATGGCTCATATTTGACAGGAACACCGTCTTGGCTTTGCTGGCGGATTCTGCCTCCTTCAGCGCTTCCTGCAGCGCCTGCTGCTGTTCCATGCTCTTCCGGATCTCCTGATCCACGTCGACAAAGCAGGCGCCAACTGCATGGACAATCTGCTCCTCCCGGTCTTCCGGATGTTTCACGCCGGCAAAGCGGACTTCTTCCCAGGTATCCCTGTCATGGCGGTGAACCATATACCGGTAAGCAATGACCCGCTGCTTTTTCAGCTTCTTCTTTACATTTTCAGGCTGGATAAATTTCAGGAATTCCTCCTGATATTCTTCTTTGATATATGTTCTGGCATAAGCCGCAACAGAATCCAGATACTTAAAACGCGCTCCCACAGGTAAGCCGTTTTGAATGTCTTCATGTGCCTGATAGCACACGCCTTCATCCGTATCCAGATCAAGATAATAGACACTCCAGTAATCCGAGGCAAGCGCCGTGATCATCCGGTTCTGTTCCTGCTGCTGCTGTTTCTGCTCCAGCAGTTCATTCTGCAGCGCAAGCTGGCGTTTCATCTCTTCCTGTTTGACCCGGTTCTCTGCATCCGCGGTCTCTTTTTCCAGTTCCAGTCTGGCGTTTCTGCGTGCCTGCCGGAAAATAAAGACAAACATCCCGGCAAGGACTGCCAGTGTCAGCGCTGTCTGAATCATATTCCGCAGAATGATTCCTCTTGAAATCGCGCTGATACTTTCGCTGATAATACTTTCCCGGACCAGATACGTCAGAAACCAGTTTGTCCCTTTCACGGGGACATAGCTGAGCGTCTCCTTAATGCCATTATAGTTAAAGCAGATTACGCCTCTGCTGCCTTCTTCAAAATCTTTTAAGATCGCTTCATACGAATAGCCGGGGTCATATTCCGCCTTTTCCAGAGCTTCCAGAAGGTTGTCCTCCACTGCCAGACCACCCAGCACCTTATCAGTCAGGGCAATCCCCTCACTGGTATACATATTGCAGAAAGTGGTTCCTTCTTCCTGTGCATCCATGGAAACACCGGACAGCATTTCCTTCATGTCAATCTCCATGAAACAGATCACAAGATTTTTGTCCTGAAATGACTTCTGCACCGGAACTGCAATGATAACCTTTTTTTCCTGGGTTCTCAGGTTTTTGACCGATATTTCCGGACCTTCCAGATGCAGATAGTCAAACGGATACTGATCAATATCCGTCTGCATTCCCAGAGCAGTATAGATCAGCCCTTCCTCGTCGACAAAGGCAAACTTCTCCAGATCGAACAGACGTTTCATTCTGGCCTGATATGCCTGCAGATGCTCAAGATCGCTCAGATCATCCTCCGTCATCAGCTCCAGTGCCGTTCCGATGACATCAATCTTATCCTGCATATTATCCGCCACGACCTGCTCACGCCGGCCGGCCAGTTCGTCCAGATAAAGAAGACTGACTGAACGAACTGCTGTTTCTGTATCCTTTCTCGCACTGTTTCCATTCCATATCGTACCAATCACAAGGATAATCACAAGAATAATGCTGCCTGTAACTGCTATTCTGGTTGTTGTATTTTTCTTTTTCTGCATAATAAAACATCCTCTCGTTACTCTGACAACATTGCCCTGTCAGCGTTTATTGAAATGCGAGCTGCGAAAAATGTGTCTGCTATTCACCACGTATATAATCGGCTGTCACACGCCGCCACTGATATACAGACAGGTCAACCCTGCCGTCCGGACAGGGAATTCCGTCCGCTTCCAGCAGTTCAATCTGCCGGTTCTTACCACCGAAGACAAAAGCGGAGGAGACTTCGCCGTTCCGGTTGACAACACGGTAGCATGGTATTCCGTCCGGATCCGGATTGGCATGCAATGCGTAGCCTACCACGCGCGCCCACCTCCGGTTTCCTGCAAGTGCCGCAATCTGACCGTACGTCGCAACCTTCCCGCGCGGAATCTGCCGGACTACTTCATAGATCAATGCAAATGTATTTCCTGATGGTTTCATGATTTCTCCTGACCGAAGTCATTTCGAATCGTCTCCCAGATAATCTGCGCCGCAAATTCAGAGCCGGTTTCAGATGCATGTTCCCCGTCGGGATCATAGAAATGTATGTCCGGATGCTGTTCCTGCTCACTCCACCAGTACTCTCCGACCGGTGCGGGCAGCGCGTCAATTTCATCTGCAATCCGTTCATGTACCTCATTCATATACGGCTGAATTTCCGGTTCGGATTCCGCCGCCCAGGTCTCGAACAGAACCGGTTTGCTTCCGGCTTTGCGAATCCATTTATTCAGCGTCTTCGCTGCTTCCTCATATTGATCTGCCGGCGCGAACGGCTGCGCATATTCCTGCAGCACAACATAGTCATATCCGCCGTACAGGATATTAAACCGGACCTCCGGCTCCTTCACGTGCTGCTTCAGATACCATCCGCCGTGCGCAATCATGGTGACACCGCACGCATATCCGTCTTCCGCCGCGCGGCGCTGCACCATCAGGGGAAGATCGTTATAATAGGTATGGCTGTTGCCGATAAAAAGAATCCTGACCGGCTTTCCGTCTGAAATTGCATTCTGCTGTGCGTCAGCGGCCATACTGCTTTTTCTCAGCATTACAAATACTGCGATCACGACTGCCGTCAGAACCACAGCCACAATCGCAGAAAGTTTTTTCCGATACAGTTTTCCGCCATATTGATCCATACCGGGCTCAGGCACCTTACATGTAATAGGTAAATGCTTTCGCCGGATCTCCTTCTGCATATTCCGTCAGGTTCATACAGCAGAGACCGGCTCCTTTTATCATACTGTTCCTGTCGTAGGCAGCACATCCGAGATCGATGTTGATCAGATGGTTTTCCTGATCGATATAGGCTTCCGGCACTGCAGGAGCGATTCTGTCTATGGCAGATTCTGTCGTCTGCCCGAAATACTCCTGCGCGTGCTGCATGGCCGCATAGATCCGCTGTACAGGAACGTGTCCGATAATGTGGTATCTCCCGTCTTCTCTGTATTTCTCTGCCGATACATGTTCAAAGGAACGCCACGGTGAATCCCACACGGTCTTATTTGTATCCCGGTAGGATACGTCCTGCCATTTTACCGTCCCCTGCTCTGCCAGAAACGAGGAGTGGGACAGCAGCCATGTTTTATCCCCGATGGTCAGTTCCACCTGCAGATACAGATCTTCCAGATACGCTGCAATGTCCATCTGATTCTCGGCGGACAACCGGTAGAAGGCATCTTTTGTCACGCCCCCTCCGTTGTTCCACATCGCCCAGAATTCGCCGGTTTCTCCGGTATTTGTGATGTAGTCATACATCATCAGCTCATGGTTGCCGATCAGGCAGACCACGTTGCCGCGCTGCATCGCATCCTGCAGGATCCGGATCCCTTCCGGTCCGCGGTCAATCAGATCTCCGATGATAAAGAGATGATCCCCTGCACCAAAATCGATACCGTCCAGCATTTTTTTATATAATTGATATTGTCCGTGGATATCGCCGCAAACATAAATGCTCATTCCTGCACCCGTTTTATTCGTCGTCATCCTCTTCCGCGATCATCGCGACCGGGACAGACTCAGTTTCCTTCCGTCCATACATCAGTCTCTCGTAAAGTGCGGCATCTGTCATGTTTTTGTACGGTGCCACAAAGAATACGTGGAGAATCCCCAGCGTCAGCACGCTTAAGATATACCAGCCGATGAAGGACAGATCCAGAACGAATGTTTTCCACTTGTTGCCGTGCATCAGCTGTTTGCTGAGCCGGAAAACCTCCTTGCGCGTCATCTCCGGATGATCTGCAAGAATATACGGGATCATCCTGTATGAGTAGGATTTGATGATTCCCGGGAAGATCAGCAGCAGTGTCCAGAAAACCAGGAATAAATCACGCAAAAAGAGCACTAATACATTTTTCCTGTAACTGTTGTCATATCCGTATGCAATTTCTTTTATCTGCGCCGGTTCGCGCATATTCATGAAGAAAAATCTCCGGATTCCTACCTCAAGCGGATTCAGCAGGAATGCGGTAAGCAGAACTGCCACTGCAATAATAATCAGTATGATAATTCCGAGTGCGATCAGAAGTGTGATTCTCTGACGTTCCGACAGCTGCACGCCTCTGATATTTTCGGGCATTAACTTCAGTACTTCATCCGGCAGATCCGGTATGACGCCTGCTTCATCCTTTACCAGTCCTTCTGCTCCGCCGTCCGCCGCTGAAAGATCCGTATCGGTACCGGCATCCTGCAGATCATCCGTCGAAAACAGACCTTCATAGATGTCTCCGGACTGCCCCTGCTGCGCCTGGTTAACTGCACTGCCGGCAGAACTGCCTGCGGCTGCAGCACCGCTAGAAACGCCGCTCCCGACACCGGACGCGGCAGAAGAGCCGCCGAGGATTGTCGCAAGAATCAGACTGACCAGTACTGTTTTCCAGTAGTTTTTCTTCATTGCATTTTTACCGCGTCTTTTTACACTTCTTCTGGTCCACATACTCACACCTCCCTGTTTATTGTCTTATTATTCTCTCCCTCGCAAATTCTTTTGCTGTATACAACTATAGCAAGAAAACCGCTCTTTGTAAAATAGGAAAGCTGCCGGACGCAGCATTCTCTGCATACAAAGAATGCGCAGAGCGGCAGCTCTGAAATCAATCATTCTGATTATAGCTCACAGTGCCCGACTGTACGCGGGAACGGCAGCACGTCACGGATATTTCCAATACCCGTCAGATACATGATGCACCGCTCAAATCCCAGGCCGAATCCTGCGTGGCGGGTCGTTCCGAAGCGGCGCAGATCGAGGTAGAATCCATATTCTTCCATGTCCAGCCCCAGCTCCTGCATACGGGTTACCAGCTTATCGTAGTCCTCTTCTCTCTGGCTTCCGCCGATAATCTCGCCGATGCCCGGTACGAGGCAGTCCATTGCGGCAACGGTTTTTCCATCCGGATTCTGCTTCATATAGAACGCCTTGATTTCCTTCGGATAATCCGTAACGAAAATCGGCTTTTTGAACAGCTCTTCTGTGAGATAGCGCTCGTGTTCGGTCTGAAGATCACATCCCCAGCTTACTTTGTAATCAAAACGGTCGTTGTGCTTCTCAAGCAGCTCAATCGCCTCCGTATAGGTCACATGCCCGAAATCCGATGCCAGCACATGGTTCAGCCGGTCGATCAGGCCTTTGTCTACAAACTGATTGAAAAACGCCATCTCTTCCGGCGCCTGCTCCATCACATCGCGGATTACATATTTCAGCATTGCCTCTGCGATTTCCATATCGCCTTCCAGATCACAGAATGCCATCTCCGGCTCGATCATCCAGAATTCTGCCGCATGGCGGGTGGTATTGGAATTTTCTGCGCGGAACGTCGGTCCGAACGTATAAATATTGCGGAAAGCCTGTGCGTAAGTCTCACCGTTCAGCTGGCCGCTGACTGTCAGACTTGTCTTTCTCTTAAAGAAATCCTGTGTGTAATCCGGCGTGCCGTCATCATTCTGCGGAACCTGGCTCAGATCCATGGTCGTTACCTGGAACATCTCACCGGCACCCTCCGCGTCGCTTCCGGTAATAATCGGCGTATGAACATAGACAAACCCGCGCTCCTGAAAGAATTTGTGGATTGCGTAAGCCGTCAGGGAACGCACGCGGAATGCTGCCTGAAACAGATTTGTACGAGGACGCAGATGCGGGATCGTACGGAGAAATTCCACAGAGTGACGTTTCTTCTGCAGCGGATAATCCGGAGCGGATTCACCTTCACAAATGACTTCATCCGCCTGTATTTCAAACGGCTGTTTTGCATTCGGCGTCTCCACCAGCATGCCTCTGACGATTACGGCTGCGCCTACGCCAAGCGATGAAATCGCCGCGAAATTATCCAGCTTATCACTGTATACGACCTGCAGTGTCTCAAAAAACGAGCCGTCATGCAGTACCAGAAAACCGAAGGTTTTGGAATCGCGGATGCTGCGCACCCAGCCGCCGACCTGTACTTCCTTACCGATATACTGCTCCCGCTCCCGGAACAACTCCTTAACTGTTACCAACTTTTCCATAATATCTCTCCCTATAATTTATAGTAGCTCACGAACAGATTTCCCTGCGCCGCGAACATTTTCTCGGCATCTTCACTGCCGATGGCTTTTGCTTCGCCTTTTTGCGGATCATAATACCACAAATTCTCATAAATGTCATACCCGACCAGCAGAACATTCTGTTTTTCCGACAGTTTTGCCGCCACCGCGTATCCGCGGCTCAGCTGATAACGGATGCTTTCGACTGAACAGCCGCTGTAATTGAGCACCGCATAATCACTGCCGATGATTCGCTGAATCTCAGCAGCATCCATGGAAGGCACGAGCAGCATCTGCGGGATTTTCTCCAGATCCAGCATATTCCCGCCGCTCCAGTTGCCGCGCTCATAGACATATTTCTGCATGCTGTCCACTACAATGCCGCGCATCTCATCAGCAGTGCGAAGTGCCAGATTACTGTCTTCCACTACTTCGGCGAGCTTTCCGCCCGCGTATACGTAGTATTGTTCTTTATCTGAATGCGGCACTTCCAGTTCTCCCTGAAGCAGATTATCCGCAATCACCAGATCTGCGCCGCGCACCCGGGTGCCGGTATCAGAACTGACATCAAATGGAAGCAGTATCTGCTGACCGCATCGTTTGTTTACAGTTGTATCCGGAAGAATTGCATTATCTGAGCCAGTGTCGTTATTGATGATATGATCATTCCCGCTCGGGACAAAACTGTCTCCTTTTTTGCGCGAAAGAACCAGTTCCAGATTTTCTCCGTCCCATGTTTCTTCTGTAAAGAAACTTTCATTGGCCTGATAGGCCTTCAGCAGATCTCCGTTCGGATCTTCGATGCAGATCCGGTACATTCCGAATGTACGGTTTCCCACTGCATCCGTCGTGATATCTTCATCCCGCGCAAGACCATAAACCAGATCCCGGTTAAAGAACCCGATGATCTGTATCTTCTCGCCAGCCGGCGCACTGATTTTACGGGTGCTTCCGTTATTGGTGTTCAGGACCGTCACACCCGTTGAAGCATAGCGGTCCATCTCGTCCATCCAGGCGATATACTGCTGATCCTTTGAGACGCCGATACAGCTGTCATCAATCGCATCCTGTATCACTTCTGCCTCGCCTGTTTCCGGATCCGTACAGAGAATCTGTGTACCGGTGAAAAGATACAGCTGATTCTGTTCATTTACATAGGACAGTTTTTCAACCGAATAACTGAGCACCTCGGGATCCAGCGCAGTGGACATGAAATACTTTTCTTCCAGATGGTTTTCGTCCTCGCTGTAATGGTAAACCGCAATCCCTGTCATTCCCTCATGCTGTCCGGATGGCATATATCCGTAAACCACGAACGTCACTTCGCCGTCATCTGAAACATTGCAGATCCGGATGTGCGCATTCCTGTTTTCAGAGCGGCGGTCCGGTTCTGTCTCACTCCGGAACGTCAGTACACAGGTGGCCGGTGCATCATCCGTTCCGTAAAGCCAGAGATCGCTGCCCGAAACAAATGCCAGCCGCTCCTGCCGGGCACTTGCCATATACTGCAGATGATCCGGATCCCTGACGCCCAGATTGATCTGTTTGTCCAGATAAGAAGCATGCGCAGCATCAAAAATCTGTTCTGCACTCCGGTTCAGATCAATCAGCAGAATTTCACCCTGGTTGGTGCGCAGCCGGTAAAAATCATGCACATTATAGTACTCTGTGTTTCCGTCCGCATCGGTGGAAGTAATAATATAATCGTAGACAATACTTGCTGTCTCGACATTAATCTCCTTGATATCCGGAATCGCTTCCTCATACAGTTCCGGCTCCAGATCTCCCCAGGTCACCTGATCCAGACTGGATCGTATGGTTGTATTCGCATATGTATTCCGCGCCGATGTAGAATCCGATTCCAGATAAGACGCAATATCGGCAGACTCTTCTTTTGTGATACAGGAACGGTAAAACCGGTCTGCAAAGGCCAGATATGCCTCCAGATTCGTTCCTGTTTTCTGTACGATGCGGGTATAATAATAGACGGTTTTCTGATTTTCTCCGTCCTCGTCCTCCATATCTGCCGCAAAGCAGATGGCATACTCCTGATCCATCAGAATCGGTGTCGAAATGTGAACATCTGCCGTAAACAGCCCCTCCGATTCTGCCAGACCATCGACTGTGCCGTTTTCCACAAAGGCACCATCCAGAAGTGATGTGATTTCATAGCGGATCGCTGTGATCTTCTTATCATACGGATCCACCTGTACTCCGAACGCGCGGTCTGCTGCCAGCAGTGTCAGGGAGGTTCTGCGCGACAGAAGATCCTGTTCACTCCGGTAGCCGTACATCGGATTGACGGACCGTTCTCCCAGACGAATCCACATCACCGGAAGCTCCGGTGTTCCGAATGTCTCCGTATGCACCTCTTCCTGTCTGCCCCTCCTGTGTCCTCTGGCAAATAAAATGATTCCTGCCGCGGCAGCAACCACTGCGGCAAGGACCACAAGCCGGATGACCAGCTTTCTGAATTGTTCTGTTTTCACGTGATTCTCCCCTTTACCATCTATCAATAAATGTATTTTTATACCCCTTTAATATAAAAACACTTTACTTTCTTCCGCATTGAGATTGTTCTGATCGATCCAGCAGTATCCTGTATCTATATGCCTGTCGACCTGTTCACCTGATGCGGCAAACATCGCAGCAATTACAGAAACATATCCCATTCCTCTGGGATTCTGACAGATCAGACCATATTCACTGCCGTCAGCAATCGCTTCCCGCTGAACTTCTCCGGCATCAAACCCGACTACCGTTAAGTCTGTTCTGTCCAGCTTCTTTAACGTCTTCAGTGTCTCTGCCGCCGTCTGTTCGTTCGTGCAGAAAACCCCTTTCAGATCCGGATGCAGTTCAATTGCTGTGCTTACCATGGTTTCAATGCTGTCCGTATCATTCTGTACAAGATTTGCTGCCACTTTCACATCCGGATGCAATGAAAGTTCCCATAAAAAGCCGTGCATCCGGTCTTTCGCTGTCTTGGCTGCAGCCGTATGTGTTACCAGCGCAATCTCACCGCTGTCATCTATGGCTGCGCATAGTTTTTGAACTGCCTCACGGGCAGCTTCTTCATTGTCCGTTTCACAGGTTGCCGCAAGCAGCGGACTCTCCACACCTGACTCCAGCGCGATTACAGGTATTTTATTATCAACTGCCGCTTCCAGCTGCGGCTTGCAGGACTCCACATCAACAGCCGAAATACAGAGCGCTGTCGGATTTTCCGCAAGAACGGTGTCAATCTGGTTGATCTGCGCTTCGACATCAGAACCGTTATCAGATCCTTCCATCGTCAAAACAACAGAATCCTCTCCCTCGTATCCGTACTTTTCATTCATTTCATTAACAGCCTGCTCTGCGCCTTCCCGGACTGCTTCCCAGTAGTCCAGATCCATCTCCTTTGCCACAATCGCGATGCGTGCACCTGGAATTCCCGGCACCTCGGAGACGTTCGTGTAATCCCGCATGAGAGACTGTCCCTCCGGAACGGAGATAGAATAATATTTATTTTTTTCATGATCTGTACTGTCTGCCCGGCTTCCTTCACGACTGCACCCGGATATAACCAGTGCTGCAACCAGTGCCGTAGTAATACAGAATATGATTTCTTTGTTCTGTTTCATTACCTGATGTCTGTTCCAAATCCTGATGCTTCCGCTATTTTGGCAATCTATCATACATAAGTATAACGTTGCAAAAAAAATAGTCCAGTGCTTTTTCAAAAAATACACTGAACTTCATACGTACAGGATCCTTTCCCGTCACAACACAATGCAGCCGTTCTACCGGTATTCTTTTACGCTTTTTTTCTGCGTACCTTCCAATAGAACGGCTGCTCAAAATTCAATATTCAATTTACATGGTTCCTTTCTTTGTTTTCAGTTCTGTAAATCCAATCAGATCCATTTTCTTCTTTTTTTCCATTCCCAACTCGCGAATTGCTTCACTTAGAAAGTAAACGTGCGTTTTAATCTATATTTAAATTGAGAGTTTTCCGGGCTCGGTCTTTCACATCTGACCGTTTACCGATACCCTGCTTCACCTTCTCCTGATACAGATAATCTTCTTAACGAATGAACGAAACCTTATTTTATATTTATAATCTCCGTCTGTATTTTGGATCGATGATACAGGCTTATCATCTTCTTCTCTCTTTTCAAACTAGCTTTGTGGTAATATTCAATATGAGTTGCCAGCTGCACATTACCTTTCATTTCGTGTCACACTACTCTGAGTTTGGTGACTATCTTTTCACAAGTTTATAAAAGGTCTTTCTTGTCGGGAACTGCTATGCAATACCACTCTCATATTGAAGATATACAACCGGTGGATTTCCCATTGGTCTGTACCTCCTGTTTCCGAACCATCTCCGTTACTTTTGTACTTTTGTACTTTTGTACTTTGGTACTTTGGTACTTTGGTACTTTGGTACTTTGGTACTTTGGTACTTTTTGTTTTGTGAGGATCGTTTCTATCTTATGATGATGTATTCCGATCTTTCATCTTTTTCATCTTCCGGCTTTTTTCTTTCATATTTTTTTCTGTACTTTTTTGTACAGTTTTATATGAAATGCTTTCTGATGATTTTGTACCTGTCCCACAGATCGAACCTTTGGTCGTGTATACCCAACCTCTTTGTTTGCTGTGTCTGTGTGGATTTTTTGTTTAACGGGTGGTTTCTTTTGATAGATTGTATTTTATCAGGTACAATCTGATTTGTCAACACATTTTGTCAAAAAAAATTTTAATTTTATTCTATTCCGGATTCTTTTCTGTTTTTATTGTCTATTTTTTCGTTATTGTATCTATTTTTTGAAAATTTAAGACATGTGAAACAGTATTTCAGGGCCGATACGCCGAAAAAGCGGACGGCAGAGCATAAACGGTCTGCAATTCCTCCGGATCTGCAAAGATTACAGGAAGCCGGCAGTCCTCTTCCCCTGAAAGCACTTTTTGTGCAAATCCTGGCGTTCCCGCTTCTGTCCGTTTCATTTTATCCGATTCCGATCTGCCGGACCGGTTCCCTGCTGCTCCGAGTGCAGGTACGACGCGGATCAGATATCCCTGCATCTCCCATTCGATGTGTGTGAAAACATGTCTGGCAGGCGGCAGCTTCCTGACAAAAACCGGTTCTGCCGGATCCGTGCCGGATATGCGGGCGGCTTCCTCCAGCAGCCGCTTTGCCTCCGCCAGGGCCTGTACCTCTGTCAGATATCCCTCAGCCGACGGAAGCTCCCAGAGACCGGCCAGAAGTCCCTTGCCGGGACGTTTCCTGATCAGTACATTCCCGCCATCCATCAGAACAAGGATGGTGTGCCGCTCGATCCTGCGGGGACGGCCGGCTGATTTCAGCGGCAGCATCTCTGTTTCCCCGGACAAATATGCACGGCACCGGTCTGCCGCAGGACATACGGCACACTGCGGTGATCCATTCGGTACACAGACAGTTGCTCCCAGTTCCATCATCGCCTGATTCATTGTTCCCGGATAAAGATCAGAGCCGCAGACTCGCTGAAACAGATCTGACAGAGCATGTTCCAGGGCTTTTTTTGTCTCCGGCAGCGCAATATCTTCCCTGTTCCCGCAGATGCGGGAACAAATCCGCAGAACATTGCCATCTACTGCAGGCACAGCTTCTCCAAATGCAATCGAGGCAATTGCTCCTGCTGTGTACGGGCCGATCCCCGGCAGTTTCTGCAGTTCTTTCGCCGTCTCCGGAAGCTTTCCTCCATGATCCCGCACAACGATCTGCGCCGCTTTCTGCAGATTGCGGACACGGCTGTAATAGCCGAGTCCTTCCCACAGTTTCATCAGACGCGTTTCTTCGCAGGACGCCAGTTCCGGAATGCCCGGCAGCGCTTCTTTGAACCGGTAAAAATAGTCGATTACCGCTGCCACGCGCGTCTGCTGCAGCATGATCTCTGACAGCCATACATCATAGGGATTTCCCGTATCGCGCCATGGAAGTGTTCTGTGATTTTTCCCGTACCATGCGGGAAGCCGCTCCGGCAATACTGCCAGCAGTTCCTTCCCCTGATATTCTCTGACTGGTTTCTTCATTTTCTATTCCTGCTGTTCTCTTCTCTGTCGGCGAACCCGGTTGATATGCCGCTCAAAATGACCTTCATTGATAAATTCTGCAAGAACATACTGCTCGAAAACAGGTACCGTACAGGTGTAAAATGCCACCTTTTCCTTCAGTTCCCCGCAGCGTTCCGCCGGCAGAACCATATAGCCCATACGCATCGACGGGGCAATGGTACGGGAAAAAGTATTGATATAGAGTACCGTCCGTTCCGGTTCCAGCGAAAACAGGGTATCCTCTGCTTTTGTAAGTTCCGAGAATTCCGAGTCATAATCATCCTCAATGATCAGTGCATTCCGCCGCTGCGCCCACTGAACGTATTCATTCCGTTTGGATGCCGTCGCTGTGATTCCGCTCGGATAACTGTTGAACGGTGTTACATGCAAAACGCCGGCTTCTGTACGAACCAGCTCTGATGTGAGAATTCCTTCCGGCCCGAGGCGCAGCATGTCACACCTGACCCCGTTTGCCTCGTAGACCTGCCGGATTTTATCATAAGAGGGATCCTCCAGTGCATAGACCCGTTCTCTTCCAATCATCTGCACAGCCAGACCATACAGATACTCGGCGCCTGCACCGATCAGGATCTGCTCCGGATGTACGATGATCCCCCGGCTGCGGGCAAGATAATCCGCGATTGCACCCCGGAGTTCCGGCGATCCGCTGCTTTCTGAAGGAATCAGGACCTCCGGCCCCCGGGTTGAGAGAATACTCCGTGCTGTTCTCGCAAAAACGGAAAACGGAAATTCCGGCTGGTTTTCCCGCTCGCGGGGCGGGGTTCCGTCTGCCCCGGACCGCCCCGGCTGCCTGAAATTCCCGCCGCGCAGTTCCGAACTGTCCGTTCCGGACCGGTTGCCTTTCAGATCCTTCTGCAGGTCCTGATGTATTCCCGGATTCTGCTGTAAAGTCGGATCCGCAGTTCCAAATGTATCGGTTTTCCGGTAACACACAAAATAGCCGCTGCGTTCACGGGATATAACATATCCCTCCTCGGCAAGAAGCGCATACGCATGTTCTGCTGTAATAACACTGACCCCCGCCTCCTCTGAAAGTGTCCGTTTGGAAGGCATGCGCATACCATACGGATAATAACCGCTGACAATATCACTGCGCAGCTGTGTATAGAGCTGAAGATAGCCGGGATGACCTTTCTTTTTTATAATTCTGTACCGCATATTCCGATCATAGCCGATCATTCAGGTATATGCAAGCAAATCTGGTCATATATTCTTTTATAAATTTGGTGATTTTATATGTTCAGAATTGTGCTATCATGACACACAAGGCTTAAAAAGCCGGAGCAATCCGCAGTGTCATCATAAACCCAAAAAGCCGGCCATCCCGGATACATATATAAAGGAGCCGCAAGTTCATGCATCATACTCTGATCAGAAAACAACTGCATACCCGTGAAACTGTAACGGCGTCTATGTTTGCGGCGCTGATTCTTCTTGCGACGTCCGTTTTAAAAATACAGACGCCTTCTTTCGGCTACATTCATCCCGGCGATGCCTTTGTCCTGCTGGCCGGACTTTTCCTCGGTCCGCTGACAGGCGGTCTTGCTGCCGGCATCGGCTCGGCGCTCTCAGATCTGCTCGGCGGATATGCCATCTGGGTTCCCGGCACGTTTCTTGTCAAATTTCTGACCGCAGCCTCTGCGGCGCAGCTGCTGCGGATACTTCAGAAACTTCACACTGCCAAGAAAGATCTCCCTGAAAAAAAGGAAACAGGCACCCGCGGATTTCCAGAATCCGCAAGTGTTATCGCAGCCTGCGTCATCGGAGAACTTGTTATGATGGCAGGCTACTTTGTCTGTGATATTGCCGTTGTGGCGATCTCAAACGGCAGCTTTACCAGAGCAGGTTTTGCGGCTGCAGCGGCACTTGCTGTCGCCGGACTTCCCTTTAACGCAGTACAGGGAGCGGCCGGCATCGTGCTGGCTGCTCCCCTGTATTCCGTCTTCCGGCGTATTATTATTTTACATTAAAAACTGCGTTCAGTACCGCATCGCATTCAGGCAGTCCGCGAGCGATGTATCCTCAAAAAGTGTGTCTGCGCTGTATAAAATCATCACATCTGTAATACCGTGTGTACTGATCAGAGGTTCCGCATTGTCGTAATAATACCGCGGATCAATTAACACGATATTCTTATAATATGGATACAAAAACTGCAGGAAGCTGTTGGCATAGGAATCCTTAAACACCAGCAGACTTCTGGTCGTATCCGCAGTTGTATGAATTTCTACCAGCGGGTGATTCCCTCCGAAAAAGACCGTGTACTGATCTTTCTGATCCAGCGCTTCACTGTGAAACATGGATGTAGATTTTTCATTTGTATCCGGATAACTCACATAGTATTCCACATCCGTCCCAAGCGGTGTGTACACTTCAATCGCATCTTTTGTGCGGTGCAGACCTGTCTTTGCGGCCAGCGTTCCCTCAAATTCATCCGATACAACATATCTGTCATAGTCGCGCAGCACAGAGCTGATTCCCATATCATGCGCATTATACTCAAAAACGTATTTGGCTCCTGCGCTGGTCCAGTGATGATCCGTGTGATAAAAAATCTCTTCGCTGCCGTGAGCCTGAAGCGGAGACAGAGCGTCCAGCCATGTGATTTCCGGGTCAAGTTTCTGTGAAAAAGCCGTCAGATCCGCCACCTGATCATGCAGGGGCGTGTACTTCGGAAGTTTATCCTTCAATATATTTGCTGCATCCGGTACCAGCATTACCTGTGTATTCAGTTTTTCATGAGCCGCACGGAACGCATTGATTGCGTCCGTAATCTCTGCGGTCCGGGTTTCATCCGGAACGACAGGCTTTGCCATAAGATATTTCTTTTTCCCGATGAAGACATCGTTCAGTTCTGTCCGTCCGGTCAGACGGGCCAGATTTGCCTGCAGCATCACCCATTTATCCCGCAGGACAAACTGGTCGGAATAGCTGGTCTCCAGATCTGAAAAATAACTGCCGTCTGCGAGATCTCTTCCGGAGGCAGAAGGATGCTGCATAAGCGCGCGGTTTTCTTCCTGCGAATAGAGACGGTCCGGTACGATAATGTTTATCAGCGCAAAGATTACGACAAACACCATTATCAGGAGCGCCTGTATAATCATAACATTTTCCCGCAGCATCTTTTCCCGCAGGGCTTTTCGCTTTTCGTTCATATGATCTTCCTACTGCAATCTGCTGTCTGCCCCGGTTAATGATTCCATGCAGACGCATACACTCATTGTTAAAACTGAAAATACAGAAAACTCTGATATGTATTGCTGATCAGCCCTGCCGTAATGCAGATCAGCATAATAATCGTTCCGATAAATGCCGCCATATTCAGTGCCGACTCACCGAGGCGAAGGCTGTTTCTGTAAAACAGGCGGGTGATAAGCCACCGGATCACCTTTACACTTCCGAGCAGCGCTGCGATAAGCAATACGGCATATTGCACCAGGTAATAAATGCCCGCTCTGTCTATGATGCCCATTCCGCCTGCTCCAAACATTTGTCCGATATAGCCGGCGGCAGCAGAAAACGACGGGGAGAAGAAAAACACCCAGCCGAAAAAGGCGATGAGATCTGTCATCAGAATGCGGAAAATACGGGGAACCCGGTCAAATCTGTCTTTTATGACAAAACGTTCCAGTATGACAAACATGCCGTGCCACAGTCCCCAGACAATAAAATTAAGGCCTGATCCGTGCCAGATTCCCGTCAGTGTCCACACAATCAGAAGATTCATGAAAAGACGGCTGTCTGAAACCCGGTTTCCTCCCAGTGGTATGTACACATACTGGCGGAACCACGCGCCCAGCGAGATATGCCATCTCCGCCAGAACTCCGAGACGGATTTCGACAGGTACGGGTAATTGAAGTTCGGTTTGATCTCAAACCCGAAGATACCCGCAAGGCCAATGGCCATGTCCGAATATCCGCTGAAATCATAATAAAGCTGCAGACTGTAAAGCGCCATGCCAAGCCAGGCAGAAAGGACAGACATTCTGCTCTGCGCTGTAACCATGGAAAATGCCGCGCCGAGCTGATCTGCGAGCAGTACTTTTTTTGCGAGTCCCACGAGAAACAGCTGAAGCCCGCGAAACAGCTGCGGCTGTGAAATACGAATCTTTGAAATCTGCTTCTCCATATCCCGGTACTGCGCGATCGGACCGGATGTGATTTTAGGGAAAAATGAGACATACAGCGCGAAATTCAGCAAATTGCGCTGCGGCTCCGCCGCTTCCTGCATAATATCAAATAGATAGGATAATACGGAGAACGTATAAAAAGAGATGCCGACAGGCAGGCCTGCCGCCGTATATTTAAAGAGACACAGCAGCAGTATATCTGCTGCCGCCGCGGCAGTCAGCACACGCTTCAGCGTCTTTTCTCTGCCCTGCTCCCGCAGCATTCCCATCTGAATTCCTGTCATATAATTGAA
Source organism: Lachnospiraceae bacterium FE2018 (assembly GCA_000702845.1). Classification (GTDB taxonomy): domain Bacteria; phylum Bacillota; class Clostridia; order Lachnospirales; family Lachnospiraceae; genus CADBRN01. Next base: position 28,401 of record JNKK01000025.1, read on the forward strand.
GAGGATCGACCCGAGGAGGAACAGCAGGTTCCGCGGGTTCCCCCAGGCATAAAAAAGAAAGCTGATCAAAACCAGCACTGTTTTTTTTGCCTTCTGCGGAACAATCCATACCAGAAATACCGTCAGCGGCAGGAATATGAAAATAAAATACAAGCTGTTGAACGTCATGGTTATAACGCCTCAAGAAATGCGTCTCTGATTACAGCCGGATCTTCAGCTACTGCAAACAGAATATAGTTTCCTTTTTCTTCGATCAGACTGTTTGAGAGCAGACCCATCTGCTCAATCCCATACCCGTCAAAGTTTTTTTTCTGCGTCTTAATGCGGCTTCGAATGGCTTCTTCAATGGTCTTCTGCTGCGCGGAATCCTTCATCTGAATCAGAAGCAGTTCTTCCGCGCCCATATTGGAAGCAGGGTAATATAAAGCCGCACCCTGATAGGCACTCTGGTCAAGCCCATAGAGCCGGCGAATCATCAGACTATCCCCTTCTGTCAGCTTTTCCATATCTGCAGATGCAATTACTGCCGCTTCTACCTGATCAAAAGGAGCTTTGCTCGGTGTCACGCGGACAATTGCCGCGAAAAGCAAAGCCAGCATTGCGCCGTAGCATATCCACTTTATTTCCAGAATCCGTGTCATCTGTTATCTGCTTCCTTTTGTCATGCCGGTTAACCGGCATCTGTGTTTTCTGTATTCTCCGCCGCGGCGGGAGCGGACGTTTCTGCCTGTGCCGCCTCTCCTTCTGCGGGCGCTGCTGCCTGCTCCGTTTCTCCTTCTGCGGGTACTGCTGCCGGTTCCGCTTCTCCTTCCGCGGACGCTGCTGCCTGCTCCGTTTCTCCTTCTGCGGGCGCTTCCTCTTTTACCTCGCCGCCCGGAGCAGGTGATCCCTCATGCAGAAGTACTTCGCGGATCATCAGCCTTCCCCAGAACTCATACAGCGGACGGGTGTAATGCTCTCCGTCCGGTTCATACAGATCTTCATGCTCCGTCAGCAGTGTCTCACATTCGATATATACATATCCCTTCTGCTCACAGAGGTTCCTGATTTCCTGGTTGTATGCCGGTATCTGTGCCAGCGTAGGATTGCCGTTGATCGCGTGATCGGTCACGCCGGAAACCGATGCGATATAGATTTTAGCCTCCGGCAGAACCGCCCGGTACTCCTGAATCACTTCCTCATATTTTGCAATGAAATCCTGCGCCGTCGCCCAGTTTCCGCTGGCATCATTTAACCCGTATGTAAAAATCAGATTCTGCGCGTTCGCCGTTTGCGCCTGTGAAACTCCCTGGTCTGCCTTCCGCAGATTGGCTCCCTTGATGGCAAATACCCGGGATTCATCCAGCAGGCCATAATAGGAAAACGGCTCTGAGCGGGAATCTCCCAGGATAAAAACATCCCCAAACAGGGACCAGACATCAATGGCGCCGCTTTCTACCTGTGCCATCGTTTCATTTACGCTCTGTTCCAGCAGTTTCTGTTCTTCCTGTTTTTTTCTCTCTGCTTCCGCTTCTGCGCTCTTTGCGGCCTCTTTTGCCGCTTCTTTTTCTGCTTCCTGCTTTTTCCGGGCTTCTTCCAGTTTTTCGGCGCGCTCTTTCCTTCGCTGATTTTCAGCTTCTTCCCGAATCGTCTCTTCTACTTCCGATACTTCTCCGGCTTCCATTTCCTGTATGCGTGAAACGCCTTTCTGCACTTCCTTCGGCGGACGTGTTTTAATATAGTAGATTACGCCGGTGACTGCCGCCGCCAGAAAAATGACCAGAAGTATTCCCTTGATCCGTATTTGTAATTCTCTTTTTCTTCGATTAATTCGTTTCATAACCTTAGAATTATAGCAGGAAACTAAGGGTTATGCAATCCTGTGCTGGTTCTGCCCTGCTGCCGCTGTAATCATGCAAATTTTTCCCTGACCTGAATTGCCGCAAAAGAAAGCATCAGCAAAAACCGGATTCTGGCCTGATCGATATCCAGATTTGTAATCTGCCGGATTTTGTTCAGCCGGTAAATTACAGTGTTTCTGTGCAGATACAGGCGTTCTGCGGTTTCCTTGATACTCCCGTTCTCCACCAGATAGACATGAAGGGTGTCCACCAGATGTGCATCCATTCTCTGATCATACTCCTGCAGCTTCAGAATGCTCGGACTGAGATAACGGTCCAGTTCATTTCTGTCAGCTGCATTCCTGAGCAGATTAAAAATTCCGATCTCCGCAAACACATAAATCTGTTCATCCGGCCAGATTCTTCTCCCGAGGTCAAGCGCCTCCAGTGATTCATTATAAGCTGCTCTGATGCGGTTTTCGTGTATAATCTCGTTGCTGATGCCGACGCGGATCTTACATTCGGGCGGAACAACAGAAAGCAGAATCTTATCATGCCGGAGCGCCTTCATCTCTGCCAGGACAACAACACCGCTCTGTCCGTCAAAAACATAGACATACGAGAGCTTCCGCTCCAGTCTCTTCTGGAGCTCCGCGGCATCCGGAAACAGCCCCGGCCGGTCTGTCGGAACACAATACGCCATACCCAGCTCATAAGAATCCGGCAGCGAGTTATATAGTTTTTGGATTCTCTCATATCTTCCGATCTGAAAGGTATACTCGACCTGTTCCCGGAAACGGTTAAATACTCTGGCAAACGAATCAGCGCGCACAATTGCGATACAGCTCGGCGTTTCTTTCTCCTCTTCCCGAAGACGCACCGCATCTTCTTCCGTACCAACCAGAATCACCTGCGCAGGCAAAGGTCTGACCATTTGTGCGATATGTCCAAAATACAATACAGCAGGCTCATATTCTTTCTCGTCTCCTTCCAGAATGGTTACAGAATACAAGTCTTTGTCTGCATTGCAGCAGACCTCCCAGAGAACGTTCCTGTTATCAAACTGATGAATTAATTCAGAAAAACGCATAAACCACCTCGTTCTATACAATTCTGTGAATATATATACATTACCACAAGCATACCATACATTGGTTACGGTGCACAACATACGGGCAAATATTTTATATCAGACAAACATGGTTTTTCCGTTACAAAACAGTTATAATCCAAATTGCGAATAAAGATATCTTCAATATTCGTACCTCATACTGGGAACAGACGTATGAAGCAGGCTCTGTGTTTCATACGTCTGTTCTTTGTGTTGCAAAAATTCATGTCTCAAAGCAAAACCCCCGGTCTCGCATATGAGCCGGGGGTTCTGTATATCATTTTTTCAGCAATGGATCTGCACTTTTTTACTTCGCGCAGAACATCGGGTTATGCAGAAGTTTATGCTCTCTGTTTTTGAGGAATCCGTCATACAGAGACAGAACCATCGGGTTCTCATTACACTTCTTGACAACAGTCTCTTTGTCTGCTGCATAGATACCGTTTCTTCTTACGATACCCTTCTTGATATTGGAAAGTCTCGGCTGTCCGCCGCCCATGATGCAGCCGCGTCTGCAGGCCATGATCTCGATGAGATGATACTCTTTCTCACCACTCTTTACCTGTTCCATGATCTTGCGTGCATTTGCAAGACCGGATGCGACGCAGATCTTAACATCCATGCCGTTGTACGGGATGCTGAACTCGCGGATGAAGCTTTCTTCCGCACCGTCACGTACACCGCACTCAGCGATCTCATTCAACGTATGCTGATCGTTGCCCGGTACAAGACGGCGGATAACTGCCTCGGTAACACCACCGGATACACCGAAGATGACGCCGCCGCCGGAACCGAAGCCGAACGGGATATCCGGAGCTTCCGGCTCAATTGCGTCGAAATCAACACCGGTAGAAAGGACCATGTCAACCATTTCCTTTGTTGTCAGGACGAAATCAGTATCCTGCTGGCCCTCGGTGAAGCTGTTTGGACGCTTTGCTTCCATCTTCTTCGCGGTACAAGGCATAACAGAAACCATGATGGTCTTTCTGCCGTCCGGATTGTTCTTCCTGTCGCGGAAATATTCTTTGACAACTGCAGACAACATTCCCTGCGGGGAACGGCATGTGGATACATTGTCCTGGAATTCCGGGAAATTCTCGCCTACAAACTTAACCCATGCCGGGCAGCAGGAGGTGAGCAGCGGAAGCTTTCCGCCGGTCTCAACACGCTCTACGAATTCAGCTGCTTCTTCCATGATTGTCAGGTCGGCACTGAATGTGGTGTCATAGACTTCCTCGAAGCCCATTCTGTGCATTGCTGCAACAACTTTGCCGATCACATTCTCGCCGCTGCGGAATCCGAATACCTGTCCGAATGCGACACGGACTGCCGGTGCGATCTGTGCAACGACACGCACGTTCGGATCATTGAGCGCAGCCCATACAGGTGTGAAATTGTGGACAATACTGATTGCGCCTGTCGGGCAGTATACGCGGCACTGTCCGCAGTTGACGCAGTGTGTGGTTCCAATCTCGCGGTCAAATGCCGGCATAACCATTGTCTCGGATCCGCGGTTTGCGAACTCAAGCGCGCCGACACCCTGCAGCTCCGCACAGACGCGGACGCAGTTGCCGCAAAGGATACACTTGTTCGGATCACGCACGATTGACGGTGATGAGAAATCAAGCGGAACCATCTCTTTGTAGTTTTCAAAACGGATCGTCGTCTGACCGCTGCGGCGTGCCAGCTGCTGCAGTTTGCAGTCGCCGTTCTTCTCGCAGGTCAGGCAGGTCTGGCAGTGCGCTGCCAGCAGAAGCTCGATGATCAGTTTGCGGTGTTTGCGCAGACGGTCTGTATTGGTAAGAATTACCATGCCGTCGCGCGGTTCTTCTGAACAGGATGCGAACAGGCGGCCCCTGTCATCCTCTACTGTACAGAGTCTGCATGCGCCGAATGTGGACAGCTCAGGCTGGTAGCAGAGGGTCGGGAGGTCGATTCCCGCATTGCGAATAATCTCTAATAAGTTCTTTTCATTGGTGAAATTGACTTTTCTGCCGTCAATTGTAATAACTCCCACGTTTATCCCTCCTTACATTTCGACGTAGATGGCATCAAATGCGCAGTTTTCTTTACAAGCGCCGCATCTGATACACTGCTTGGAGTTGATCGTGTATCCGACCTCACGGTTACCGGTGATTGCGCCGACCGGGCAGCTTCTCATACACTTGCCGCAGTTCTTACAGAATTCCGGATTAATATGGAATGTGCGCATTGCTGCACAGACTTTCGCGCGGCACTTATGATTGACAATGTGCTCGACATACTCGTCGCGGAAGGTGCGCAGTGTGGAAAGAACCGGAAGCGGAGCACTCTTTCCGAGACCGCAGAGCGCCATGCTCTTGATCATCGTAGCGAGCTCTTCGAGCAGATCCAGATCCTGCAGTTCGCCGTCGCCGTTTACGATACGCTCAAGGATCTCAAGCATACGCTTGGTTCCCTCACGGCACGGGATACATTTACCGCAGGACTCACGCTGTGTAAAGCTCATGAAGAAACGTGCAACCTCAACCATACAGGTGTTGTCGTCCATGACAACCAGTCCGCCGGATCCGATAATTGCGCCGAATTTCTTAACGGATTCAAAATCGAGCGGCTCATCGAGATGCTGTTCTGTCAGACATCCGCCGGACGGTCCGCCGATCTGAACTGCCTTGAAGCTGCCGCCGTCTTTCAGGCCGCCGCCGATATCAAAGATAATCTCGCGGAGGGTTGTTCCCATCGGAACCTCGATCAGGCCTGTGTTCTGGATGGAACCGGTCAGTGAGAAGGTCTTTGTACCGGTGGAATTCTCGGTGCCGATGCTGCGGAACCAGTCAGATCCCTGCAGAATGATCTTCGGTACATTTGCATAGGTCTCAACGTTGTTCAGAACAGTCGGTTTTGCCCACAGTCCCTTCTCAACGGTTCTCGGCGGTTTGACACGCGGCATACCGCGGTTGCCCTCGATGGAAGCGGTCAGTGCCGAGCCCTCGCCGCAGACAAATGCGCCCGCGCCGCGGTTGATGTGCATATGGAAATTGTAGCCGGTTCCGAGAATATCATCTCCGAGCAGTCCAACTTCTTCCAGGGTTGCGATTGCCTTACGCAGTCTTGCAACAGACATCGGATACTCAGCACGAACATAGATGTATCCGTTCTCGGCGCCGCAGGCGTATCCGGCGATCATCATACCCTCGATGAGCTTATACGGATCACCTTCCATAACGGAGCCGTCCATGAATGCGCCCGGGTCACCTTCGTCACCGTTACATACAACAAAGCGCTCTTTCTCAGGCTGACGCGCAACCTGTTTCCATTTGCGGCCTGCCGGGAATCCGCCGCCGCCGCGTCCGCGCAGTCCGGATTTGTCGACTTCATCGACAACTTCTTCCGGCTTCATTTCAAACAGTGCCTTCTGCAGAGCGGTGAATCCGCCGCCTGCCAGGTACTCGTCGAAGGACTCCGCGTCGTATTTTCCACAGTTCTCCAGAACGATTCTGGTCTGCTTTGCGATAAACGGAATATCATCCGGTCCGCGGAATGCTTCTTCGCCCTGATGATAGAGCAGACTCTCAATTACATCGTCCTGACGGACGGAACGCTGGAAAATCTCTTCACAATTTTCCGGTTTTACTTTAATATACTGGATGACATCGTCGCCCTTCTGAATACGAACGAGCGGTCCGAGCTCACAGACACCCTGGCAGCCAGTCTTCTTGACGCCGAGTGCATTCTTGACATCGCTGACAACTTCACTGTCGTGTTCAGCCTCATCATGCGGCTTGAACTCGAGAACAACATTGTGGTCATCCTTGGCAAGTTTACGGAACTCCTCATAGACCGCCTCGGAACCGGACGCGATACAGCCGGTACCGGAACATACAAGAATGCGGCAGCCGTAAGAAGCAAGTGTCGCCTTCGCTGCTTCGGTCGTCTGGATCAATGCTTCTCTGCTGTTAATCATTTCTTATCACCTCGCAATTCCTGGATCAGCGCCTGTACCTTCTCCGGGGTCATCTTCGGATGAACATCTTCATTAACCATGACAGTCGGTGCAAGTCCGCATGCGCCGAGGCAGGAAACCGTCTCGACTGTGAACAGCATGTCATCCGATGTGTGTTTCTTCGCACTCAGCCCAAGTTCCTTCTGGAATGCCTCCAGAATCGGCACGGACTTACGTACATGACAGGCAGTTCCGTCACAAACCTTAACGACATACTTACCCTTCTGTTCGAAAGAGAAGTTCTCGTAGAAAGTTGCAACGCTGTATGCCTTCTCCTCTGTAATTCCGATCTGACCAGCTACATATGTCAGCAGCTCGCCAGGCAGATACCGGTATTCAGCCTGAATATCCTGCATGATCGGAATCAGAGATGCGGCTTTCTTACCGTAATGTTCGATAATCTCATCCGCTTTCTGATAATAAGCCTCTTCCAACATCTATCTACCCTCCTTGCCCGTGAACAAAAACAGCCCGCTTTCAAAAAGTTATTCTCTTTTCTCAGCGAACCGCCATGCTCCACAATTATAATGATATAAAAAGATTATATAGGAAATAACCCCCTGAAACAATGGGTTATTTGTCATTTTTTCACAAAAAAACAGAGATTCGGCCCTTAAAATTAGTTTCTTTTAACTTTCTGTGCCGAAACTCTGTTGTTTTTGCGATTATTTCAGAGGTTCTTACATCCTGTTTTTAACTTCCGTTTTTAATGGAATAATCCGCTCATCATACATTATTACTTTCTGCCGGTCTGCAGTGCTTCACCCTTCCATTACCTTCACATATACTTTTCTTGACCTGGGTCCGTCAAATTCACAGAAATAAATCCCCTGCCATGTACCGAGCACCAGCCGGCCGTCTTCGATCAGAATCGTCTCGGAAAATCCGATCATACTTGCTTTCAGATGTGCCGCGGAATTGCCCTCTGCATGACGGTAGCCGTCCTCCCACGGAACCAACTTATTGATCTCCATTGTAAAGTCACGCACGACATCCGGGTCTGCGTTTTCGTTGATGGTAATGGCTGCTGTGGTATGCGGAACGTAAACAACACAGATTCCTCTGTCAACATTTTTCTCGCGCACCACCCCCTGCACCTGCCGCGTGATGTCGATCATCTCAGTATGTTTGTCCGTTTGAACTGAGAAACCAGTAATTCTTGACATATGCTGCTCCTTTCTCTCCCGCTCATGTTAATTATAGCATGAACCGCTCCTGTTGCGGGCAGGAAATGCTTCTGATTATTCAAACGGACACCTGAACCCGACAGCATTCCCGCAGCCGCCGGGCAGTCTCGGACTGTCCAAGAACATCCTGTACCATTGCAGCAGCGTTTCCCCAGCCGTCAGACACTCCGGCAGGCAGTGTCTCCGCTGCTCAGGCGCGGAGCAGCCGTTCCAGCGGACCCCGCAGCCGTTTTGTAAATGCTTTTACAACAAACCCGGTGCAGACCGCTGCGATCAGTGTGCCTTCCCGGGTTCCTTCTATTCTTCCAAAGAACATGAGAGAAAGTACTACGGATGCGGCCACGCAGCTGATATCAAATACAACCTTCACATTTCCAAACGGCTTTTTCAGGGTATCCGAGAGCGCTTTCACCATTGCTTCTCCTGAATTCAGGACGACATCTGCTGTAACGCCGAGTGTGATACCCAGCGCGAGAATGACTGTGCCCAGAAGAACCATTCCCACCCTGGCAGGATAGGTCTGATTCGGCAGAACGGCCGCGATCGCCGTCCCCACATCTGTAAACCATCCGAACAGGAAGGAAAGCGGAATCTGCAGGAGCTGAATTGTCCGGAAATCACGCCGGAGAAGCAGGATCTGGCCGGCAAGCATCAGGCAGTTCCACAGAAACAGCCAGGTTCCGAACGAAAATACCGTGAAACGCATCGCCACGACATTGGCAACCGATGAAATCGGAGAAACACCGAGATCCCCGTGACGTGTAACGGCGATTCCGAGACCGGTCACAAACAGGCTGACAATAAACAGGATCCATCTTTTATATAATTCTTTTTTCTTCATTTTTCTGACTCGTTTTTTCTTTCTTCTCTGCTTTTCCGGATCACACAGTGATGCCAAATGTCAAATTACACCTGTTCTGCCGCTTTTTGCAATCTTTTTTTATTCCCTCTGCAATTTGTGTATTGCTTTTATTGTGAATAAATGATAATATACTCATATGAATAATCATTCATATGTTTTCCCCGGAGATCTGTTCCCTGACGGTCTTTCAGACTCCGGGTGCGCAGGAGGATAATCATGGCTGAAAGCATCAAAAAAATACCTGTTGATTATGTGGAGGCACCGCACCTCTGCGAACATGCCGACGCGTGCAGCCGGATCGACGGTCTGATCGGTCATATTTCAGAAGAAGAGCTGATCGATCTGGCAGAGCTGTTCCGCGTTTTCGGCGATTCCACCCGCATCAAAATTCTCTACGTCCTGTTTCAGGGTGAGAAAAACGTCACGGAGATCTGCACAGAGCTGGAGATGAACCAGTCCGCCGTCTCGCATCAGCTGAAAATTTTGAAGACAAACAAGCTGATCCGGTCCCGGCGCGCCGGGAAATCCATCTGCTATTCCCTCGCAGATGACCACGTAAAGACCATCATTGCCATGGGCAAAGAGCATATCGAAGAATAGCGGCAGAATATTTCTGTCATCATTCTTTTCTTTTCGGAAATCATGTTTTAACTTCACAAAATGCCGGACCTGAAACCGGCGGAAAGGAACCTGTAATGAAGAAAAAATTCAAATGCGAGATCGACTGTGCCAACTGCGCTGCAAAGGTAGAGGATGCCGTCAAAAAAATCGACGGCGTCAACGACGCAAAGGTCAACTTTATGACACAGAAGTTTACACTTGACGCCGAAGATGACCGGTTTGACGCGATCCTTCAGGAAGCAATCAAAACCGGCAAGAAGATCGAGCCGGATTTCGAGGTTGAGGTATAAACCGGGGGTTGTTGCGTCAATCATACTTTTTGTCAGGATGTGAGCATGCACTTATTTGTTCTAAATTGTTTTTGCCTGCCTGTTGAATGCTATAAAGCATGCTTTATTTCAAATTTGAAAAGATTAGCATGCCTGGGCAAGGGCGTGAAGCATGCATTTTCCCAAAGCAAGGATGAACTGCATGCCTGGCACGAGATTTGAGGCATGCATTTTCCTAAACTCGGGAAATTCTGCATGCCTGGCATGAGACATGAAGCATGCGGTTTCCTAAA
>JNKK01000026.1 GCA_000702845.1 Lachnospiraceae bacterium FE2018
CAGGATCTCCGGAATCGACTCATCCCACTTACTGTTTTTTCTTTCGTGGACTTTAAGTTTCCTCTGGTTCTTCATAGAACACCCCTTCCTACGCTCTGATTAGCGATTTAAAGGCCCTTTATGCCCTTCAAGGCATAAAGACCTATCGTTAAATGATACACATGGTAGAATCGTTTATTCTGTTTTCTTTTGTTTGGGGATCGGATAAGATACCGTCTTGAAACGGCTGCAGTTAGATTTATCCGCTAAACCCCTTGGAATCAAGGACTTCAGCGGATAAGCATAATCGTTAGATTGTATTGATATTGGCGTGGCAACGTCACCCTGTCTGCAGCGAAAATTCCGCGCCAGAATCCGCATCCCTTCCTGCTCGAGATATTTTGCGGCACGCGTCTCTTTTTCACTTCCGATTTCCCTTTTATTCATTCCTCATCCTTCAGTCACGGAAAATCCGGTACCATTATACATAGTTATGGATAAATGACCGTCTGTGAATATCCGTCGGTCCGTATTTACGCAGTGCCTCGATATGTTCACGGGTCCCGTATCCCTTATTGGAGGCAAAATGGTATTCCGGCATTATGCGGTCATATTCAGCCATCATACGGTCCCGCGTCACCTTGGCGATCACGCTCGCTGCCGCTATGCTCTGGCTCTTCGCGTCGCCTTTCACAATCGGAACCTGCCGGATGTCAAGTTCCGGAATCTGAACGGCATCCACCAGAAGCAGTTCCGGCACAACACTGAGCTTTCTGACTGCTTCACGCATTGCCTCGTATGTTGCCTGCAGAATATTGATCTCGTCAATCCGCTGCGGAGAAGCTGTGCCGATTCCGATGGCAACCGCCTTTTCCTGAATCACATCATACAGTTCCTCCCGCCGCTTTTCACTGAGCTTCTTGGAGTCATTGATATATGGAATCCTGACATCCTTCGGAAGGATCACTGCGCCGGCAAGCACCGGGCCTGCAAACGGGCCGCGGCCGACCTCATCAACCCCGCAGATCAGACTGTAAGTGTCATATTCCTTCTCGTAGATGCACATTCCTTCTACGCGTTCCATCTCCCTGCGGAACTTCTCTTCTCTTCGTAATCTTGCCTCTTCCTTCTTCGTCATAATACAGAATCTCTCCATTCACTCCTGCGCGTCCGGCCGTTCCAGCGAAATCCGTCCGATCTTTCCGTTGCGGAATTCTTCCAGGAGAATCTGAACCGCTTTTTCTACTGACAGTTCATTTCCCTTTGCGATACAATTTCTCGCTTTTGCAATCCGTGTGAGAAGTTCCGCCGGATCATCCGTGTCATCAATCTGATAGAATTCTGCAAGCACTCCGGGATACATGTTCCCAAGCAGCCGGATCAGGCTGACCGCAAGATCATCCCGGTTCAGAATATCCTGCCGGATCGAACCGGTCATAGCCAGCAGTTCCCCAACCTTCGGATCTTCAAATTTCGGCCAGAGGATGCCCGGTGTATCCAGAAGATCCAGTCCGTTTTTCAGATGAATCCACTGTTTGCCTTTTGTAACACCCGGCTGATTTCCTGTCTTTGTGGATGCGCGTCCCGCTACCGTATTAATAAATGTGGATTTTCCAACATTCGGGATTCCGGCAACCATTGCGCGAATCGGTTTGTTCTTAAATCCGCGGCGTCTGTTGCGTTCAATCCGCTCTCTGCACGCCTCCTGAATCAGGGCGTTGATTTTATTCAGATCGGAACGTTTCCGGGAATCTGCAAGCAGAACCGAGTACCCTTCACTCTGAAAGGCGGACAGCCATGCCCGGTTGACTGATTCATCCGCAAGATCGGCCTTGTTCAAAACGATCAGTCTTGCTTTTCCCTGCCCCAGCTGCCGGATATCAGGATTTCTGCTCGCGCCAGGAATTCTGGCGTCAGCCAGCTCGATAATCAGATCAACCAGCTTCAGGTCCTCCTGCATCTGACGCTTTGCTTTTGTCATATGCCCCGGATACCACTGAATATCATTCATTTCGTACATCTCCTGCTTCTGACAATTACTTCAACTCATACCATCAAGCAAAAACGAGGATCCCGGTCACGGAATCCTCGTCTTGTAATCTTATCCGGACTGCCGATCAGCGCATCAGCTCTTTTACCTTCGCTGCTTTACCGACACGGTCTCTCAGATAGAACAGTTTCGCACGTCTTACTTTACCACGACGGACAACTTCGATCTTCTCAACGTTCGGAGAATGAAGCGGCCATGTTTTCTCAACGCCGATTCCGTTAGATGTCTTACGGACTGTGAATGTCTCACGGTTTCCGCCGCCCTGACGCTTAATCACAACACCCTCAAAGACCTGGATACGCTCACGGTTACCCTCTTTGATCTTACCATGTACACGAATCGTATCGCCTACACGGAACGGTGTGATTTCGCTCTTCAGCTGTTCTTCTTCAATTTTTTTGATAATCTCGTTCATAATCTAATCTCTCCTTTGAACAATCTATGGATGTTCTTATCACCGATTAACGTGACAGCGGACCATCTTAATAAATGATACAGCAGAAAATCTGCTGTTTTATCAATCTGCAGAATGACTCCACAGACAGACAACACATGATATTATAGCCGAACACAGACGTAAATGCAACTACAAATTCGTTCTGATTGCAAGTGCAAGGGTTGTAACTGCGTATTCATCTGCTTCGGGGTCAGCACGATAAGATGCTGCAGGACAGAAACCTCTGTCCTTCCAGAATCCGCCGCATGACAGAAACACGCTTCCGCCGGTATCTTCCCAGTTTTCCTCTTTCTGATCGAATAACATATTACCGGTCTGAACAAGCACTACGGAAGTATTCTTTCCGTATATCTTCTGCGGGACATCCGCACCGGAAACATCATCTGTTACCAGAAGCAGAAGATCCTGCTCTGTAAATTCACGTCTGCGTCTGCGCAGTGTATTTCTGTTATAGTTCAGAAGCTCCCCGTAACGCGATATCTTTACAAGAAGCGTTTCCGCAAATGCACCGGCATCTTCTGCTCCGTACCAGATACATACGATTCTGCGTGACCTGGCCAGCAGATCCGGGCGCCGTTCTTCTGTGCGCCTTCGCGCCTCCTGATAACGCCACGCTTCAACCTTTTTATGATCTCCGGACAACAGCACCGGCGGAACTGTCTTTCCGTGCCAGGTTTCCGGACGGGTATAGTGAGGATATTCAAGCAGATTATCCTGCATTGACTCAAAATCGGCGGATGTGTCGTTGCCGAGCACCCCCGGAACAAACCGCGACACCGCATCGATCAGAACAAGTGCGCCAAGCTCTCCGCCGGTCAGTACATAGTCTCCAATGGAAATGTAATCTGTCACGACTTCTTCCAGAACACGTTCGTCGATCCCCTCATAATGTCCGCAGAGCAGAATCAGATCCTCTTCAAGTGCAAGAGATTCCACCTTTGTCTGATTCAGAACTTCTGCCTGTGGTGTCAGATAGACAACCCGTGGCTTTCCGGCCGTTCTGGACACCGCATGCCGCACTGCCTGATAGACCGGTTCCGCTTCCATAACCATGCCGGCACCGCCGCCGTAAGGGTAATCATCTACTCTTCCGTGTCTGTTGACGGAATAATCGCGAATACAAACCGTGTCAACAGAAATAATTCCATTTCTGATGGCACGGCCGATTACACTGTTTTGAACAGCTTCCTGAATCATTTCAGGAAACAATGTGACAACTTGAAAGTTCATACGCTTTTTTATTTTAGATCCAGCAGACCCGGCAGCAGATGAACGGTGACGACTTCTGCATCGAGATCCACGTGAATCTCACAGGGCGGGATGACAGGAATCAGAATCTCACCATATTCCCCGCCTCTCACTACATAGACATCATTTGCAGCCGTCTGCATCACATCCCTGATTGTTCCGAGCACTTCACCTTCATCTGAACGAACCGTCAGCCCGATCAGATCCGCGATATAATACTCATTCTCAGCAAGCGGAAGTGCCTGCTCTCTTGTCACCAGCAGGTCACATTTGCGGTAACGTCCGGCCTCATCCATATTGCTGATTCCGGAGAGCTTAAGAATCACCATGTTTTTGTGATACTTCACATGTTCGACTTCCCGCTCCTGATACCCGCCGGGCAGATCAAGCAAAACTGTTTTCAGTTCTGAAAACCGGCGCGGCTCATCCGTAGTGGGAAACACGTTCACTTCGCCGTGAACACCGTGCGGTGATGTGATAACGCCGACACGAAAATACGCCTGTTTACTCAATAATATCTACGATCACTTTCTTGTCCGTTCTGGAGGAGGCAGCTTTTACAACAGCACGGATTGCTTTTGCGATCCGTCCGCGTCTTCCGATTACTTTGCCCATATCGGATTCCGCCACCTTCAGCTCGATCTTGATGTCGCCGCCGCGCTCAGTCTCTGTCACAACCACTTCCTCAGGGTGTTCGACCAGCGCTTTTGCGATGACCTCTACCAGTTCTTTCATAAGCCACCTCCAGCAAAATTACTTTTCAATGCCGGCAAGTTTAAAGATTTTCTGTACAACTTCTGTCGGCTGTGCGCCGTTGTTAAGCCATTTTCTTGCTGCTTCTTCATTGACGGTGAAAGCGCTCGGCTCCTGGTTCGGATCATAGCTTCCGATCTCTTCGATGAATCTGCCGTCACGCGGTGAAGTTGCATTTGCAACAACGATTCTGTAATAAGGTGCTTTTTTCTGTCCCATTCTCTTCAGACGGATTTTTACTGCCATGTTTCAATTCCTCCATAAATAATAATTTGTTTGATTTTTTATATAGAACAAAGCGGTTGCCGCTTGTATTCTCAAAACGGAAGTCCGAAGCCGCCGAAACCTCGTTTCCCTTTCTTCATCATGCCGGGCATCTGTTTCATCATCTTGCGGGTCTGATTGAACTGCTTGACAAAGCGGTTCACTTCCGCAATATCGACGCCTGCGCCTCTGGCAATTCTGTTTTTCCGGGAAGGATTAAGAAGATCAGGATTTGCGCGTTCTGCCGGGGTCATGGAGTGGATCATTGCCTCTTTCCTTGCCATGTCCTTCTCATCGATCATTCCCTCGAGTTCCTTCATCTTTCCGCCGAACCCGGGCAGCATTTTCAGAACGCCGGAGATACCGCCCATATTCTGCATCTGCGCCATACTCTCGAGATAGTCATCAAAACTGAATTCCGCTTTGCGGATCCGCTGCTCCATCTCGCGGGCTTTCTCCTGATCGATACTCGCCTCCGCCTTCTCGATCAGGCTCATGATATCGCCCATACCGAGGATTCTGTCTGCCATCCGGTCCGGATGGAACGGTTCCAGATCAGAGAGCTTCTCACCCATACCGACGTACAGCAGCGGTTTGCCGCAGACTGCCTTGATGGAGAGTGCCGCACCGCCGCGGGTATCGCCGTCCATTTTGGTGAGAATAACACCGTCTATTCCAACCTGTTCGTTGAATGCGGAAGCAACGTTAACAGCTTCCTGGCCTGTCATGGCATCAACGACCAGCAAAGAAATATCGACATGGACAGCCGCGCGGATTGCGCTCAGCTCCTGCATCATATCATCGTCGATCTGCAGACGCCCTGCGGTATCAAGCATCACGATGTCATAATTCTCACGTTTTGCTTTCTCGACGGCAGCTTTTGCAATATCAACCGGATCATGCCGGTCACCCATTGAAAAGACTTCAACACCCTGCTTTTCGCCGTTCACCTGCAGCTGTTTGATTGCTGCCGGCCGATAGACGTCACAGGCGGCAAGCATCGGTTTTCTGCCTTTTCCCTTCAGCTGACCGGCAAGCTTTGCGCAGGTCGTCGTTTTACCTGCGCCCTGCAGACCGATCATCAGGATTACGGTAAGTTCACCCGCAGGATTCAGCGGAAGCTCCGTCATCTCCGATCCCATCAGACTGACCAGTTCGTCGTGCACGATTTTTACGACCATCTGTCCGGGATTGAGACCGTTCATTACATCTTCGCCGATTGCCTTTTCCTGAACGGTTTTTGTAAAGCTTCTGACCACTTTGAAGTTGACATCCGCCTCAAGAAGTGCCAGCTTGACTTCGCGCAGCGCTTCTTTTACATCGGCTTCCGTCAGTCGGCCCTTGCTTCGCAGATTCTTAAATACATTCTGCAGTTTATCTGTCAAGCTATCAAATGCCATAAATTACAATTCCTCACGTATTGCCAGCGCAACTGACCGGATCTGTTCCAGTCTTTCAGGAGCCTCTGCAGAACATGTGTCTGCTGTAAGTTCCAGTATCTCATCCACACGCCTGCGGATCCCGAGAAACTTCTCAACAAGATGCAGCCGCGCCTCGTATTCTTCCAGAATCCTGTCACATCGCTTCATCAGATCATGCACACCCTGCCGGCTGATGCCTTTATCACGTGCAACCTCACTGATTGAAAAATCGTCAAATACGATTTCCTGATAGATCTGCTTCTGATGTTCCGTCAGCAGTTCGCCGTAGAAATCAAACATCAGAGAACGCTTTACAAACGATTCCATTTTCAAAACTCCGCAAGAAAAGTGGTGGGTACCGCAATACCCACCGCCTTATATTAAGCGATCTCCCTCTGTGTGTCAAGTGTTTTTTCTTGACGCCCGCAGCCTGCTTTTTCAACGCATACATTAACGATGTGAAAGAGAGAATCATCTCACGTCCAGCTCTTTGTATTTTCTGTGATGTCCGACATACTTATAAGCCGGACGAATGATTTTTCCGCTGTTAACCATTTCTTCGATCCGGTGTGCGGACCATCCCGAAATACGGGCAATCGCAAAGAGCGGTGTGAACAGTTCTTTCGGGAAATCCAGCATCGTATAGACAAATCCGCTGTAAAAATCGACATTCGCACACATCGGCTTCAGCATGTTGCGTTTTTCCTGCGTACACTCTTTTCCGATCCGCTCAACCGTCTCATACAGATGGAATTCTTCTTCCATTCCTTTTTCAATGGAGAGCTGACGCGCGAATTCTTTCAGAATAACCGCTCTCGGATCAGATTTCGTATAAACAGCGTGTCCGATTCCGTAAATCAGTCCGGAATGGTCAAATGCGCGCTTGTCCAGTATCTTATTCAGATATGCCCGAACCTCTGTTTCACTCCCCCAGTTTTTAACATGTGACTTGATATCCTTAAACATCTCCTGCACCTTCAGATTCGCACCGCCGTGCCGCGATCCTTTCAGCGAACCGAGCGAAGCTGCTGTAGCAGAATAAGTATCTGTTCCGGTTGAAGAAACGACATGTGTTGTAAATGTCGAGTTGTTACCGCCGCCGTGCTCAGCGTGCAGAATCAGGGCCACGTCAAGAACACGCGCTTCCAGATCTGTATACATGCCGTCCGGATGAAGCATCTGAAGCAGATTTTCCGCGAGTGACAGCTTCGGATCAGGGTTCCTGATAAACAGGTTCTCACCTTTCAGATAATGCCGGTACGCATGGTAGCTGTAGACAGCCAGCAGCGGCATCTTTGCCACAAGGCTCAGAGACTGTCTGACCAGGTTCTGTACGTCGATCCGCTCCGGTTCCGGGTCATAAGAATACAGCGAGAGGACACATTTCTGAAGAGAATTCATGATGTTATTGCTCGGAGACCGCATAATATAATCGCGTGTAAAGTCGCCCGGCAGTTCGCGGAAATCCGTAAGAATTTCAATAAACTCCTCCAGTTCGTCCTGCTTCGGCAGACTTCCGAACATCAGCAGATAGGAAATCTCCTCAAATCCGAAGCGGCGGTTGCGGATGCCGCGCACAAGATCCATCATATTATATCCCTGATAATACAGGCGGCCTTCATCCGGGCGAAGACTTCCTGAAGCGGTCGTTTTATAACCGACAACGTCCGAGATCTCCGTCAGTCCGGTCAGGACACCGCGTCCGCTCGCATCACGCAGACCGCGTTTGACATCATATTCCTGGTACAATGCCATATTGATTTTACCGGATTTACGACCCTTTTCTACCAGACTCTCAAGATCTCTGGTTTTGTTTTTCATTTCCACTGGTTTCGTTCTCCTTTCTACAACTGCTCCGGATGAAACCTTACCTTTTATCTTCATTATTCAACCGCACGCAGATTACCCGGCAGACTGCCGACACAGTTCTTTACTGCTTCTTCCAGCATGCTCTGATTCTCATACAGATCAGCCGATACTGCATATTCCGGCTGATTCATAATCCGGAACGTCAGATTTCCCTCTGTTGTGCGCATGATATGTCCGACAAATACAACCCCGTAGACGTGGTACAGTAGTTCCTGATTTTCCGCGTCTTCTTCTTTCTGTACGGGGGGTTCTTCCGCTTCCGCATCTTCCTGCTCTGTCTTTTTCACTTCTTCCGCAGCATTTATTTCTTCTTCATTTTCCTGCTTCTTTTTCTCTGCTGTAGGCACCGGCTCTTTTGCTTCCGCAATATCACATTCATAATACACTGCCATAAGATCCGGTGTCTCCTGACTGATCACATCTGTGCAGCCGAGCGTTCCGTCATCTGCATAAAATGAAGTATTATCCATGAGCTGTACATGCGAGACCTGAAGTCCGGCATCTTCCGGCTTAAACTGTGCTTCCTCTTCCAGTTCCGGAATAACCGTTCTGTCTGAAAAGGCGCCGTCCGTCTGCAGTGCTTTTTCGCACTGGCTCCGGATTCGTTTCTGATCCTTTTCTGTCAGTTCCTCCGGTTTCATGATAAATGCGTCTGTCTGATCGACTTTTATCTGTCTGCTGGTTTCCAGTGCTCTGGTCCCCTCCGGAAGTTCACTCTCATCAGGATCCATCGTCACAGTTACAAGATCCCCTGCCTTCAGATGATCTGCCGGTGATACTGTACAGACAACATAAGCATCGTCTGATTCGAAAAAGATCCTCTCATCTGTGGTCAGATAAGGTGAAATACCCGTAAAATCAAGCTGCAGATCTGCGAAGAGGTCAAGATTCCGGATCTCTTCAAGATTTTCAACTTTGATTTCTTCTGTATCGCCGGTAAAAGCAATCCCGTAATGCGCAAGCGCTTCATTATCATAAGAAAAACGGACCGTTACAACATCCCCGTTGGACAGTGCTTTTGTATCGGAAACCGTCATTTCAAACAGCGTATCAATAAATGAACCACTCTGTCCGGACTTAATCGCCTCCGTCAGTGATTTATAAGCATCATGATCTTTCTTTTTCAGCTGCGGCAGAATATCTTCTGCGAGTCCGTTTTTATCTACAGATACATTCATGACAGCTTCTCCGTCATAGCCGGAAATGCTGTGCTCGAGATAAGCGCGCAGGTCATAGATGACCGGTTTGCTCTGCCGCACAAATAATACAACCAGAACTACGATACCGGCTGTCACGGCAATTCCCGCCAGTATACGCAGAAACTTGACAAATCCCTTCATAAATGATTCCCCTTTTATCCCGGGACTGTGTTAACACATTACCCGAATCAAAGAATGCACTTCCCCTTACTTGCAAAAGATAATAATACAGGATTTTCATTTTAATTACAAGATAAGATGTAAAAGTGAGAGAAAGGCACGGCTTTGATACTTGCAAACAAGCTGTGTTTTTGATACTGTTAGACATGTATATTAAAAGAGCCGAAAAACCATGATGTCACGGTGTTTTCGGCATAAAAAAAGCCGGAAATCAGACTCGAACTGACGACCCCTTCATTACGAGTGAAGTGCTCTACCGACTGAGCTATTCCGGCCTGTGCTGACGCACAAACCATATTATACATGATTCAGGAAAAAATTCAACCAGATTTTTTGAGGATGCAATGAATAAAGATATTGAAGCACGTAATATTGCAATGCTCACTGATCATTTTCTCAACGGCTGCAAGCAGAACTTCGTCCAGAAGCTCGGTCTTGAAGTGGAACATTTTCTTATAAAAAAGGATACCGGTGCCTCTGTCACCTATTATGAACCGCATGGTGTTGAATGGATTCTGCGGCAGCTGCAGTCTCATTTCCCCTCACTCGAAGAACATAACGGTCATCTGATCGGTTTTTATAACAGGGACTACTCGATCTCGCTGGAACCGGCTGCGCAGATTGAAATCAGTATCGCACCACGCGATAATCTGGCATCCATCCGTCAGATCTATCTCTCGTTCCGTGAACTGATGCGCCCTCTGCTTGAACAGGAAAATTACGAGCTCGTTACCGTCGGATATCAGCCGTCCAGTCTCGTAAATGATCTCCCGCTCATTCCAAAAGAGCGTTATTCTTTTATGGATCGTTATTTTCAGACTGTCGATACCCGCGGCAGAAATATGATGCGCGGAACAGCCTCTGCCCAGATCTCAGTGGATTATACCAGTGAACAGGATTTTGTACAGAAAATGCGCTGTGCTTATCTTCTGATGCCGGCGATAAAACTTCTGACTGATAATACGGCTGTGTTTGAAAACAAACCCTGGAACGGCTGGCTTTGCCGCACAGCAATCTGGAATCATGTAGACAAGGCACGCTGCGGAATTGTACCCGGTCTGTTTGATCCGGATTTCGGCTTCCGGAAATACGCATCCTACATCTGGAGACTCCCGCTGATTTTTCTCCCGCACACAGACGGAGGACCTTACGGTACCGCATCCGGAAAGCCGATGACAAGCGGCAATGCCGGCGCACCTGTGTATACCGGCTTTTCTCCTGTCTCAGAACTTTGGCAGGATCGCATGTTTACACCGGATGACATCGATCACGTTTTATCGATGGCGTTTCCTGATGTCCGGCTGAAAAACTACATTGAGATCCGCGGTGCTGACAGCATGCCTCTTCCCTATCTGATGGCTTATCTGGCTCTGATCAAAGGAATCTTCTTCCACAGCAGTACTGTCAATGCAATTACGGATCAGTTTGAAACCATCCGCGCGGAAGATATCCGGAATTCAGAATTGAGTCTGATGAAAAACGGGTATAACGGAATGATTTACGGAATTCCCGCACAGGAATTCATTCACAAAGTCCTTCTCCTGGCAGAATCCGGCCTCGATTCAGCAGATCAGGAACTGCTCGCACCGATGCAGGAACTCTGCGAAAACAGGCGCACCTTACACGATTAAAAGGCACTGATATGAAAACAATTTATAATGAATACATCCGGGAAATTGAAGCGAACCGAGAGGAAAATGCCGCAGCCGCACAGAAAATCCGCGCTTATCTGAATGACCACGGAATTGTGTACCACGGCAACATTGTGCGCACACTCGGTATTCCGAATATTTATACCGAAGAAGAGATTGCTCTCTTCCGAAAAATCACAGAAACCACCTATGGCATCTTTGAAAAAATCATCGCCGCCTACCTGAATGACCCGGCATACCGCCGGCTGTTTCCGTTCAGTCAGGAACTGGAAGAACTGATTTTAACGCCGCGTGGTTATGACAGCATGCTTCCTGTCTGCAGAATGGATATCTTTTATGATGACGAAACAAAAGACTTCAAATTCTGTGAGATTAATACAGACGGCACCAGCGCTATGAATGAAGACCGTGTAATGAATGAAGCACTGGCGCTTCTGAATCCCGCCCATAAAAAAATGATGGAAAAATATACTTTTTCCACATTTGAGCTGATGGATTCCTGGGTAAATACGTTTCTTGAGATTTACAGCACGTACGACAGACGTGTCCCGCACCCGCACATCGCGATCTGCGATTATCTGGACGGTGTTGAAATCGAAGAATTCTATGAATTTGCCCGGAGATTTGAAAAGGCAGGCCTGACCTGCGAAGTCTGCGAAATCACTGAACTGACTTATAAAGATCACGCCCTGTACGCACCTTCCGGAAAACAGATTCATGCCATTTACCGTCGTATTGTCACAACAGATGTCATGGAGAACTATTCGGATCTTAAGCCGTTTCTGGATGCGGTCCGCAGCCGCGATGTCTGTATCATCGGCGCTTTCTGCACCCAGATCGTGCATAATAAATGGCTGTTTAAAATGCTCCACGAAGCACCGACACGCGCACTTCTTTCCGCGGAGGAATGTGCATTTATTGATGCTCACATCCCGTTTACCGGCATTCTGGATCATAATACCTGCGACATGGACGCACTTCGTTCCGGGAAAGACCGGTGGATCATCAAGCCGATGGACAGCTATGCTTCGCACGGTGTTTACGCCGGAAAAGACTGCACGGATGCGGAATGGGCATCCCATCTGTCAGAATATGACGGAAAAGAATATATCTTTCAGGAATTCTGTGCTCCTTATCGCAGCACAAACATTGACTTCATAGAAAAGAACCCCGCCTTTACGTCATACGCAAACATGGCAGGGCTCTATGTGTACAATGGTAAATTTGCCGGAATATATTCCCGGCGTTCCGGCGGAAATATCATTTCCAGCCAGTACAATGAAATGGATAATGCGACTGTCGTTCTGCATTAAACAGGTTTTATTAAAACATTTTCTTCAATGGCGGGTTCCCTTTCCGCCGCGTTTCGATAAACGAAGCCTTGAGAGCGAGATCTGTCCGTCTTTGTAAGGAATCACGCATTCTTTTCCCTTTTTCAGCAGCATCACAGCCTCTGCGCGGTCGTCATCTGCGAGTTTAATTCCGTGGGTGCCGACCGCGTTCTTTTTCATCTCTGAGACTTCTGCAAGCGGGAATTTCAGGAAATATCCGTTTGCGGTCTGAATTACAACCGTGTCATACCCGTCTGTCTCCGCAACAGTGACCAGTCGTACCGAATCGTCGCCGAGTTTTGTCGCCAGCGCGGTCCGGCGGGAAGTGTCGAATGATTCGCCGTCTACCACTTTCACCATACCGGTATCTGTCGCAAATAACAGCTTTCTGGTCTTCATTGCCTCGACAGAGCAGACATACAGAATCACTTCACTGCTCGCCGTGTAATTGCTGATGTTATCGACCGGCGTGCCTTTGTCCCTGAATTTTCCATATGGAATGTCGCGCACGCGAATCATATGAACATTTCCTGTGTCTGTAAACACAGCAATCCGGTCGCTGGTCATGCAGCGAATGATATATTTATTCTCACGGTCTGCCGCCTCCTGGTTGCGTTCATAAACCGAAGGATCAACACTGTGTGTGTAACCGAAACGATCCATCAGTATGACAACCGGAAGAACCTCTTCTTCAGGTTCTTCGTAAACAGCTGCTTCCACCTCTTCAATCTGTGTCCTGCGCGGCTTCGCGTAACGTTTCTTAATCGCGTCAAGATCATCCAGAATCACATTTGCCATCGCATCGTAATCGTTCAGGATTTCTTCATAGCGCGCGATTTTTTTAATGGTCTCCTGATTTTCTTTAAAGAGCGCGTTAATCTCCAGACCGATCAGTTTCGCAAGACGCATATCAAGAATCGCTGTTGCCTGCCGGTCTGTAAACCGCAGTTCCCGCGCCTGTTTCTCACTGGCTTTTCGCTTAAACTTAATCCCGTCGGTCACGCCCATCGTCAGACATGCTTTAACCATTTTCTGATCCTTTGATCCGCGCAGGATCTCGATGATTAAATCAATGACGTCAACTGCTTTGATCAGACCTTCCTGGATTTCCCGCTTCTCCAGTTCTTTTGTCAGAAGTGTCTGATATTTACGTGTAGTGATTTCAAACTGGAAATCCACATGAGACTCGAGCACCTGTTTCAGGGACAATGTCTCTGGACGGCCGTTTGCAACCGCCAGCATGTTGACACCGAAAGTATCCTCGAGACGCGTTTTCTTATAAATCAGCTGTTTGATCCGCTCCGTGTCGGTACCCTTTTTCAGTTCGATGACAATCCGGATGCCCTCTTTCGACGACTGATTCGAAATATCCGCGATCTCAGGTGCAAGCCGGTTTTCCACCAGCGAAGCAATATCATTGAGAAACTTGCCGATATTGGCACCGATCATCGGGTACGGAATCTCCGTGATGACAAGCTGGATTCTCCCGCCCCTGATTTTTTCCGTCTCAACTTTGCCGCGCAGCCGGATTTTTCCGGTACCGGTTTCGTAAATTTCCTGCAGTTCACTCTGGTTGATCACGATACCGCCGGTCGGAAAATCCGGACCTTTGATATACTTCATCAACTGCTTTACCGTAATGCCGTTATTCCTGATATAGGCTTTTTCGGCATCGATCACTTCTGCCAGATTGTGCGGCGGAATATTCGTAGCCATACCCACGGCAATTCCGTCCGCTCCGTTGACCAGAAGATTCGGAATCCGGACCGGCAGAACGACCGGCTCCTTTTCCGTCTCATCAAAGTTAGGCATCAGATCAACGATATCCTTATCCAGATCTCCGAGGAATACTTCCTGTGTGATCTGCTGCAGGCGCGCCTCTGTATAACGCATGGCAGCAGCGCCGTCTCCCTCGATCGAGCCGAAATTCCCGTGTCCGTCAATGAGAGGAAGCCCTTTTTTGAAATCCTGTGCCATCACGACCAGCGCATCGTAAATGGAACTGTCCCCGTGCGGATGGTATTTACCCATTGTATCTCCGACAATACGGGCAGATTTACGGTAAGGACGGTCATAATACGTTCCCAGTTCCATCATGTCATACAGCGTGCGGCGCTGAACCGGCTTCAGTCCGTCACGGACATCCGGAAGAGCGCGCGCGATAATAACACTCATGGCATAGTCAATATATGATTTCTGCATGATCTCCGAATACTCGGTCCGGATGATCTGCTCTTCGGTTTTCTGCGACATAGTTTTCCTCTTAATCTGTCAGATTTTTCTGAAATGGGACTTCCCGTCTGCTGTCACGCTGTGCCTGTCGGGATAAATATCTTTTATTATACGTCCAGTTCTGCGTCCTGGGCGTGTTCGTAGATAAATGCCTTGCGCGGGGGAACCTGTGAACCCATCAGTGTTTCTGTCACCTCTGTCGCAAGACGTGCATCTTCAATTTCGACGCGCCGGAGTCTTCTGGTCTCCGGGTTCAGTGTTGTCTCCCACAGCTGTTCCGGATCCATTTCACCAAGTCCTTTGAAACGCTGTAAGGTAAACTTTGCGCCGCGGTGTTCTTTCCTGTATTTTTCCAGCGCCTTGTCGTCATACAGGTAGACGCCTTCACCGCGCGAAGGAACCGTTTTATAGAGCGGCGGCATGGCAATGTATACATGTCCCTCATAGATCAGTTCCGGAAGGAACCGGTAAAACAGCGTCAGAAGCAATGTCGAGATATGGGCGCCGTCCACATCCGCATCGGCCATGATGATAATTTTATCGTAACGCAGTTTGCTGATATCAAAATCGTTGCCGTATCCTTCCGAAAATCCGCAGCCAAAGGCGTTGATCATAGACTTGATCTCAGCATTCGCAAGCACGCGGTCCATGCTCGCCTTTTCCACATTCAGGATTTTTCCGCGAATCGGAAGAATCGCCTGGTAGTTCCTGTCTCTGGCCGTTTTCGCGGAACCGCCGGCAGAATCTCCCTCGACGATAAAAATCTCACATTTCGAAGGATCCCGGCTGCCGCAGTTCGCCAGCTTTCCGTTAGAATCAAAAGAGTATTTCTGCTGAGAAAGGAGATTTGTCTTGATCTTCTCAGCATTTTTCCGGATCTTTGCCGCACGCTCCGCACAGGCAAGCACTTCTTTGAGCACATCCAGATTCCGGTCGAAGAAAAGAACCATCTCATCTCCGGTTACTTTTCCGGCTGCGCGTGAGGCATCCGGGTTGTCCAGTTTTGTCTTGGTCTGCCCCTCGAAGCGCGGATCCGGATGCTTGACAGAGATGATCGCAGTCATGCCGTTCCGGATATCAACGCCGGTAAAATTGGAATCCTTATCCTTCAGAATTCCAAGTTCACGCGCATAGTTATTCATCACTGTCGTAAACTGTGTCTTAAAACCGGTGATATGCGTGCCGCCCTCAGAGTTGTAAATATTATTGCAGAATCCCAGAACCGTCTCCTGAAACTCCTTTACATACTGAAATGCGATCTCAATCTCAATTCCTTCCGAACTGCCTTTCAGGAAAACAGGCTGATGAATCACCTCTTTATTTTTATTGATCTCTTTCACGAATCCGATGATGCCTTCCGGCTCGTGAAATTCTGTTACTTCCTCTTTTCCGTCCCTTCTGTCCGTAAACACGATTGTCAGTTCCGGGTTAAGATAGGTTGTCTCATGCAGACGGCTTTTCACTTCGTCGGATTTAAACCGTGTTTTCTCAAAGATCTCATCGTCCGGGAGAAAATTAACGGTCGTTCCTGTCGCGCGGGATTTTCCGATCACCGGAAGGAGACCCTTGTCCAGTTTTTCCACCGGCACGCCGCGCTCATAGCGGTCATGGTATATCTTACCGCCGCGGCTGATCCGTACATCCAGATATTTCGACAAAGCATTGACAACGGAAGAACCTACGCCGTGAAGTCCGCCGCTTGTTTTATAGACTTCATTGTCGAATTTTCCGCCGGCATGCAGGGTTGTAAAAACCAGACGCTCTGCCGGCATACCCTTTTCGTGCATATCCACCGGAATACCGCGCCCGTCGTCTGATACCGTACAGGATCCGTCCGCCTCCAGAATCACTTCAATCCGTGAGCAGAATCCCGCGAGATGTTCGTCCACAGAATTGTCTACAATCTCGTAGATCAGATGATTCAGGCCTTTCCGGCCGGTACTTCCGATATACATACCCGGTCTGACGCGGACTGCTTCCAGCCCTTCGAGAACCTGTATGCTTCCGGCACCGTAGTTTTCTTTTGCCATGTAAGATTAACTCCTATTAATTCACAATAACTCTGCAAAGGAATGAATGACACAGTCCGCTTCTTTCCGGATCTGTTCCTGCTGTGAGTATCCCGGTTCAAGAATTCCAACCGTAAAAAAGCCCGCTTTTACAGCGGTATGTACCCCTTCGATAATATCCTCATATACCACACACGCATGCGGCGCACAGCCTGTTTCTTCTGCACAGGCCAGATAAATATCGGGATGTTCTTTTGTTTTGCCGACATCTGCCACCGTAACAATTCTGCGGATATACCGGAGCAAATTTGTCCGCTCACAGGCTGCATACACTGATTTGTAAGCGGAAGATGTAGCGATTGTAATCGGGATTCCCCGGGCATGCAGAGCTTTTACATATTCAAGCGCATAAGGCTTCAGCGGGATATCGTCTCTATAGTGACAGAACGACATCTCCTCCCATTCGGCCATCAGATCTTCCGGCGTATCGCTGAGATCAAATCTGGCGATCGTATAATGCGCCGCATCCAGTGCGCCGAGCGGTGTCACCGCGTCCTGATAATCAGAGGGAAGTGCGATTCCGCGTTTTGCCAGAAACTCAACATCAATCTGACTCCACATTCCCATAGAATCCAGCAAGGTGCCGTCCAGATCAAAGATGGCACCCTGCATTGTATTCAGTCGTTCAAATTTCTGTGATTTCAAAACAATTCCTGTCCTGTTTATTCAACCGTAACACTCTTCGCCAGATTACGTGGTTTATCCACGTCCAGTCCACGCGCCACACTGAGATAATATCCCATCAGCTGCAGCGGAATCACCGCAAGTGAAGCGGCAAAATGCTCGTCTGTCTTCGGAATATAAACAGTGAAGTCAGCGGTATCTTCCACTGAATAATTTCCGTATGTCGTCAGTCCCATCAGATAAGCACCGCGGCTCTTGCACTCGACCATGTTGGATACGGTTTTTTCATACAGTTCCTTCTGGGTCAGAACACCAATAACAAGTGTGCCGTCCTCAATAAGACTGATTGTACCGTGCTTCAGCTCGCCTGCCGCATATGCTTCACTGTGAATATAGGAAATTTCCTTGATCTTCAAACTGCCTTCCATGCAGATCGCATAGTCAATGCCGCGGCCGACAAAGAAGATATCATTTTCATTGGCAAACTTGGCGGCAAACCACTGGATCCGCTCTTTGTCATTAAATACGCGGCTGATCTTATCCGGAATGGTCAGAAGTTCTGCCAGCATCTCTTCATATTTTTCCCGTGCAAGCGTTCCCTTGGCCAGACCGAACTGCAGTGCAAGTGTATAGCATGCAGCGAGCTGTGCGGAATAAGCCTTGGTTGTGGCAACCGAGATTTCAGGGCCTGCAACAGTATAGAACACATTGTCCGCTTCTCTCGCGATGCTGCTGCCCACGACGTTGACAATTGCCAGCGTTTTGATGCCGAGTTCTTTGGACTCACGCAGTGCCGCAAGCGTATCAGCCGTCTCACCGGACTGACTGATTACGATGACAAGACCGTTCGGATCCAGAATCGGCTTTCTGTAACGGAATTCCGATGCCAGTTCCACACGGACCGGAATTCTGGAGAGATCTTCAATTGCGTACTGTGCGTCCATGCCGACATGATACGCAGATCCGCAGGCAACGATATAGATCTGTGAAACAGCGCGGATATCGTCATCTGTCAGGCCGACTTCGCTGAGATCTATGATGCCGTCATGAATCACGGAATGAATGGTATCACTGACTGCCTTGGGCTGTTCGTGAATTTCTTTCATCATGAAATGCTCAAATCCGCCCTTTTCAGCTGCTTCCGTATCCCACATGATCTCAGTCAGTTCTTTCTCAACAACATCACCGTTCAGATCATAGAAAACAGCCTCACCTGCAGTGAGCTTGCCCATCTCCAGGTTATCAATATAATAAACGCTTCTGGTATAGTTCAGAATTGCCGGGACGTCAGAAGCAACAAAAGTCTCCTGATCACCGAGTCCGATGATCATCGGGCTGTCTTTACGCGCCACATAAATTTCACCCGGGTGATCCTTGAACATCAGCGCAAGCGCATAAGAGCCGCGCACACGCACCATTGTTTTTGCAATGGCATCGATCGGTCCGATCTGATATTTTTTGTAATAGTAATCAACCAGTTTAATGACGACTTCTGTATCCGTATCGCTGTAGAAGGTATATCCCTGCTTAGAGAGCTTATCAGTCAGTTCCTGATAATTCTCGATAATACCATTGTGAACACCGACTACCTCGGATTCCACCGCGCCTGATCCGGAACCTGTGCAGTTTCCGCTGACATGCGGATGCGCGTTGGTTTTGCTCGGTTCCCCGTGTGTTGCCCAGCGCGTATGACCGATTCCGCAGTTACCCGGTATCGCTCTGCCCTCATCTGTCTTTTCCGACAGATTACGCAGTTTTCCTGTCGCTTTTACAACTTCTGCCAGATGTTCTCCGTCGCGAATTGCAATACCTGCGGAATCATAACCGCGGTATTCGAGTTTGGAAAGTCCTTCTAAAAGAATCGGCGCCGCCTGCTGCGTTCCGATATATCCTACGATTCCACACATTTTTTAATGCCTCCGTGTAAATCATTATAATCAGATTAACTTTTTACATCATACATGATAAATCTTTCACACGCAATGATTTTTACATTTTGTTCTCACTCATGCGCGCTGATCAGACTCTCAAGGATTTCAAACAGCGTCTCTGCCTCAACCGGTTTGGAAAGGTGCGCGTTCAGACCTGCCTGCATACTGCGCTGCACATCCTCGTCAAATGCATTTGCCGTCAGAGCGATAATCGGAATTGTACGGGCATCCGGTCTGTCCATCGCACGTATCACCCTGGTTGCCTCCAGCCCGTCCATCTCCGGCATGCGCATATCCATCAGAATCGCATCATAATACCCGGGATCACGGCTCTCAAACATTTCCACTGCGATTCTGCCGTTTTCGGCCAGTTCCGCCTCGATCTCCCGCATAGACAGCACCATGATCATGATCTCTGCATTGACCGGCACATCTTCTGCAAGCAGCACCCGTCTTCCTTTCAGGTCTGCCGTCTTCTTTACAAGTGATTCATTTTTCCGCCGGAATGCTTCCCGGAATTCATCCATCACACTGCCGGCAAACAGCGGTTTTGAAACAAAAGAATCAACCCCCGCTTTCTTTGCGTCATCTGCAATCTCATCCCAGTTGAAGGAGGTCAGAATAATGATCGGCGTGTCCTGTCCTACAAGCGACCGGATCTGTTTTGTAGTTTCCACGCCATCCATCTCGGGCATACGCCAGTCGATCAGAATGAGATTATAATCTTCTCGCCGGCCATGCCGGATTCTCACCTTGTCAATTCCTTCCCAGCCGGATTCTGCAGTCTCACAGTTGATTCCGATCTGACCGAGAACAATTTCCGCATGCTCCAGTGCGATCCTGTCATCATCAATCACCAGCACACTCAGTTCATGCGGATTCAGATCTCCATCAGCTGTTCCGGTGCTCTTCCGGTCAGATTCTCCCAGGGTCACGGTAACAGTGAAGACAGATCCCACGCCCTTCTCGCTCTCCACTTCGATATGGCCGTTCATGAGTTCAACAAGACTTTTGGTAATCGGCATACCGAGTCCTGTACTTCCGTACCGGCTTGTAGAGGATGCATCTTCCTGCGAGAACGCGTCAAAAATATGCGGCAGATACTCCCTGCTCATACCGATGCCCGTGTCCCGGACGACAAACCGTATTGTTGCTTTCCGGTCAAAACGCCTGTCTTCTTCAATCAGAAATGAGACATCTCCTCCCTCAGGTGTAAATTTCACAGCATTCCCGAGAATATTGATCAGCACCTGTTTTAATTTCATGACATCGCCGATGTAATAATCATCGATGTGTCCGTTTATTCTGCAGTCATAATGCAGTCCCTTATCCTGACACTGTCCGCTGATGATCGTGTTGACCTGTTCAAGTGCCCTGGCAAATGAAAACTCTTCATTTTTGATGTTCATGCGACCGGATTCAATGCGGCTCATGTCAAGAATATCGTTGATGATTCCGAGAAGATGCTGTGCGGATGCACCGATTTTTTCCAGATACTCTTTGACTTTATCACTTGCCGACGGGTCGTTCATGGCGATATTGTTCAGCCCGATAATCGCGTTCATCGGCGTCCGGATTTCATGACTCATGTTGGAGAGAAAGGCTGTCTTCGCCTTGTTTGCCTGTTCCGCCGAAGAGAGGGCGTCCTTTAAGGCCTCGCGGCTTTCCGCCAGTTCGATTTTCTGATTTTTTTCTCTGGCAAGTGCCTCTTCAAGTTCCCGCTGATACTCTTCCTTTTCATCTTCCACTACAAAGCTGTGAAGAAGACATGTTCCAAGCATATAACCCATTGCATAAAACGGAAGCAGCGGATAAAACACCTGTATGGCGATCATCAGCACCATGGCGAACCCGTACAGGCAGATCGTCATATGCCGGTGCTTAACCGCCTTTTCCCGGGTCATGGAAGTGATCCGAAGTGTATAGACAGAAGTCAGCAGAAACAGAATGATCTGAACTGCGAGCGTGACATACCGCGCGCCTCCCGCGTGATAATTTCCTGCCGAGTCAAAGCTGAAAAGAATGGGACGGAAAAAATTAACGACAACAGCCAGCACTTCAAACAACAAAAAGCACCGCCCCGTATTCTGCAGTATAATCCCGAATCTGTTTTTGTCGTCCAGATAAGAAACCACATACCGGGTCCAGAGCATGACTGCAGCTGCCATCGCGACAAAATGGATGGCAGTATCTGCGTACAGAATTCCTGTCATGCGGCGGGATTCCAGAATACCCCAGAGTAAATCAGTGATATAGTAGCACATGACGCCTGCCAGGAATCCCCGGTAGTTCTTCTGCGTTGCTGTAAGGGCGTTTTTATCTTTCGGCAAGAGAACATCTCTGTTGATGATCAGCAGAATAATGGCGGCCAGAATTCCGATAATTGAATATGTCATAGTGATTCCTCCTGCACTGCAGAGCGGATATGTTCTCTGATGCTTCACGCATCTTATCCGCAAATCCTTTTCCGCAGTTCAACAGCCAGCTCGTCCGGATTAAACGGCTTGGCGATATGTCCGTTCATGCCTGATGCAAGAGATTCCTGAATATCTTCCTCATAGGCATTTGCACTCATAGCAATAATCGGAAGATTCCTGACATATGTGCCGGGAAGATTCCTGATCTTTCGGGTCGCTTCATATCCGTTCATTACAGGCATCTGAATATCCATCAGAACAGCATCATAATAATGATCACCCATCTCAATGACCTTGCTGACTCCCTCCTGTCCGTTCACTGCCCGCTCCGTGATAATTCCATATTCCGACAGCACCATTGTGGCTATTTCGGCGTTGATATCATTGTCTTCCACAAGAAGAATTCTTTTTCCTGTCAGATCAACAGATCCGGCGTTTAAGGCATCCTGTCCGGATCCAGGAGATTCCTCCTGCGGTTCCCAGTGCGGCAGTATCAAAGACACACTGAACTCGGATCCTTCGTTCAGCCTGCTCTGCACGGAGATTTCACCGCCCATGAGGTTTACCAGACGGTACGTGATGGCCATGCCGAGCCCTGTTCCCTGAATCTTATTAATCGTAGAGTTTGTTTCTCTGGAAAAACTCTCGAAAATATGCGGAAGGAAATCCTCACTCATACCGATTCCGGTGTCGCGCACCGAAAAGATGTACCGGCTTCTTCCATCCGGGTATTCTTCTGTCTCTTCTGCTTTGATTTCAATTTTTCCGCCCGCAGGCGTATATTTGACGGCATTACCGGTGATATTGATCAAAATCTGCTCCAGGCGGACTTCATCGACAACAACATATGGATTACGAATGCCGGATACCTGATATGATATCTGCAATTGTTTCCGGTCTGCCTGTGATCTTGTCATATCAGCAATTCCCTCAAAGATCTGCTTCAGATCACATTCATTTTCGTTGAGGCGCACTTTCCCGCTCTCAATCTTTGACATATCCAGAACATCATTGATCAGTGACAGCAGGTAGTGACTGGAATTTGAAATCTTGCCGAGCGCATCGCGCACCAGCTCCCGGTCCTCCATATGGTCCATTGCAATATTCGTATAGCCGATAATGGCATTCATCGGTGTCCGGATATCATGGGACATGCTGGAAAGGAAATCACTCTTGGCTCTATTGCCTTTTTCGGCCTCGTCCCTTGCCTGCTCGAGAATTCTTCTGATTTCTTCTTCTTTCTCCTGCAGCTTTGTGATATCCTGCCTTGCTATTATAAACTCTGTCACATTTCCGTTCAGATCTCTGGACACCACAATAAAGTTGTAGGTAAACCATTCCTCCTCGCGAATCGGTGCATGCAGATTATAGGAAATTATGTTTTTCCCCTGGTTCATCTCTTCTGTCAGATGACCAAAGGAGATCAGTTCTGCCGCTTCGTTCCGCTCATTCTCATTCGGAAACCGTTTTAAAAGATCTTCTGTAAAGAGATCATATGCGCCGTCGTACGGAATATCTCCCACCTTCGGCATTCCCTCTATGTAGTGGTATGTGCGCGTTGTGGCGTTAACAATTACAAAATTTTCAAACAGCTGGGACATTGCAAAATGAATATCATTCGAATTTTTTGTCTCCTCCAGCAGCTTATTCTTCTGAACCAGAAAACGGACAAAGTAGAATACACCGGCGGCAAGAAACAGCAAAATCAGGGAGAACAGCAATACCACACCGTTCATACCGGCATTCCGGACCATATCCTGATAGGCCTCGACCGGAAAGTTCATTACAAGTAAGAAATCCGAATCACTGTCGATATAAGATACAGTGCCGACTGTTTTATCTCCTTCGATCCGGTAACCGTACAGCGTATTGCTCCGCTGCGAGAATGCTTCTGTGACTTTCTGCTTATCTGCTTCCCCGGCAAAGGAGAATTTCTGGATCTCTTCTATAAAATTCGATGCACCCGGATCATTTCCGGTATTATAGATAATTGTTCCGTCCTGACTGCACAACAGCACATCACATCTGTGTTCGAAAATGGTAATATCAATCAGCTCGTTAATATACGCCTCTCCATAGAATCCGACGGCAATCCCTGCGATTTCTCCATTCTGATAGACGGGACTGTAGAAGCCGATCTGCCGCTCACTTGTAACTTTGGAATCCAGAATATAAGTCATACCTGTTTTTCCGCGGCTGCCCTCTTTGAAATATTCCCGCTCTGCCACATTCGCAGCGATAATCTTTGTACCGGTCGTATAGTCCCGCCCGTAAAGATCGATAAAGCGCAGATAATCGAATGCGAATCTGTTTTCGTAGGTTTTCAGAATCTGTGCAACCTTATTCACTTCTTCGGGATCAATCTGATCCTCCGAAGCCACATTCAGCTTTCCTGCATCGACTGAATGATTCTGAAAAGCTGTCTCAAGAACAATGGCAGAGGACTCAATGTAAGACAGGTTTTCCGAAAAAATATCACTGAGCAGCACCGCCTTTTGTTTCGCGATATCTGCTATATAGTTTTCATTCTGATGCGTGATTCTGACTGCATTTGCGCGATTAAAGAACACAAATGAAGCCAGAACTCCGACAATCAGTAAAAGGACACAGATCAAATTCTGTATAGAATTCCTGCTTCCTGTTTTCGGTTGATTCATAGACGGTTCTCCTCCGGATTCTCTAAAAAACTGATCTATGAGCTGCATCACCATAATGAAACATTTATAATAACCCATATTTATCGTAACATTGAACGCGTCAAATTTCCATGCTTATGTGATGATTTTCAATGATCCGGGCGGGAGAATCAATGGTATTTTGGAGATTTCAGCCGTTCTATAAGCCAAAAGAGGCAGCCACTGTTTCTGTGGCTGCCTCCTTGCAGGTCAGATATACTCTTTTGTGAACACTTCACAAGACCGTTTCAGGCTTCATCGAGCTTTTTTTCCATGTATTCCATCGTCTTTTTCATGCTCTTCATAAATGCCTCATCCGGTATCATGGCGATCCCGTGCTCATCGCTGAGAACGATCAGACGCTGTCCCCCTGTCAGCCCGAACAGATCCCGTACACCTTTTGGAATGACAATCTGCCCTCTGTCATTGACCATTACCGAACCCCATATGTTCTTTCCTTTTGGTGCCGGCGGAATCATTCCGACTCCCTCTACCGGTTCTGTCCTGACCAGACTGTCAATGGTTGTCCCGTATACTTCTGCCAGAAGACTGCATTTTTCAATATCAGGAACAGTGGCACCGGTTTCCCATTTTGCATAAGCCTGCCGGGAAATACCAATTTTTTCCGAAATCGCTTCCTGCGAAAATCCATGAATATTACGCAGCATTACCAGATTATCTTTCAGCATTACAAGATTCTCCTCAAAGATCTATTCTCTCAAAATTCTCACAGGCTCTTCTGCATGACAGCAGCGTAAACAGCAAATAAATGATGACCCCTCCTATTAACAGAATGATCTGCATGCCGATGTTATCTGTACCAAAGGAATTCAGTATTTCCAGACCCGGCACATGGTGAAGTGCCTCTGCGATCATTATAATGAGAAAAGCAGTCAGGATAAAGATCACAAACGGGCGGCCAAACTTATATGCCGTTTTAAAAAAACCTCCCACAAAGATCCAGTTGAATAATCCGAAGATCACACATGCCATTCCCAAAGCAAAGAAGTTCGCATTCATCAGAGCGTTGCTGCGGTATACCGCTGACTGTGAAAAGACCGTCATGCGGAGAACGGCAGCAAACGCCATCAGCACAAAGGAACATACTTCTATCATACAGACAAACAGATATTTGCCAGTTACCACATCTTTTTTTGCGATCGGCAGAAGTGCTGAAAACACGATATCATTTGCTTCTCTGGCCGTCTGAAAGCTCTGAAACAAACCGAGAGATACAAAAAATGCTCCGCAGAGGACTGGATAGCCGGGCAGGAAAAACATCAGCCCGAATAAAATGAACAGATAAGAGAGTACAGAGGCACTCAGCTTCATCTCCTTACGCAGAATGTCACGCATGAATCACACCTCCTTCCAGCCGAAGCATGGTATCTTCGAGACTTTCGCCGGTCTGAGCGTACCGCTTTATGAAATCTGTCTTCGGCATTGCCGCGATAATGCTCCCGCCGGAGATGTAAACGATATTGTCAGCACATTTTTCGATGTCAGAAATAATATGTGTTGAGAAAAAAACGGCAACCCCGTCCTTTCTGAGTTCAGAAAAAATATTCAGCAGCTCATTTCGTGAAAAAGGATCAAGCCCGCTTGTGGGTTCATCCAGAATCATTACCTCTGATTTGTGAGAAAGCGCAAGCAGCAGATTGACTTTCACTTTCATCCCTTCTGATAATTCGTGAGGTGTTTTCATCTCGTCAATTGCGAAAAGATTCAGATACTTCCGATAGGTTTCTTCATCCCATGTGTTATAGAATCTTCTTACAACATCAACAATGTCCCGTATTCTTTTCCTCGGGTACCAGCTGATTGTCCCGGCAGAGTATCCGATCCGCTTCTTGATTTCGGCTTCATTCCCTGTGAGCGGTCTGTCGAAATAACGGACGGTTCCGCTGTCCGGATGAATCATATTGAGCATAGACTTGATCGTCGTTGTCTTCCCCGCGCCGTTTCTGCCTATAAATCCTGTGATCTGTCCGCTCTCAAGATCAAATGATACGCTTTTCAGTTCAAATGACGGGTACCTTTTCACTAAATCCCGCACTTCCGCAATAATCATAAACGCCTCCAGATATGAATCATAAAAGACTTCAGATGTTTGATTTGTATGATTATTGTAATGCGAGGTTGCCCCGGTTTCTACCAACCGCACATAACAGAATTATGCGTTTTTTGTTATGTCCGGTTGCATTGTTGTATCATTATCAGTGCAGAAGCTTTTCCAGTGTTTCAAACAATATGTCCGGTTCCACCGGTTTGCTCAGATGCGCGTTCAGACCTGCCTGCATACTGCGCTGAACATCCTCATCAAAAGCATTTGCCGTTAACGCTATGACAGGAATATTCTTTGCATCAGATCTGTTCATCGCTCTGATTTTCCGCGTTGCCTCCAGTCCATCCATTTCAGGCATCCGCATATCCATCAGAATCGCATCATAATAGCCCTCTTCGTGTTTCTCAAACTTTTCTACAGCAATACGCCCGTTTTCCGCGTGATCCACTTCGATCTCACGCATAGAGAGTATCATAATCATAATTTCGGCATTTACTGTAACATCTTCCGCCAGCAGTACTCTGCGGTATTTGAGATCTGCTGTTTCCTGTACAAGCTTCGCGTTCTTCTTTTTGAAAGCCTCCCTGAACTCATCAAGCACCTTCCCTGCAAAAAGCGGCTTTGCAACAAATGTATCCACACCTGCCGCCTTTGCATCATCTTCAATATCATCCCAGTTATATGAGGTAAGCACAATCACCGGTGTTTCGCTTCCCACGGCAGCCCGGATTTGCCGGGTCGTTTCCATGCCGTCCATGTCCGGCATGCGCCAGTCCACCAGAATCAGGTTATAGGGCTCCCGCCTTGCATGGCGGACTTTCACCATCTGCAAGCCTTCTGCTCCGGACAATGCCTTTTCACAACTCACACCCACCTGTCCCAGTACAAGCCGGGCATGTTCACATGCGATCGGATCATCATCAATCACCAGTACGCACAGCTCATGGGGCTGCAGAACATTTTCCTCTTCCTCAATTTCTTTGTGCTCGCAGTCAATCAGCGTGACAGTGACAGTAAACGTCGTTCCTTTCTGTTTTTCACTCTCTACTGAAATCGTACCGTTCATCAGTTCAACGATGTTTTTGGTTATGGCCATGCCCAGACCAGTACTACCATAGCGGCTTGTACTGGATGAATCCTCCTGACTGAATGCATCAAACAGCCTGGGAAGATAATCCTGACTCATTCCGATACCTGTATCACTGATGATAAAGCGCAGTGTGGATCTTCCATTGAATCGTGCGGTTACTTCCACATCAAATGTAACGGTACCGCCTGACGGTGTAAATTTAACTGCATTCCCAAGAATATTGATCATAACCTGCCGCAGCTTCATATCATCTCCGATATAGTAATCGTCAACTGTACCTTTTACACGGCATTCATACTCAATTCCCTTATCCCTGCACTGACCGCTTATAATCGTATTAACCTGAGCCAGCGCCTTTGCGAAAGAAAACTCCTCATTCTTTACTACCATGCGCCCGGATTCGATGCGGCTCATGTCAAGAATATCATTGATGATACCGAGCAGATGCTGGGCCGACAGCCCGATTTTCTCAAGATGCTCCCGCGTCGTTTCAGATATGCCCGGATCATTCAAAGCGATCCGGTTCAGCCCGATGATCGCATTCATTGGCGTGCGGATTTCATGGCTCATATTAGACAAGAAAGCAGTCTTTGCCTTGTTAGCCTGATTGGCCTCTTCCAGTGCAATGCTCAGCGATTCCCGCTGTTGTGCGAGTTTCTGCATCATTTCCTTTTGTTCAGTAATATCTATGAAAACACCTATATAAGAGATCGGCGAACCGTCAGGACGACGTGTAGGTTTGCCGACAGCACGATACCAGCGGTAACCTCTGTTTTTCGTCATCAGTCGGTACTCTACATCATAGGTCTTCTGCCCTGTATAGTCGGAGATCGTTTCATTATATTCCTTCAGAACACGCTCCCTGTCTTCCGGATGCAGCAGATCGGACCAGGATTCCAGCACATCCGGAAAGTCATCTGTGCCATGATACCCGAGCATTCTCCGAAATTCATCGCTCCAGGTGATCCTGACCATTACACCTGCTTCATCAAAATCCATTGTCCATTTGCCGGATCCGAGCATTTCATGAATGGTATCGAGAGCTGCAGCTTCATTTTGCAGTTCAGCATACAGAGCATCATGTTCTTTCTCCCGGGTTATATCGATCGTCACGCCTTTATACTGCACCGGCCTGCCTTCAGGATCCCGGGACAGTAAGCCCAGGCCGCGAAACCACCGGACCGATCCATCCTTTCTGCAAAAGCGAAAATCATAGCCCGTTGTGTGCATGATTATTTCATCAAATACGCTGGCTGTCATATAATCAATTAAAGCATCCCTGTCTTCCGGGTAAACCCCCCGCAGGAATGATTCTAATTCATTCGGAAAATCACTCTGGTCACGATAACCCATCAGCCTGCGGAATCCATCACCCCATTGTACAGATGTCAAAGAGCCGTCTGACGCAAAGTTGATAACCCAGCTTCCCGCTTTTGTCAGATCGGTAAAAAGACGGATCGTTGCTGCCTGTTCTTCTATTATACGTCTGTCTTTTTCATCGCTAACCCGGTTCATTAAAGGCTCCTTTCATTATGCGCAGTCTTCCTTTTTACAGGTCAAATATACTCATCTGCGGAAACTTCTCCGGCATGTCATTCATAAAACGGAAACATTCCTCCGGACTTGACAGGATCCCGTTAGCCCTGCACGTCTTCTGAAACAGCGCTTCCAGTTCACCGGCTTTAGGGCTCGGCAATTCATAGGCATTTCCATAATGTTTGATGTACCGCTCCTTCATCCCCGGAAAATGTTTGTCAAGCGCCGCATAATAATATTCCCGGTCGCCTTCTCTAAGCGTCAGGCCCATTCCAAAATCTATGATGCCTTTAACGCCGGTCCGGATACATTCATTCAGGATTGATGTAATATTATCTATCGTATCATTAATGAATGGAAGAATCGGTGTAATCCATACAACTGCAGGGATACCTCTTTTCTGCATCTCTTCCAGCACTTCTATCCGCCGCTTTGTATTGCAGACATTCGGTTCCAGGATTCTGCAAAGGTCATCATCATAGGTTGTAAGCGTTATCTGCACCACACATTTTGCAGAGCGGTTTATCTTTTCCAGAAGATCAATATCCTGAAGGATACGGTCCGATTTTGTCTGTATCGCAGCACCAAATCCATATTGCAGTATGATCTCCAGACACTTTCGTGTAAGCCGTAATTCTTCCTCACAATGCATATATGGATCTGACATCGAACCGGTTCCGATCATACACTTCCGTCTTTTTGATCTCAGTTCCTTTTCCAGCAGTTCCGGTGCATTCTGCTTTACTTCTATATCCTCAAACGGATGTGTGAACCTGTAGCACCGACTCCGGCTGTCACAGTAGATACAGCCATGACTGCATCCTCGATAGATGTTCATTCCATAATGACCACCGCTGCCGGTCAGTATTCCTCTGGCATTAACAAAGTGCATCTCGTCAGATTCCCTTATTTTCACTTTTATCCAAAACAGCTCCCCTGCCATCAGGCATTGAGGAGCTGTGCTCTGCCATTTGCAACTGTTTTTCTTTGTTTTTCCTATTCGTACCGGACGGTTATTGTGTAAAAGTGCCATAGGCGGCAATTGCCTCATCTATGGTCATTGCGCCGGTTCCAACCTGGTAAACCGCCTGCCTTAACTGCAGGACAGCATCATCCGTTAAACCGAATACTTCCGGTGAGAGAACCCGTGATTCCGGAACATCCCCGAACGCCGCATATATGCTGTTCAGAGACAAATCTTTTGTCGGCGACATCAGTCCTTTATTCTGTGCCATCTTGTTCAGTTCAGGCGATGTGATCAGGAAACGCATAAATTCGTTGGCCATTTCCAGATCCGGACTTTCCTTGTTGACAGAAAACTGCAGATTCGGCATGTCAAGGAAACAAGCGCCTTCGTCCGACATAGGAACAGGGACAAATGTGTATTCAAACGGATTGGCGATGAATGCCTCGGAACGGCTCTCCCGTTTCTTCGTCCCGGATACGGTATCACCCGAGCATGTCATCATTGGTACATCGCCTTCAAAGAAACGCATGATCACGGCGTCGTAGTTGTCTGCGATCTCCGTGCAGGCGTCAAGATCCACACAGCCATCGTTTAAGAACTGCTCCATCTTCTCAAGCGTCGGCCGCATATACTCGCCGGCGGAAGGATCAAACGCGTTGAGTTTTTTGACAGCCTCTTCATCATTCGCCACAGTTTCACAGAAGAACGGATACGCCAGAAGCGTGAAGAGCGAAGTCGTCTCCTCATTGGAAAAGCCCATTAACGGGTTTTCATAGCCCTTTTCACGGAATGTATTGCAGACTTCTACCAGTTCCTGATAGGTCGTTGGAACGCTCAGACCTTCTTTTTCAAAAAGGCTGTTGTTCACAAGCATGCCGTAGGTGTTCGAGAAAACCGGGACCATCGGAAGCGTACCGTCGTCTGTATTCAGAATAATGTTGCTGCGAATACAGTCCAGATCAAGATCCAGCGCGGGATCGGCCAGATTTTCAGCATGATCGATGGATGATTTATACTGATCCCGGCCATACATCCAGGAGTAATTGACATAGATGTCAGGGGCATCGTTCCCGTTCAGGACCATTCCAATCATGTTGTTATAGTCATCAACCTTTGTAAACGTCAGTTCCACATTGGGATAAA
Source organism: Lachnospiraceae bacterium FE2018 (assembly GCA_000702845.1). Lineage (GTDB taxonomy): Bacteria > Bacillota > Clostridia > Lachnospirales > Lachnospiraceae > CADBRN01. Next base: position 31,153 of record JNKK01000026.1, read on the forward strand.
AGGCGTTAAAACTGTCAAATTCTGCTTCCAGCGCCTCAAAGTTGTCGTAACCGCCCGCTACGGTGATTTGGCAGTCGGTGGAAGTATTCAGAGCCGGACGGAATCCTTCCTCCTTCGCTGTTTCTTCCTTCGCTGCTTCTTCCGGCGCTGCTTCTTCCGTCGTTACTTCCTCTTTCACTGCTTCCTGCTTCTCTGAGCCGCATGCAGCCAGCCCCAGGATCATCAACACTGCGATAAACATGCACAACGTCTTTTTCATAATTGTACCTCTCCGTCCTTGATTCTTCGAATCTCTTTGATAACTAATTTGATGTCGATAGGTTTCGCAATATGTCCGTTCATTCCTGCATCCAGACATTCCGTGACGTTTTCAGAGAATGCGTCTGCAGTCATCGCAACGATTGGGATGGCGGCTGCCCAGGAATTCTCCAGTTTCCGGATCGCTCTGGTTGCGTCAAGACCGTTCATCTCCGGCATCTGTATATCCATGAAGATCAGCTCATAACTGCCCTCCGCAGCGGAACGCATCATGTCCACACAGACACGTCCGTTTTCCGCACGGTCGGTAGTAATCCCATACATGGCAAGTATGGCGGATATGATTTCCCAGTTAATATCATTATCCTCGGCTACAAGAATGTGCAGTCCCTGCAGATCGGAATAATCATCCTCCGGCTCAACGGAACTGGACTCTTTTCCGATAAGATCGTTGATCTTATCATAGAGTGTGGAGCGGAAAAGCGGTTTACTGACAAAGCTGTTCGCTCCCGCCGCTTTTGCCTTATCCTCGATATCTGACCAGTCATATGCTGACATCAGTAAAATCGGAACATCTGCATCGATCTCCGAGCGGATGCGCCTGATCATCTCAAGACCGTCTATTTCAGGCATTTTCCAGTCGATAAGAATAACATTGTAATCTTTTCCGGAAAGGTGTCTGTGTTCGATCATGCCGAGTGCTTCCAGTCCGCTTGGAGCCTGTTCCGCTGATGCACCAAGGGATTCAAGCGTGTCAACAGTAATCTGAAGCATCGTCTCATCATCATCAACGATCAGGACATCAACAGCGTCAAGCTGCATATCATCCCGCTGCCTGTCGGCTTCAGGGATATCCAGCACGACAGTAAAAGTTGTCCCTTTACCCTGTTCGCTCTGGCATTCGATCGTTCCGTCAAGCAGCTCAACCATCTGCTTCGTAATGGCCAGACCAAGACCGGTTCCCTGTATGCTGTTTACCCGGCTGTCTATCTGGCGTGAGAAAGGCTGATACATGTTTGCCATGAATTCCGGACTCATGCCGATACCTGTATCGGCTACGACGTAGGTCAGCCTTATGCATCCCGGCCTGTCACTCTCTTCCTGGAGAAGATCTACACTGACACGTCCGCCTGGTTCTGTATATTTAATAGCGTTAGACAGAATATTGATATAAATCTGATTCAGACGGAGCTGGTCTGTATACAGATATTCCTTTTCCATCTGGTTGACGTGGAAGCTGAATTCAATATTCTTTTCCTTGATCATCGGCTGTGAAACCGTCACAAGATTCTCGACCGTTTCTACAATGGAAAACGTCAGAGGACTTAATTTCAGTTTTCCGCTTTCCACCTTCGATATATCCAGAATATCGTTGATCAGTGTCAGCAGATGATTGCTGGCAAGACTGATCTTCCGGAGACTCTCTCCTGTCGACTCCACATCTCCGAGATTCTTCTCTGCGATCGTCGTTAATCCTATGATGGCATTCATCGGGGTTCGAATGTCATGAGACATGGTAGAGAGGAAGTCTGTCTTTGCCTTACTTGCGGACTCAGCTTCTCTGGCAGCAATCTGGAGCCGCTTATTAAAGTAAAGTATATACAGCAGGTCACAGAGGAACAGGATCAGCAAACCGGCAGAAACCACCCCGATCAGCAGCCAGTTTTCTGTATCTACATTAAGGTCTTTCGCCTGCACGAGACCAAGCAGTGTCCACCCTGCAGTGACCGAAACAGGAGTAAATGCAAGTATGCACTCTTGTTCGTGCGAGTTGATCATTGAAAAGGAACCTGTCGATGAAGTGATCCTGTCGAACAATTTATTCGACGATTCAGGATCCGTTGTATTATAAGATTTGTAGAACTCAAAAAAGCTGGCGTTCTTAAAGCTGTCTCCTTTAAGGATATAATCACCGTTGGCATCAATCATGGACAGCTCCGCGTCCTTCAGCTCTGTCTGTGGGAAAACCCATTTTTGTTCCAGTGTCGAAATCGGAATAACCCGCAGCAGAACCGCAGCCTCGGTCGTATCGCTTTCCGGATTATACAGTTTAACACGGTTGCAGAAAGCCAGGGACTGTTCTCCATTCATCGGGTTGGTGTAAGCGCGGGTTATGTTGACTGACTTCCCGATTTCATCAATCCAGTCCACGTTCTCCAGAAGACCGATCCGTTTATAGGAAACAGCATAGTCATCAGACGTGCCCTGTTTCGGACGCGTTGAGAGACCCGTGATTGTGTCGAGGGAAATCAGATGTGCCGAAGTGTTCTTAAGCACATGTGAGGCACGGATATAACCGGCTGCTTCTTCCATTGTCATGGTCCTGCTGCTGATATAGTGCGCCCATACATCACAAATCCTCTGCTCGCTTTCCAGATAATTCTCTATCACATGCTCCATGGTGACCGTTGAGTCTTCAAAGTATTCTATCTGTCTCCGGTATGAATTCCCGCTTTCAAATCTGGAGTAGAGAACAACAAAGGTCAGTATGGCGGCTATGATAATCACGTTGACACTGATAATAATATTTTTTTTCACGCACTGATCTCCCATAGAAGCCAAGTCATGATTGCCGGTGAGTAATCCTTCGTAATAACATTCTTATTATTCATATATCTTTTAGTCTATCAGGATTTTACAATATTGTACACGAATATTTTGTCCGATGAAGTTTATCACACAAGTTTGATTATTTCGAAATCGTCCGGCACATAAATGTTTCCGCCAAAAAAGGTTTTGGCTTCTATTGTATAGACTTCTTTCCTGATTCCGAAAGTTGTCTCGTCCTCTGTGTGCCAGATTACAAGATTTTTGGCATGAAAGCGATTGGCGCATTCGCAGGCATCCTTGACAGTCCCGCGACGGCATTACTGAAGACAGTGAAATTGCCCTCATAATTTCCATAGAGAATCAGCTCCGTCACATAGCGGACCGCCCACACCATACCAAGAATGTGGTCTGTGTGCTCGTGAGTCAGAAATGCATGATGCAGCCTCTCCCACGGGATCTTCATTGATCCATACACCGCAGGATATTGCCGCCCCCGCCTCCGTCTACCAGAAAATAATCTTCTCCATCCGAGAGTGCAAAGCAAGTATTGTGGTAATGCTTTACAACAGCCTGCCCGGTACCGAGAACATACATTTTTCTCATGACAAATTACTCCATTTAATATATGAGTATTCTCAAAGTGCAACATCTTTTCAAAATCAGCTTGACAAACATTAGCAAGATTTATCGCAGTCTCATTCAGCTGTCTTCTTCTTATATGTCAGCTCTACATCGTAGCCGAGCTCGTCCATCATCTTTAAAAAGGTCTTGTTGACAAGCTGCTCCCTGCCGCGAGTAATCCGGTTTACATAGGGAAGAGACACACCGATCTGCCCGGCAAGCTCCTTCTGTGTGATTCCTTCTTCCTCGAGTCTTGTTTTCAGATCCGATTCGACGTTGTTGAGCAGCATCTGTTCCCCCTTTCCCGATTAACCTATGGCTTAATCACAATATCACATTTCCGACCGTTTTTCCATCCCCTGAACGTAAAAAGACGCTACCGAAGGAGCGTCTCGTGATAGGCAGGTTTACAGCCGCACATCGATCTCTATTCCAAAGCTCCGGCTATTGGTAAGAAGTACAACCGGAGCTAACTGAAAAAGGGCTCTCTGCTGCCCGGGAGCATGACGACCCCGGATTGCGGAAATTCCTTAAACAAGACTTTTTTCATCAGTCAAAACTCTTCGATCAAATGAACATCGTCATATATATAGGGATGTATAAAACCCCGTCCTCAAAAGCCAGATCCTTTGTATATATAATGAAACGATCATTCATTTTTAGTTGATATTTCTCTTTGAAATAGTCAAAGGATTTATGGCTTTTGTAACCTGAGGATTTCACTTCAATAGGAGACAGTCGTTTACCTCTGACAGTCAAAAAATCAACTTCATACTGCTTTCTTGCTTTGTTTTCCTCCGGACAGTACTCAAATTCATGAAAATATAACTCATGTCCATTTGCACGAAGCATCTGTGCAACCATATTTTCAAAAATCATGCCTTGGTTGATACCGAGATCATCTATGATAAGTGATCTGTACATTTTATCTGTGTCTCCGCCGTTATTCAGAATATGGCTCACGAGCAGTCCCGTATCCCCCATGAACATCTTGAACTTTGTCCGATCTGCATACATCTCAAGGGCAACTTCCGGTTTGGTCACATTGATACAATTGTTAACAATCATAGACTCATTTAAGAATTCGATTGCATTTCCACAGTTTCTTGTCCTGGCGTTTTCATTAACAACTGACAACCTGAATACAGAGTTATGATTCATCAGTTGTTCAGGCAGCGACTTGAACACAACTTCAGCTCTGTCACCGTCTTCGGTATCATGTTTTTTCAGATCGTTGCTATATAGTCTGAGTATACCTTTCTTTACTCTGTCGATTTGTCTATATGATTCACCGGCAACATACGCTTCTACTACCTGCGGCATACCGCCTACTGCCATGTATACTCGAAATTCTTTCATAATTGCTCTATGAATATCATTTCCGAGTGGTTTTCTTCTTTCAAATGCATCCCTGATCGTATCCATGATCGCATTGTTTCCAATAGCCCACAGGAATTCTTCAAAATCCATCGGGTACATTTTTATACTTTCTTCCTCGGAAGGAATCAGTATGTCCTTCACATTCTTTTTTATCGATATTAAAGATCCGGTCTCGATATAATCAAATCTGCCGTCTTTAACCAGCTGCTTGATTGACTGCCTTGCTCTTGGAAAAAACTGGACTTCATCAAATATAATTACGCCGCTTCTCTTCTGAAGCGTCTTCCCGGTCAGGATAAACAGATTGCGAAAGAAAGTATCCAGGTTCCCTATATTATCAAAGTTGTCCTTGATGGCCTGCTCAGCTGTTGAAAAATCAATCAAAATGTAATCATCATATTCAGCTTTTGCAAACCCTTCAGCTATGGTGCTTTTTCCAACGCGCCTTGCTCCTTCAATCAGAACAGCAGATGATCCATTTGATTCTTCTTTCCACTTTTTCAAATAACCATAGACTTTTCTCTGAAACATCTTAATTCCTCCTGTTCCAGATATAGTTTATCGCATCAATTTAAAGCAGTCAACCGAAATTACGATTTGTTTATTTCTATTTCGTCACGATATCACAATATGTTTCGTCTTATTTTTGCACCAAATTCGACTTTTTTCAATATCCCTTTCAGCCTTCTGTATACAGCAAACCTTGATATATTGTATAGACGGCTTATTACAGGAACTGGGACGTCGTTAACATACCGCAAAAGCAGCATTTCCCGTTCCTCCAGAGAGAGCTTCTGGAGAGCATCTACCAGGCTGATACGCTCTAACAATGACTGTTCCGATTCCTCCAGCTGCGGGATATCCAGCGCTTCATCAATGTTAAAAACAATCATCTTGTCTCTGTAATATTGACTACACAGATTGCGAGCAATCGTATACAGGTATTGTAGCTTATTTATTGCATAATGTAATTACCCAAAATTGCAGAACCTGATGGAAGAAATTGCATCTCCAAAATGGAGAAAATTGCAGAGGGTTCTTCCTGAACCATCAGGCTGTGAAAAATCCATTGCAGACATACCACTTAACCAATACCCTTATGTTATTGAGACCAATCAAAGACATAAGGAGGAAGGAGTATGTTAGCAATGGATCAGATACATCATATCAGAGCCCTGTATTATGAGCAAGGATACAACATATCCGAGATTGCAAAAGCTACAAACCATGACTGGAAGACAGTGGCAAAGTACATTGACATGGAAGATTTCAATGAGACATCACCTCTTCCGGCATTACAAAAAC
>JNKK01000027.1 GCA_000702845.1 Lachnospiraceae bacterium FE2018
CGGCACCGAAGCAGGAGCAGACACCGGCACCGGCGCAGGAAACAGTAAAAGAGAAAGAGCCGGAAGTTGTCACAACAGAAGTACCGGACAGCCCGGCAGAGACCTGCCTGGTTTATTCCGAAGGTTCAGGACGCCCGGTTAACATCACCGGAAGCGAAGGCGTATTCTACGACGGATCCGGAAACAGATTCTATGCCAATGGCGGCGGCGTATTCACTGATGAAGACGGATGCACCTACACAACATGGGAGAACGAGAGCGCACCGGAAGATGAAGTAATCGGACTTGTTTCTGATGGATCCGGCCGTCCGGTAACCATCATGGAAAATGCAGACGGCGTCTATACAGATGAAGATGGAGTCGAGTTCTACGAGAACGAAGACGGAACCTTCACAGACGCATATGACGCAACCTACCAGATTTCCGGAACAAACTGGTAATCAGATTCTACCAGAGCCATGGCAAACGAAGTCATGGCTCTTTTTTTGAATTGTCTTCACGCAAATAACTGGGAGAAGGTGGAATGCCTTGTGTCTGGATCGCGGCATCTATGGGACTGACAGGCTAAAAACAATATGCCTGCGCAAAATACAAAAGTGGTAAGGGGATTAATAAGTAAAATAATTGACAGGATCCATTTTTCGGGAGATAATTACATAGTATGGGTTCGTTTGTCCTAATCAAAGTGCGGGCAGAAAAACGAAACCTGACAAAAAGTATTTTCGTCGAATAAATGACGTTATATTAGATGTACGGCATTATACAATTAATATAAATAATTGTAGTTTATGATCGGAAAGGAGGTGAGCATGTGGAACGTATTTTTAAGATGTTTAGAAAAACGATGATCGCATGGCGGTCGAATCGGATTCGCAAGCGACTGTTCTCGGTGCTCGCCTTCGTGACGATCTTTATCACCGCATATTCTCTGATTCTTCCGGCGATCACGCTGGAGCAGCGTATTGCGGCACAGATGCCGGGGCTGGATGCAGACATACAGAATCTCACATATGCCTGCAGGTTTAAAGTGCACAAACATACGGAGGACTGTTTTGAAGAGCGGCCCGTTTATGATGAAACCGGAAAACAGATTGATACAGAGAAGATCCTGATCTGCGGAAAAGAAGACTATGTGATTCATGAGCACGATGAGAACTGCTATCAGACTGTAACAAGAACTGTTTTGGAAAATGGAGAAGAGAAAACAGTCAAAGAGACTGTTCTTGTCTGCACACTGCCGGAGATTAAAGAGCATAAACACACGAAAAATTGTTATGCAGAAAGAGAAGTTCTGGTCTGTGGAAAAACAGAGCAGGAGGCACACACACACACGGATGAATGCTATCGGGAAAACAGAACGTGTATTTGTAATAAAGAAGAGCATACGCACGACGATACATGTTATAAAGATGTTGTGATTGGTCAGGAACGTGTATTGACGTGTGGATATGAGGAGGGGCAGGAGCTTTCTCCGGCAGTTTATTCAGAGCCGGTTCTTGACAGTGAAACAGGTGAAATAATAAAAGACGCTGAAATTGTGCGGGAAGCAATTGTACACCACCACACAGACAGCTGTTATGAAACGACGGAACAGATTGAACGGCAGCTTACATGCGGATTAGAAGAACACGTTCATACAGAGGCATGCTTCGATGTAAACCGTGAACTGATCTGCGGCAAGGAAGAAACTGCAGGACATATGCACACCAGTGCCTGCTATGCAAAGGAAAAAGTCGCGGTGTGCGGCATACCCGAGCTGCACACACATACCATTGAATGTTACGAAAAAGGACCCGAAGGTGAAAGTCCGGAAAAGATGGGCTGGGTCAGATACGAAACCGATGAAGCCGGAAATCGGGTATTGACCGGTGACCCAAAGCATCTGATCTGCGGCAAAAAAGAATTGCTGGCGCATCAGCATGATACGAATTGCTTCCGGGTGGAAGCGGATCATTATGAAGAAATAGATTCCGCCGGGGTTCCGTCGGCGGATCAGCCAGAGACCCCAAAGACCCCAGAGAGCCCAGAGACTCCAAAGAGCCCAGAGAACCTCCTGGAGCTGGAGACGGAAATGATCGTTCCGGTTGACGGAGCGTCTTTTGTGCTGCACGTAACATACGGCAGTGAGAGCAAGATCCCGGCAGGGGCTGTATTTACCGCGAAGGCCATTACTGAACAGGAGAAGGATTACACTACCTTTCATGACCGTGCGCTGGAAGCGATAAGCGAAACAGCCGGTGCCAGTCTTCTTGGCATGTTCGATCTGACAATTTACGATGCAGAAGGTAATCCGGTACAGCCGGAAGCACCTGTTGGTGTGACTGTGGATTTCGGTTCCGGAAAAGGGAATAGTCTTAACGCGGATGACAGCGGACAGCAGGTCTATGCGGTTCATTTCCTTGGTACCGGTGAGGATGAAAATGTCTCCGCGAAGAAGGCCGAGATTGAGGTAATTGATGCAGATTGTGCCGGAAATACAGTCAGTTTTGAAGCAGATAGTTTTTCGGCGTATGCAATTGTGGAAGCGCCGGAACCGGAAACTGTGTCTACGTTAGTCAATAGTCTTGATGAGATAGAGGAGAATCAGAAGTATCTTCTGTCAATTGTCAGAAGCGGCACGAATTATATGACTGGTACAACGGTCATAAATGGCGGAACATATGAGCTTATAGGCAATACAGGTCAAACAGCTGCAGAAAAGTGGTCTTTTGAGTTCCCCGAAGCCGGAATGGTAAATATCTACTTCACTGATTCAGCAGGCACAAAACAGTATCTGAATGTAGATAATGCCCGGAACATCAGCTTCTCCAATACTCCGCAGCCGCTGAATATAGAAGAGACGACAAATGCAGAAGGAACATTCTATATTTATACGGTGATTGGAAATAAGAATTATGCACTCAGCGTCAGAGGCAACCGGAATTTCTTCTTTGAACAGAGAAATAATGGAGCCAATGCCAATGAACGTGTCGTTCTTACAAAGTATGTGAAAGATCTCTATGAACTGGACGGCAGGACCTTCGGCATCGCCTATAACGACGATTCCACTACAGCCGCGGCGTTGACGGCGGAGAGCAGGCAGGGAAATCGTCTGGCAGGGCAGGATCTGGTCATCCGCGCGGATGTGCTCAACAACAAGGGCAATCTTCTGGTCGCCGAGAACAGCGATATCCAGGAGTGGACGTTCGAAGCCATTGAACTTGATAAATACTATATCAAGACAACGGCAGATGGAACGGAGAAATATCTCCGCATCAATAATGGCAATGTGACACTGGTGGATGACAAGACTCATGCTTCACAGATCCAGGCCACACCGGGAACAGATGCCAACAGCGGCAAATGGCATTTTACGGTCAACAATTATTCACTGAATTATGCGGGAAGCAGCGCGAACAATTTCAATGCGGCCAATAACAGCAATGCAACTACCTGGCTGAATCTGGTTGAAAAATCCGATCTGTCTGAGGATGACTTCGTTGCGTATTCCGCCCGCAAGATCAGCGTCAGCGACGATTCGATCGGGGCCGCCGCAGAGGAAAAAGCCAGAATTATTGTCTATACCCGCGTATGGAATGAAACGACCAGGAAATATGAGTTTTACGCCGTGGAACATGATGGATCCCTTATACGTGTCTATGACAGCGGCGATATGATTAACTGGACCGGCAACAAGGTCAATTCGGCTCTCTGGGAGTTCACGGAATATACCAATGCCGACGGAACGCCGAATTATTACTATGAACTGCAAAACACTGCTTATCACGGAACTTATCTGGTGCCTCAGTCGGACGGTATTATCGCTGACCATACTGTCGGCATTAATATGAACGGACGCCGGGAAGGCTTTGACTATACCTCCATCGTCGCATGGGATGATGACGCGTATGGGTATTCCGGCCTGAAGGTTGTGAGGGATGAGAACGGCGCTCTTAAGGTCGCTGCCTGCCCGCTCGATGAAGCCGACGATTTCTATTTTGCGGTGATGACACCGCCTGTCGGGGAAGCAGATCCTGTTACGACCGTAGAGACAGTGGACAACGATGAATTCGGCATCAGCATCAAGATGATCGATTTCAATAACAGGATCGATAAAGATAACCGTGATTCCGTACAGAGATCATATTTTGGCCATCACCCGTGGAATCAGGCTCACGCGTATGAAGCGGAAACTGGTCTGGTATCTACCAATCTTGTGAACGGGTATCCGACGATTACAGCAAATACTGAAAAGAGGGGTGAAAGCCTGTCAGGTCTCTTTAATGACATGACGCCTGCCAATCACCTGTTCATTCAGAGCGCCTACAATGAGAGCGGCTACTTCGAATATAACAGCACACAGAACTTCGCGCATTTTAATACAAACAAATATGGCCACGAAGACGAGGAAAATCTCGGAAACTTTACGGTCTACAATCAGCTTGGCGCGATCGGAACTAATACAGGACCTACCAGAGTACACGGCCAGTTCATGCCCTTTAATAATATCAGTGCCGAGACCGGTTATGCGCATGATGATCAGGGGAATGTGATCAGAAACCAGCGTGATATCAGAGGCAGCGAGCTTCCGGATACAGATCCGCGCAAGGGCGAGCCTCTGTACCTGATCCCGCAGAATGATGCTGACTATTTCTACGGCATGGAGCTTTCTGCCGTATTTACGCAGACACCTGACGGCGCGGACGACTGGGGACATGACATCATCTTTGAATTTACAGGCGACGATGATTTCTGGTTCTATGTTGACGGCGAGCTCGTGTTGGATCTGGGGGGCGTCCACAGCGCCCTGGGCGGCACTGTGAACTTCAGAACAGGCGAAGTGAACTGCAACGGCACCGAAACGACGCTCTATGATATCTTCAGAAGCAATTATCAGGCCCGGGGCAAAAATCCTGACGATGTCGATGCGCTTTTCGTGGAGAAGACAGTAGATGGGAGAACGGTCCATGTCTTTAATGACTACACCACGCATGAGATGAAGATGTTCTATATGGAGCGCGGCGCGGGCGCATCAAACCTGAAGATGCGCTTCAATCTGGCTTCCGTGAAGCCCGGCACAGTTGAGCTGTCCAAAAGGCTCAAAGGCGTCGATCATTCATCGAATAAACTCATCCAGTATCCGTATCAGGTCTGGTATCAGACAGCTGAATACCAAAAAGATGCAGATGGCAAATACGTGCTTGACGAAAACGGCAATCGTATCGTAACGGAGTATCATGCTCCGGTCCGTTTGATTCAGCCGGCGCAGAATACTGATCTGACCGGAAAAGTTTATGCAGCGTATAAGGGAACCAATAAACTGATCCCGTATAAGGATTCCATGACGATCGGAGGAAAAACATACAGCGATGTATTCCTGCTGAAAGCAGGCGAGACAGCAGTGATCAACTTCCCCGAGGATACCTATCGGTATAAGATCGTCGAATGCGGTGTGGATACGGCGGTATATGAGCATGTCTATGTAAACGGTGATAAGTCCGGGGATGAAGTCTTCGGAAAACCGTACGACAATACAGATGGGTGGGATCCTGAGAGCGGACCGGAAACACCGCCTTCCGAGACTACAACATATGAAGGAACTACCCGGACGGATTTCGGCATCACCTATGATACGACTCAGAACCGTCCCAGAGTCGAGTACATTAATGAAGTACCGCCGGAGGTCATGCGTACGGTATCTTTCAAGAAGCTGCTCTACGATACAAATGGTGATATCCTTACCGATGCGCAGGCCGCGCAGATCAAAGATGTATTTACTTTCAGGCTCTATCTGAGCAACGAGTTTGCGGACCAGGAGAATCTCCTCCCGGCCAATATGTACACGTATTATGTCAAAGGTCCGGATGGCAATTACTGCAGGTGGGATAAAGAAAACAAGTGCTTTGCATCGCTCGGTGTAGGTACATATGATGACTTCAAAGCCCTGAGTGAAGCTGATCAGAATGCAGGTACCTTTACCACATCGATGTATGGATCGATCTCAAAGATCCCTGCCGGTTACACGGTTGAGGTGCGCGACCTGATCGTCGGTACCAAATATAAGATAGACGAGCCCGACCGCGAGATCCCGAAGGGTTACACGCGCCGGGACAGCGACGGGTATGTCCGCACGGATCTGCCGGGCGGAGCTGTTGTCTATTATACTGATGACGAAGGGTATGGACAGCATCCTGCGGCGGGCAATAAGACCACGGCGGAGCCGATCAGTGACACGATCGCTGACAAGACCGAATCACCGATGATCGAGATCCGCAACCAGCAGGGCTGGGGACTGACCGCAAAGAAGGAATGGACGGACAAGGATTTTATGATCCACGATCCGATCTATCTGGCGGTCTACCTGACTGACAATAATGGAAATCCCGGGACGCTGATAGACGGAAGTGTCCGCAGGCTGGATTCCGGCGAGACGGAGATCTACTGGTTCTTCCCGGATTTGAAGATTAACGGTGAGCCGTATACGTTTGACAAATTTATCGTACAAGAGGTGGAGCTGACCGGCACGCCTGTTGTGGATGAGGACGGTGTTGTGACAGGTTTCACCAGTATCACGCCTGTAGGCGAAGGCGATACGATCAGAGTCAGCGGCAGGACGATCAGCGGCTCTCCTCGAACGGAAAATTATACCGTTAACTATGATAAAGGCGAATCCACCGGACAGAATGAAAAGATTCGTGTCGACACTGTGACGAATTCCAGACCCGGTATCCAGATCTACAAGACAGACTGGAGCGGTGAGACTTACCTGTCCGGCGCGGAATTTACGCTGAAAGATTCCGGCGGACATGATGTAGGATATGCGTCCTATACTTCCGACGCCGAGGGGCTGGTGACCACGGCCTACCTGAACGAGGGTACATTCATCCTGGATGAGATCAGGACTCCGTTCGGATATACGGCGCTGGACGAGCCGATCACCATCACAGTGACGACAACAGAGCCCGATCGCTATGACCTGACCGTGGAAGTGGGCAGTACAACGTATTATATTAAGGTGAGCGGACCCGATGGATTCTTTACAACCACTCCGGCGACGGAAGATACGATGGCGCGCATCACCGTGAAGAACCGCACCTTACAGGAACTGAAAGTCGAAAAGGTCGGCGTTGACGGCAGCACGAGGACCCCGCTCGGCGATGTTCATTTCGCCCTCTACGAGCAGGTCAGAGACAGCGAAGGCAACGTACGTCCTGCTTATAACCCCAAGACAGGCTATGATGATCTTGTTACAAATGATGAGGGCATCCTTACAGATATGACGATGGCTGTAGGCCCGGGTACGTATTACCTGAGGGAGAAAACTGCTCCCAGCGGATATAAGAAACTGGCTGAAGATCTGTGCTTCACGATCGGAACGAACGGCAGCGTAAAAATCAATAACCCCGGTTATTTGAACTGGCTGACAAGGGATACTTCCATTTCAGGTACTGTCTCATATAAGATCAGCATCGAGAATACGCCTCTCGGTATTACAGTCCGAAAGGCAGATGAAACGGGAAATTCACTGCCCGGATCAAAATTTGAACTATGCAGGAAGAATCCTGAGGGCGGATTTGTTCCGGTCACCGAATACGGGCTCGGGGAAGATGGCCTGATTGATCTGACTGACAAAACGGAAATGACATTTACCGGTATGTCCAATGGGATCTATAAGCTCACGGAGATCGATGCTCCTCCCGGCCACATTATCCAGACCAAGTATATTTACTTCAGTGTGTCTGACGGGGCAGTGACGATCACCGATCAAGACGGCAATGCAACAACGTATACCGGCGTAGAGCTCAAGGACGATAACTCGACGATTGTGGTAAAAAATATTTCTGGTACTGCCTTGCCAAACACAGGCGGATTCGGTACTTCGCTGATCTATTTTACAGGTATCATGCTCATGGGTATGGCTGGCACCTGTTTGTTGATGCAAAGGAGAAGAAGAGTATCCTGATTCTTAAAATATCCTTCCTGATTTACTCCGAAGGTTCAGGACACCAGGGTCATGACAAACGAAGTCATGGCCCTGTTTTTTTTGACGCCCTGCCTGCTTGATTTCGCAGTGCGGATTATATTATGATCTTAATAGACGAATAAGTCGTACGGATGGAAAAATCATTATAAACAAATTTAAATGTGTTTCTTGCAGACTGTGATGAGATATTACATGAATCGATGATGCATCTGAAAACATGGAGGAGGGACTACAATGAGAAGGAAAAAGATATCAGTATTATTGTCGATTATATTTATGATTGTGCTTCTGGGAAACAGCATGGTTGTTCAGGGTCAGACATATAAAGGGTGGCAGCGGGAGCAGCTGGCCGGGAAATGGAGCGGCTATTATTACGCCAGTCAGGGCAAAACGGCACTGATCCTGCAGATTAAATCTGTGAATGCATCAGGAAAGGTTGAAGCTGTATTTAACTTTTCAGAGCATCCCGACAACAGGGGTGTCCCATCGGGAAGCTATACGATGACGGGAACATATGATTTCGTAAATAATAAACTGGTCCTGAACGGGAGCAGCTGGATCGATCAGCCTTCCGGGTATTATTTCGTGGATCTAAAAGGAAATGTGAATCTTTCGAATGGTGTCATCAGCGGAACGACAAATAATTACGCAGGACTTCATCTTACAAAAGGTGTTGTGCCATACGACAGTGCGTCACAATATGATAATTACACCGGAGAGGGGATGAAACCGCTCACTGTAACGACACCGGAAATGGATAACAGAATCATTTCTTCTTCCAAAGAAGAAATCAAAGGTTCATCTTATCCGCTTCTTCAGGCACGTGCTGTCGCGGTTAAGGAAACTTCGTTCAAAGTAAAGTGGAACAGAATCCCGGGCGCCACGAAGTATCTGATTTACGGCAATAAGTGCGGGCGGAAGAATAAATACCAGTATATAAAAGAAACGACAAAGACATTTTATAAAGCGAAGAAGATGAAGAAGAACCGCTTCTACAAATATCTTGTAGTCGCGGTAATGGATAACAGAGTAATTTCCGTCTCCAAGACAGTTCATGTCGGGACGAAAACAAAGCAGAATCCGACGAAAGTCTCTGTAGATAATAAGAGTATTATTCTGACAAATTCCGGTCCCGGAAGTACATACAAAGTCAAGTACAGAATACTGGGGACAAATCTAAAGCAGCACAGGGGAATACGCTGCGAGACCGATAATGTAAATGTGGCAACTGTGACAAATAAAGGGAAAATAAAGGCGGTCGGAGCCGGACGCTGCAACGTCTATATCTATGCACAGAACGGTGTGAGCGCCAAAATAAAAGTTACTGTACTGCAGTAACAGCACCATCTGACCGTTAAGGAGGAAGTATTATGACGATTATGGAAGCAATTGAGAACCGTCATTCCGTACGTGCGTACAAAGACATCCCGATTGATATGGATGTCCGGGAACAGCTGGACCGTTTTACAGAGGAATGCAACGCGGAAAGCGGGCTGCATATCACAATTCAGTATGATGACCCGGACGGGTTTGATTCCCGGCTGGCATCTTACGGAAATTTCCGGAACGTGAAGAACTATATTGTGCTTGCCGGTGTTCCGGGTCGGGATAAAAACGATTTCCGGTTCCGCTGCGGTTACTATGGGGAGAAGATTGTTCTGTTCGCCCAGCAGCTGGGACTGAATACATGCTGGACTGCGCTGACATTTAACAAGAAGAAGGTAAAAGAAATCGTTCCTCCGGGTGAAACGCTGTGCATGGTGATCGCCCTGGGATACGGTGAGACAAATGGATCGGTAAGGAAATCCAAATCCGCAGAGGATGTTGTCATCAGCAAAGGCACCATGCCGGACTGGTTCCGCGATGGTGTTGAAGCGGCACTGAAAGCGCCGACTGCGGTCAATCAGCAGAAGTTCGCCTTTGGAATGAAGGATGGAGATCCTGCCATCCGGATCAAAGGAATGGGAATGCATACCCGTGTGGATCTCGGAATCGCCGCGTATCACTTCGAGGCAGCATCCGGAAAAAAAGTTACTGTGCTTTGACTGAATATCTGCTGCGTGATTTTGCGGCTTTTTCAGTATCGCAGAAAAATAACTTACGGGAAAAAAGGAATGTAATCATGAAGACAACATATGAAAAAAAGGGAGCTGTAAAAAGCGGTAATGGAGACAAAGCGTGATTTTGAGAGGACATTTGCGGAGTGTGAGGAAGTGACGGAGTATTACGCGAATGGGCGCGGTGCGATCATGCGCCTGGAACATATGCTGCTGCGCCTGGCGGCACCGCTTGTATAAGCGAGCCCGGGAGACCGGATGAGAAAACAATAACAAGTAAAGAAAAAAGTCATGGCTGCGGCCATGGCTTTTTTTGAAAAAAATTTTGTAAAAAGAATTCTTTATATGATGGGCATTTGTTGGACGGGGGCTGTTAGAGTGTAATCAACAAATACAACAAACGCCGGTGTGAAAAGACCGGGTCGGAAAATGAAAAACAAAACACAAGAATATGGAGGACAAAAAATGAAACTGGAGAAATCAAAAAACATCATGAAAACCTTTGCAATTCTTTTGGTAGTCGCATCGTCAATTTCCGTAATTGTCGGAATCATCGTAATAGCAGGAAGCGGGCTTGCGCTCGGAAATATTGCCGGCATGAGCACAGTGCAGTCTCAGGTGGCAGCAACGGCATTTCTTACCGGCGGAATCGGCATGATTGCAGCGTGTATTCTCAGTATGACAGAGGGGCTTGCTTCCCTGGTCGCGTCAAAAAGAATCAAAAAAACGGAGTACAAAAAAGATTTTGAAATTACAAAGACAACAACAAAGTCTGCAGATCTGAAAGCTGCATGATCAGCAGGAAAAACGAATGTTTGTACTGAGGTCATCGTCGGAAAAAGACGGTGACCTTTTTTTGCGGCACGAATTCAGCACAGGATATTTATATAAATTATATAATTGATATGTTTTTAATTTAAATTATTTGCTATAATACAGACAACAAATATGTACGGCTCAAATATACAGATAATGAGGAGGGAACTGTGAAAGATATTAAAATAATGGGGCTGGATTTAAAGTGGTTTATTATCATAGCAGTTGTAATTGTTGTGGGGTGTGTATTTGGAGCGTTTCCGACCGGAATGGTAGGCGCTTTCCTGTTTCTGATGGTTTTTGGCGCGCTGCTGAATCAGATTGGCAATGTCATGCCGATTGTCAAGACGTTTCTGGGAGGCGGCGCAATCGTCTGTATCTTTGGAGGTGCAGCGCTTGTTTACTGGCACATTATTCCGGCAGACGTAGCGGAAAACTGCACGATTTTCATGAAAGACGCGGGATTCCTTGATTTCTACATCGCAGCGCTGATCACCGGATCGATTCTGGGAATGAACAGAAAGCTTCTGATCAAAGCAGCAATCCGGTATCTGCCCTGTATCATCGGCGCGGTTGCGGTTGCGCTTGGTCTGGTGGCAGTTTTCGGAAATCTGTTCGGCATGGCGGCCGGTGAGTCCATTGCGTATATCGGCATTCCGATCATGGGCGGCGGCATGGGAGCCGGCGCGGTTCCGATTTCCAAGGTCTTTGAGAGCGCGCTCGGTATTCCGTCCGAAACAATCCTGAGCCGTCTCGTCCCTGCGGTCGCGCTTGGCAATGCCTTTGCGATCGTATGCGGCGGTCTTCTGAACAGAGTGGGACAGGCGTTCCCGAAACTCACCGGAAACGGTCAGCTGGTTATCTCGAATGATGAATCGCTGAAAGAGGAACACAAGGAAATCAAAAACAAGGGAATCGAAAACTATGCAGTCGGTGTTGTTATTGCAACCGCATTCTACGCGCTGGGTTCTCTGATCGCGGCGCTTGTGGCAAAAACAGGTCTTGAGATTCACCCGTACGCGTGGATGATCATTTCTGTTGCGGTGGCCAAGATCGCGGATGTGATTCCGGAGCAGTACGAGGATGACGCGGCACTGTGGTACAGCTTTGTATCTAAAAACTGGACGGCAGCCCTGATGCTCGGCATCGGGATTGCGTATACGGATATGGGACAGATTATTTCCGCGTTCACGCCGACCTACCTGATTCTTGTATTCGTCGTAGTAATCGGTGCTGTCCTCGGATCAGGACTGATTGGACGCCTGGTTGGTTTCTACCCGATCGAAGCGGCAATCACAGCAGGACTCTGCATGGCAAACATGGGAGGTACCGGTGACGTCGCCGTGCTGATGGCTTCCAAGCGTATGGAACTGATGCCGTTTGCGCAGATTTCATCGCGCCTGGGCGGTGCATTTATTATACTGATGGCGTCCGTGCTGGTGCCGATTTTCTTCTGAATTCGAAAAGTGAAAGTGAAAGGGCTGTGGCTGATAAAAAAAGCCACGGCTCTTTTTTTGCGTGCCAGGTGGGTCAGGTGTCCGAAGAAAAATTTTTTTTCGGAGATGTTGGACATCTGTTAGACCTCGTCTGATATTCTGCAGTTACAAAAGAAAAAACAAAAAAACAAAAAAAATAACAGAGAAAAAAACAATTTTATTTCTAAGGAGGAAAAAATCATGATGAATAAGAAAAACTTTTTAGCAGGATTTGCAGCAGTAGCATTGGCAGGACTTTTTGTTTTCGGAATTGGCGGAGCACAGGCTGTTAAGGCGGCAGCGCCGGAAACTGTGGCAGCACAGTCCGTTGAAGGATGTATTACAGTCAAGGAAGCAAAGCAGGAAGCACTTAATGATGCAGGGGTGAAGGAAAGCGATGCTGTATTTAAGCAGGCAAAACTGGATACCGATGACGATACCGGTATTGTTAAATACGAAGTTGATTTCTTTGCGAATGATAAAGATTATGAATATGACATCGACGCGGTAACCGCAAAAATCATCAAGACAGACGTCGACAGGATGGACGCGGAAGATTATCAGGAGATGAAAGCGCTGCAGGCGGCGGAAGCGGAGAAAAAGGCTGCGGCTGAAAAGAAGTCCGGATCCGAGGAAATCACAGAACAGAAAGCACTGGAGATCGCACTGAATCATGCGGGCCTCACAGCAAATGATGTATCCTACGCAGATACACATCTTGATTTCGACGATGACACCGGCATCACAAAATACGATGTAGAATTCAGAGCCGGCATGAAAGAATACAGCTATGAAATCAATTCGAAGACAGGCGAAATCGTGGACTTCGAAGTTGAGATCGATGACTGAACAGTTAACTGTAATCAGACCGGTCTGAACGGAACAGAAGTTTCCCGC
Organism: Lachnospiraceae bacterium FE2018; assembly: GCA_000702845.1. Classification (GTDB taxonomy): domain Bacteria; phylum Bacillota; class Clostridia; order Lachnospirales; family Lachnospiraceae; genus CADBRN01. The sequence continues at coordinate 13,209 of JNKK01000027.1, forward strand.
CGGCAGGGTAGATGACCGGTCATAAAAAAGGGAGGGCAGACCCCTCCCTTTTAGTTTGTGTACGTTACGCCTTATTCCTCTGCTGTGAATGACGCCGCGATGGCATCTGCGAGCAGTTCAAGTTCCGGTACAGTCTGCGTTTGCGGGCCGGAGGCCATTGTGACGGTATCGCCGATGAATTCCATATGTTTCAGCTTTTCAATCTGCTGTTTCATCAGGGTTCCGGAGCGGATTGCCCATGAGCCGTTTTCAATAATAGCGACCTTGCGGTTCTGCAGGTTCAGGGACTGCATGTCTGTCAGGAAATTGTGCATCGGCGGGAAAATGCCGAGGTTATAGGTGACAGAGGCCAGTACCAGATGACTGTATTTGAACAGATCAGAGATCAGGTAGCTGACGTGCGTGCCGGAGACGTCGTACAGGCGGGTGTTTGTCACCCCGCGCTCGGCCAGCTTTGCAGCGAGTATCTCTGCCGCGTTTTCTGTGTTGCCGTACATGGAGGCATAGACGATCATGACGCCCTGTTCCTCCGGATCGTATGTCGCCCAGTGGATGTATTTGTCCAGAATGTAGTTGATGTCTTTGCGCCAGACCGGGCCGTGCAGCGGGCAGATATAGCGGATGTTCAATCCGGAGGCCTTGTTCAGGAGCGCCATGACCTGCGGACCGTATTTTCCGACGATGTTGGTGTAATAGCGCCGCGCGTCATCGATCCAGTCGATGGCAAAATCATGCTCGTCTGCAAAGATTTTTCCGTCGAGCGAGCGGAATGAGCCGAATGCGTCCGCGGAAAAGAGGACGCCGTTTGTGGTATCGTAGGTTACCATTGCTTCCGGCCAGTGTACCATCGGCGCTTTTACAAATGCGACTTCATGCGCGCCGAAGGAGAAGGTATCACCCTCGTCAACTTCGATAATCTCAGTCTGATCTATCGCGAAACCGAACTGCCGCAGAATGAGGACTGCCTTCGCCGTGGTGATGATTTTAACATCAGGCCAGCGCAGCAGGATTTCTCCGATGGAAGCCGCGTGATCCGGCTCTACATGATTGATGACCATGAAATCCAGCGGACGTCCGTCCAGCACAGCAGCAACATTTTCTATAAACTGACGTCCGACAGCCCAGTCAGCCGTGTCAAACAGAACCGATTTTTCATCCAGCAGCACATAAGCATTGTAAGAGACACCGTGGTACAGCGGATGAATATTTTCAAACAGGGACAGACGGTGATCATCTGCACCGACCCAGTACAGATCGTCGGTCACTTTGCGATAATTGTACATAGTACGACTCCTTTCTTTATACCTCGATGTCTATAAAGCCGTCTTTTGACTCGCCGCAGTGCGGGCAGGTCCATTCAGCAGGAAGTCCTTCAAACGGAACACCCGGTGCCGCGCCGCCTTCCGGATCCCCTTTCAGAAGATCATATTCATATCCGCAGCCGTTGCAGATATAGAGTTTCCGCGGCGGGAGTTTCTCGGCAGGAATGTCGCGTTTCAGTTTGACCATCGGCGGAGCCGGGGCTTTCTCTCCGGTGTCCAGTGCGGCAGTCAGGAGCGGCAGAATCTCATTTACATCACCGACGATACCGTAGTCACAGTTTTTGAAAATCGGGGCATTCGGATTGATGTTTACTGCCACGATAACAGACGCGTCTTTTATGCCCTTCAGATGCTGGATCGCACCGGAAATGCCGCAGGCAATATACAGGTTGCCGCGGAATTTCTGGCCGGACATTCCCACGAACCGGTCAATCGGAACGTATTTCAGTGTCTCGGCGACCGGACGGCTGGAGCCGATGGCCGCACCTGCGGCGGCCGCCAGATCCTCAATCAGCTTCATGTTTTCTCTCGAACCGATGCCCTGGCCGGCACTGACAACACGCTCTGCCTCAACGATCGGCGTATCTGCCGGAATCCCGACTGAGAAGTCAATGCCCTCGGCAGTCAGCGCGGCGACAAGTTTATCAACCTTTTCTGCCGCGGTGCCGTCCTTGAGGATCATCTTTTTACGCGGACCGGTCTCACCGTATTTCGGAACGGCAGGCCCTGCAGGCCGTTTCTCTTCCTTCGCGGCCTTGCCGAGAATATAGGAGGAGATGACCACGCGCTGTACTTCATTGGTTCCCTCATAAATCATGGTGATCTTTGCGTCGCGGTAGAACCGCTCGACAGCCATGCCTTTCAGATAGCCGGATCCGCCGAAGATCTGGAGTGCCTCATCTGTCACGTCGCGCGCAATATCGGAAGCATACATTTTGGCCATGGCGGCTTCCATTCCATACGGCGCGTGTTCCTGCTTCAGCTCAGCCGCGCTGTAAATCAGAAGACGCGCGGTCCGGAGCTTCGTCGCCATGTCGGCGAGCTTAAAAGCGATGCTCTGCTGCTGGCAGATCGGTTTACCGAACTGGATACGCTCCTTTGAATATGCCAGTGCTTCTTCATAGGCGCCCTGCGCGATGCCCAGTGCCTGCGAGGCGATGCCGATGCGGCCGCCGTCCAGTGTGGACATGGCGATCTTAAAGCCCATGCCCTCTCTTCCGAGCAGATTTTCCTTCGGGACATGTACGTCGTTGAAATTCAGCTGGCAGGTGGCGGAAGAGCGGATGCCGAGTTTGTCGTAGTGCTCTTCAAATGTAAATCCGTCCCAGCCCTTTTCCACGATCAGAGCACTGATGCCGCGGGTACCGATGCCCGGCGTTGTAACGGCAAATACGACGTAAGTATCAGCCTCGCCGCCGTTTGTGATGAAGATTTTGGTACCGTTCAGCAGATAGTAATCGCCCATGTCTACGGCAGTTGTCTCTGTACCCCCTGCGTCGCTGCCGGCATTCGGTTCAGTAAGTCCGAACGCGCCGATTTTTCTGCCGGAGCAGAGATCCGGCAGGTACTTTGCCTTTTGTTCCGCATTGCCGAAAGCGGCAATCGGGTAGGTGCCGAGCGAGGTGTGCGCGGAGAGAATGACGCCTGCGCCGCCGTCAACTCTCGACAGCTCCTCCACGGCAATTGCATAGCTCAGCACATCAAGGCCTGCGCCCTCGTATTCCTTCTCATACGGGATTCCCATCAGACCCATCTGACCGAGCATTTCAACTTGTTCTCTCGGAAATTTGTTCTCCTGATCCAGCGAAAATGCGATCGGCTTGATTTCTGCCTCGGCAAATGCGCGGATTCTGGCTCTCAGTTCCTCGTGAGCCGGTGTTGTCTGAAACATCATCCTTGCTTCTCCTTTTTTACTTCAATTGCCGGCAAATTACATAATTTGATTATAAATTATACGTCAGAAGCCGTCAATTGTATCCGGTCTTTTGCTATGTAAATCCTCTATGCTATAATGAGAACCGGAGGAGTGTAAACGCAGGGTGCAGTGTAAGACTTCTCGTTGGAAAGTGTCAGACAGAGAGATATAATAGTGAAATAACAAAAAAGGATATACAGGAGTACAGAAACATATGTTTTCAATCATTTTGAATGACAATCAGCTGGAGAGTATTTCCGGGATGACATCTGAGTTTCCGATTGTCATGCGGCGTATTAATATGGCGATGCTGGACGTGCCGTGGCACTGGCACGAAGAGGTGGAATTCAAATATCTGGAAAGCGGTGTCCTGAGACTGCGCACGGAAAAGGATGAATTCACACTTCATGCCGGGGAAGCATGCTTCACCAATGCCAATGTGATGGAGACATCCGAGGCGGCAGATAAGTCGCAGGAGACAAACGTCATTACCATTGTATTTCATCCGGCGCTGATCAGCGGGCATTTTCAGAGTATCTTTGAAAAGAAATATATACAGCCGGTAATAACCAACCGTCAGATTAAGGTGATTAAAATCACGTCAAAGACCGAACATGGTGCAGCAATCTGCCGGTCGCTGCCGAAATTGCAGAAACTGTCTGAGCAGGAGAATACGGAATTCCAGATCCGGAATGCATTGTCGGAAATCTGGCTGCACCTGATCAAAGAGATTGAGCAGCAGCTCAACAGCCGTCCTGCCGATTCTCTGCGGAAAAAAGAACGCATTCGCTTTATGCTTCAGTATATTTACACACACTACGCCGAAAAAATCACGCTCGAAGACATCGCGGCCAGCGCGAATGTCAGCGAGCGGGAGGCACTGCGGACCTTCAAGAAAGCGCTCGGCAAGGCTCCGTTCGACTACCTGAACGAGTACCGGCTCGACAAGGCGCGCGAACTGCTTGAGACCACGGATCTCACCATCACGGAGATCGCAGTGAGCACCGGTTTTTCTGACAGTGCCTATTTCGGAAAAGTATTCCGCAATTACTTTGAATGCACACCCGGCGGCTACCGCAAAAAAGTGCGCGGCGATGCCTGACAGCTGTTCAGCAGGTCCCGGAGGTACGGACAGATGAAACGAAGCAGACAGAGAATAATAGGCAGACTGGTTCTTCTGTGGATCCTGTTCAATGTGGGATATATTGCCGTTTTTGCTTTTATACATTTTCATAAGACGAGCAGACAGATGGATGCGGAGAAATTAAAGATCAGCAAACTGATCGGTGAAAATAAAGAGATTGAAGGCAGGGATTTTGGCCGGGATCCGGCTGTGACCTGCGATAACGGTGTATTTGTCGGAAAAAAGAAAAAAGAGGTTTGCGCATACAAGGGAATTCCCTACGCCAGGCCCCCTGTCGGGGATCTCAGATGGAAACCGCCGTCGGACGCGCCGCCCTCTGATAAAGTGTTCGAAGCATATTATTTCGGGAAGTCCGGAATCCAGACCGAAGCGGAATCGGAACGGGCGTCATTTTATCTGCAGGGCGAGGACTGCCTGACTTTGAACGTGTGGACCGCCGCGGATGGCGCTTCTGCCGGTACAGGTGATGCCGCAGACAGTGTTTCCGGGATTGCTGCGGATGCTGCTTCCGGTGATGCGTTGCGGCCGGTCATGGTATTTTTTCCGGGCGGCGCCTTCGGATGGGGCGGAACCGCGGATCCGATCTATGACGGACAGAATTTTGTGGAAGCACACAGCGATGTCGTGCTTGTCACAGTAAATTACCGCATCGGAATGATGGGATTCATTGACTTTTCGGAGGTAGAAGGCGGAGAAGATTATGCCGGGAGCGGCAATCTGGGTCTGCTCGATCAGATCTGCGCTCTCAGATGGGTCAGCAGAAATATTCAGAAGTTTGGAGGAGATCCCGGAAATGTCACGATATTCGGCGAATCCGCAGGCGCGGCAAGTGCCTCGCTGCTTCCACTGATCGATGATGCGAAAGGGCTGTTTCAGCGCGCGATTGTTCAGAGCGGTTCGATTGCGCTGACATTCAGCAAAGAAGAATGCAGGGAACTGACGCGGCAGCTGCTGAAGGAGGCAAAGGCAGAGTCGATGAAGGATCTGCTTGCCTTAAGCGAGCCGGATCTGATGCGGATCAATGAGAAGCTGAATGACCAGATTAATTTCCCGGAGCGGGACGGCATCGTGCTCCCGGAGGATCTTTACGGGGCCTATGCGGCAGGCGCGGCTTCTGAGATTGAAATGCTCAGCGGAACCAATGCGGATGAGATCCGGTACTGGATCAATGAGGTCGGCGGATATGAGGTATTCAGACTGGCCGCGCGGCTGCTGTACGGTTCTGTACTGGATCGGTTTGCTCCGCGGGATCAGTCCCGGGCGGATGCTTTTCTGGACCTGCAGAGCGGGGACAGGGTCTGGAGAATCGCGGATTTCTTTTCAGATCTTCTCTTCCGTGTGCCGGCCGACAGACAGGCCGTACTGCACACACAGAACGGCGGCAGACACTATCTGTATTACTGGACGAAGCAGTCTGAGATCGAGCATTTCGGGGCCTGCCATGCGGTGGAATTATCGTATGTGTTCAACAATGTGGATGACACAATTTATACGGGTGCCAAAGCGGACGAACATCTTGCGGAAACCGTTCAGGATATGTGGGTGAATTTCGCAAAAACAGGAGACCCTTCAGCGGACGGGTACGTGTGGGAACCGTTTGAAGAAAAGGAGCGGAAAACAATGATCCTCGGGGATGAGGTTCAGATGAATACGGATCTGTTTCCGCAGCGCAGAGTTCTCATTGAGCCTCTGTTGCGATATAATATAAACGGACAGTATAAAGTTGTTGATTATGCACTGATATTCCTGTGGAAACGTATTCTTCAGGCTGCAGGGATACTGGTGGCGGTCAATCTTATCATTGCAGGTATCATTCATCTAAGGAGGAAAAAATGAATCTGGAGACAAAATTATTTTCAACGATGCTTGAACAGAACGCGAATACGTATCCGGACAGACCTGCACTCACATGCATGGGCAATACGGTCACTTACAGTCAGCTCAAAACAGCTGTGGACCGCTGCAGTCTGGCGCTTGCCGGGGCAGGATTTCAGAAGGGAGACAAGGCGGTCCTCTGGGGCTTTAACGGGATCGAGTGGATGATTTCCTTCTACGGTATCATTCAGGCAGGCGGTGTTGCCGCGCTGATGAATTACGGACTGAAGGCGCAGGATGTCGCGGCGCTGTCTAAAATGGTAGACGCGTCCTGGGGAATCATCGGCGGCAATACGATCAGCATCGCTGACAAGAATGCCGCCGCAAAAGCGCTCATGGACGGCGGCGTCCCCATGCAGCATATCTTCCCGGCAACTGCGTTTGCCGGAATGGAAGCATTCGCGCCGCTTTCCGCGGACGAAGAGAAAATGCTGGGAGAAATCATGACCCGGACACAGCCGAAAGATTCCCAGGTTATCATTTATACGACCGGTACGACCTCTGTTCCGAAAGCTGTTTTACAGTCTTCCTACTCCATCCTGAGCAACGCGGAAGGTTCCGCGCAGGTGCTGGGAGATGACATCGGCGGAAAACTGTGCCTGGCACTTCCGACATTCCACAGTTATGGACTGATGGTCGCCAATACCTATCTGGCGCTCGGACAGCATGTATTTCTTTCTCCGCTGCTGAAGCCGGATACGCTGCTGAAGCTGATTTATGAAAATAAGATCGTGAATATGTGTTCTGTCGGCGCGATCTACGGCATGCTTACTTCCATGCCCGAGTTTGAAGAAAAGCTTTCCGGACAGCTCACCCTGTGTATCGTCGGCGGCGGATTTACCACGCCGGTTGAAATGATGCGTTTTGAAAAGCTGCTTGGCGGCGGAAAGCTGCTGTGCGGATATGGCCAGACAGAATGCTCTCCGGTAATTACGCTGGAATCCTTCGACGATCCGCTTGAGAAGCGTGCTGTTTCTGTCGGCCGCAGCCTCCCGAACCATGAGGTCCGGATCTGGAACGAAGGAAGCGGATTTGCCCCGCAGGGCGAGATCGGTGAGATCGTGGTAAAAGGCCCGAGCCTGATGAACGGTTATTACGGACTGCCGCAGGAGATGCAGGCGATCGATCAGGACGGCTGGCTGCACACAGGAGACCTCGGCCGGTTCGAGCCGGACGGCATGCTTCAGTTCTCCGGACGCATCAAAGATATTATCATCCGGAGCGGAGAGAATATCTCGCCGGTTGAGATCGAGCGGGTCCTTCTTGAACAGCCGGAAATCCGTGAGGCGAAGGTTATGGGCGCCGCGCATCCGATCTGGGGAGAGAGCGTGGAAGCCTGCGTGGTACTCAGAGACAAAGAAGGCACGATTGATGAAAATGAATTCAAAGCGCGGCTGAAACAGAAGCTGGCATCCTTCAAAGTGCCGTCCCACTTCTTTATTTACGATGCCTTCCCGCTGAATGAGAACGGCAAACTCAATCAGAGAAGCCTGCATACTGATATGGTCGGCAGACTGTACGATATTATGCTCACGGCTGCTGTCAACGAAGGACTGAGAATCCTCGATCTGCGCGTGAAGAACAGAAGCTACACCATTGTTCCTGCCTGCTCACTGATCACGCAGCTTGCAGATCAGCTCGGTTTTGCCACTGAAAAGGCTGAGAACATCCGCCTGAGCGTAGAAGAAATGCTGACCGACCGCATTGACAACGCGTTTGATGAGAATGGCGAGATCCGGATGGAAGTTCTGCTGATGCCGCAGTGGATGCGTCTGCGCTTTACAGATACCGGAAGAAAATATTCGCTCGAATCCGAGGATGCGTCCATCAGTGCCCGCATCATTCTGGCGAATGTAGATTCTTATGCGTCAGGTGAAAACCAGGCAGGCGAAACGGAATACTGCCTCGACTACCAGTACAGCGATGACTTTGACGTAAAAGCCTATCTTCGCAGATATAAGGAGCTCAAGTGAGCAGCCGGTTTTTTTCCAGCGAAAGAATCAACACCGGACGGCAGAGCGAGCTGGATCTGCTGAAGGCACTTTGTGTTTTCGGCATGATATTTGTACACGTCTTTCTGGACCTGGGACATAATGTCGTGCCGTCGGTGATCGACGATTATCTGACAGAATTTTTCGGCGCGGCGACATTTATGATCTGCATGGGCATCGGCATGTGCTATATGCGCCGGCAGACGCCGAAAGCGTATCTGGTGCGGGGATTCGGGCTCCTGACGATCGGGCAGTTTCTTAACATCCTGAGAAACTCTATCCCGAACCTGATTGCATGGTGGATTACGGGAAAACAGTTTTTTATCGCCAACGCGCTGCTGATCCTGCAGTCAGACATTCTGACATTCGCGGGTCTGGCGTTCCTGACGATGGCGCTTCTTAAGAAATTCAGATTGAAAGGCCGGGGGATTCTCTGCGCCGGCCTGGTGCTGAGTCTGGTGTCGCTCATTCTCTGGAATACAGTATCGTCACCGAAGAATTACCTGGTGAGCCAGATGGCGGGTTTCTTTATCATAACGGATGCAGAAGCTTATTTTCCGCTGTTCTGCTACTTTATTTTTGCGGCGTTCGGCTATTTCATCGGAGAGTATTATCCGAGGATCCTGGACAAACGGGCGCTTGCAAACCGCATCATGCAGATCTGTTTTCCGGCTGCGCTGGCTTACTATGTGCTGCGGTTTCTTGTGGACATGCCGTTTATGCCCGTACTGGGTTCGGATGTCCAGTACAACATGAAACCGACGCCCGACGCAATCGCAACCTGCATCTTTACGCTGGGCATACTGGGACTTCTTGCCCGGTTTATGGAACTGCTCGACGGAAAACTTCCGCCGGTTGTTCAGCATTTTGCAAAATACATCAACAATTACTACTGCCTGCACTATCTGTTCGTGCTTCCGGTGCAGACAATTCTGATTGCCGTTACGGGCCATCTGATGACCGGAAAGATCGTTCCGATTCTGTATGGTATATTTGTGGCGGTCGCGTGCTACTTTATCATCGAGATGAACGAGAAGCACTGGCATATTCATTTCGCAACGCTCAGAGGGGCAAAGATGATAGCATTTACCGCCGCTGTGTGGATTGCGACGGTGGCCATCACCGCTTATGCATATCCCCGGATCGAGGTGTTTGCAAATGTGTGGAATGACTATCTGCTGCCTTAAGGAAAACGCGGTCTCCGGCCGCGCGTGAAACAGTTTTTCAAATGGAGGACATCACCATGACAATTAACAATCAGCTTGACGGCAACACATTGACCATGAAGATCGAAGGACGCATCGACACACAGACGTCGCCGGACTTCAACAAGGAGATCGAGGCAATTCCCGAAGCGGTTTCGACGCTGATTCTTGACTTCACGGAAGTCTTTTACATTTCCTCGGCCGGACTTCGCATTGTCCTGACGGCACAGAACAAGATGAATGCGAAAAACGGAGAGATGATCATCCGCGGCGCCGCGAAAAACATAGTAAATGTTTTCAAGGTAACCGGTTTTGACACCTTCCTGACATTCGAATAATGAAGAACGTAAAAAAACATCTGTTCCCGAATTATGGGTGGAAAAAAAATCTGCTGGCAGTCGCCGTCAGTATCCTGATCTGCTTTCTGGCGTCAGTTCTGTCAAATCAGATTTCATTGGTCCGGGGGATTTCGCAGTTTGATCTGACAAGCGCGCTTTTGCCTTTATTCGGATTCTCTCTGGGAATCTGGTGGGTGGCCGGCTTCGCGATTTACAGCGGAGCTGACTTCCTGTTCACCTTACTGCCCCTTGAGACAGGAGACATAGGATTAACGGCTTCCGTTTATGCAGGTGCGGTACTTCCGCTGATTCTGTTCAGTATCCTTCCCGCGATTCTCTGGTACGGGATCCGTCTGAAAGGGGAAAGTAAGACAGAATATCCGAGACTGGACACCTCTGCGCATGTGATCAAGTATTATCTGATCATGCTGGTAAGTGTTGCATTTTACATCCTGCTGGATATGATTACAATGGTCCGGTATCTTTCCATGGATGCAATGTGGCTGCGCATATACTGGTTCTTTCAGTATTTGGACGTCATACTGATTGTCGGAATCCCGTTTTTAATCGCTATATCCATGATCAGAAACCGGACGCTGACCATCAACGAAAGAATGGTGCTGGCGTTTCTGGTAATCGGTGTAATTGCCGCGGCGGCGGGTGCCTATTTTGTGTACCGCAACACGATGTATCTGTCTCCTTCGCTGTTTGAGGATTACGAAGCGCTGATGAAACCGGGCTACCCGGAACTGACGGATGATGTGGGCGTTCAGATCCTTGAGCGCTATGAGACGTACTGGAACCGGTTCTATGTCATGACGGCTGTCATGCTGAACGGGCTGCTTCTGATTGAGATGGCGTTTATGTCATCCATCGAGCGAAAAGTGACGAAGCCGGTGCTGCATCTGGCAAGCGTTCTGGAGCAGTATGCGAAGCCGGAGGGCACGGAAGCGGATGAGCAGCCTGCGGTGCCGGAGGGCGCGGAAGCGGATGAGCAGCCTGCGGTGCCGGAGGGCGCGGAAGCGGATGAGCAGCCTGCGGTGCCGGATCGCGTGGAATCGGGAGAACAGGGCGGCAGCACGGAAAACAGTCTCGTGGATAATGCGTCGGGGACAATGGATCCCGCGACGATCAAGGAACTCTGCAGACCGTACCGCTACGGGTACGGTGAGATCAGCAGTCTGACGCGGACCTTTGTCAATCTGACTGGGCGAGTAGATACCTATACGAAAAACCTCCGTCAGGTCACCGCGGAAAAAGAGCGCATCGGAACGGAGCTGGACGTTGCTTCCAAAATCCAGCGGGATATGCTGCCGGGCGTCTTTCCGCCATTTCCGAACCGGAAAGAGTTCAGCCTGTACGCAAGCATGACACCGGCAAAAGAAGTAGGAGGCGATTTTTACGATTTCTACTTTATCGATGAGGATCATCTCGCGCTGACCATCGCGGACGTCTCCGGAAAGGGGGTTCCGGCTGCCCTTTTCATGGTGATTTCCAAGACGCTGCTCAAGAACCAGGCGCAGAGAGGTTCATCTCCAAAGGAAATCCTGACGTACGTGAATCATCAGCTGTCCCAGAACAATGAGACAATGATGTTTTGTACGGCATGGGTCGGCATCCTGGATCTGCGGGACGGAAAACTGACGGCAGCGAATGCGGGGCATGAGTATCCGGCCGTCCGGCGGCGCGGCGGCAGTTTTGAACTGATGAAAAACCATCACGGCCCGGGTCTCGGGGTGTTTGACGGCATCCGCTACAGTGAATATGAAATAACGCTCGCTCCCGGAGACTGCCTGTTTGTATATACAGACGGCGTACCGGAAGCAACTGATGCGTCAGAAACAATTCTGGGCGAAGAGCGGATGGTGCGCGCGCTCAACGCGGTCCCGGATGCAGGACCGGAGGATCTGATCGGAAAGATTCATGAGACGATCCGGGACTTCGTGAAAGAGGAACCCCAGTTTGATGACATAACCATGCTGAGTCTGCAGTTTCTTGAAATGTCTGGCCAGAAAAAAGCGCGTGAGACCCTGACGGTTCCGGCACGGGTGGAAAATCTCGGTCGCGTCATGGACTTTATTTCTGCATTGCTTGAAGCAGACGGCTGTCAGGAGGATACTCTTTTCAGTGTATCACTTGCCGTAGAGGAAATATTTGTCAACATCGCCAACTACGCCTACGAGGGAGGTGAGGGAGATGTTACGGTCGACTATTCATTTGAACCGGAAGGGAAACTTTCGGAAATCGTATTTTCCGATTCCGGTCTGCCGTTTGATCCGACTGCAAGGCCGGCACCGGACATCACCCTCAAACCGGATGAGAGGCAGATCGGAGGTCTCGGCATCTATATCGTGAAGCAGACGATGGATGAAGTGAATTATCAATACAGCGGCGGCAAGAACATACTGACAATCCGGAAGAAAATATAAGACACAGGTGCCGGGATTGTCCGGCACCTGTTTGTATATAACGGCATGTTATAAAGAATGTTTTTAACTGATGTGACTGGCTGATGTTTTGAATGGTGTTTTAAATGGTATTTTGTATGAAAGGAGCAGCTCATGGAAGATAATTTCAACAGCGGGAATCAGATCACTGATCTGACGGAGAAACTCATGGATGTGGAGAAAAAGCAGTACAACATGCTCCGGATTATGATGGCTGCGAATGTCGTGCTGGCTGTCGGGCTGATTCTGGCGATGCTTCTGATCGTTCCGAAGCTGCTTTCCGTTGCAAATGACGCCCAGCAGGCAGTGACAGATGTACACGCGCTGGCGGGATCCGCAGAGAATACGCTGAAGGGCATCGACGGTATGGTTGAGAACGCGAATAAAACAATTTCAACTGCGGGAAAAGTTGTGGAAGAAAACACTGAGGAAATGGAAGAGGCACTCGACCATATCAACGGAATTGATTTCGAGTCTCTGAATCAGGCGATTAAGGATCTCGCGGATGCAGTCGAACCACTCGGGAACCTTTCCCGGATGTTCCCATAAACGGCAGGAAGGACATCTACCCACCTGACGACAGCTCTTTTTTGATAACTGACCCGAGAGAAAGGAGAATAAAATGGCTATCATCGCAGCTTATATGGTTCCGCATCCGCCGATGATTGTCCCGCAGATCGGCCGCGGCAGTGAAAAACAGGTCGCGGCGACGACGCGCGCCTATGAACAGATTGCAGATGAAATCGCGCGGCTCCGCCCCGAAACCATCGTCATTACCAGTCCGCACAGCATCATGTATTCGGATTATTTCCATATTTCGCCAGGCCGGAAAGCCGGGGGATCGTTCGTGCGGTTCGGCGTGCCGGAAGTCCGGTTTGATGAGCAATACGATGTGGAACTGCGGGAGGAAATCTGTGCACTGGCAGATCAGGCAGGATTTCCGGCCGGAACGCTGGGAGAGCAGGATCCGCAGCTGGACCACGGCTGCATGGTGCCGCTTTATTTCATCCGGAAAGCATACGAGGCGATGGATTTCAATATCCTGCGGATTGGCCTCTCGGGCCTCCCGCTTACCGATCATTACCGTCTGGGGCAGATGATCCGGCAGGCGGCGGACGCGCTTGACCGGCGTGTCGTTCTGGTGGCGAGCGGAGATCTCTCGCATAAACTGCAGGAATACGGGCCGTACGGATTTGCCCCGGAGGGGCCGCAGTATGATGCCCGGATCATGGATGTCTGCGCCCGCGCGGCATTTGACGAATTGTTTGATTTCAGCGAGGCATTCTGCGACAAAGCCGCTGAGTGCGGCCACCGGTCTTTTGTCATAATGGCCGGCGCGCTGGACGGAATGGAAGTTGAGGCAAAACAGCTCTCGCATGAAGACGTTACCGGCGTCGGCTACGGAATCTGCACGTACCATCCTGTAAATTACTCGAAATCCCGCAGATTTCTCGACCGCTATCTGGAAAAAACGGACGCAGAACTGCAGAAAAAGCGGGATGAATCAGATGCATATGTGCAGCTTGCGCGGCAGTCTCTGGAAACCTACGTCACAAAACAGCAGAAAATAAAAGTGCCGAAGAATCTTCCGGATGAAATGACAACCCGCCGCGCAGGGGTATTTGTCTCGCTCCACGAACATGACCGGCTGCGGGGCTGCATCGGAACCATTCTTCCGACGACGGGAAGTATTGCAGAGGAAATTATCCGTAATGCCATCAGCGCATCGACACAGGATCCCCGGTTCGAGCCGGTTACGCCGGACGAACTGAAATGGCTGGATGTCAGCGTCGATGTACTCGGGGATCCCGAGCGGATCGACAGCATCGACGAGCTGGATGTCAGGCGGTACGGCGTCATTGTGTCAAGCGGGGCACGGCGCGGTCTTTTGCTGCCGGATCTGGACGGCGTAGATACACCGGAACAGCAGGTATCGATTGCGATGCGCAAAGGCGGAATCGACGAAGATGAGCCGGTTGTGCTGGAGCGATTTGAAGTAATCCGTCATCATTAAACAGGGAGAAATCATGCCAAACTGTAACGTTTGTTTTAGAAATTGTGAACTGCGTGAAGGGCAGCGGGGCTTCTGCAAAGCCCGTATCTGTCAGGACGGCCGCATTGTGCCGGAAAACTACGGGAAAATCACTTCTCTCGCGCTGGATCCGATTGAGAAGAAACCGCTGAATCGTTTCTTTCCGGGCAGTCTGATTTTGTCAGCCGGCAGCTACGGGTGTAATCTCAGATGCCCCTTCTGTCAGAATTTTGAAATCACCTGGTCGGAAGAAGCAGAACGCTTCCGGACAGAAGCGGAATATGTTTCGCCGGAAGACCTTGCTGCGACAGCCTATGCATATCAGCCGAAAGGAAATATCGGCGTCGCATTCACCTATAACGAACCGCTGATCGGTTATGAATACATTCTTGATACGGCAAAGCTGGTGCATAAGATGGGGATGAAAAATGTTCTGGTGACAAACGGCACTGCAAGCCTGCAGGTTCTTGAGAAACTGGCGCCGTATATCGATGCCATGAATATCGATTTGAAAGGATTCACAGATCGCTATTACAGTGAACTGCTCAAAGGCAGCCGGAGCATGGTTATGGATTTTATCCGGGAAGCTGTAAAGATCTGCCATATAGAGCTGACCACCCTCATTATACCCGGAGAAAATGATACACCAGAAGAAATGGAAAAGATCGCTGCATGGATCGCTGGTCTGACCGGCGTGTATGAGGGCAGGCCGGGAAACGAAATCCCCCTGCACATTTCCCGATTCTTCCCGCGTTTTCATATGCAGGACAGAGGTCCGACAGATGTGAGACGCGTTTATGAACTTGCGGCGGCAGCACGCAGGACTCTGAAGTATGTTTATACAGGCAACTGTTGAGCGGTGCCTGGTTGTGCAAAACGTCAATACTAGCCCTTTTCTTCCTACAAAAACTATCTAAAATTTGCATTTCACGCGATAGTGTAGTAAAATGGCAAAGTAATTTGTTAATCGTGAGAGGAGAGTTAGTAATGAGTAGTATTGGTACAAGAATTAAAAACGTAGGACCGGGCGCGCTCGTCGCTGCCGCTTTCATTGGACCGGGTACAGTTACATCCTGTTCAATCTCAGGTGCAACGGCCGGCTACACGCTTCTGTGGGCGATGTTGCTTTCAGTTATTTCTGTTATCATCATGCAGTCCATGGCAGCACGTCTGGGAATCGTCTCCGGCATGGGACTTGGCGAAGCGCTCCGGACGAAGTTTACCGGCGCCGGCGCGCGGATCCTGATCAGCATCCTGGTCATCGCGGCCGTTTTCGTCGGCAACATCGCGTATGAGACCGGCAACCTGACAGGTTCTGTTCTGGGTATCCAGGCAGCATTCCCGGCAACGGGCAGCGGAACAGCGAAGATCATCATCGCGCTGGTTCTCGGTATTATCGCATTTATCCTGCTGTTCTCCGGCAGCTATCAGCGTGTCGAGAACATCCTGACCGCTCTGGTTGTCCTGATGGGAATTATCTTCCTGATCTGCGCATTTGCAGCAAGCCCGGACTGGGGCGCAGTTGCAAAGGGTCTGTTCGGATTTAAGGTGCCGGACGGCGGCGACTGGATGACAGTTGCAGCACTGATGGGTACCACCGTCGTGCCGTACAATATTTATCTCCACGCAGCTTCGGCTTCCACAAAGTGGGGACATTCCGGCGACAAAGAAGATGCACTGGCAAACTCCAGATTTGACTCTGTCATTTCCATCGGCCTTGGCGGCATCATTTCCATGGCAATCATCGTCTGCGCGGCAGCTACCATTCACGCAACCGGCGGCGAGATCGCATCCGGCGCAGATATGGCGAAAGCGCTGACACCGCTTCTCGGAAGCTGGGCAACCGTTATCTTCGGGATCGGTCTCTTTGCAGCAGGTATCACAAGTACCCTGACCGCACCGCTGGCAGCAGCATTTGCTTCCTCCGGTATTCTGGGATGGGGCGAGGATATGAAGAAGGCACGCTTCAAAGTCTTCTGGATCATCGTTCTTGCATTCGGTATCTTTGCAACCTGCACACTCGGCGCCAGCCCGACACAGATCATCCTGTTCGCACAGGCTGCAAACGCGCTGCTTCTGCCGATCACAGGTATCCTGCTTCTGATCGTTGCGAATGACAGCAAGATCATGAAGAACCACAAGAACAAAATGTGGTTCAACATCCTGGTTGTTCTGGTAATCGCAATCTTCATCTTCATCGCTGCAAGAAATATGCGCGCATTTATCACAGGACTGCAGGCTCTGATTGCAGGCTGATTAAAAAGCTTAACACAGACACATTAAATACCTGGCGGAAGCCTGCCATATTGACAGGCTTCCGTCTTTCATTGAATCAGAAGAACGACAGGGAAGCGTTTTGCGCCCCGGTCAGCTGATCAATTAGTGAAAAGGAACAGATATGGAATATAAAATTCTCCCGGTTGGCGATTCCGCGCTGACGATTGTCTTCGGAAATGAAATCGATCCGGAGATCAGCCGAATCGTGCGAATTGCCAGAAAGACGCTTGCAAAAAAGAAAATCAAAGGGGTCACCGAGTACGTTCAGACGTACGCGACGCTGATGGTGCATTACCGTCCCCTTGTCATCGGATTTGACAAGCTCGCAGAGAAGATCGAGGCAGAGCTTTCCGTCATGAATTTCGAGGGTGACCGGATGAAGAAGAAAACCATTCTGATCCCGGTCTGCTACGGCGGAGAATTCGGTCCGGACCTGCCGACGGTCAGCGAACACGCCGGCATCTCGGAGCAGGAAGTCATCGAGCGGCACACCAGCCCGGACTATCTGATTTACATGCTCGGCTTCATGCCCGGATTCGTCTACCTCGGCGGCATGGATAAATCCATCAGCACGCCGCGTCTGAAGGACCCGCGCGAACGTCTGGAAAAGGGTTCCGTCGGAATCGCCGGCGACCAGACCGGCATCTACCCGCTGGTATCGCCGGGCGGATGGCAGATCATCGGCCGGACGCCGCTGGAATTGTACGATCCCAACCGCGAGAAGCCGATTCTCTACGAGGCGGGCGAATATATCCGGTTCATTCCGATTGAAAAAGAGGAATTCTTCCATATAAGAAGGATGATCGAAAACGGCGAATATGAATACCAATGGATCAAGGAGGGCTGAGCAATGGCAATGCATGTGATTTTTCCCGGGCCCCGCACCACGATCCAGGACAAAGGGCGGCTGGGCTACCAGAACAGCGGATTCGCGCCCAGCGGATTTATTGACCGCGTGGCTTCCAGAATGGCAAATTGCCTGGTAAACAATCTGGATTCGGAGGCTGTCATCGAATTCTGCCTCGCCGGACCCATTCTCCGGTTTGACGAGGAGGTAAATATTGCTGTCTGCGGCGGCGATTTCACCATTGATGTGGAAGGAAAGAAATACCCCGCAAACAAGGCGGTCCACGTACCTGCCGGCAAAATGATTACCATCATCACCGGAAATGTCGGAACCTTCGGGTCCATCGCAATCGGCGGCGGGCTGGATATTCCGGAGGTCATGGGCAGCCGGAGCACAAATGTGCGCTGCGGTATCGGCGGATTCCATGGCCGCGCCCTGCAGGCCGGCGACACCATCGAACTGCGGCATCCGGGCTTCGGCAAGCAGAATCTCTCCTGGCGGTGGGTGCCCGAGCGGCATCTCGTCTCCCCGGAAGACAAGGAGACGACACATATCCGCGTACTGCCGGGACCGCAGGAGGATATGTTCACGGAAAAAGGAATCGAGACCTTCTATTCGAGCAAATATACCATCAGCAACCAGAGTGACCGCATGGGCTTCCGCCTGAAAGGACCGGAAGTCGAGACCGTAAACGGACCGGACATCCTGTCCGACGGCATCGTCAACGGCAGTGTGCAGATCTCCGGCACCGGCGAACCCATCGTCATGATGGCAGACCGCCAGACCACCGGCGGCTACGCCAAGATCGCGTCGATTATCAATGTGGACATTCCGCTGTTCGCCCAGCTGCGACCGGGACAGAAGGTGCTCTTTACAAGATGCACGATCCAGGAATCCCAGCGGCTGATGCGCGAAGCGAATAAGGCGTGGAAGGAACATAGAAGGAATCTGAGAGGACCGCTGTTTTTACCGCGTGAAGAAGAATAAGGAGGAAAGGGTAGAAGAATGATTAGCGATTATAAGGATAAAAGTCCGCTGGAGATGCGGCATTTGATTCGAAAGGGTGAATATACGGAGCCGACGAGCGGTCTGTGTCCGGGCTACGCGCAGGCGAATCTGATTATTCTGCCGAAGGATCTGGCGTATGATTTTCTGCTGTTTGCGCAGCGGAATCCGAAGGCCTGCCCGGTTCTGGAAGTGCTGGATACGGGCAGCCGGTTTACGAAGTTTATGGCTGAGGATTGTGATATCGCGAAGGATTTCCCGAAGTACCGGATTTATGAGAAGGGCGTCTGCACCGGCGAATATACGGATGTGGAGCAGTTCTGGCGCGACGATCTGGTCGGTTTCCTGATCGGATGTTCCTTCAGCTTTGAGTCTGAACTGGTCGAGGCGGGAATCGAAATGCGGCACAATACGATGGGCCGCAACGTTCCGATGTACATCACCGGGATCGACACGGTTCCGGCCGGCGTTTTCTCCGGAAAAATGGTTGTCTCCATGCGTCCGGTTCCGCCGGAGCAAGTCGTAAAGGCCGTCACAGTTTCCGCGACACTGCCGAAGGTGCACGGAAGCCCGATTCACATCGGCGATCCGTCCGTGATCGGCATCAAGGATATCAACCATCCGGAATTCGGCGATCCGGTTGATATCCATGAAGGCGAAGTAACGATGTTCTGGCCGTGCGGCGTCACACCGCAGTCTGTTGTCATGAACACAAAGCCGGACTTCGCGATCACACACGCACCGGGACACATGCTGATCCTGGATGTCAAGAACGTAAACCTGAAGGAGTAAGAGGTATGGCAAAAGTAGATTTGAACTGTGATCTGGGCGAGAGCTTCGGCGCATATACCATCGGCATGGATGAGCAGGTCATTCCGCTGATTTCATCCTGCAACATTGCCTGCGGCTTCCACGCGTCAGATCCTGAAGTGATGAAGAAAACCATCGCGCTCGCAAAAGAAGCCGGCATTGGCGTCGGCGCCCATCCGGGCTTTCCGGATCTCATGGGATTCGGTCGCAGAAACCTGAACGTATCGCCGAAAGAGGCAGCGGCGTACATCACCTATCAGCTGGGCGCGCTCTTCGGATTCGCGAAATCCGCGGGCGTGAAGATTCAGCACGTAAAGCCGCACGGCGCCCTGTACAACATGGCCGGCAAGAACTATGACCTCGCGCTGGCAATCGCGAAAGCGGTTCAGGACTTCGATCCGGAGATCATCCTCCTCGGCCTGTCCGGCAGCGAGAGCATCAAGGCGGCGCAGGACATCGGACTCCCCGCGGCCCGTGAAGTATTTGCAGACCGCGCTTATATGCCGGACGGCAGCCTGATGCCGCGCACGATGGAAGGCGCTGTCATCCACGATGAAACACTTGCCATCGAGCGCGTTGTCCGCATGGTCAAGGAACACAAGGTAACGGCAGCAGACGGCAACGACATCGAGATCATCCCAGATTCCATCTGCGTCCACGGGGACAACGAAAAAGCCCTCGCATTCGTCACGCAGATCAGAGCCGCGCTTGAAGCAGAAGGCGTGGAGATCGCGCCGCTGTCAGCGATCATATAGGCGGCGATCATATCATAAATCTGGTTAACAGAAGAAATAAAAGAGGAATACTGTTACAAGCGGTAGACCTCAAACCAACTGATTATTTAAATCGATAAACAACCGTCACTTGGCCAAGTGGCGGTTGTTGCGTTTCACAATGATCGTTACGGTGAACCGTTCGATGCGCAAAGTAAGACGCATAAGTGCGTCGCGCAGCTCGCGCGCGATCGGAGATCGCGATTGAAAAATCACATTTCGAAAAAAACTGTTGCTTTACGGATATAATAGCAATTAATGTCGTACGCGTGATCGCTAAACGTGCTATCATAAGGATACGATTTTCATTGGAATGAAGGTGCAGATTGGGCGTCTGATGATCAGAAAAAGACATCAGAGATCTTTACAGCTTAGAAAGCGAGGTATAGGATACGTATGAAGATAAATATATATCCAAGGAGAAACAATTATGAATGCACTAACTTGCAAGCAGTCGTTTCTCGCCCATCTCCGGGATGAGGAGCGCAGCAGGGCTACCCTGCGGAAGTACAATCACGACATTCAGTTGTTTTTGAGGGTTCTGCCACTGGACGCAAATGATATGGCGGCAGATGATTTCCCGGATCTGATCTCGAAAGAAGATATCCTATTATATAAGGAAGATCTTTGTCGGCGCTACGCAGTGTCAAGCGTCAATTCGATGCTGGTAGCGATGAACCGGTTCCTTACATTTATCGGACGAAGAGATTTATGCGTCAAACTGCTCCGCGTGCAGCGACAGGCCTTTCGGAACAATGACCGGGTGCTGACGCGGAAGGAGTACATGAAGCTGCTGGGTGCGGCGAAGAAGAAAGACCGCCGGCTGTTTCTGCTGATGGAGACCATCTGCAGTACAGGCATCCGGGTCAGCGAGCATGAATATATTACGGTGGAGAGTCTGCGGCGCGGCAGCGCGGAAATTCATAACAAAGGAAAGACGCGGGTTGTCCCCCTGGACCAGAGACTTTGCCGGGAACTTCAAAAATACTGTAAACGGAAAAAGATAAAGAGCGGATCTGTGTTTGTATCAATGAACGGAAAGCCGCTTGACCGAAGTTATATCTGGAGGAAAATGAAAGAGCTCGGGGCGATGGCAGCGGTTGCAGCTGAGAAGATATTTCCCCATAACCTGCGTCATCTGTTTGCCGTGACATTTTATCAGGAAACCAGAGATATCGCCCATCTGGCGGATCTGCTGGGACATGCGAGTGTGGATACGACCAGAATCTATACGAGTCTGAGTGCGGAGGATTTTAAACACTGCTTCTGCCGGATGAAGCTGCTGCTGTGTTGAAATGAAGAGACACCTGCCGGCGGATGAAGCTGCTCCGGTACTGCTGAATATCCGCAATTTATGTCAGATAGACATTTTCTTATGTGGAATAAAGCAAAAAAATGCCACATAATTGTTA
>JNKK01000028.1 GCA_000702845.1 Lachnospiraceae bacterium FE2018
AGATCAAGAGAGAGCCGATATCATAAAGGATAGAATGAGTGTAAAAGAGTATGAAGATCCTTTCGGGGCGAAGCCTGGAAAGGATCAAAGTAAAAACCACTAAAGCTACCCCTTTAGGGGTGGCCAGGTGATAAATGCAATGTGGCTTGAACGGAGCTCCAGGGCGTGAGCCCTTGGAGCCCCAAAGAGAAAGCCAGCGCCTTTAGACGCTGGCTGGTAACGCGGGCTTATAGCCCGCATCCCGAACCACCCGTTTTACGGGTGGAGGCGATTGTGTTTGCACCAAAGTACCGGCGCCAAATTATTTATGGGAATATCAAAGCGGATGTTGCAAATATACTCAGTACACTTTGCAAGAGAAAAGGTGTAGAGATTGTAGAAGCAGAATGCTGTAGAGATCATATACATATGTTAGTAAAAATCCCTCCCAGCCTCAGTGTGTCATCTTTTATGGGATATTTGAAGGGAAAAAGTTCTCTGATGATATACGATCGACATGCAAATCTGAAGTATAAGTATGGCAATAGAAAATTCTGGTGCAGAGGATATTACGTAGATACAGTCGGGAAAAATGCAAAGAAGATAGAAGAATATATAAAGAATCAACTACAGGATGATATCGCATACGATCAGCTGAGCATAAAAGAATTTATTGACCCGTTCACGGGTCAGCCAGTAACACAAGGCAAAAGATAAATCCCTTAAAGGGATAGCCTGAGGAATCGGTGCGGTTGGGGCCTTTAGTTTCGTGGGCCCTTTGAGGGCCATGCCGGCAACCGAGCCTTACAGGCTCAGAACAAACCACCGGCTAAGCCGGTGGTTTTGATTCTGGTCAGGGTATGTATGGTGCGAAATCTTTCAGGACAAAGGAAGGGATCTTGCCTGCCCTGATATTCATCCAGTTGTCTTCGGGACGGTAATCGTCCGGATTGTCCTTCAGGTAAACGATGAGCGTCCAGTTATGATCGATGCTGGTCTGCAGCAGCGGCGCATTGAAATCCGTATCCTGATGCATCGCGCTTTGAATCAGTTCGTGTATTTCTGCCGGATCTGTGTATTCCTTATAAAGATTACTTTCGTCTGTCAGTACACCGTCCGGAGAGGTACTTTCATCTGCTGATACACCGTCCGGAAGCGTATAGGAACTCAGACGCACTTCGATTCTTTCAATTTCATCGGCATTCAGCATGCGGCTTTCCTGATAGAGTCCGTTCGCTTTCAGAAATGCAGTTGTCTGCTCGAATCCTTCATAGACCGGATTGGAAAACTGGATCGTCTCGCCGCGATTGTTTACAGGAACCGATACGAAGGCACATCCGATGACCGGATGGGTGTCCGCGTAGTTGTAATTCAACATTTCCAGATCGGTTCGGTATGCTTTGCGGAAGGCGTTGTAATCAATCTTTTTTTCAGTAAGCTGTGTACTTCCCGGCACAGTATAATACATGCCGACACTGTGTTCCTGCATAAGCTTGTCCATGAACTGATCGTGCCAGATCTGGGCGGAGCCTTTGCGGTATTCATCCGAATCCGTAACGGCATTCAGTAATGCAGGATCTGAGCGGTTGAGCGGATAGCGTCTTGATACCGTACGCCCGCTTTGCAGTGTATAGTTGATGGTCACCCGGTCATTTACATTGTCCCACTGATTGTTAAGTGCGGCCTGCAGGCAGCTTTCCGCAAGCGCAGTCACGGATTCTGTATCCGTCAGCTGCATATAGGACTCCGGAAATGCAGGATAATCGAGATATTTTCCTTCTTCGCTAAGAGAAAGATTTTCATAATTCATACGAACGGATGCATATTTTACAGATTCCGGCTTTGGAATCCAGCTGTCATATCCAAACAGGTCATAGCGGAAAATGCAGATTACTGCGGCTGTGAGGATCAGGGCACCGGCCAGCTCGGCCGGATGTGCGAACAGCTTCCTGAAATCATAATGATAAATGATTTCCATGAGGCAGCAGAGCAGCAGGGCAGCCAGAAGCCCGCAGAAAATACTTGTCCCCGGGCCGAGATCCCAGACCACGTCGGCCGTTATAATGCCGGATAAAAAGGCGACAGCTATTTTTACGATGGTCCGGACAGGCCGGAAGATAACCGCCTGTCCGGCGGATTCATTTTTTCGTCTGCAGTAGGCCAGATAGGCGAGGAGCATAACCGGGACGGCCAGAATTACGTTGCGCCAGATGGCGGCAGTGCGTGAGTTATTTAAGGCGTTCGCAACCGGATTCAGCAGCAGAGAATAAAATCCGATGCCGGAATCCTCTGTGAATGTATAAAAGGACGCGTGCATCATCATTTTGATACCGAAGGTCATCATCATTTCATACACGAAAAATACGCCGACCGCAAGGATGGAGACGACCGGGTTGCCGGTCAGCATTGCTGCGAGCGTGCCAAATGCAAAGCAGGCCAGAAACGCGGCGAGATCTCTCAGAAAGGCGAATCCGATTCCGTGCAGAAGAATACCGGGGCCTGCCGCACCAAAGCAGATGCCGGTAAGAAGACTGAGCAGCATGGCGCACACTGCCGAGATCAGATAGATCAGCAGAGAATTCAGGAAGATTCCCCAAAAGTGTGCAGAGCGCTTTACCGGCTGGCTTTCATAATAATCGACTGCTTTCCGGTTGTGCAAATATGCGTATCCCTGCAGAGACAGCACGACGCCAAGCAGAGATGCAATGAGAAAACCAATGCCATCCCGCAGAAAGGAGCTGTAGTTCTGAATCATCTGCGTACGGAGCGATGAACCGGCGTCCGGAGCATAGCTGCCGCGTATTGAAAGGAGCAACAGCAGTGCACCTGCGAAATAGTAGAGCAGCATCAGTACGAGACTCAGCCCTGCGGACCAGAGCCTGCGTTTTAGCAGCTCCCGCTGTGAAATCGTATAACCGGTACGGCGGGATGCCCTGCTGACTGCGGATGTGATCTGTCCGGCGTTATCCGAGTATAAGTTTTTTGACGTCATAACCTGCCACCTCCGTTTCACTGATAAAGATTTCTTCCAGCGTCAGCGGAAGAAGTTCAAAAAAGACAGTCCGCATGCCGGAAAAGCGGGAGAGGATTTCCTCGCGGCTTCCGCGGATAACAAATGTTTTTAATCTGCCGCGCGTCTCACTGCTTAAGACAGAAAGTCCGGCCATAGCCAGATTGCCTTCTTCTTCATTTTCAAAGACACACTGAACCTTCTGAATGCCAAGCTTCATCTCTTCCAGATCCTCAGAGAGCAGAAGACCGCCTTTGTGCAGAAGACCGACATGCTCGCAGATATCCTCCAGTTCCCGCAGATTGTGTGAAGCAATGACCGGTGTCAGGGACCGCTCCGCAATATCTCCGGCAAAAAGTGATTTGACAGCCTGCCGCATGACCGGATCCAGACCGTCAAAGGTCTCATCGCAGAGCAGATACTTCGTGCCGGCTGATAATCCGGCGATAACGCTCAGCTGTTTCTTCATTCCCTTCGAATAGCCGGAAATGCTGCGTTTCCTGTCGAGACCGAAATCCGATAGAAGTCTGTCAAACCTGCTGCTGTCAAACTTCGGATAAATACTGCTGTAGTATGACCTGAGATCATTTGCGCAGCTGTTCGGGAAAAAGTACGGATCATCCGGAATGAAAAAAAGCTCCTGTTTCAATGCGGCGTTGTCAAAGACGGACTGCCCGTCAACCTCTGCCGAACCCCGGTCCGGGCGGAAAACCCCCGCCAGAATCCGCAGTAAAGTCGATTTTCCGGCGCCGTTCGTCCCGATCAGCCCGAATACCTGCTCTTCCGAAATGGAGAGCGTCAGATGATCCAGAGCCTTTACCGGCCCGAACGACTTCTCCAGCTTATTCGTTTTGATCATAATAAATCCTCCAGTAATTCCTTCTTAGAAATGCCGATTTCCTCTGCCTCATTGAGAATCAATTCAATCCGGCTGCGCAGTTCATCCCGTTTCTTTTCTTTGAGGGAAATATCACCGCGTACATAATTCCCGCGTCCTTTCACAGAGTATAAAAACCCCTGCCGCTCGAGTTCAGCATAGGCTTTCTGGACTGTGTTGGGATTGGTTGACAGATCCATCGCCAGCTTTCTGACAGATGGGAGCTGTTCATCCGCCTCCAGGACGCCCTTGAGGATCAGGAGCTTAATCCGTTCTGTGATCTGCTCATAGATCGGCCGGCTGTCCTTAAAATCAATAAAAATCATACATGCTCCTCCTGCTTCGCCTTTACCTCAATATAGTTCTGTCACTTGAAGAGTGTGTATTAACTGTATTAGATATACTAGTACAGTTAATTCAAATTGTCAATACAAAACCGAACAAACAGAAAAAAACCTGGTCGTGCGGTGAATCGACCAATAGCCAGACAAGCCGCAAAAGAGTTTGTAACATTTATCTGCATCTGATAAAATATATATTATAAATAACGATTAATGAATATTACCCATTTCCTGATGAAAGATATCTGATCTATTATCAATAACCGCAACATATTATTATTTCTCTTTCATATCATAGAGCAGTTATCGATTATGATTCGTACGCTACAAGGAGCAGCAAAATGAGAAAATATTTGTCGGGATTGATGACAGTTTTATTGACTGTTATTTTGATGGAATCTGTATTACCGAAAGCTGTTTTTGCCGGTGAACCGGCAGAAACAGCTTCTGTTGTCATGACGACCGGTACCATTAACCTGGATGACAGCGAGATCCTGGAAAAGGGCTATATCGATGAATTATTTGGGCTTTCAGAATCTGCGTCAAAAGGAATGCTGAAAGCGCGGCGCATTACACAGGGAAGTAAACTCACCGGTCCGAATGCAGCTGCGTACCATCTGCTTGCGGGCTATATTGCGGATGTTGCGGCAGGACGGCGGCCGGAGACAGAATTCAGCCTTCCGATTGAATCGCTCGGCATTGAGGACAAATATTATCTGGCAGAGGACCTTGGTGTTGAGACGCTGTTTCAGGAAAACGGGAGGGCTGTGCCGGAAGCAGTTGCGAAAATGTACGAGCTGGCAGGATTCCAGATCGGAAAGGTAATGGACGCGCTGGCAGCGGATTTCCCATATGAATTATACTGGTATGACAAAACGACAGGTTACAGCAGCAGTTATTATGCATATGGCAGCTATTCAACAGGGGAGCAATTCATTTGTATTCCGACGCCGTTTGAGGTGTCCATGAGTGTATCGGCAGATTATTCAGCTGACGGAGCTCTCCGGACTTTTCTGGCAGATACGGAGAAAACCGGGCGCGCTTCAGCTGC
The DNA here is from genome assembly GCA_000702845.1 of Lachnospiraceae bacterium FE2018. Lineage (GTDB taxonomy): Bacteria > Bacillota > Clostridia > Lachnospirales > Lachnospiraceae > CADBRN01. The sequence continues at coordinate 5,259 of JNKK01000028.1, forward strand.
CGTTGATTATGCACAGCAGATTGTGGCAGAATATGCGGATCTTGAAGATTATGAAAAGCTTGATTCCTACCGGCAGAGGATCTGTGACGAAGTATCTTATAATGATGATATTGTCAGTCAGACGGATTTAGTCTATGGAGATCCGTGGCAGCTCGTCTATGTATTTGATCAGGATGACACTACCAATGTTGTCTGTGAAGGATATTCCAAGGCCTTTCAGTACCTTTGTGATCAGAGCACATTTAAAGGAGATGTCGTCTGCAATTCCATGAGCGGTCATATGGACGGCGGAACCGGAGCCGGTTCACATATGTGGAATGTCGTCACAATCGGCGGCAGTAACTATGTCTGTGATATCACAAATGTTGATGATAATTCTGTCGGACATAGAGGAAACAAACTGTTTCTGGCGGGGACGTCAGTCGATGCGGATGCATACGGCTATACATTTACCTGGGAAAGCGAAACAGAAGGAAACATAATTTATCACGGAGCCACCGTTTTCTATCAGTACGATGATGAAACAATCGCCCAGTATTCAGAGGAAGAGCGAGTCATTGCTTCTGAGAATTTTGATCCGGAAACTTACATGCTTCCGGATCCGGTCGATATCACAGCTGAATTTACGGATCTCAGGACCATACAAGTCGCCGGGCTGCCTGATGATATCGAAAATCCGACGGCGTACGTTGTGGCTAAAAATGAGGCAGGCGAGATTATGAGTCCGGTTGCCGCTGATGTTGTTGTAACAGATGGTATCATCGGAATCGGTGATTCGGCACAGCCTGATCGTATTTACGAAGTAAAAATTCGAAGTGACAACTATGGAGAACTCAGATGTGACGTTGTATATACGCTGGAATACCCGGCAGGTTTTACCGTTGCGGATGCAATCGAACTGACCGCAGATACAGAAGCTGAAGTTGTGTTCGACCAGTGGAATGATCCGGTTCATTTCTCGTTTGTTCCGGATGAAGATGCAGTCTATCTTTTCCGAAGCACCCTTCCGGAAGCAGGCATTCCGTTCGGGACTGTTTTTGGTACAGATAACCAGGCGATCGCATGGCATGACCCGGAAATCGGAACAGAATTTGAGATTCATGTTCATCTGGAGGCCGGGAAAACCTATTATCTGAAAGCGTGTATCGATGCAGAAGGTTCAGCGGGATCCTGCAATTATCAGGTGGTTGTAAGTAAAAAGACAGATGAGACAGAGTGCGAGCATGTCTGGGGAGACTGGGAAGTTACACAGGAAGCCACCTGTACGAAAGATGGCCTGGAAACAAGAGTCTGTACCATTGACCCGACCCACACAGAAACAAACGTGATCAAGGCAGCGGGACATCATTTTGACAAATCGGTAGAACCGGTCTGGATCTGGGAGGAAAATGAGACTTCTGTCTATACAGCAGATGCGGCATTTACCTGTACAAATTGCGGAGAAACTGAGTTGATTGAAGCATCTATCAGTTCGGTACACCAGGATCCGAAACCGGAAGAAGACGGATGGATCGTCTATACGGCAATCGTCGGATTTGAAGGACAGGAATACACGGATGAAAAACCAGTCGTGATTCCGGCGACCGGTTATACCTACACAGAAGAACCTGAGTGGACCTGGGCAAGTGATTACAGCGCAGCTACAGCCACATTCAGATGTAATGAAGATCCGGAAAAAGATCTGATAATCGACGCAGATATAATAGTGGAAGAAGTGCCGGCGACCTGTACGGAAGATGGTGAAATCACATACACGGCCGAAGTGACGTACAATGATAATACATTTACAGATATAAAATCTGATCCGATCCAGGCGGCTGGACACAGCTATGAAGAACCTGTATGGGAATGGGAAGGTGATTACGACAGAGGATTCACCGTAACAGTAACGTTCAGATGCATCCATGGAGATGACACGCAGACCAAAGAAGCTGACATTATTTCAGAAGAAGTCAAAAATGCCGCGACATGCCAGTCCACCGGTGAAATTGTTTACACAGCATCTGCAACAGGGATAGATGGTGAGGTATTAACATCGATTTATAATGTCTTTATTCCTAAGACAGATCAGCATGTTTTAGGAGAGATCGTCGGGGAAGCTGCCGCGACCTGCACGGAACAAGGACATGAAGCTTATTACGAATGCAGTGTCTGCGGAAAGCTCTTTAAAGATGCGAGCGGGACAGAGGAAACAACCCGTGAAGAGATCATGATCCCGGCATCCGGTCATGATTATGCACAGGATTGGAAATGGAAATATGATTCTGTGAGCGGGTATCATGCTGATTTAACACTTGCCTGTAAAAACTGTGATGAAAAACAGCAGGTCAGCAGCATTACAACAGATGTGTCTGAAGATGCGGATCAATACACCTGTACGGCAACAGGGGTATATAATGGAATAACCTACTATGCTGAACCATATATCGTTTCTAAGGCTGACCTGGCTGAGATGAATGCTGCGGAAGAGCAGATTGGTAATGTGTCTGATCTGATTGACAATCCGGAACAGATATCAATGGATGATCCGCTTCAGGTTGATGCGGTGGTTGCCGCATATAATTCCTATAACGGTCTGAGCGAAGAGCAGAAGGAACGTTTTCTGCGTGAACGTGCGGTTACAGAGGAGACCATTGTAAAACTCACAACTGCCCGAAACAAAGCAGCTGCGGTAATTCAGGAGGTAAAAGAAAACATACAGAAGGAGATCGATACCGCAAATAGCCTGAAAGCGTCAGATTATACAGCTGACAGTTACAGCAGGTTACAAACTGTAATCGCAAACGCTTCAGCGCTTGTTGGCAAAGCAGACGTCACAGCTGAAGAGCTAATGAACGCAAAAGCTGACGAAGCAATCAGGACTGCAATCGCCGGTCTCGTTAAAGCCCCGAATCCAGACCCAAATCAGGGAGATACTCCGGGCGGAACGCCTCAGACAGGCGGAAACGGACAGACATCTCCGGCGCCATCAGTACCTAAGGTAACAGGCGGAACCACTTATGATGTCGCGGGGCAGGCGTTCCGGGTCGCATCTGTCGCACCGGGCAGCGTTGAAGGAACTGTTACATTTACGCAGGCGAAAAATGCCAAAGCGATTGCAGTGCCTGATGCAGTGACGCTTGCAGACGGAAAGACTTACAGAGTTGTTGAGGTGTCACCCAATGCGTTTAAGGGTAATAAGATCAGGAAAGTGACAATCGGCGCGAACGTTGCAAAGATCTCTAAAAATGCATTTGCAAAGAGTAAAGTAACGACAGTTGTTCTGAAGACGCAGAAACTTACGAAGAAAACGGTCAAAGGAGCGTTCAAGGGTTCCAAAGTCAGTAAAGTACAGGTGAAGGCCGGGTCGAAGAAATTAAATAAAAAGATACTGAAGAAGTACAAGAAGTTCTTTACGAAGAAAGTGGTCGGCCGTAAGGTCACCATCAAATAATGAAAAACAGCCAGGTTTTGCGTGCCAGAACCTGGCTGTTTTAAGATGTGCGCCCGGCGGCGCATATTTCTAACCGGTTCACCTGATTCGGATGTCTCAGGATGATTTACATCTCATCGGGTGACTCATACAGAAAAGCGATCGCCTCGTATATCTCCCGGAAATTCACGTTACATTCTCCTTCCCAGATCAGCACGGGAATGGTATCCGCGAAAGAGTAGATAACGGGCGGGTTCAAATGTGCGAGATCATACTGGATGATAGTCTTTATTTCCGGATCGATGATCCAGTACTCGCGCACACCCGCTTCGCCGTATTTGAACAATTTATACTGCATATCCCGTTTGCGGGAAGACGGCGAGAGCACTTCAATGATCAAATCGGGTGCACCGAAAATTCGATCTTTGCGGATTTTATCCCTGTCACATACGATCATGACATCCGGCTGAACAATTGTTTTATCATCTTCATCCAGCTGAACTGCAATCGGAGCGGTAAAGGGCTGGCATGTGCCGTCGTGCGTGAAGATATGATGCAGAAACAGATGAAGCAGATGTCCAGTGATTGCCTGATGCTGCGGCGTCGGTGCTGTTACCCGATAGAAAACCCCGTCGATCAATTCTGCATGCAGATCTTCAGGCAGATGGAAGAAATCGTCTGCTGTATATTCTCCGGGTTCCTTTTGCATACCATATGCGCCGAGTGCTTCCTGAACGGCAGATATGGAATCAGACATTGCAGAAGGATAGATGCGGTGCGGCATCAGCACCGATTCAAGTTCGATAAGGATATCCGATGGAATGTCTTTCGTTTCTTCAAAGTAACTTTTTATAATTTCAGGCGAAAGACCGGTCATCTCCGCCAGCATCTCATCTGTATAACCCAGGATATGTTTTCTTTTTTTCAATTCTTTCAGGTTCATAAATGCTCTCCCCGGCAACATTCCGCCAAAAGGCTACATAACATGATTATATATAACCTAAGGATAAAGATCAAGAATAAAAATCAAGCAGATTCCTAAGTTGCACAGTTCCCGTAATCGTCATACAATAGAGATAAGTGTAAGAAGAATTTATAGAAAAAAATAGAAAGATTGACGATGGAAGGCTATAGAAACGGGGATATTAGAATGCAGGACAGAGCAAAAACAATATTTGGAAATGAAATGTCTGCGCAGGATTATCGGAAAGCAGCTGCATCAAAGAAGAAATATATCAGGAAGTTCGGAGATGATTCGGAAGTGGATTATCCGGTATATCTGCGGGAAAATCCGGTGCTCGGCCCGGTGCTGGGTGTGCAGGATATCGTTGTGGCGGATCCTGCAGATCAGGAAAATATGTCATCAGACTCTGCATCCGGGGAAACAGAAACATATAAGAAGGATTCGCTGCAGTTCGACCGGGAGAAGGGACTTATCGTAGGGAACATCCGCATGGGGTTTGGTCATTACCGTATTTCTATGGCAATTGCCTCGGCAGCGCACGCGCTTGGATACACGCCGTACTGGATGGATCTGAACAGCTATCCGCAGACAACGTGCACGAAGGTAATCAGCGCGCAGAACGATCTTTATTCCATGGGATCCAGAATCTCACAGAAGAGCAAAGTGTTCAACAAAGTAGTATGGGAGCCGATGAATTATGAGGGATTCCGGAAACTCAGCTACAATGCTTCCGATCAGAAGAATGCGGAACTGATGGCGCCGGTATTCCGGAATATTCCGAAAGATATTCCCGTGGTCGGAACCCATGTGTGGCCGGCACAGGCGGCGCTGCACGGCGGGATGGAGGCAGTTGTCAATGCCATCCCGGATAACTGGCCGATGGCGCTGCATCTCTCAGAAGGAGCGCTGCATACAGTGCAGACATGGAAGGCATATTTCGGGTACCGGACACTTGACGGGATGCGAGGCAATGAGATTCTGAAACCTATGCCGGCCGACAGTCTGTTATACACGGGACACTATATTGATCATGAACTCGTATCCAATATCGAGGCGGATTGTAGCCGCCGGACCGGGCGGCAGGAGAGCGGCGCACCAACCCGATATCTGCTTACAATCGGCGGGGCAGGTGCACAGAAAGAAATATTCGGCGAAATCATTAAAAAGCTGCTGCCGAAGCTGAAACAGAAAAAAGCGGCGCTTCTGATCAATATCGGCGACTACCGCGGCGTCTGGGATGATTATCTGAGCAGGATCCCGCTGGTAAATAAACTCGCAAAAACATATCTTGATGATTGGAACAAAACACAGGCGTTTTGTGAGGCGGCGCTCACAGAGGAACGTCTTTACGGAATTCATGTATTCTGTCATGAAAATATTTTTGAAGCAGTCTACGCCACCAATTTACTGATGCGCTGCAGCGATGTCGTCGTGACGAAGCCCGGTGAATTATCGTTTTATCCGGTTCCGAAACTGTTTATTCAGCACATCGGCGGTCACGAGCGGTGGGGCGCAATTCATTCCACAGAGATCGGTGACGGCACAATTGAATGTGAAGACATTCCGCATACACTGCAGATGCTGGACCTGATGGAAACAGACAGTTCAATCCTGAAAATGATGTGTGACAATATCGTGCAGAATAAAAAAAGCGGTATTTATGACGGCGCGTACAAGGTGGTTGAGGCAGCATTCGCAAGACGCGCGCAGATTTGCTGAGTTCACAGATCTGCTGTGTGCACAGCACTTGCTGAGGGAGAACTGGAGCAGGTAATCAGGCAGTCAGGGTAATTTCAGGCAGTCCCGCAGGAAAGAGCCGGAAAAAAGTTTAGGGGGAAACAAAATGGAATTAAAACTACATAACCGTCTCGCATTCGGTTTTGGCGCATTCGGCAAGGATCTCGTCTATATGCTGGTGGCCAATTATATTCTTTATTATTACAATGTCGTACTCGGCATGAGCAGCGTGTTTATCGGTGCGGTCCTGATGGGCGCCCGCATCTTCGACGCCGTAAATGATCCGCTGATGGGTATCATTGTCGCAAAGACGAAGACGCCGTTTGGCCGGTTCCGCCCCTGGATTCTGACAGGTACCGTATTGAATGCCGTGACAATTTACGCGCTGTTCTCCGCCCCGGCAGGCGCATCAGACGGAAAGCTGCGCATCTGGCTTTCGGTCATTTATATTGCGTGGGGCATCACCTATACAATGATGGATATTCCGTTCTGGTCTATGATCCCGGCGATTACAAGTCCGGGTGCGGAGCGTGAATCGCTCTCATCCTTCGCGCGTTCCTGCTCCGGCGTCGGTGATGCTGTTCCGATGGTTCTGACAATGGCGATTGTTCCTGTTTTAAGCGGCAGTGCCGCCATCGCTGACTACAGGATCGGCTTCCGCTGGTGGGCACTGATCATTGCTGTTGTATTCGTCATATCCGAGATTGTATTTGTCCTGTGTGTGCCGGAAAAGAAACCGGAGACTATGGAGACAGTCGGTGTCGGGCAGATGTTCCGGTCATTATTCCGCAATGACCAGGCCATGACATCTGTTTTCGCTGTTATTCTGGTCTATCTGGCTCTGAATATCGTCGGAAATCTGATTCTGTATTTCTTCCAGTTTGATGTGGGAAATACCGGAGCTTACAATATCTTTGTCGGCGGCTGTTTTGCAGCGCAGGTTGTCGCAATGATGCTGATTCCTGCAATCCGGAAAAAAGTGGATAAGATGCAGCTGTTCCTGTACGCAATTCTGATTCAGATCCTTGGCTTTGCAGTCCTTCTGGTGTTCGCGAATACCGGTCTGTTCAAGATGACAAGCTGGATGATCCTGATGATTCCGGGTGTCATGGTCTATGCCGGTTACGGCGTTCTGACCGTCATGCTGACGATTTTCCTGGCGGACTCCGTTGATTATGGAGAACTGAAAAACGGAACACGGGAAGAATCCGTTATTTTCTCCATGCAGACGTTTACCGTCAAGCTCGCGGCAGGAATCGCGATTTTTATCGCGGGTATTATTATCGATATTGTTGCACTGGATCCGAATGCCGTTGTACAGAGTGCCGCGACGCTGACAGGACTTCGTATTTTCATGACAATCCCGTCTGCAGTCATTCTGATCATTGCTCTGGTGGTCTTTAAAAAATTCTATCGTCTGAATGACAGCAGGATGGAGGAGATCATCAGGGAACTTGGGCAGCGAAAGAACAACGCATAACGGAACTTGCAAAGCGAAGTCCGCAAAAATAAGTCCGAAAAAAGAAGTCCGCAAAACGAAACCGATTTAACGAAATCCGGAAGGACAGAGCAATGATAAACGTTAAAGACAATCTTTTTATGCTTGAGACAGATCACACCAGCTACTGGTTTCATATAACGGATACCGGCCTGCCGGAGCATCTGTATTACGGACCTTCTGTTTATTACGGGTCTTCTGCGCGCGCAGGAACAGCAGATTGCGAAGCAGAAGAACTGATTCAGGCACTGGGTGACAGACGTTCCTTCCCGGGGGGCAATATGATTTCTCTGGATCAGGAGCATCCTGCGGTAAATCCGGAAGATCTTTGTCTGGAACTGTCCGGATACGGAAAAGGAGATATCCGCGAACCGTTTGTTGAACTTGTTTTTGCCGACGGCAGCAGAACTGCAGATTTCCGTTTTGTGCGGGCAAAATTCGGAAAGATGCCGGATGAGAGCGGAAAGAAGAGGATGGCAGGAACAGAGGTGCAGCAAACAGGAGCGGCAGGAACAGAGGTGCAGCAATCAGAGCCGGCAGGAGCAGCCGAAACCGGGACATTGCTGCTGCCTCATGCATACGATGAAACAGGTAAAGCAGAACGGCTGATCGTAACGCTGTGCGAACAGGCTGAAAAACTGCGTCTGGATCTTGTCTATGATGTGTTTCCGGAATGCGATATAATCTGCCGTTTTGCGCGACTCTATAACGAGAGCGGAAAAACGGTTCAAATCGAGCGGCTGATGAGCACACAGCTGGATTTTTCCCGTGATGACCTGAATATGAGGAGTTTTCACGGAACATGGGTGAGGGAAATGAATCCGGTAGATGTGCCTGTGCGCGCAGGCAAGTATGTTGTTTCCTCAGTATGCGGAGCATCTTCCAGCCGGGCCAATCCGTTTGTGATGCTTTATCCGGATGACACGGGTGAGGCGTACGGACTTTGCTACGGGTTTAATCTGATTTACAGCGGCAATCACTATGAGGCTGCAGAAGTAAATGCATTCGGGAAGACGCGTTTTGTTTCAGGAATCAATCCGGCCGGATTCTGCTGGCAGCTGAAACATGGAAGTTATTTTGATACGCCGCAGGCGGTTATGACCGTATCTGCCCGCGGCTTTAATGGTATGAGCACAGCCATGCACGCATTCGTGCGGGAACATATCGTCCGGGGAGCATGGAAACACAAAGTGCGTCCGATCGTCCTGAACAGCTGGGAGGCCGCTTATCGTAAATTTAATGAGAAGAAACTGCTGTATCTTGCGCGCAAGGCAAAAGAAGCCGGAATTGAACTGTTTGTCATGGATGACGGCTGGTTTGGAGAGCGGAATGATGACACATCGTCTCTGGGAGACTGGACGGCCAACCTGAAAAAGCTGCCCGGAGGATTAGAAGGAATTGCCGGTAAGGTAAAGGCACTTGGACTGGATTTCGGGATCTGGGTAGAACCGGAAATGATAAATGTCGATAGTAATTTGTACCGAACGCATCCGGAGTGGGTGATGGAAATACCCGGCCGGGAACATGCAGAGGGACGAAATCAGAGAATCCTCGATCTGGCAAATCCGGCGGTTGTAACATATCTGATTCAGCAGATGACGAATGTTTTTAATGCTGCACAGGTTTCCTATGTGAAGTGGGATATGAACCGGATCTTTTCCGATGTATTCTCAAAAGCATTTCCGCCGGAGCAGCAGGGAGAGATTGCGCATCGCTATATCTGCGGTTTATACCGGATGATGAAGACGCTGACAGAGCGATTCCCGGAAATTCTGTTCGAAGGGTGCGCTGCCGGAGGAAACCGGTCTGACCTCGGAATACTCAGTTATTTTCCGCAGATCTGGGCAAGTGATAATACAGACCCGCTGGCGCGCGCGAAGATTCAGGAGGGATACAGTTACGGATATCCGCCGTCTGTCATAAGCAATCATTTTTCCGACAGTCCGAATCACCAGACCTTGCGGGAAACGCCGATGCAGACACGGTTTGATGTGGCTGCCTTCGGTATCCTGGGCTATGAATGCAATCTGCTTGATCCGTCGGTGCGAAGATTTGAGAAAATCAGACAGCATATTGTGCTGTATAAGAAGTGGAGAGAGATCTTCCAGTTCGGAACATTTTACCGTGTGAGCGGAAACCGGATGCAGGCGACACAGGCGCATTCTGCACACAGAAGCTGGATTGTCGTATCGCCGGACCGGTCGAAAGCCATCGGAATGCTGCAGCAGGATCTTGTCACACCTTCCGCGCAGTACGCAGTTTTTCAGGCGGCAGGGCTTGATCCGGAAAAACAGTATCATTTTTATAATATCCCGCGCAACATGAATCTGATGCGATTCGGGTCCCTGATCAATACACAGACAGCGTTCCACATTAAAAAGAATTCTCTGCTGCATCGGACAATCGCCAGTTACAAGCGGATGCCGGGGGAACAGGAAGAGCACACCGTAAGCGGAGCTGTTCTCATGCAGGCAGGAATTCAGCTGCTGCCTGCGTTCTGCGGAACAGGGTTTGATGAGACGGTACGCTATTTTCAGGATTATGCGTCACGGATGTATTTTATGGAAGCTGCGGATGTGCCAAACATACCAACCTGACAGAATTTGGTGAATTATATTACAATTGGAAAGAGCCGGCTCTCAGAAGAAAGAGTCGGCTCTTAATCATGAATAGACCTGATTGAATATTATGAGAAGTTCTGTAACTGCAAAAGCTTTTCAGCATTGTCTCCAAGGATCTTGCGAACTGCGTCATCAGCAAGCGGCAATGCCCGTATCCAGTCCATCTCTGCTTTTGCGTCCCGCCACGGACTGTCTGTTCCGAAGAGAATATGATCAGCGCCAAAGGCATTTACCATCTCACAGAACACCTCCGGCGGAAGCAGCGGAAGATCTTCTTTTTTGTGATAGCCGTCATCGAGCGGTGTGATTTCCCGGATCGAGAAGGATGTATCCAGATAGGCGCCGCTGCCTGGCAGCAGCTTTAGAACACGGTCCCATTCCTTCCAGCCGCCCATGTGCGCAAGGACAAGCCTGACCTCAGGAACAGCATCCAGCGCATTTGCAGCCATCTCCGGTGTACAATGCACGACGTCCGGATATCCGATGTCCAGACCGGTGTGTGTGACGACAACAAGTCCATGCCGTGCGGCACAGCGCATAATTGCGAGATACCGGGGATCATCCAGATCGGCACCCTGATACACAGGGTGTATTTTAATGCCCTTAAAACCGTTTGCCGCAATCCACTCCATCTGTGATTCATAATCCTCACAGTCCGGGTGCATGGCGGCCAGAGAGAGCAGACCTTTCTTAAGATTTTCATTTCTCAAAGCAAGCGCCGCCTGATTAATCTTCAGGACCTGCTTTGCACTCGTTGCGACCGGCAGAATAATCGAGAGATCAACACCGGCCTCACTTGCATGCCTGGCGAGTCCGTCGGCTGTACCGTCCGAGAACGGCGGCGTGTGCGACTTTCCGCTCAGCAGTTTAATTGTAGATTTCGCAATTTTATCAGGAAATATGTGAGTGTGTATGTCGATAATCATGTGAGGATTTCCTTGCATTATGTTTGGTTTACTTGACTGAGTCTCTTCCGAGTTTGGTTTATTTGAATGAAACCCTTCTGTGACTGGTTTACTAGACTGAAACCCTCGGAGAAGGGTAGAATACAAGTTTTGCGCATCCGCATTCCACCAGTCAATACAATTGCGGATGCACTTTTCTTGCATTGGTTCCTTCGGCTGAAGCTGGTTTCTGGAATTTGAGCATCCGCATTCGGCAGGTCATCCACTTTGCGGATGCACATTTCAAGAGTTGTTTCCATCGACCGGAGCCTGACATTGGAATTTGAGCATCCGCATCCGGCCAGTCTGCTACTTTGCGGATGCACTTATCAAGCCTTGTTTCCTTTGGCCAGGTCAGATCTCTGAATATTGAGCATCCGCATCTGGCCAAAGCTTCAGATGCGGATGCTCAATATAAGAAATCAACTATAAAACGGTTATTTCAATGCCCGAAGGTTAAAAAAATCATACTTCTTCGCCGTCTCCGAGTGCTTCGCTCTGCGGAACCATGACCTTCTTATCATAGCAGGAGAATGCATCATCAACGAGCTGTTTGTCCGGTTTCGGTGTGAAGGCCGAAATAATCGGAACAATGATCAGGCCGAAGATCATGCAGAATGCGCCTGCATTGATCGGGGACTGGAGCATAGCCGGCATGCTGCTGCGTGCAAGCATATTGACCAGCATAAAAATTGTGGAGAACAGGAAACTGCACCAGCATGCGATCGATGAAGTTTTCTTGCTGTAAAGCCCATACAGGAACGGTGCGAGGAATGCACCTGCCATAGCGCCCCATGAAACACCCATCAGCTGTGCGATGAAAGTGACGTTGGATTTATACTGAATCAGAGCGATGACAACAGAAATTCCGATGAATACGATAATCAGTGCGCGCATGATCAGCAGCTGTTTTTTCTCATCCATTTTCTTGATAATGTGTCCCTTGAGCAGGTCCAGTGTCAGGGTGGAGCTGGAGGCAAGCACGAGGGAGGAAAGTGTCGACATAGATGCAGAAAGCACCAGAATGACGACGACTGCGATCAGGATGTCCGGAAGGCCGGAAAGCATGGTCGGTACAATCGAGTCAAATCCGTTTGCTGCGATGTCGATTTTGTCTGAGAAGAGACGTCCGAAACCGCCAAGGAAATAGCAGCCGCCTGCGACGATGAACGCGAATACGGTAGAAATAACCGTTCCGGTACCAATGTTCTTCTCACTTTTGATTGCGTAGAATTTCTGGACCATCTGCGGAAGCCCCCAGGTTCCGAGAGATGTCAGGATTACAACGCCAAGAAGATTGACGGGATCCGGTCCGAAGAACGAGTTAAATGCACCCGGCACCGCGGATACTTCCGGATCGCTGATCTGTGCAAGACCGTTCAGAGCTGCCATAAAGCCGCCCTGGCTTTTCAGAACCGCGCCGATGACGGCACAGATACCGACGATCATAATCAGTCCCTGAATAAAGTCGTTGATTGCAGTTGCCATGTAACCGCCGGCGATGACATAGACACCGGTCAGAATTGCCATGACGATAACACATACGGAATAATCAATGTTAAAGGCCATGCCGAACAGGCGGGAGAGGCCGTTGTACAGAGATGCCGTATATGGAATCATAAAAATGAAAGTAATGATGGAAGCCGCGATCTTCAGAGACGGCTTTCCGAAACGCTTGCCGAAAAACTCCGGCATGGTGGCAGTATTCAGATACTGCGTCATAATACGGGTGCGGCGGCCGAGAATTACCCACGCCAGAAGGGAACCGATCAGTGCATTTCCGATACCGATCCAGGTGGAAGCAATTCCGTACTTCCAGCCGAACTGTCCGGCGTATCCCACAAAGATGACCGCGGAAAAATAAGATGTGCCGTAGGCAAAAGCAGTAAGCCACGGTCCGACGCTTCGTCCGCCGAGAACGAACCCGTTGACATCTGTTGCATGTTTCCGGCAGTAGAGACCGATGCCTACCATGACGCCGAAGAATACGAGCAGCATGAGAATCTTGATAATCATTTTGTGTTTCCTCTCAATCGTAATTTATGACAGTTCCGGCACTTAGCAGTTTAACGCGTTGAAGTGCTGAACACATCGCTTTAAAGCGTAACACTTAAACGTGTTAAAGTCAAGCGTACAGGTGCAATTTCTGATTAAATTTGCAGAATATCAGGTCGGAGTTGCGATAATATTGCATTTACAACTTTAATGTGATACTATGATGAAGATTTTGATGATCCGGAGCGTTGAAATACAAAGCAAGTTGAAATACAAAGCAATCTGCCGGATCATAAATGACAAAGATTTACATACTAAGGGGAGTGAACAATGCGTACTTTTAATAAATCCTCAAAACTAGACAATGTACTATATGATGTGCGCGGACCGGTTGTCACTGAAGCGGCCAGAATGGAAGAATCCGGAAAAAAGATTCTCAAGCTGAACATAGGAAACCCCGCACCCTTTGATTTCCATGCGCCGGATGAAGTGATTCAGGATATCATTTCCAATGTGGCTGACTGCGAAGGATATTCCGATTCCAGAGGACTGTTTTCTGCCCGCAAGGCGATTATGCAGTACTATCAGCTGAAGAAACTTCCGAATTTAAATATTCAGCATATTTTTACAGGTAATGGTGTCAGCGAACTGATCCAGCTGGCTTTGAATGCACTTCTGGATGACGGCGATGAGATTCTGATTCCGGCACCGGATTACCCGCTCTGGACAGCCTGCGCGACACTGGCAGGCGGCAAGCCGGTTCATTATATCTGTGACGAGCAGGCAGACTGGTATCCGGATATTGACGATATCGAGAGCAAAGTTACGTCCAAAACCAAAGCAATTGTTATCATCAATCCGAATAACCCGACAGGCGCACTGTATCCTGACGATATTCTGGAGCAGATCGCACAGATTGCGCGGGAGAATGAGCTGATGATCTTCTCAGACGAGATCTATGACCGTCTGATTTTCGACGACCTGAAACACACTTCGATTGCTTCACTCGCGCCGGATGTGTTCTGTGTTACCTTCTCGGGATTGTCAAAGTCCCACATGGTTGCGGGATTCCGCGTCGGCTGGATGGTTCTCTCCGGTGATAAATCCGGGGCGGAGGATTACATCGAAGGACTGAATATGCTGTCCAACATGCGTCTGTGTTCCAATGTTCCGGCACAGAGTATTGTCCAGACTGCTCTCGGCGGTTACCAGAGCGTCAATGAATATCTGCAGCCGGGCGGCAGACTGTATGAGCAGCGTGAACTGGTGTATGATATGCTCAATGACATCCCCGGAATCACGGTAAAAAAACCGCAGGCCGCGTTTTATATTTTCCCGCGTCTGGATATCCGCAGGTTCAATATCACAGATGATGTGAAATTCGCGTATGATTTCCTGCACGAGCAGCAGGTTCTGGTGGTTCAGGGCAGCGGCTTTAACTGGCCTGTGCCGGATCATTTCCGCATCGTTTATCTGCCGCACAGAAGACAGATCAGGCAGGCGATCGAGAAACTCGGCAGATTTCTGGAGCACTATACACAGATCTGAACGCGGTGGAACAGTCCATCGCCTTTACAGGCAGTGGGTCTGAAGAAAAAACAAATCAGGGGATTCCGGAAGGAATCCCCTTATCCGTATTTACACGAAAAATTAAGGCCCGAAGCGCAGTGATAAATCCGCCGCTGTGCCGAAGAACGAAAGGACAGGAGGAAACAATGGCGTTGTTTGATATTTTGTATCCGGATCTATGGCGCGCATCAGCCTGTGAGATCGATTATGAAGCATTTTATGAGAAAGGTTACCGCGCTGTATTATATGATATTGACAACACACTGGTTCCGCACGGTGCGCCGGCCGACGATGCTGCAATTGCATTGTTTGAGCGTCTGCGGGCAATCGGATTTAAAACATGTCTGGTTTCAAACAACCAGATGCCGCGGGTCCGTCCGTTTGCGGATCAGGTACAGTCCAGATGCATTGTAAACGCGCATAAACCGGCTGCGTCAGGCTATCTCGCGGCATGCAGGCTGATCGGCGTACCGCCTGCTGAGACACTGTTTGTGGGTGATCAGCTGTTTACCGACATCTGCGGCGCGAACCGGGCCGGGATTTATTCTATTCTTGTGCAGCCCATTCATCCGTGTGAAGAAATTCAGATCATTCTGAAACGGCGCCTGGAATGGCCGCTGCTTTCTGCATTCAGGAAAAAACTGCGGAAGCAGGGTGTGACGGACATCCCGGAAGGAAATTTTCAGAAGCCGGGAAGGGCGCAGCTCTATCGGAAAAAAAGCGTTGAAAAAAGCCTATGAGTATTATAGAATATTTCCATAAGGAGGAATGACAGATGGCAGATCAAATTTCAGCAGGCGATTTTAAGAACGGCATCACACTCGAGGTTGACGGCAATGTAGTTCAGATCGTCGAATTCCAGCACGTAAAACCGGGCAAAGGCGCAGCTTTCGTCAGAACGAAGATGAAAGATGTGATCAATGGCGGTGTTGTAGAGAAAAGTTTCCGTCCGACAGAGAAATTCCCGCTGGCACGTATTGAGCGCGTTGGCATGCAGTATCTGTACAATGACGGTGATCTCTATTATTTCATGAATGAAGAGACATATGACCAGATCGGTGTCAACGGCGAGACTGTCGGCGATGCATTGAAGTTCGTGAAAGAAAATGAGAAGTGCACAGTCCTTTCCTACAACGGAAGTGTATTTTCAATTGAACCGCCGCTTTTTGTAGAACTTGAGATTACAGAGACAGAACCGGGATTTGCAGGCAACACCGCACAGGGTGCTACAAAGCCGGCAACAGTAGAGACAGGCGCACAGGTCAATGTACCGCTCTTTGTTAACCAGGGCGATAAGATCAAGATTGACACCAGAACCGGTGAATATCTCAGCCGCGTCTGATTGGAACGACGGGAGAACAAAAGCTTTCCAAACCTGTAGTTGATGTTCAAGCGGGACCGTCTTCGTGGCGGTCCCGAAAAACTATATTTCATTTATGTTTGTTTATTAAACGATTCCGCATTTTTATTTTCTATTATTATTCTTTTTTTGAAAGCCGGTATTCCCAGACCGGTATTTCAAAGTCCTGTACACTCAGTACAGTTATTCCAAACGTCATCACAAATTAATCAGAGTATGAATTACAGCGTCGGTTCGAGGCGGTTTCTTTTGCTGTGCATGAATATATTTTTAACTGAGTGCATAGCATCGCCATCTGTATTTCTGCCCGCAGCGGCCGGCCCAAAAGGAGGTATCATGAATTTTAAACAGTTTCAGAAAACATTGGCTGCGGCGGTCAGAGACCAGTCGGAAAACACACTTGAAATCAGACTTCAGACAGTAACAAAAAATAATGGAATACGGCGCCGTGCGATGGAAATCAGCGGCGGACAGAAGGGGATTTATCCGTCGATTTATATGGAACCTTATTATCACCGTTATCAGAACGGCGTTCCCGTTAACCAGCTCGCGGATCTTGTTCTGGAGCAATGCGGGCATTACGGTTCCCGCTTCACGCTCCCGGAAAATTTCTTTGCAGATTATGAGGAAGTGCGTGACAGGATTTACTGCAAGCTGATCAATTACCGGCAGAACAAGGAGATGCTGACACGTGTGCCGCATCTGCGGTGGCTGGATCTCGCGCTGGTGTGTTATTACATTGTAAAACCGGATATTCTGCAGGATGCATCCATATTAATTAAAGAAGAGCATCTGCGCAGCTGGAAGATCAGTGAAGAGAAGCTGATTCAGAACGCCTGGGATATTACTGTGGAAAACATGAAACCGGTATTCCGGCCGTTAAGCAGCGTTCTCAGTGAGATGAATGTCGATTTCGTTCCGGAAGAGGAAACAGACGGAGAGGGAACAGACACAGGCCTCTTTATTCTGACCAATGAGATCAAGACGTTCGGAGCTGTTCTCATTGCGGACCCCGACCGTCAGAGAGAAATTGCCAAAATCATGAAAGGGAATTATTACATGCTTCCCAGCAGCGTTCATGAATGTCTGATACTTCCGGGTGAAGATGCGGGAGATGAGAAGATGCTGATCGCAATGATTCGTGAGATCAACCGCACACAGGTCGCGCCGCAGGAGGTTCTTTCGGACAATCTCTATTTTTACGATGCGAGGCGGGAAACGATGTGCGTCCTGGAGGGATAAATACCCGGCACAGGGGAATCGCAGCCACGGATCGCACAACAGCAGCCGGCGCACTTGTGTATCTCTGCCACGTCCCTCCGCCAGACAGCAGCAGACAGCAGCAGACAACAGCAGACAGCAGCAAATACGGAAACCTGAAACTTGACACAAATCTTCACTTGTGCTAACATTTGCATGTTGCAGATGAGGCATCCAAGCGATCTGCACATGCGTCTGTAGCTCAGTGGATAGAGCAACGGTTTCCGGTACCGTGTGTCGGGGGTTCGATTCCCTCCAGGCGTGTATTGGCGGGGCTGCTGTAGAAGCAGCCCCTTATTGTTGTTAATTGTTGTTATCCCGGAGTAAATTCCTATGCGAATCAATAAATACCTGGCTGCCTGCGGGCTCTGTTCGCGCCGCGAGGCGGATCTTCTGGTGGCGGAAGGCCGCGTGACAATTGACGGACATCCGGCAGAGCCCGGCTCACAGGCGGATGGGAATACCGCTGTTGAAGTGGACGGAAAGCCGGTGCGGCTCCGGCAGGAGAAAACGTATCTGATCTGCTACAAGCCGCGCGGAATCGTCTGTACCGCGAGCAAAAAGGAAAAGGACAACATTATTGATTTTCTGCATCTGCCGCTGCGGCTGACATATGCGGGCCGTCTTGACAAGGATTCAGAAGGTCTGATGCTGATGACGGACGATGGTGATCTGATCAACGCTGTGATGACAGCCGGCGATGTGCACGAGAAAGAATATGAGGTTACCGTTGCGCAGAAACTGCACCGGAAAGATCTGGTCGAGATGCAGAAGGGCGTCTTTCTGGAAGAAATCAGGCGTCAGACACGGCCCTGCAGAATTCAGTATGTCAATCCGCATACATTCCGGATTACACTGACCGAAGGAATAAACCGCGAAATCCGCAGAATGTGCAAGGCGTACGGTTACCGCGTCACAAAGCTGGTGCGGATCCGGATGATGAACCTGAATCTGGAAGAGATGAAGCCCGGCGATATGAGAATGCTGACAGAAGAAGAAATCCGGGAGCTCCTTGCTATGGTTGAAAGATGAAAGCAGCGGAATCGTTCCGTGCTTCTGGCACATGGATCTGAAGCAGGCGAATTCTGCAGAAACACACCGCCGAAATGCGCAGATGAAAGGGATATGTGTATATGAATACCCCACAGATTTCCGAATTGATGAAAAACCGTATGCAGGAGCTGGTGCAGATCCTGCAGGAAGCTTCACGTGCCTACTATGCGGAAGACCGCGAAATTATGTCCAATAATGAGTACGACGCGCTCTACGATGAACTGGAGGCACTGGAGCGCGAGACAGGCGTGATTCTGGCGAATTCCCCGACCGTACAGGTGGGTTATGAGGCAGTAGACAGTCTTCCGAAGGAGACACATGCCAGCCCGATGCTCTCGCTGGATAAGACCAAAGACAGGGAGACACTGCGTGCGTTCCTGGGAGACCAGAAGGCGCTGCTGTCCTGGAAGCTGGATGGTCTGACCATTGTGCTGACATACAGAGACGGAAAGCTTTTTAAAGCTGTTACCCGCGGAAATGGTACAGTTGGCGAAGTTGTGACCAATAACGCGCGTGTGTTTGTCAACACGCCGCTTTCCATTCCGCATAAAGGAGAAGTTGTTCTGCGCGGCGAGGCAATTATAACCTATGCCGATTTTGACAGGATTAATGAGACGATTGCAGAGGTCGATGCAAAATACAAAAACCCGCGCAACCTCTGCAGCGGATCCGTCCGTCAGCTGAACAATGAAATCACGGCACAGCGGTCTGTGCGTTTCTATGCATTTTCGCTGGTCAGTGCGGAAGGCGTTGATTTTAATAATTCACATGAGCAGGAATTCCGCTGGCTGATCTCACAGGGATTTGACGTTGTGGAATATCGTGCCGTGACAGCAGATAATCTGGATCCGGTAATGGATGAATTTGCGGAGAAGATTGAACAGAATCCGTTTCCTTCCGACGGACTGGTGTTGCTGTATGATGATATCGCATTTGGTTTGTCTCTGGGAACCACGGCAAAATTCCCCCGGAACGCGATCGCGTTTAAATGGGCGGATGAGAAGCGGAACACCCGTCTCAAAGAGATCGAATGGAGTCCCTCGCGCACCGGCCTGCTGAATCCGGTTGCGATTTTTGAACCGGTGGATCTGGAGGGGTCTGTTGTTTCCCGTGCCAGCGTGCATAATGTCAGCATTGTAAAAGAGCTGAAACTTGGCATCGGAGACGAGCTGGAAGTTTACAAGGCAAATATGATCATTCCGCAGATCGCTGCGAATCTGACCGGAAGCGGCACGGCGGAAATCCCGGCGTTCTGTCCGGTCTGCGGCGGTGCGACAGAAATCAGGACCAGCGCAGAAGGAGTCGAGACACTGCACTGTGCCAACTCGGAATGTCCCGCGAAGCGAATGAAATCCTTTACGCTGTTTGTGAACCGGGACGCGCTGAATATCGACGGCATCTCAGAGTCGACGCTTGAAAAATTCATGGCACATGGTCTTATTCACGATTATGCGGATCTGTTCCGTCTGGAGGCACACAGAGAGACGATCGTCGGGATGGACGGATTTGGAGAGCTTTCCTTTAAAAACCTGATGGAGAGCATTGAAAAGGCTAAGAATACAACAGTGTCAAGACTGCTGTATGGTTTGGGGATTCCGGAGATCGGGACGGCGACCGCCCGCCTGATCAGCCGGGCTTTTGATGAAGATCTGGACGCGATCCGACGGGCAGACGCAGAGCAGCTGTCACAGCTGGATCAGATCGGTGCGGTCATTGCGCAGTCCTTTGAGCAGTGGTGGAAAGATCCGAAACATGCTGCTTCTGTGGACGAACTGCTTCCGTATCTGTCCTTTGCGCAGGAATTTCAGAACGCGGGTGAACAGAAGCTCAAAGGACTGACATTTGTAATCACCGGAAGTCTGAATCATTACGCAAACAGGAATGCGCTGAAGAAGCAGATTGAGGATCTCGGCGGCAAAGTAACCGGAAGCGTCAGCGCGAAAACAAGCTTTCTGATTAATAATGATGTGACATCCACATCCGGCAAGAACCGGAAGGCTGCGGAGCTGCAGATCCCGATTTTGTCAGAAGCCGATTTTATGGAGCGGTTTGATCTTTCGGTGGACGAAAAGCCCTGAAACATGATATGATCAGATGTAATTCTGAACGAAGAGAGGAGTGACCGGTATGCCGCTGAAGGTGCAGCGTGATTTGCCTGCGAAGGAAATACTGGAACAAGAAAATATATTTGTGATGGATGAAGACCGGGCGCTGCATCAGGACATTCGTCCTCTGCAGATTCTGATTCTGAATCTGATGCCGCTCAAGGAAGATACGGAGCTGCAGATTCTGCGGTGTCTGGCAAATTCACCGATTCAGGTGGACGTATCCTTTATGGGAGTTTCCAGTCACACATCAAAAAATACATCCAGGAGCCATCTGAACAAGTTCTACACCTGTTTTGACGATGTGCGGGACCAGTATTTTGACGGGATGATTGTAACAGGCGCGCCGATCGAGCAGCTGCCGTTTGAGGAGGTTGATTACTGGCCGGAACTTGTTGAAATCATGGACTGGTCAGAGAGACATGTGACATCCACGATGTTCCAGTGCTGGGGTGCAATGGCCGCGCTGTATCATTTTTACGGAATTGGAAAATATGACCGTCCGAAAAAACTGTTCGGCCTGTTCCGGCAGCCTGTCATGCGGCGGAAAACACCGCTGGTGCGCGGATTCGATGACGTATTCGTCGTGCCGCATTCCAGATATACAGAAGTGAACGAGGAGCAGCTGCATGCATGTGACGAAGTCACGGTACTCTCGGAATCAGAGGAGGCAGGCCTGTTTCTGGCGATGGCGGATGAAGGCCGCAAGATTTTCGTACAGGGTCATCCGGAATACGACCGGATGACACTGGATCAGGAATACAAAAGAGATACGGAGCGCGGACTTGGAACCGCGCTTCCCGAGAACTATTATCCGAATGACGATCCGAATGAGACACCGCTGCTTCTGTGGCGCGCGCTGTCGTTCAATCTATACAATAACTGGCTGAATTACTATGTCTATCAGGTGACGCCGTATCACTTAAACGGTGCGCCTGACTTTGAGCGATAACAGGGTTTTATATGATTTTAGATGTTTTACTGGATGCAGTAATTGATACATTAAAGCTCCTGCCGTTTCTCTTTCTGACATATCTTCTGATGGAATATCTCGAGAGCAGAACAGGAGAAAAATCGGCGGATGCGTTAAGCAGAATGGGCAAGGTCGGACCGCTGTTCGGCGGCGCAGTCGGTGTCGTCCCGCAGTGCGGATTTTCAGCGGCAGCGGCAAGTCTTTATTCCGGGGGTGTCATCACCATCGGGACACTGCTGGCGGTCTTCTTATCCACGTCAGATGAGATGCTCCCGATCTTTATCTCGGAAGCGGTCGCACCGGCGACAATCATCCGGATCGTACTGACCAAGATGGTCCTGGGAATCATTTCCGGGTTTTTTATTGATTTCGTATTGAAACATGTTCTCCGCTATATGGGGATTCACAAGGAGATACATGATCTCTGTGAGCAGGAACACTGTCACTGTGAAGAGGAAGAGCACGGCATTCTGAAGCCTGCGCTGATTCACACACTGCACATCACACTGTTTATTTTTGCGATTTCGATCGTCATCGGTTTTCTGGTCGAGGGGATCGGGGAAGATACACTCGCGACAATTCTGACACAGAGGAAATTTATCGGCGTCGTGCTCGCGGCTCTGATCGGTCTGATTCCGAACTGTGCGGCTTCCGTCATGATCACAGAGCTTTACCTGAAGGGGATTCTTGCAGCCGGACAGATGATGTCAGGGCTGCTGGTAGGTGCGGGTGTCGGACTTCTGGTCCTGTTCCGCACGAATAACCGGCATATGAAGGAAAATCTTCAGATCACAGCCCTTCTGTTTGCCACCGGTATTTTCTGGGGACTTCTGATCGAAGGAATAGGGATTACGTTTATATGAAAGAATTAGAACATTTAAACCAGCCACAGCAGGAAGCGGTCCGCCATACGGAGGGACCGCTTTTAATACTCGCCGGCGCGGGATCCGGCAAGACCCGTGTTCTCACGCACCGCATCGCATACCTGATCGGAGAATGTGATGTAAAACCGTGGAATATTCTGGCGATTACATTTACCAATAAGGCGGCGGGTGAGATGCGTGACCGTGTGGATAAACTGGTGGGATTCGGATCAGATCAGATCTGGGTGGCGACCTTTCATTCCACCTGCGCGCGGATTCTCCGGCGCTACATCGACCGGATCGGCTATTCGTCGAATTTTGCCATCTATGATACAGATGACAGCAGACAGGTCATGAAAACAGTGATCAAACAGCTGGATCTGAATCCGAAGATCTACAAAGAACGCGGTCTGCTCGCAAAAGTATCCGCGGCAAAAAACGAGCTGATTACGCCGGATGCGTTTGAAGAAGACGCGAAACGCTGGGAGGAGAAGCAGACTGCCGCCGCGTACCGGCTGTATCAGGAAATTCTGCACCGCAACAACGCGCTGGATTTTGACGATCTGCTCGTCAAGACCGTGGAGCTGTTCCGCAGTGATCCGGAAGTTCTGGATTACTACCAGGAGCGTTTCCGCTATATTCTGATCGATGAATATCAGGATACGAATACGGCACAGTTTGCGCTCGTAAAGCTTCTGGCATCGAAATACCGCAATCTCTGTGTTGTGGGAGATGACGATCAGTCGATCTATAAATTCCGCGGCGCAAACATCCGCAACATTCTCAATTTTGAGTTCGAGTATCCGGAGGCAAAGGTAATCCGTCTGGAGCAGAATTACCGCTCTACGCGGCAGATCCTGGACGCGGCGAATGGTGTGATTGCAAACAATGAGGGGCGCAAGAAAAAGCATCTCTGGACCGATCTGGGTGACGGTACACAGATCACATACCGCCAGTTTGAAAATGCGTTTGAAGAAGCGGAGTATGTGGCGGATGATATCGCGGAAAAATGCGATGCGGGAAGGTCATGCAGCGAATTTGCCGTCCTGTACCGGACCAATGCCCAGTCGCGTCTGCTCGAGGAGGCGATGATCCATGCGGACATTCCGTATAAAATCGTGGGCGGTATCAATTTTTATTCCAGAAAAGAGATCAAGGATGTTCTGGCATATCTGAAAACGATCGATAATGGGCAGGATGATCTGGCCTGTATGCGGATCATCAATATTCCGCGCCGGGGGATCGGGCAGACTTCGATCGCGCGTGTGATGAACTACGCGCAGGAGCATGATCTGAGTTTTTACGGTGCACTGATCGATGCAAATCAGATTCCGGGACTGGGCCGTGCGTCAGCGAAGATCAAAGGATTTACGAACCTGATCCAGACACTGCGTTCTGAACTGGACGAGGGAGCTCTCTCTCTGACGGAGCTGATGGACCGTCTATTTGACGAAACCGGATACCTTGCGGAACTGGAGGCGGAGGATACGCCGGAAGCAGAGGCACGGATTGAAAACATCAGCGAACTGGTCTCAAAAATCGAGGAATATCAGGCACAGGCAGGAGCGAAGGATGAAACGCCTTCCCTCTCGGAATTCCTGCAGCAGGTTTCACTGGTTGCGGATATTGATTCGGTCGAAGAAGGCAGTGAGTATGTACTGCTCATGACGATGCACGCGGCAAAGGGGCTTGAATTCGAGACGGTCTATCTTGTCGGAATGGAGGATGGACTGTTTCCGGGATATATGGCGGCAAGTGCGGGAGACATTGAAGAACTGGAAGAAGAACGGCGCCTGTGTTACGTGGGAATCACCCGAGCAAAGCGGGAACTGACCCTCACGTCGGCCATGCGCAGGATGGTGCGCGGCGAGACACAGTTTATGCGTCCTTCCCGTTTTATCCGGGAAATACCGGCAGAGCTGCTCAGTATGAACAGAAATACGGAATATCAGATGAACAGGGGAAATAAAATGAGTGAGAATAACAAACAGGGGGCAGAACCCAGAGTCAGAGGCGTCGGTGAGCCGGGCGGCGGCATCAGCAAATTCGCCCGCAAGAGTCAGGCAGTACCGTTTAAGATGCGCGAATTCACTGTGACAAAGGCAGATCATCTGGACTACAGTGTCGGCGACCGCGTCCGTCATGTCAAATTCGGAGAAGGAACAGTACTGAAAATCGAAGACGGAAAGCGGGACTACGAAGTGGTCGTAAACTTCGACCGCGTCGGCGAGCGCCGGATGATGGCATCCTTCGCGAAGCTGGTGCGGATCTGAGCAGCCCGCCTGCAGCCGGATCTATTAAGAAAAGAAAATATCCGCAGCGACGCTGAAGGAAACATTGCAGCGGTGCAGAAGGAGGATTTATGGCAAAGAAAGAACTGAAACTGCATCCGGTCGTGGCACCATCGGAAATCGTGGTGGTTTCGGCTTATGACGAGGACGGCAGAGCAGATGCCTGCACACTGGCTTTTTACATGGTGAGCGGTCTCAAACCGCTCTGTGTCACGATCGCTGTCAATGCGGAAAAAAAGAGAAAAACACTGAAGAGTATGCGCAGACAGAACGCGTTTACACTGGCATTTCCGGGCACGGATCAGATCCGGGAAACGGATTATCTGGGCGTCGAGTCAGGTTATAACACAGATAAGCTGAAAAATCTCGGCTGGACAGTCAGCAGAGCAAAGACGGTCCACGCTCCGCTGATTAATGAGATGCGACTTTCTCTGGAATGTGAAATCATCCATACTGTCACCATCGGATCCCATATCCACATCACCGGTGAAGTCAGACGGATTCTGGCAGACGAGTCGATCCTGAATGAAAATGACAACATCGTGCTGGAAAAGTTAAAACCCATCATCTACGACGAGGAGCAGCTCAGATATCTTGGAATCGGCACGAAACAGGGAGACGCATATAAGACGGGCGCGGCACTCAAAAAAGAGATGGCAGGGTTGAAAGAAGGCAGTTTATAAAAAAGGAAGTGTTCTTTACGGAGTCTTCGATTAAAAACAGGTACCGCAGGTGCCTGTTTTTTGTTGCTGCCATTTTGAATATTTGCATGTTAAACTGCTTAAGAATAACACAGTAAAGGGATCACTTAAGAGTTCGAAGATCAGAACAGTAAAAGTGAAGGTTGGCAGCAAAAAGGAAACCAAAAAATATCTGAAGAAGTACAAAAAGCTATTCACCAGAAAGATAGCCGGTAAAAAGGCTGCGGTAAAATAAAGCAAAACTTCATGATTTATATATGTCGTTGTTGTGATATACTTATATTGTAATGTAATCTATTGAAACCAGGGGGTTGAATCAGCCTAAACTATTTTCCGGGATGCTTTTCATTTGCGGAATTTGTGTCCGGATTATTAACACAACTGCAAACTGTTTTCACGAAAGGGAAGGGAATCAGCATGACTACTACTGGCAAAAAAACTATATCCTAAGAAACATACTTGGTTTATTGTTGTTCGCGGGTGTGTTATTTATGTTTGCAATACCTGTAAAGGCGGCTGCATTGAATAAAACAAAGGCGGAGGCAGTTACATGGTGCAAGAATAAGATCGGCAAAAGCGGAGTTGATTATGATGGAGCTTATGGCGTTCAGTGTGTAGATCTGATTCGGGAATATACGACCTGGCTCGGGAAAGATATGGGTCCGGTTTCAAGTGGTTCTGCATCCGGATATGCAACACAGGCAATTCCGACAAGCTACTATACACGTTATGGAAATTCTACAAAACCTGCAGCAGGAGATATTTTTGTCTGGGGAAATAACGCATACGGTGCCGGTGGGTATGGTCATACAGGCGTTATTTACGAAGTAGGATCAAATTATTATAAATATATTGATTATGATGGTGTTACGCACAGAGGGGCAGTAGCTAATACGAGAAAGGATGGCGTATCTAATTTTACTGCAATCATACGTCCAAACTTTAAAGCCGCCGCAACTGCCTCTTATTCACAGATACTCTCTGATGACCGGTATTATATCGAATCAGCTGTTGGAAATAATCAGTATATGACAGTTGCCGGACACAGTGGAAAGGACAATGTCAATATTCAGACATATAACTCCACACTGATAAACGATGTATTTACCGTATCTCATGTAGGCAGCGGCTATTATAAATTCAAGAATTATATAACCGGCAAATGCGTGGATATTCAGGGCAGTACATTTACGAGTGGAACGAATGTTCATCAGTATATAGATAACGGAAACGATGAACAGAAATGGGGACTTGTCAAGGCCGGAAACGGGTACTATTATATTCGTTCCAAAACTTCAGCAGGACTTTCGCTGGATGTTAAGGGCGGCGCAAATGCGAACGGAACAAACATCCAGGTATACAACAACAATACTTCAAACGCGCAGAAATGGAAATTCATTACTGACGGAAGAAAAATAGGAAAAACGATTGAGCCGGGATATTACTATATCAAATCCGGTGTTGGAAATAACCAGTATCTGAATGTCAATGGCACGAATGTTGAGATTAACAATGCCAAATCCATCGATCAGATATTCTATGTAAAATACATCAATAACGGACGTTATTCCATCAGGCATTACAACACAAATAAGATGCTGGATGTTCCTGGATTTGAAGTGGCTTATATGGGAAATAATGTTGGGATTGCTGTCCCGGATTCCGGAAGAGATCAGGAATGGATTATTGAAAAGAGTGGTTCGGCCTATGAGATTGTAAACCGGATCAATGGCTGCCGTCTCGATGTTTATAATGCCCTTACAAAAAATGGAACAAATGTCGGACTGCATCGCAAGAATGGAAGTGTTGCACAGAAGTATACTTTTGAGAAAGTGGTTATGCCAACCGGTATTTCACTGAACAAGACAAATCTGGTTCTTGAAGTTGGAAAAACCGCTGTTCTGACCGCGACAGTAACACCTTCAAATGCGGCAGACAAGCAAGTGACATGGACTACAAGCAATGCCTCCGTAGCTACCGTTTCAGCAAATGGAAAAATCAAGGCGAAAAAGGCAGGGAAAGTTATAATTTCTGCTGTTAATATGAGTGATCAGGTTGCGTCCTGTACCGTAACCGTAACAAATGCAACACTTGTAATGAATCCGCTCATGCAGTCGGTTAAGCAGTTTAGTTCTTCGATTAAAAATGTACCCGATTCGAAAGAAGCGAAAGAGGCCGTATTCAGCCTGCTTCAGGCAAAAGCAAAAAAAGTCACAAAAAAATCGATAACACTGAAATGGTCAAAGATTTACGGTTCAACCGGTTATATTATCTACGGCAGTAAGTGTGGAAAAGCAAATAAATACAAGAAGATTGCAGAGGTTGGATCAGGCAGTAAAACCAGCAAAAAGATAACTTCGATTGACAAGAAGAAGCTTAAAAAAGGCACATATTATAAGTTTATTGTTGCTGCTGTTAAAGGAGAGCAGGTAATTGCGGTCAGTAAATCCGTTCACATTATAACGGCAGGAGACAATCGTTACGGTGACTGGACCGGTGTAAAGCTGAAAAATATCTCCGGCAACAAACTTAAGCTCAGCAAGGGAAAACAATTTAAAATCAAGGCGGAAGGGATCAGACCCAAAAACAAAAAAGTGAAAGAACACCGTGCGCTCTGCTATGAGAGTGATAATCCGTCTGTAGCAAAAGTTTCCAAAAAAGGCGTTATCACTGCCAGAAAGAAGGGAACAGCTGTTATTTACGTGTATGCGCAGAATGGTCTTTTTGAGAAAATAGTAGTAAAAGTAAAAGGTTAAGGGTCATCCAAGTTTAGTGGGGTTTCACCAACTTTAGTAGGGTCTATTAGTAGGGTCTGACCTATCTGGACCTCCAAGTTTATTAGGGGCGAACAGTAGGGTCCCGGATTTCTTCCAAGTTTAGTAGGGACGATCAGTGGGGTCTGAGATTTTCCAGAAGCTGAGACCTATAAGGATGATTAATCTGGCAATTAAATTGGAATTTTATACAACCGGTCTGGCATTTGCCAGGCCGGTTGTGCAATGAAAATCAATCTTCGTTTTGATAGTAGGAAACTGGATGTGAATTAGAACTTCCTGTAATCACTGGATTTCTACGAGCCGCAAAAAGAAA
>JNKK01000029.1 GCA_000702845.1 Lachnospiraceae bacterium FE2018
CTACGCTCATACGCGACACACTATTTTTCTCCTTTTTTACCTTTTTTGTTTTCACCGGCTTTGGACCGGGAACGCGTTTTCCAACGCAACCGGTCCCTCTTTTTTTCTTCTTTTCTTTCCCGCTCCGTCCGGCGCTCACCGGGTCGAATCAGGTCGCTACCCCCGCTTTTGCCAGCGAACGGCAAGTCAGATTCCCGCCCGCCTCCTTGATGCCCCACCCCGCTGTTGTTCCGCTTCGTGTGACATCGCGTCGGCTGTGAGACCGGCTCCACCGCAGGTGACCGATTGTGGATTCGGTCCTGCTTCCGTCTCGTCCGCGTCAGTTTTTTTTCACGGGAGTTTTCTTTGGTTTTTTCTTCTTTTTCCTTTGTTCCCTGGCGCTGACCTGGCGGAAAACCCGCATAAAAGCTGACTTTTTCAAGGTTTGAAAAGAAAAATGAAAAATCTAAGGAACAGAAATCGGAAGCCGTTTCAGCTTATTTTTCAGTTGAATTTTCTTTCGTCTTTGCAAATGATTCAGGGTTGAAAACTGATTCGAAAACAGGTTTGAAAACAGGTTGGGCCGGAAAAAGATACAGGAAATGGATTCTGTTTTTTGTTCTGTATTCTTTTCAAATTTGAAAAAAAGAAAGAAAAAAAACGGGGTTTTCCTTTGTTTTTTCTTTGGTCTGCCGGTTTGTTTTCCGGTGTTTTTTCGTGGGATTTTTCTTACTTTTGAGATGTGATGGTCCAGATGGTTTGTGGTTAAGTTAGACGCAAAACGACCTTGGGAAATCGAGCGTGGTAGACTCGATTTGCACAAGGTCGTTTTGCTTGGTGGTTATTCTTTTTTCATCCTGACAGGATAGGTGAATTTTTGATTGTCAGGATGTTTTGGGTTTGCCGTGACACCTTAATTATTCATACTCGATGGTTCCGGTTGGTTTCGGTGTCAGATCATACAATACGCGGTTGATCCCCGGTACTTCGTGTGTAATGCGCTCTGTGATATGCTCCAGAAGTTCGTAGGGAAGCTGCTCAATGGTCGCTGTCATTGCATCTTTTGTGTTGACGGCGCGGATGATGCAGGGCCATTCGAAGGAGCGCTTGTCATCTCTTACGCCTGTGGATTTGAAATCCGGTACAACTGTAAAGTACTGCCAGACTTCCCCTTCCAGGCCGTTGCGTGCAAATTCTTCACGCAGGATGGCGTCAGATTCGCGGACTGCTTCCAGACGGTCACGCGTGATTGCGCCCGGGCAGCGAACGCCGAGTCCCGGACCCGGGAACGGCTGACGGTAAACCATGTTTTCCGGCAGGCCCAGTGCGTCACCGACGACACGAACTTCATCCTTGAACAGGAATTTCAGCGGTTCTACGAGTTCAAAATTCAGATCCTCCGGCAGTCCTCCGACGTTATGATGGGATTTTACCGGACCACTCTCAAGAATATCCGGATAAATGGTTCCCTGTGCCAGGAATTCGATTCCATCCTGCTTTGCAGCTTCCTCAGCAAAGACGTCGATGAATTCTTTACCGATTATTTTACGCTTACGTTCCGGATCTGTCACACCGGCAAGCTTCTCGAGGAAGCGGTCTGTGGCGTCAACATAGATCAGGTTTGCATCCATCTTATCGCGGAACACTGAGATAACCTGCTCCGGCTCACCTTTGCGGAGCAGACCGTGATTGACATGCACGCAGACGAGCTGCTTTCCGATTGCCTTAATCAGAAGTGCTGCTACAACCGATGAATCAACGCCGCCAGACAATGCCAGCAATACCTTTTTATCGCCGACCTGCGCCTGAAGAGCCTGAATCTGTTCGTCGATGAATGTGCTGGCCAGCTCCGGCGTAGTGATGCGTTCCATTGTTTCCGGTCTCTTGTTGTCTCCCATTCTTTTTCTCCTTTATAAATAAAAATATAATAAATGTAATACGATACACATTTATATCTGCTTCAGTCTCTCGCGCACAGTCTGCAGCTCCGGAATAGAACTCTGACTGCCGCGGGACTCTACTGAAACCGCTGCTGCCATTGCGGAGATTTTAATCACTTCCTGATATGGCAATCCGCTGGCGATGCCATACACAAATGCACCGTGGAAAATATCACCGGCACCGGTCGTATCTACGGCTTTCACCGGATAAGCCGGCATGTGTACAACAGGTCCTTCTGTTCTGCCCGGCCGGTACAGCAGGCCGTCATCTCCCAGTGTGATCACTGCAGTACCGCCATGTATTGCCTCGATCGCGGCAAACTGGCGCGTAAAGATTTCCTGGTCTGACAGATTAACCGGTTCACCCAGAAATCCTTCCGTAAACACCTGGGATGCCACGAGATAGTCAACTTCTCTGGAAACACGCATAGTATCTTCGCGCGCAGTTCCCGCATCTGCGACACGAATTGCATCCGGATATTGCCGGAATGCATCGAGCGTGAGCACCGGTTCGTGTCCGTCAGTCAGAATCACATTGATCTCTCTGTCAGGGAAAGAATAACTGGTCTGTTCCGGCGGTTCGCGGAAATTCATGATCGTCCGGTTACCATTCTGTTCATTTGTAAAAATATAGCTGTAAGAGGTTTTAAAACCTTCGGGCGCAAGTAGTTCTTCGCTGTGAACGCCGGGTTCTTCCAATACTTTGCGCAATGCATTCCCATAGAAATCTTTTCCGATTCTGCTGCGCAGATATGTCTCTGCGCCCCATTTTGCACAAAGATATGCGGCATTGTATCCCGGACCGCCGCCTCCTTCGTTTTCGACTTTCAGTGTGTATTTTCTGTTTTCAATAAGCGGACCGTCCATCGGAACGGTTATGTCATACGTGGAAAGTCCGACTACCAAAATGGCCATAACGCATGCTCCTGCCAGCTTCTGAATATGATTTTAACGGATAAAAAGTTACTTCTTTATCTTATCACGGATTACCCCGAATTGCACCTGAAAAAAGGAGGCACAGCAAACTGCTGTACCTCCTGTAACTATTACATTCTATGTATTTATATGATTTCTATTACAGATTCTCATACTGCTGAATCAGTTCAATATTTGTACGTTCTGTCTGACTCAGCGACATCGTATCAAAACTGCCCGGAGGGATCGTTCCGTTGTACCAGCTCTGACTGTCAAAATATGCCTGCAGTTCCGGATCATCAAATCTGCGGCCGTGACGTGCATAGATCTCATTGCGGGCGATGCGCAGCTGAGACTTTGACATTCCCGAAAGCTGGCTGCCGGAGAGCACCTGAGAGCTGCTGTTCGGCAGCACATAACTGTTGTTTGATCCGGTCTGTGTCGCCTGAATCTGCTCCGGTTCCGGCGTCGGTGTCGGCGTCGGGAGCGGCGTCGGTTCCGGTGTCGGCTCCGGCGTTGGTGTTGGTGTCGGTGTCGGAGTCGGCGTAGGCGTCGGCGTTGCGGTCGGTGTTGGTGTTGCAGACGGTGTTGGTGTCGGTGTTGCAGTCAGCGTTGGTGTCGGTGTTGCAGTTACCTCTGCAACAGCACTCTTACTGTCCGCGCCGGTACCTGATGTCGACGCTGTCGACGTCTTGCTGTCCCCAAAGAACGGAAGTGACTGCGGGCTGACAATCGCCATAACCAGAACAACTGCAAGCAAGGCAATCACTGCAAGTATTGCCCCGAGAATAATCCGCTGATTGCGCTGTCTTTTCCGGGCTGCAGCTCTGCGTGCCATCGTACGCTTGTACGTCTCATCATCTTCAATCTGATAAGGTGAACTGTAATTTTTTTCCCTCTGCGCCTGCCGGTCTGAATTCGGATGCGGATGACGCTGCCTTGCAGCGGCTGTTTCGGCTGTAGTATCCGCTTTTTCAGCGAGTTCGTCATCGATTCTCCGGATCATGTCGTCGGATTCTGTGCTTGTATTTTGCAGATTTTCCAAAATGCGCTCCCCGCATTTCGGGCAGATCCTGCTGTTATCTGCAATCGTGCTGCCGCAAAATGGACAAATCATATTAATCCCCTTTCCCCTTGATCAATAGCATTCAGCTACCTTTTACATTTTACGCAATTTTTACGATCTGTCAATTGTTTCTTAACAAATTCACATTTTTACAATGCAAAACATCCCGGAAATACCGCAATATTTCCGGGATGGCATCATTCATTAATCAGAGAATTACTTTCCCATCTGCTTTGCAACTTCTTCTGCAAAGTTTTCTTCCTTCTTCTCGATACCTTCGCCGGTCTCGAAGCGGACAAATCCTTTGATCGCAATCTTCGCGCCGTTTTCTTTTGCAACCTGCTCGACATACTTGCCGACGGTCTGCTTTCCGTCCTCTGCGCGGACATAAACCTGATCCATCAGAACGATCTCTTTGAGTTCTTTGTTAACACGTCCCATAACCATGCCGTTGATAACCTTCTCCGGCTTCTGGGACTCTTTCGGATCATTCATGATTGCTGCGAGGAGAATCTTCTTCTCATTCTCGATGAAGTCCTGAGAAATTTCTTTGTTTGTGGTGTAAAGCGGACGCATAGCAGCTGCCTGCATAGCGATGTTCTTGCCCATCTCTTCAATTGCTTCGTTGACAACATCTGTCTCAACATCAACCAGGACACCGATCTTGCCATCCATATGGGTGTAAGCTGCGATGAATCCGTTCGGCTCTTCGACTGTTGTGAAACGTCTGATGTTCATGTTTTCGCCGATGACAGCGATCTGATCCTGCAGTACGTCCTTAACTGTCTTGGAAGCGTCAGCCTTCCATGCCTCTTCCATGAACGCATCGATATCTGCTGCGGTTGTATCCATAACCTGATCGCATACCTCAGATACGAATGTACGGAACTGGTCGTTCTTTGCGACAAAGTCTGTCTCAGAGTTAACTTCGACCGCAACTGCTTTCTTTGCATCGTCAGAAGTCTTGAGCATTACGATACCTTCTGCTGCGATACGGCCTGCCTTCTTCTGTGCGGAAGCCTTGCCGGTCTCACGAAGATATTCAACAGCCTTATCCATATCGCCGTTGGTCTCTGTCAGTGCCTTCTTGCAGTCCATCATGCCTGCGCCGGTCATTTCTCTGAGTTCTTTTACCTGTGCTGCTGTGATTGCCATATGATTTAATCCTCCGTTGGTTCACTGATAACCTGTCTCCGGCTGTGCCGGCCGACAGCTGCTACAATTCTCTGCGATTATGCCTCAGCCTCTTCTGCTGCTGCCTCTTCCTCTGCTTCCGGTGCATCATTTGCTGCGCCCTGCTTTGCCTCGATGACTGCATCTGCCATCTTGGAAACAAGCAGTTTAACGGCACGGATTGCATCGTCGTTGCCCGGGATGACATAGTCAAGTTCTTCCGGATCACAGTTGGTATCGCAGATACCGATCAGTGTAACGCCGAGGGTGTGTGCTTCCTGTACGCAGATGCGCTCTTTCTTCGGATCAACTACGAAGATTGCATCCGGGAGGCGCTTCATCTCTTTGATACCGCCGAGGTTCTTTTCGAGCTTCGCCTGTTCTTTTTTCAGCTTAATAACTTCCTTCTTCGGAAGAACATCAAATGTGCCGTCTTCTTCCATCTGTTCGATGTCTTTCAGACGCTGAATACGGCTCTTGATGGTCTGGAAGTTGGTCAGCATGCCGCCGAGCCATCTCTCATTGACATAGAACATGCCGCAGCGCTTTGCTTCATTTGCGACTGTTTCCTGTGCCTGCTTTTTGGTTCCTACGAAGAGGATTGTACCGCCGTCAGCAGCGATATCAGCAACTGCCTTGTAGGCGTCATCGATCATTCCGACAGACTTCTGCAGGTCGATGATATAGATCCCGTTGCGCTCTGTGTAGATATACGGAGCCATCTTGGGGTTCCATCTTCTTGTAAGGTGTCCGAAATGTACACCGGCTTCCAACAGCTGCTTCATACTGATTACACTCATTGCTTTTTCTCCTTTTCTGGTTTTTTTCTTCCGCATGTGTCAGCTCTTTGCCAACCCGCATTATTATGCAGGAACCGCGGCGCAGAATCCGCATGCGTGCTATTTGTGCAACAGATGATATTTTATCATATCTTTCTGTGTGATACAAGCTGATTTTTAAAGGTTTTTCCGGTTTTTCAGGTCTCCGGCATCAGACCGGATCGTGGAACAGATAACAGCTCGAAAATGTGATCGTATCTTTGCCGTAGTAATACTCCACACCTGCCTTTTTACAGGTATCTGACACGAGCAGACCATATGCCTCCATCGAAGGATACGCTTTGTCAGGAAAACGGCACGGCGCGTCCGGATAGGTGCAGCGCGTACATTTGCCATAATTACATCCGCCGCTGCTCATGGGCAGAAGATCAATTCCAGGTTCCAGTTCCCGTATTTTCTCCAGATATTCCAGAAAATGGATGCGCTGATCCTCCATCGCCTCCATCATCGTCTCGGCGTCAAACTGGTCCTCCATATATGCTGTTGTCTGAACAAGAAGTCCCCAGTCATACTTTTCTGCTTTCTCCCTGATCTCTTCCAGTGTGCCGCAGGCCGGCGGACAGGTCCACTGCCGGTTGTATTTGTTGCATTTGTCAGCCCGGCACATATCACGCACTTCCTTGCGGAAGCGCAGCGTTTCCACATCAAATATTCCATTGTGAGAAAAGCCGATCTCCTCTGCGAGTGCCTGCGCCTGTTCTTTCGTCATGATATTTTCCTTTCTGATTTACTGCTCCGGGAAAAACATATGATCCATATACAGATCGTTGAATTTCGGATTTTCTGCGAGTGCAGTCTCTCCGGCCGCTGCCGCCACGCGTGCGAAACGTTCACCGAGCGACGGATCTTTTGCAAGCATTACCGCGCCGGCCAGAGAACTGTTTCCGATCGGAATGATTTTTCCTTCGAATTCTTCCGGCAGAAGTCCGATCCCGATGGCCTTCTCCTGGTTGATCTTTTCTCCGAATCCGCCTGCGATATAGACCCTTGCAACACCGTCATAACCGACACCGTATTCCTGCAGCAGAACCTCAATGCCGGCGCGGATCGCAGATTTGGCCAGCTGGACCTCACGGACATCTTTGTTTGTGAACACAACACCTTCCGCCAGCGGAAAGCCGTCGTCGAAATAGTCGTCGTCCATCAGGCCTGTCTCATCGATCAGCTCATCTTTCAGAAGCTCATATACCGTTTCCAGTACACCTGTTCCGCAAAGGCCGATTGCCGGACGGTCACCAATTGTTCCGACAGTCGCTTCTCCGTCTTCGATCGACACGGAACTGATCGCCCCGGGGATGCCTGCAACGCCGCAGCTGATGTTTCCGCCTTCGAATGCAGGACCTGCTGCTGTGGACGCAGAAACCATCTTCTCTCTGCTGCCGATGACCATCTCACCGTTTGTACCCAGGTCTACCAGCAGACAGACTTCATCGCTCTGATCCATATCTACGGCAATCATGCCGCTGACAATATCTGCTCCGACAAAGGTGCTGATTCCCGGCATCATCTGCATGTTTCTCCAACTGTGCAGCGAAATATCCACCGGATCATACGGCGCGACGCCGAGCGTTTTACAGGAGAGTCCCTGCAGCAGATGCTGCATGGTCGTATTGCCTGCAATCACGAACGGAGCCGTTTCCGGATTCATGCCAAGTTTTTCCGACATGCCTGCAAGATCATTCAGAATCGACTGCTGCAGTTCTTCTGCTTTTCCGTTATTGGATGCATCCATACGTGAGACAACATCTGTTCCGTATGCGCGCTGATGATTGACAGATGTGACCGTTTTCAGTACCTGGCCGCTGCTGCGGTCTACCAGTGAAGCTGCCAGTGTGGTTGTTCCGATATCGACTGCAACCACATAGTCTGCGGCATCCGAATCTGCATACAGATCAGCTGAATCTGTTCTGGATGAGTTCCCGTCACCGGAAAAGCCGGTAGCTGCTACAATCTCGTCCTCGTCAGCGTCCGGGAGTTCAATGACGGCAGGACCTTCCAGCGTCACACGACATGCAAGACGCCAGCCCGCCGCCAGTTCTTCCTCTGTAAAATACTTCTTCCCGGCAGCTGACGGATCCGGTGCATCTGAAACAAACCGCACCCTGCATTTTCCGCACACTCCCCGGCCGCCGCAGGGAGCAGGAAGATAAATCTGTTCCTTCTGCAGCCGTTCCAGCAGATTTTCTTTTTTCCCGGTTCCTTCCAGTCTGATCTCTTTCATATCGCACTCCGCCCTGTGATGTGTTTAATGTGTTTATTGTATAATAACTGTTACATTTTATTGTATAAAAAAAGGGTTTCTTTCGAAACCCTTTTTCCCGTAAAAAAATTGTAAAAACTTGCTGAATTCTGTTTACCTGCGTTTTCCGCACCAGACATCAGCGAGAGGATCGGATTTATGCACCTACCAGCTCCAGTGCCTTCTCTGCTGCGCTGGTTGCATCCTGCGTAAACGCATCTGCGCCAATCTGATCGCAGAAATCCTGTGTAACAGGCGCGCCCCCGATCATGATCTTAACTTTATCACGAATACCAGCTTCCTCAGCGCCTTTGACAACGTCAGCCATAATCGGCATGGTGGTTGTCAGAAGTGCGGAACATGCGATAATGTCGCAGTTCTCATCAATTGCAGTCTGGATGAATGTTTCCGGAGCAACGTCAACACCGAGGTCGATAACTTCGAAGCCCTTGCCTTCGAACATCATAATAACCAGGTTTTTGCCGATATCATGCAGGTCGCCCTTAACAGTTCCCATGCAGATCTTTCCTGCGTTTATAGCTTCACCTGCCTGCAGATGCGGCTTCAGAAGCTCAGCGCCTGCGTTCATTGCACGAGCTGCTACCAGAACCTGCGGAACGAAAATTTCATTTGCTTTGAATTTCGCACCGACAATATCCATACCTGCGAGGAGACCGTTGTTCAGGATCTCACCTGCCGGAATACCTTCATCAAGTGCCTGCTGACAGAACTCTACGACTTTTTTCTTTTTACCCTTCTGCAGCTGTTCGGAAATATCATCTAAAATTGCCATTTTAAATCTCCTCTCTTCGTTTCATTTTGTCTGCGTTAACTGATCAATCATCATCTAACGTCCTGTCTTAATTTATGGTCAAATAATAACAATAGTTTTTGACGGTTTTTTGTATTTTTTTAATGATTTTTGTAATTTTTTATGCTATTGTTGAAGTGCGCAAGTTTTTACATTTTTTGATTGTCAGAAACGCAAATTATCACAGGAATGAGGAATCATCTATGGCTTCTGCTGATCTCAAACCCCCATATACCCCGTTTCCGGAACAGGTTTATTCACTGGATGAGCTGGAACAAATCCTGACCTCCTTTCAGGTATGTACCGGGCTTCATGTTCATCTGGCGGATAATGGCGGGAATGTCCTGCTTTCCATTGGGAAGTCAGCTCCTTATTGCACAATTGTCGAAAAAATCCTCAAAACCGGCGAACCCTGTCAGCAGGAAAAACTCCGTGCAAACCGTCAGGCAGGCACCATGGGAAGTTCTTATTTCTACACCTGTCATGCAGGGGCATATAATATCGC
The DNA here is from genome assembly GCA_000702845.1 of Lachnospiraceae bacterium FE2018. Taxonomy (GTDB): domain Bacteria; phylum Bacillota; class Clostridia; order Lachnospirales; family Lachnospiraceae; genus CADBRN01. The sequence goes on from JNKK01000029.1 coordinate 9,468, forward strand.
GTTTCCAATCACAAACCGTCGGCAGCAGTACGGCGTCGTCATTGCCGGTCCTTTCCTGCTCGAGGAGCCGGATGAAGCAATGACACGCACATTTCAGCAAAAACATCATCTGAACGAACATGATATGTCTGCTCTCGATGCATGCGCCAAAACGATTCCTGTCATTTCTCCGGTTCATGCGACGCAGATCAGCAATCTGCTCTCCTATCTGGTCGGCGGCTATCTGCGTGGAACAAAAGAAATGATGCGTGCAGGCAGCGAGCGTCTACTGCAGCAGTCCCGCATCAGTGAAGCGCTGCAGAACTATAAAAATCTTACCCCTGCCGCGCAGAAATCCTATCCGATCCAGCTGGAAAACACACTGATTGCGCGGACAAAACGCGCAGATACGATCGGCGCAAGACTGGCCCTGAATGAACTGCTCGGTTTTCTGCTGCTCTATGAATCTTATGAAATCGATAAGCTGAAAATCCGCGTCATCGAATTGTGTGCGCTTCTTTCCCGCGCCGCTATCGACCGCGACGGCGATGCCGAGCGGATTCTGGATCTGAACGAAAAGCTGATCCGGGAAATCAGTTCTACCGGCGATTTTAATGAGATCTGCTATATTCTCTCTGACAATATTGATGTGTTTACGGAACAGTTTATTGAATCAGACCAGCATCACAGTGCTATTACGCACGCAATCCGATACCTGTCAAACCATTATTCTGAACCGGTAACACTGGCTTCCACAGCAAAATCAGCCGGTGTTCATCCATCCTATCTTTCTGCTCTGTTCAGAAAAGTTACCGGTCTGACATTTAAGGATTATCTGAATCAGATCCGGGTAGAACACGCGCTGGAGCTTTTAAAAAACACAGATTTTCCGATTATGGAAATTGCAATTTCCTGCGGCTTCAATGACCAGAGTTATTTCACGAAGGTATTTAAAAAACAGACCGGCATGACACCCCGGCAGTTCCGGTAATGACATACAAGTCTGTTTCATATGTTATTGATTCGAACGGGAACATCCTGACGATCTTTCGCTGTCAGAATGACGCAATTCACTCTGTCAGGCGAATCATTTTCAGCAGTTTCCGCGCTGTCTCTCCGGCAGATACTGCATCGCCGGAATAGCCGTCCGCATCGATGGCCTGCGCAAAAGCCTCCGAAACAGGAGCCCCCCCGATCATCACTTTGATCTGATCATGAAGTCCGGCCTTTCTGACCGCCTCCACAACCTCCTTCATGACCGGCATTGTTGTTGTGAGCAGTGCCGAACAGCAGATGATATCACACTTTTCCGCTACTGCTGTTTCCACAAACTGTTCCGGTGTTACATCGACACCCAGATCGATCACCTCAAAGCCTTCACTTTCCAGCACCATTGCCACAAGATTTTTTCCGATATCATGCAGATCTCCGGCAACGGTTCCGATACAGACACGCCCGTGAATATCACCCCGCGCCTGCAGAATATACGGACGAAGCAGTTCCACTGCCTCATTCATTGCACGTGATGAGAGCATGATTTCCGGAACGCTTCCTTCAGCGCTGTGAAACTTTTCACTCACTCTGCGCATTCCGGGAATTAACGCATTATCCAGAAGCGTTCGTGCTTTCACTCCGCCGTCGAGTGCCTCGCTGCAATGTGCCAGCATTGCCTTCCTGTCACCCTGTACCAGTTCTTCTTCAATCTGCAGTAATAACTTCTCCTGCTCCATAAACTTCACCTGACATCCTGCCTGCGCCCGCTGAAGCATAGCTGTCTGCAATCGTCATACAGCAAAAACCCTCAGTCTGTTTTGCGCAAAAATTGTCTGTACAAATACACAAACCCGGCAGCACAGATCACAGCCTCTGCTGCCAGCAGGATATTTCTTCCGGTCTCCGTCAGTCTTGCAGGCACGTCAATTCCGTATTCAAGAATCAGCTCCCAGGCATTCGCGGCTGCATGGCAGAACACCGGTACCAGCAATGTTTCGGTCTTTTCGTAGACCCAGGCAAACAGGAGTGCCAGAAAAAAGCCGAATACGAACTGCACGCCGTTCATGTGATACAGCCCGAAGAGCGCTGCAGACAGAAACGCCGCACGCCTCGCTCCAAGCCAGAATTTTGCCCTGCGGTATGTCATACCGCGAAACATCATTTCTTCTGCCAGCGGTGCCAGTATCACTGTGGTCAGAATCAGCAGCGGTACGTTCTGCCCGTGGAAAGTCTGCACGGCAACTGACTGGTACTGCGGAAACAGTTCATATAATCCCAGCCTGTCAATTACATGCTCCAGAACATCCGCCGCACACATCGCAGTCAGGATCGCAGGAATCAGTACAGAGATCTGCAGTTTCTTCCGATCCGGGCCAAACCGCATCTCGTCCAGCTGAAATTGTTTTCTCTGTGAAAGAAGAACAAACACATAAAAAACCGCACTTGCGATCAGCGGAACCGGCCGAAGCGCATCACTGTTGATATCATAAGTTCCTGTAATCAGACCCGCAATGACTGAAACGACAATTGTCACCGCGAATACCGCCAGCAGCATATAGACGGACGGATATACAATATCCCATAACATCTTACGTTTTTTCATATCCGCTCCGCAATGGAAAAAATTGCTCTTTCGAGTTCCTGAACAGTGTCTGCAATCAGATCGGCACCTGCTTCTTCAAGTTCCCGGCGGCTTCCGTAACCATATGTCACACCGATTACCGGCAGACCGCATTCATGCGCACCTGTCACATCGTAGCTGCGGTCCCCGATCATCCATACTTCTGATCGGCCGGCGCACACATCAGGCAGCGCTTCGTTTGCAGCCCTGTCTTCTGTCTCCCCGGTGTTATCTGCACCTGCAGAAATTCCTGACACCATACCGCTGTCATCAAGAAGTCCAAGCTCCCGGGCCCGGCTCAGGGCAAGCCGTATAATATCCGGTTTTTCGACCAGCTGTTCACTCATTGATGCACCGGCAACGATATCAAAGTACTGTGCCGCACCGTAATGTTCCAGTATTTCAACGACGAATTTTTCTGGTTTTGAGGACGCAATTCCGCACAGGATTCCGGCCTCTTTCATATGCGCGAGAAGTTCCGGAATTCCCGGATACATGCGGTTTTCAAATTTTCCTTTGACCGCATAATAGGAACGGTAATCCTGAATGCCCTGTGCCGCCTGTTCTTCCGTAAATCCGAACAATGTCATAAAAGACTGTCTGAGCGGCGGTCCTACAAACTGATCAAGCTGTTCTTCTTTATAAGTGGTAATCCCCTGCTTTTCCAGCGCGATTGCAACGCTCTTTTTGATCCCGGGACCGGATTCATTTGTTGTCCCGTCCATATCAAACAAAAACAGTATTTTCCGCATTACATCCGCTCCGGCGCCGAGAAACCGAGTCCGTCAATCGCATCTTCCAGAACCTTCCGTGTCAGATCAAGCAGACTGATCCAGGCCTTTTTCTGTTCAGCATTCTCTTCTGACAGGATCTTCGTCGCATGATAGAAACTGTTGAAATTGTTGGAGAGTTCATAAATATAGGCGCAGAGCCTGTGTGGCGCAAGATCTGAGAACGCATTCATGTACGCCTCATTGTAACGCGCAAGCTGCAGCTGCAGTGTCTTCTCAACATCTGACGCCGCCGGAAGGATAGCTGCAAAACTGTCTGCTGTCTGTGCATTCTGTTCTGCAACGCCGCTGTTCTCCGTTGCCTGAGAAGCGCTGTCAGCACTTCCTTCTGCTGCCCCTGACACATTCTGACCGTCAGACAGCTCTTCCTGATAACGGCTCAGGATCGACTTGATGCGCACGATTGTATAGAGAATATACGGACCTGTATTTCCTTCGAAGGAAGTGAAACGGTCAATATCAAAAATATAATCTTTGGAAGCCTGATTTGAAAGATCACCGTATTTCAGTGCGGACAGGCCGACAATTTTGGCCGTATCATCTGCATCTTTGTCGCGCACACTCCGGTTTTCAACAATTTTCTGATACATCTCCTGATTGATGTCAGCAATCAGGGTCTCAAGACGCATAATGCCCCCCTCACGGGTTTTAAACGGCTTTCCGTCTTTTCCGTTCATCGTACCGAAGCCAAGGAATGAGAGCCGAACATTTTCCGGAACAATTCCTGTCTTTCGCGCACACCGGAATACCTGCTCAAAATGCATTTCCTGACGCTTATCAACGACGTAGAGAACCTCATCCGGTGCAAACAGCTTCATGCGCTCTACAAGTGTCGCCAGATCCGTTGTCGTATAGAGCGAAGCGCCATCCGACTTCAGGAGAATACACGGCGGTACTTCTTTCGTATCTTCTTCTTTTGCGACATCAACGACAAGTGCGCCCTGATCCAAATAGGCAAATCCGTCGTCCTTCATCTTCTGCACCATATCCGGAATATAAGGCTGGGCATCGGACTCACTCTTCCAGAGATCAAATGAGACATTCAGTTTTTCGTAGTTTTTCTTCAGGTCTGTGACCGAGACATTGATGATGTGCTGCCAGAGTGCACGGTAACCGCGTTTGCCTTCCTGCAGCATATGGGTCGCCTCCAGCGCCCGCGCACGATATGCCTCGTCCTCTTTTGAACGAGCACTTGCAGCCGGATAAATTTCTTCCAGTTCACTGATCGTAAACGGAGCTTCTTCCGGATAATCTCCGGTATAGTTCTCATCAAAATAAGGAAGCTCCGGTTTGCGCTCCTGCAGTTCTGTCATGATCAGACCCATCTGGAGGCCCCAGTCACCCAGATGAATATCGCCGATTACCTCGTGTCCGAGCCGTCTGCCCATGCGCTTCAGGCTCTCTCCGATAATAGCAGAACGCAGATGACCGACATGAAGCGGTTTCGCCACATTCGGACCGCCGTAATCAATGATAATTTTACGTTTTGCGTAGACCGGAGAGACAGACAGTTCCGGATCTTCAGCCATGATGCTGAGATATTCTGCCAGTTTGCTGTCTGCTATTTTCAGATTGATAAAGCCGGGACCGGCTACAGATACTTCAGAAAAGACATCGCTCCCCGCAAGTGCATCCGCCACATCCTGCGCAATCTCGCGCGGTGCTTTCCCGTATTCTTTCTTCGCTGCCATTGCGCCGTTGCACTGGTATTCGCAGAGATCCGGCCGGTTGGAAATCGTAACACCGGCATATTTCTCATCATAACCAGCCCGGGCGAACCCTACCGCCAGCTCCTGCTGGATGATGGCTAGTAACATTTTCATTTCATAAATCCTCTTTCATTATTATTTTCAAATCGGGGTTTACAGCCGTGCCTCAAGCCAGGTCAGCAGATCTGCATCGACAATTTCATGATCTGTTTCGTTGAGGATCTCGTGACGGTCGCCGGGATACAGCTTCATCTGCAGATCACGGATGCCGTAACGGCTGAGTTCCCGGAATGCCTTCTGCACGCCTTTTCCCATGTCTCCGACCGGATCATCCTGACCGGATACAAAAAGCACTGGCAGATCCTTCGGGATTTTTTTCAGATATGCCCGGTTTTGAGCCCACTCGATTCCGCGGAACATCTCATAGTAACCGTTGACCGTGAACATGAACGTATTCAGCGGATTCCTCAGATAGGCATCGACAATTGCCTCATCTTTTGTCAGCCAGTCAGCCGGCGTGCGGGCCGGTTCAAACGGTTTATTGTTGGAACCAAGCGCCATTTTCTGAAGCGCGGCACTCCTGTAATGCCAGCCGTGGCGTTTTGCATTTGCGCGGGCCAGCAGCTTTCCGAGTTTCAGCACGGCGCCGGGCTGTGAACCGGTTCCCATTACAATCACACCGGACAGTTCAGCGCCGAACAGTGTCATATACTGACGCACCAGAAATGAACCCATGCTGTGGCCAAGCATAAAATACGGAACATTCGGATATTTCTCGGCAGTCCTGCGATGGAGATTCCGGATATCACTGACGACGCATTCATTTCCCTTCGGCTGCGCAAAGTATCCATATGCATCTGCATCTATGACGGATTTTCCGTGACCGAGATGATCATTTCCTACAACATAGAAACCATTTTCCGTCATAAACCGCGCAAAACGGTCATATCGGTCAATAAATTCAATCATTCCGTGAATGATCTGGAGGACACCGCGGACTTCTCCGTCCGGTGCCCAGGAAATTGCATGAATCCCGGTTGCTCCGTCCCGTGATGTGTATACAAATTCTTCTTTTTTCATACCTGACCCCCATTTCCGTGCACGGCTGCGCGACTATATTATTCAGCTGCTTCCTCTTCTGCAACAGCAATTCCAAGCTCTTCCAGCTGCTTCTCCGCAACCGGTGCAGGCGCCTCTGTCATCAGGCAGGATGCATCCTTGACCTTCGGGAATGCGATTACGTCGCGAATGGAATCCGCGCCGGCCATCAGCATGACAAGACGGTCCAGTCCGTAAGCGAGTCCTGCATGCGGCGGAACGCCGTATTTAAATGCATTCAGCAGGAAGCTGAACTGTTCATATGCTTCTTCTTTGGAGAATCCGAGTACTTCGAACATTTTCTCCTGAATATCGTTCTGATGGATTCGGACGGAGCCGCCGCCGATTTCATTTCCGTTCAGAACGATGTCGTACGCCTTTGCGCGGACGCTGCCCGGATCTGCATCGATGTTCTTCCAGTCTTCATCCTGCGGCATTGTAAACGGGTGATGCATAGCGACAAAGCGCTCTTCTTCATCCGACCACTCGAGCAGCGGAAAGTCAGTAATCCACACAAACTGATAATTCTGCGGATCCAGCAGACCAAGTGTTTCAGCAAACTGCAGGCGGAGCGCGCCAAGCACGTTCCAGACAATCTTGTTGCGATCTGCCGCAAACAGAAGCAGATCACCTGGCTCACCCTGCATGGCATCCGTCAGCTTCTGCATCTGCTCATCTGTAAAGAATTTTGCAAAGGAGGATTTCCGTGTTCCGTCTTCCTGAAGCGCGATATAAGCGAGTCCGCCGGCACCGCATCCTTTTGCGAACTCCACGAGTTTGTCGATTTTTTTGCGTCCCATGCCGCCCTGTCCTTTTGCATTGATGCCGCGGACCGAACCGTCGCGTTTCTCAAGCGCATTTTTGAATACGACAAAATCCGTGTCACGCACAACGTCTGATACGTCCACGAGTTCCATGCCAAAACGCAGATCCGGTTTATCGGATCCAAAACGGTCCATCGCTTCCTGCCAGGGCATTCTGCGGAACGGTGTCTGCACTTCGACACCAAGCGCCTCTTTGAAGAGATATTTCAGATAGCGCTCGTTTACATCCAGCACATCTTCGACATCAACAAAAGACAGTTCCATGTCGATCTGTGTGAATTCCGGCTGACGGTCCGCACGCAGGTCCTCGTCGCGGAAGCATCGCGCAATCTGGATATAGCGGTCGTATCCGGAACACATCAGAAGCTGCTTAAACAGCTGCGGAGACTGCGGAAGCGCGTAGAAGCTGCCCGGATGTACGCGGCTCGGCACCAGATAATCGCGTGCACCTTCCGGAGTGCTTTTGCCGAGCATCGGTGTCTCGATCTCAAGAAATCCCTCATTGTAGAAGAATTCCCGCGTCAGGTGCGCCACTTTCGAGCGCAGCATCAGGTTGCGCTGCAGATCCGGGCGCCGCAGATCCAGATAACGGTTTTTCAGACGAACCTCATCACGGGTCTTGCTGTTCTCTTCAATCGGGAACGGCGGTGTCTCCGCCTCGGAGAGAATGCGCAGATCATTCGCCTGCACTTCGATGGTACCTGTCGCAAGCTTCTCGTTTACAGCGCCGGCACGTTTCTGAACCACTCCGGTCACTGCAATAACAAACTCACTGCGCAGAGATGCAGCGCGGGCAAATCCTTCCGAATCGATCGGTCCGTTCTCAAAAATAATCTGCATCAGGCCTGACCGGTCGCGTAAATCTACAAACACAATGCCGCCCTTGTTGCGGCTCTTCTGCACCCATCCCATCAGGGTAACCGTGTTTCCGATCATATTTTCCGTGACTTCAGCGCACCTGCACGTCCGCCGGAGTCCCTGCATACTTTCTGCCATGGTGTATATTCTCCTTTGTATGTTTTATATTTTTAATACTATTATTCCCATCCTTCAGTCAGCAAACACCTCTTCGATCTCGGTATAACCTTCCTCGTTCAGCTGCTGCTTCTGGAACTTCTTGTTCTTTTTCATAATAAGCACGTTGACGGCCTTGCCTTCTTCGCGTTCCTGCATTGCGCGGATGGTCGCCTGTCTGACCTGTTCTGCCGAGAGACGCTTATCAAGCAGATATGCTTTCTTCTGCGGACGGGTCGGAACCTGGAAATCCCGCTCCAGCAGAAGCATGACAATCCGCTCGAACCCGATGGAGAAGCCGCACGCCGGAACGTTCTGCCCGGTGAATTTGCCAATCATCTCATCATAGCGTCCGCCGCCGCCGACTGATCCGCCGTATTCATCCATTGCAATCTCAAAAATCGGACCGGTGTAATAGGACATGCCGCGAACCAGCGTCGGATCAAACACAATACGGAAATCAGCGCGTTTGATTGCGTCTACGGTTTCAATCACCTCTGCCAGTGCATCTGCATCTGCCGGATCCAGATATCCTTCCAGCTTCTCTTTTGCGATCTGTACGCCAGCTGCATCCGGTGTAATGATGCGGAACAACTCCAGATAACGATCGATTGCCTCTCTCGCGTACCCTTCCTTTTCCAGTTCTTCTGCGACGCCGTCCAGACCGATCTTGTCCATCTTGTCCAGAATAATGAAAACCGTGTCATAGGAGTCATCCGGAAAACCGCTGTAAGCCGCCATAGCACGCAGGATCCGGCGGTCATTGATGCGGATCGTAAAATTCGAGAAATCCAGTTTTCCGAGCAGTGTCGTCGTCGCCAGAATCAGCTCGATCTCTGCGAGATTCGTCGCCTCTCCCAGAATATCTATATCACACTGCATAAACTGACGGTAGCGGCCGCGCTGCGGTCTGTCTGCGCGCCAGACATTTCCCATCTGCAGCGCTTTGAACGGAGCCGGAAGCTCCGCAGCATTGTTCGCGTAGTAACGGGAAAGCGGGACCGTCAGATCATAGCGGAGACCGCCGTCAACGAGATCTGCCTCTTCTTTCGCCTCTGCCAGACGCAGCTTCTCGCCGCGCTTCAGGATTTTGAAAATGAGTTTCTCGTTTTCGCCGCCCTGCTTGCTGTTCAGATTCTCTATGTGCTCGACACAGGGCGTCTCCATCGACGTAAACCCGAATGTCGCATATGTCTGCTTAATCAGACCGATCACATAATCACGGATCTCCATCTCCCGCGGCAGAATGTCTTTCATTCCGGTAACGGGTTTCTTTTTCATGGCCATTTTATTTCTCCTTTATCTTTCTATCACATGATAATTCATGAAATGATTATTATTACTGGTTTATGATTAACGCCCGCTTGCGCTCCATCATTTCATCTGTCCGCACAAGGTAATCCTGCAGACTTTTGACATTTCCCGCGCGGCCGCCTTTGCTGCCGTCCGGCAAAATCAGTTTTGTTGCCGCGCCGCAGCCGGCGCCCACAATCGTCTGCTTTTCCTCCATGATGAGGATGTTGTAAAGACAGGCTTTTCCCCCGGCTGCATAGCCGACATTTTCAAAATTCCCCGCCATATTTTTCTGGCGGTACAGATAGTACGGCGACATCTGCATACGCGCAGCGCCCTCTGCGACAGCATCCATGATCTCGATTGAGTTTTCAAAAGATACCGGCCGCCAGATTTCACGGAACCGGTTCATCCGCGCCGCACGTTTCAATGCCAGCGAATGTACCGTAAAACCATCCGGTGCAAGGCGCTCGATTGCGCGAAGTGAGGCGGCAACTTCCTCTGCGCCTTCACCCGGCAGTCCGACGATCATATCCATATTGATATTGTCAAAGCCCATCTCTCTGGCGCGCAGAAATGCATTTTCTGTTTCTGCAACTGTGTGCCGCCGGCCAATCAGATCCAGTGTCTTCTGGTGCATCGTCTGCGGATTGATTGAAATACGGGATACCGGATGCGCGGCAAGCACTGATAACATTGTGTCCGAAATGGTATCCGGCCGTCCGGCTTCAACCGTAAATTCCTTTAGATCTGAAAATGAAAACAACTGTTCCAGACGGGTCAGCAGATCATTCATCTCATCCGGTGACAGCGAAGTCGGCGTTCCTCCTCCGATATAAATCGTATCAAGCCTCACATCCCGCATCAGTTCCGAGATCATTTCCAGTTCCCGGTACAAAGCCGCAAGATACGGGCCGACCGCTTCTTTCCATGCGCTCAGCGGGTGTGATCCGAACGTGCAGTAAAGACAGATGGACGGACAGAACGGAATGTCCACATAGAGGCTGTAACCGCTGCGGTAATCGAACTGTTTCAGAAGGGTCTGCTCACGTTCTGCAACAGATGCAGCAAGCTGTGCTTTTTGCGGACTTACGCAGTAGCGCGACTGCATCATCTTCGCCGCTTCTGCCGGAGAGAGATGCTCTTCCTCAAGCATTTTTGTCACAAGACGGACCGGCCGGATTCCGGAGAGATCCCCCCATGGAAGATCATGACTGCAATACTTTACGAGGCCTGAATAAACCAGCCTTTTCAGCTGGTTTTTCGTCTCTGTCCGATTGTCCGGATCTGTCAGATGCAGGGTCTCGCGCACAATCGTCTGATTCTGCTCTTCCGGCTCAGTTTCTCTGCCGGTTTTCTGATTCCCTGCATAAACCGTTTCGACAAAGATCCGACCGGATTCATATCTGATCCGCCAGACAAAATCCGGAAGATCTTCTTCCCCGGAAGACGGCTCTGCCTCTTCGGACATAAACTGATCCGTCTCTTCATACCGGATCTCCATTTCTGCTTCCGGATAAAATGCACGGATCAGATTAAATATGTCATATTCAAATTTCTTTTCATTAAAAATCAGCCGGATCTTCATCGCGGAATAAACGGATTCCATCGTTTCTCATCCGCAATGGTTGTCGGGGCATTGTGACCCGGATAAACAGCAGTATCATCAGGAAGTTCATCAACCAGCCGCTTCAGACTCTTCAGCATATCCTGCACACTGGAAGTCGGAAAATCTGTCCGTCCGCAGGATCCCTGGAACAATGTATCGCCGGAGATCAGAACGCCTTCTTCCGGGAAATAGTAGCAGCAGCTTCCCTGTGTATGTCCCGGCGTGAAAAGCACCTGAATCTGAAAACCGGCCAGCTCCAGCTGATCGCCTTCTTTCACATATTGATCGGCACTGACGGCTGTTCCCGACTCCCAGACACCGGAAAGATTCAGCATCGGATCTTCGAGCACCGCCTTCTCTTTTATATGCGCATAGATGGCACAGCCGTATTTTCTGCGAAGTTCATCTGCTGCAAGCATGTGATCGAAATGTCCGTGCGTCAGCAAAATCGCAACCGGCTTTGCTTCCATTGCCTCAACACGTTTCTCAATTCCGAACGCCTGATCCGCCGGATCAACAATGAGCATCTCACTGGTCTCTTTGTTCATCAGCAGATAGCAGTTGGTCATGACACTGCCAAGCAGAAGACTTTTTATTTCTAACTTGTTCATTTTTTTATCCTTTTTTCTGCAAAACCTGAAGATTCATGCACAAACGTGCGCTGTCTCTGCATCAGCCGACAGTACGGCTTACGTCCGTGACGCTTTCGACCTGACGGATCTTCTGCATAATCTGCATCAGCTCATCTCTGCTGGTAACGTCAAACGTCATCTCCATCGTGGCGATGTTCTGTTTATTCAGCCTGACGTTGATCGCTGTGAGATCTACACCTCTGTCTGAGAAAATGCGGGAAATATCCACCAGCAATCCGGTGCGGTTCTGCGCAAACACCTTGATCTCGACAGTGTAACTCTGCTTTCCATCCTGTTCCGGTGCCCATTCTGCGTCAATCAGCCGGTCGCGCTCAGATTCCGGAAGCGTCATGATATTGACACAATCTGTCCTGTGAATCGTAATACCGCGGCCGCGCGTAACAAAACCGACAATCTCATCCCCCGGAATCGGACTGCAGCACTTGGAAAACCGCACGGAAACATCTGTGATGCCGCGCACCGTAATACCGCCTTTATGCCGCTCATTCTCCGTGAGATGGGAACTGCTCTCCTGACTCTGCACGGATTCCAGCACCTGTTGATCGGTAATCCGCGCCGCCTGATCGCTCTCCCATGCACTGCGCAGCCTGTTTAAAACCTGCCCTTCCTTCAAACCGCCGTGTCCAATCGCCGCCAGTACGGATTCCCAGTCGTTGAATCCGTAGCGGTGCATGACACGATCCATATAGGCCGGCTTCAGAAAATCAGAAAGCGGCTGCTCTTTACGCTTTGCATATGCAATTAAAGCGTCGCGTCCTTTCTGAATATTGTCTTCTTTTTTCTCCTCGCGGAACCAGCGGTTGATGCGGTTGCGCGCCGTCGTGCTCTTAACAACTTTTAGCCAGTCGCGGCTCGGTCCGCGGGAATTCTGCGAGGTAATAATCTCAATCCGGTCGCCGTTCTGCAGAACGGTCTCAATCGGCACCAGCTTCCCGTTGATCCGCGCGCCGACCATACGGTTGCCGACAGCCGAATGGACTGCATAGGCAAAATCGATGGTGCATGATCCGCTTGGCAGAGCCTTCAGATCGCCCGCCGGAGAAAATACATAAACGTTTTCCGTGAACAGATCCAGATCGCTCTTAAGCAGGCTCATGAACTCTTTGTTATCAGAGGAATCCTGCTGCCATTCCAGAATCTGGCGGAGCCAGTTCAGTTTCTCTTCCTCATCGATATCGCCGACTCTTTTCGGTGCTTCCTCCCCTGATTTGTAACGCCAGTGTGCCGCAATACCGTATTCAGCGACACGGTGCATGGCGAACGTGCGGATCTGGATTTCGAACGGTCTGCCGCTTGCGCTGATCAGCGTCGTATGGAGCGACTGATACATATTCGGCTTCGGCATGGCGATGTAGTCTTTAAACCGTCCGGGAATGGGTGTATAGAGTTCGTGAATGACACCGAGCGCCGCATAACAGTCACGCACTGTCTGGACAATAATGCGCACCGCAAATACATCATAGATCTGATCCAGCGATTTGTTCTGGTTCACCATCTTCTTGTAAATGCTGAACATATGTTTTACGCGGCCGGTGATTTCCGCCTGAATGCCCGCCGCCTCAATCTGCTGACGGACTTCCTCCTCGATTGACTTGACGAAAGCCTCCCGGACTTCTTTCTTCTGATCGATCTGTTCCACCAGATTCTGGTACTCCTCCGGGTAGAGGAATTTTAATGCCAGATCCTCCAGTTCGTTCTTGATCTTGGCAAGGCCGAGACGTCCGGCAATCGGAGAATAAATATCCAGTGTCTCACGGGATTTATCCCGCTGTTTGGCCGGTTTCATATACTGAAGTGTCCGCATGTTGTGCAGACGGTCTGCAAGTTTGACCAGAATGACGCGGATATCCTTTGCCATGGCAAGAAACAGTTTTCTCAGGTTCTCCGCCTGCTCCTCAAGTTTATCCGCCTGATAGGACAGCTGACTCAGCTTTGTAACGCCGTCTACAATCATTGCGACGTCCGGTCCGAATTGTTCCGTCAGCTCTTCATTTGTCATAATTGTATCTTCTACGACATCATGCAGAAGCGCGGAAACCAGTGTTTCGCAGTCCATCTCAAGATCCGCCAGAATAATTGCAACGCAGAGCGGATGGATAATATAAGGTTCACCGGATTTGCGCAGCTGCCCGTCATGCGCAACCCGCGCAATTTCATAGGCGCGCTCGACAATATCAATTGTTCCCTCCGGATAATAGCTGCGCAACAGACGGACCAGTTCCTCATAGAGCTGCTCAGGCGTCGTGAAGTCCTCCATGGACTTCACATTAGCGTCCAGTGCGGCAATTTCTCTCTTCAGTTGTTCCTTATCCTGAATATTCGTAATCTCTCGCATGAACACCTCCGATCTGCCCTCTCCCGGACGCTGTCTCCTGAATACAGTGCGGACTCGTCAAAAGTATTGGAATAATTTCATCATTTCCCTTCGTAAATGATCGCGGAATCGATATCGTATCCGGCCAGTTTTTCTCTTCCGTTCAGGCCTGCCAGCTCCATGACAAATATCATTTTGACCACTTCTCCGCCCAGCTCTTCAAACAGCTCTGCGGCTGCCTTAACAGTTCCGCCGGTTGCGATCAGATCATCGATAATGACAACTTTCTGCCCAGGCTGAATCGCATCTTTATGAATCTCAATTTCTGCCGTGCCGTATTCCAGTGCATATTCTCTGGACACAGTTTCACGCGGCAGTTTGCCCTTTTTGCGAATCGGGATAAACGGTTTATGCAGATTGTACGCAACCGGAACGCCGAAAATAAATCCTCTGGACTCTGTTCCTGCAATCACATCAAAGTCTACACCTTCCAAAAACTTCTGCAGTGAATCAATGGAAAGCTTCAGACCATCTGCATCCTGAAGAATGCTGGTAACATCTCTGAAAATAATTCCCTTTTCCGGGAAATCCGGGATACTAATGACATAATCTTCCAGTTTTTTCATGAGTTCCTCCTTGTGCGCACATAATCAATAAATAAAGTTAAGTATATCATTTTCAAGGTTGAGATTCAATCTATAACGCTTAATCAGAGCGGCTCCTGCGATAATTTGTGATGGTCAGCTGCAGTGAATTTCTTCCCCGGAACGTATCGATCCCCGGATAATAAATCACATCTATGAGCGCGCCCCCGGCAGTTTCATTCACAAATTGCCCGCCATCGCCAAAATAAACGGCATCGATGCTGTATCCGTCCTGCGTTACAAGGCAGCACTTTACGACATTTCTGTTGATTCCAAAAATACGCGGCTGCGAAACCATGAGCTTTCTGTCGGCAAATACAGGCTTGCTGTTTCCTTTTCCAAACGGTTTCAGCAGCGAGATCTGATCAGCAAGCTGTACTGTCGCATAAGATACCGGCATCGGTACGTCAATTACCGTCTTAGGAATCAGATCCTCTTCTGAGAGTGTACACTGCCTGTTGATCTGCCGCCGGAAAGCATCGATCTGTTCTTCTGCCAGCGACAGGCCTGCGGCCAGCCGGTGTCCCCCGAATTTTGTGAGCAGCTCACTGCAGCCGCAAAGCCCCGCATACATATCATAGGCATCGATGGAGCGGCCGGAACCTTTGACGCCGTCCGCTGCCTGCGTCAGAACAAACACCGGTCTGTTGTACTGCTCCCGGATTCTTCCTGCCACAATACCGGCCAGTGATTCATGACAGTCCGGAAGATAAACGACCATAACACGGTCCTTGTCCAGTCCTGTTTTGTCAATCAGCCGCATCGCAGCCTCTTCGTTTTGTACTGTCATGGATTTCCTGCTTGCGTTCAGAGCGATCAGATCGCCTGCAAGTCTGGCAGCTTCCGGCCCCTCTCCGGCTGTCAGTAATTCCAGCGCATGCCCGGCCGTATCCAGACGGCCGCTTGCGTTCATACACGGCCCAAGTATAAATCCGACGTGATAAACATCCAGCGAATCCGGCTCGATTTTGTTCTGCCGGATCAATTCCGCCATCCCGGGATTCTTTGTCGCGCGGAGTCTTTTAAGTCCCTCCCGCACGATGATCCGGTTCTCATCGGTGAGATCCATAACATCCCCGATGGTGGCAAATGCGGCATACTCCAGAAAATCCCAGACTTCCTCCATGGGAATTCCTGCCTGCCGGTAAAGTGCTGTGATCAGCTTCCATGCAACTGCCGCACCGCAAAGTCCCTTAAACGGGTACGGACAATCCGGCCTTTTGGGATCAATCACCGCTTCCGCCCGCGGAAGTATTACATGCTCCGCCCCGTCATCATCAATGGATTTCGGCACTTCATGATGATCCGTCACAACCGCCTGCATACCCAGTTCATATGCCAGCTCCAGTTCATCCGCCGCTGCGATTCCATTATCACAGGTAATGAGTATCTGCTTTCCGTCGGCATGCGCCTGTTCGACCAGCCTTGCATTCAGTCCGTAGCCATCCCTGATCCGCTCCGGAATACGGACATCCACATCTGCGCCAAGCCGCGACAGTCCCTGCAGCAGAATGTAAGAAGCCATCACACCATCAATATCATAGTCTCCTATAATCCGGATCTTTCTTCCGTCATCAATCGCTTTTATCAGAAACATCACTGCCTCGGGCAAGTCCTTCAGCAATGCGGGATCGCAGAGATCCGCAAGTGTCCCGTTCAGATATTTTTCAATCGCAGCATCTCCTGTTACGTCACGATTGCGGATCAGTCGGGCGATCACAGGATCAATATGAAATTTCTGCGCAATGGCATAGAAGTCCGCCCGCTTGGCGGCCACCACCCAGTTTTCTCTCATACAGCTCTCCTTTATTCAATAATACCCGGAAGGTAAACCTCCCGGGTATCAGTCTCATTGTCCGGCCGGCACAGATTAACCGCGCCGGTTGCGGCCGCGTTTCGGCTTGATGCTCTGCAGCTCGCTCCGATCCTTCTTCTGTTTCTTTCCGCTGCCCTTATTTGCAGCATTACCTGCGGAAGCAGCTGCCTTGCCGGCTGTTCCGGCTGCATTGACAGCTGACTGCGCTGCCGCAGCTGATCCTGTTCCTGCCGCTGCAGCTTTTACCGGTTTTTCGATGACACGGTTCTTTCCGATCTTTGTCTTAAAGATATACCAGACCGGAGATGCAAGCAGGATTGATGAATAGGTACCTGCAATGATACCGACGATAATCGGAAGTGAGAATTCCTTGACCGACGGCACACCCATCAGGTAAAGCACGAAGATTGTAATCAGCGTGGTCAGGGATGTGTACAGGCTTCGTGTCATTGTATCGGTAACTGCCTGATTGACACCCTCTGACAGCGTTCTGCCTCTTGATGCCATTGCTTCACGGATACGGTCAAATACAACGATGGTCGCATTGATCGAGTAACCGAGAATTGTAAGCATGACAGCGATGAAAGTGCTGCCCACGGAAGAACGTGATACGACATAGAACATAAATACAATCAGGATGTCGTGTGCCAGCGCAATAACCGCTGCGGTTGCGAACCGGAGATCGCGGAAACGGATCCAGATATATACCAGCATCAGAATAATCGCAATCACCACGGCACGGATCGCGTTGGAACGCATCTCGCCACTGATGATGGATGAGATATTCTCAGCAGTAATTGTCGCTGCATCTACTTTTTCAAAGTTATCTGCAAGCGCTGTGTTGAGCTGTTCACGCTCATCAACAGAGAGCTCACGTGTCTTGATGATAACCTGGTTGGAAGCGGTTACCTTCTGGAACTGAATATTTGCGTCTCCGGTTACTTCCTGTACAACCGGCTGAACTTTGCTGTCCAGATCCTCAAGGCTCATGTCCTCGCCGAAATCAACCGTTGTAGCTGTTCCGCCGATGAAGTCCAGACTGAAGTTGATCGGACGTCCGTCGCGCGCATTATTGACTGCCATTCCGATCGGTCCGAGTGCGATCAGAACGATGGAAATAGTAAATGCAATGGCGCGTTTTCCGAGGATATTGCGTGCCTTACGCGGCTCGATCTTGCCGTAGTATTTCTCGTCCTTAGCACCCAGTCCGTAGAAAACATTGATCAGGAGTCTGGAAAGAACCAGTGCACTGAACATGGAAATAATAACACCGAGTGCCAGTGTATATGCGAATCCCTTAATGGTACCGGTGCCAAGGAATGCAAGGACTGCAGCTGCAATCAGCGTCGTGACGTTGCCGTCCAGAATCGCGGAGAAAGCCTTGCTGTAGCCGGCACGAATCGCGCCGCGAATGGTATTTCCGTTGCCGATTTCCTCTTTTGTTCTCGTGTAGATAATGACATTTGCGTCCACGGCCATACCGATCGTCAGGATCAGACCTGCAATACCCGGCAGGGTCAGGGTGATCTCAAACGCATTGATCATGGCAATGTCCAGAAGTGCAAAAAGGACCAGCGCCCATCCTGCTGCCAGACCGGAAACACGGAACAGCACGATCATCAGAAGAATGACAATGCAGATGCCGATGATACCTGCCTTAACACTGGTAGCCAGCGCGTCCTGTCCCAGCTGCGCTCCGACGACATTGGAGTAAACCTCCTGCAGTTCCAGCGACAGGGAACCGATACGGATGTTGGATGCAAGATTACGCGCCTCCTCGATGGAGCTCATGCCTGTAATCTCGGCTTTTCCGCCGGTGATCTTTGTCTGAACGGTCGGATTGCTGATAACATTGCCGTCATAGACGATGGCAATACGCTTGCCGACATTATTGCCGGTTGCTTCTGCAAATTTATCAGCGCCTTCTGTGGTCAGCGTCAGTTCTACAACGTACTGATGCTCACCAGTGGTCTGATTCTGTGTTGCGACACCTTCCGCGCCCGCAATATCAGTACCGGCAAGAACGACATTTCCGTCCTCATCCTGAAATTCCAGAGAACCCGGTTTGCCCAGTTCTTCCAGTATCTTATTGGCATCGCTGACGCCCGGAATCTCAACCGCGATACGGTTCAGACCCTGCTTATAGACCTGTGCCTCTGTGCTGTACTGGTCAACACGCTGCTGCAGCTTGAAGACCGTATCATCCATATCTTCCATGGACGGGTTGCCTTCTGTCGCTTCGTATGTAATGCTGACACCGCCGGAAAGATCCAGACCTGTGTGAATGTGACGTGCGCTGCCGGTGTGATTCTCACCCCAGCCAAAGCTGACGGTGTAGCCCAACAGTGCAGTCAGTACCAGCATGACTACCAGTACAATAATACTTTTACTTTTCTTCATGACCCTGTCAACTCCTGTGATTGGTTCTCAGTCAGTCTGCAATGACCATTCCACGCAGCTGAAGGAACTAATTAATAAAATGATATGGATACGCTGTAAAGAACAGTTCGCTCCAACTAAAATATATTAAACGATAATCCGGCTAATCTCAACTCTTTTTTGCAGAATTCTGTGGTTTTTCTCAGGTTCAGCCATCTGCAAGCGCCGCTTTGATCATCAGCGCGCACTCCACGCGCTTTTTCTGCATCGCACAGCCAATCTCGTAATTACCGTTGATATCGCCTGTAAAATGATGTGCGTTTGCCGCACAGCCGCCGCTGCAGAAAAATCTTGAGAAGCAGGATGCACACTCGGGCTTTGCGTATACATTACAGTGTTTGAATTTCAGGACGAGATCTTCCCGCTTCACGCCTTCTGTGACATTGCCCATACAGAATTCATCGATTCCCACAAACTGATGACACGGATAGAGATCACCCCACGGCGTTACGGCAAGATATTCCGTGCCGGATCCGCAGCCTGAAAGACGCTTGTAGACGCACGGTCCGCCTTCCAGATCAATCATAAAGTGGAAGAAATTAAACCCGCGGCCCTCTTTCTCCCGCCTGATGATCTCCTGCGCCAGAATGTCATATTGTTCCATGATAACCGGAAGATCTTCTTCCCGGATCGCGTAATCCATCTCCGGCGGTGCGACAACCGGCTCAACTGAGATCTGCTTAAATCCAAGATCTGCCAGATGAAGCACGTCTGCTGCAAAATCCAGATTGTAATGCGTAAAGGTACCGCGCACGTAATAATTATTCTGATGGCGCAATTCCGCGAATTTCTGAAATTTCGGAACGATGAGACCGTAACTGCTTTGTCCGCCGCGGAACGGCCGCATGCGGTTGTTTGTCTCCGGTCTGCCGTCGATGGAAAGAACGACATTTCCCATTTCACGGTTGCAGAACTCCATGATTTCGTCATTCAGCAGCACACCGTTCGTAGTCAGTGTGAACCGGAAATTCTTATTGTGCGCTTCTTCAATGGAGCGGCCATATTCAACGAGTTCTTTGACAACCGGCCAGTTGAGCGTCGGTTCTCCGCCGAAAAAGTCCACCTCCAGATTCCGCCGGTTTCCGGAATTTGCCACAAGAAAATCCAGGGCCTGTTTTCCGACCTCTGCGGACATCATTGCGCGGCGGCCATGGTATTCACCCTCTTCTGCAAAACAATATCTGCAGGCAAGATTGCAGTCATGCGCGATGTGAATACAGAGTGCCTTAACGACAGTCTGCCGCTGCGCGAATTCCTCGATGGCCGGACGGTAGGCATCTTCTGTATAGAGCATACCTGCTGCCCGCAGTTCCTCACACTCTTCACAGGCTGTGCGGATCTCTTCTCCGGCGTATTTTCCGTTAAGAACTGCCTGTACCTGTGAAACAACTGCCTCCGAATCAAGTCTGGTCTGAACCCCCTGAACGATACTGCCGCTGCCGCAGGAATCTGCAAGCGTACCGCAGTCACCGGCATTCTCTGCGCAGTCAGGCGCTTCCACCGCACTGCACTTCCCGGTGCTTTCTGCACAGTCAGGCGCTTCCGCCGCACTGCACTTCCCGGTGCTTTCTGCGCAGTCAGGCGCTTCCGCCGCACTGCACTTCCCGGCATTCTCTGCACAGCCGGATGTACAGGATGCTTCTGCAGATGCAGGATGATCTGCACCGGCGGTCCCGGCGGCAGCAGAGCAAAGCCCAGGCAGGTCGTTCAGAACCTCAAGCACATCGTATACAACATCATCCACAACGTGGACGGCGCTGCTGCAGACATCCAGTGCTATATTGTATCCGTTATTTTTAAATAAATGTACCAAACTGTCCTCCCACTGAAAAGCAAAACAAAAGGTGCTCAGGTGTGTCTTCCGACAGCACCTGAAACACCTCGCTTATGCGTCATTCAACTATCTGCTGTTCTTAGTTTTTCTTTTCCTGCTCGCAAACCTGATTGCCGACTGTGCAGGAAGTCTTGCATGCGGACTGGCAGGAAGTCTGGCACTCGCCGCATCCACCCTTTTTAACTGTGCTCTGAAGGCTCTTTGTATTCAGTGTCTTAATATGTTTCATTAGGATGTCCTCCTTCTTTCTTTTTCATTAACGTGTACAGTATAGCACATGGTCTCTCTGTTTAAAAGTGTTTTTTTATGATTAGCGGTACACCCGCAGCAGTTCCAGCACGCGTACAATCTTAGACCCCATGGGGTAATGCAGCATCTCTTCCCGTGTGGTTCGGGAAATCACAACATACCCGATCAGGTAGACGGGGATTGCGGTCAGAATCGCAATGATGACTGCTATTGAGGGTCGTCTGGTCAGACGGAACAACAGCTGATAAATGCCGAACGCAGCCACTCCCATGACTGCTGAAGCCAGCAGTGGAAACAGATAGGTCTGCAGCAGTTCATTCCGGAACCGCAGATACTTGTGCAGCATGAATCCGTTCAGTACCGTATAAAAAACTGCAAACAGCAGGTTTGCGAGCATCACCCAGTAAATGCCGCCGGCCGGCCAGATCATCAGAATGACTGCGAGAATCACCAGATTCAGAATCAGTGATGCAGACGCATTGATCAATGCCGTCCTCTGCTTTCCGATCGACTGCAGGACACTTGCCGTTATCGTGGAGAGCGCACCGAACAGCACAAACAGCGATCCTGTCAGCAGAAGCTTCGCCGCCAGCGCTGTCGCAGACGGAAACAGTACTCCCATGATCGGGTAGGCCAGCACGGTCAATCCGATCATTGACGGGATGCACAGGAACATTGTCAGACGGATTGTCTGTGAAATCTGATGATTTGCGCGGTCCAGATCCCCGACCGCATAATCTCCGGATACCTCCGGCATCATGGCTGAAGCGCTGGCAGAAGCAAGTGCAAGCGGAATATTGATCACCGGCAGATAGTAGTTGCTGTACTCTCCGTATGCCGCCGAAATTGTCTCGGAGGCAATCCCGCGCACGCCCTGCAGACTCGAGAACAGATAGCTGTCCAGATAAGTGCTCGCATTATTGACGAATGTCGTGAAAATGACCGGTGTAATCATTAGTGCGATCACCCGGAAAACTTCTCCATAGGTTTCTTCTCCGCCGTTCGGGTCACGTCTTCGCTCACGCGCAAAATACTTCCGGTTCAGCGCATAGACCAGACACATGAACAAAAGACCTGTCAGCACGCCGGCTCCGGTACCCATCGTTCCGCCCATGGAACCGAAGATCGCTGCCTGCACACCACCGCCCGGTGCGAAATGCCGGATCAGAAGCCAGGCAGCCAGAACGCTGACCACCGCATTAACAATCTGTTCCGCGATCTGTGAGACTGACGTCGGCGTCATTGTATGATGCGCCTGAAAATATCCGCGCAGCACACCCAGAATGGCCGAGAGAAAAATCGTCGGGGCCAGAACACGCAGCGCAGGCAGTGCGTTCTGCTGGTTTGCCGGCAGCAGAAATGATCCTCCGAAGAAAGCGATGAATGCCGTAATGCCGCCAACCATAACTGCATACATTAGCGCCCCGCGGAAAACCTTCTGCGCATTCTTATACTGCCTCAGTGCCAGACGCTCTGAGACAATCTTGGAAACCGCCATCGGGATGCTGTAGGACGAAATCAGAAGCAGAATACTGTACAGGCTGCTCGCAAATCCGTAGTAACCCAGACCCACTGCTCCCAGCACTGCGCCGAGCGGCCGGCGGTATATTAAACCTATGATGCGGGAAATGATGGTGGCCACCATCAGGATCGACGCATTTTTTACAAGATTATTTTTTTTAGCCATAGAAATCCGTCACATTTATATCCCTGCATGCTGCAGATTCAGTCAGGAGGATACTAACTCCGTCAGCGGGAATCTGTATTGTCATCTTATGTTCTCAATCTGCCAGTCGATCGGCGCAAGACCGTTCGCCTGCAGAAAAGCATTTGTTTTTGAAAATGGTCTGCTTCCGAAAAACCCTCTGTAAGCAGAAAGCGGGCTCGGATGCGGCGCCTGCAAAATCAAATGATTCGGATTGGTAATCATCGGTGCCTTGCGCTGTGCCGGCCTTCCCCAGAGAATGAACACAATCGGCTGATCCTGTTCCGCCAGCACGCGGATCGCAGCATCTGTAAACTGTTCCCAGCCAATATCCCTGTGCGAATTCGCCTGATGCGCGCGTACAGTCAATACTGTATTCAGCAGCAGAACCCCCTGTTCCGCCCATTTTACAAGACTTCCGTGATTGGGAATTGTGCAGCCGAGATCATCGTGCAGTTCCTGATAAATATTCACCAGCGAAGGCGGAATCTGCACACCCGGTTTTACTGAAAAACAAAGCCCCTCAGCCTGTCCCGGCTCGTGGTACGGATCCTGTCCGAGAATCACCACTTTCACCTTCTCCAGCGGTGTAAAATGAAACGCATTGAAGATTTCATCTGCAGGCGGATAGACGACAGCCGTGCGGTATTCTCTTCCTACGGTCTCAAATAATGTCCTGTAATACGGCTTGCGGAACTCCGGACGAAGTGCCGCTTCCCACGCACCTGTAATGGGTGGCATAGTATCGCCTCCTCAATCTGATACAAAATGGGGTTTCCGGGGGCATGCCTGCCCCGGGACGCAGTTTTCATGATCCGTGTTTCTCTATCTGTCCAGAGTTGGCCTGATCCTGCATCCGCGTCTCTTGTTTTTTTGCAGTTGCGGATGCACTTTTTTTCCTTCTGACAGCTTGGTCTGTCTGGCTTTTGTCTGATTGTGCATCTGCATTCCTTGCTTCCTGGCAGTTGCGGATGCACTTTTTATCCTTCCGGCCGTTTGCTCTGTCCGGCTTTTGTCTGATTGGGCATCCGCATCCCCTGCTTTCTGGCAGTTGCGGATGCATTTTTCTTGATTTGATTCCTTCGGCCGATTCATTTCTCTGGATTTTGGGCATCCGCATCCCTTAATTCCTGGCAGTTGCGGATGCACTTTTCTTGACTTGATTCCT
>JNKK01000030.1 GCA_000702845.1 Lachnospiraceae bacterium FE2018
CTACTGCTTTCTGCGCTGCTTCAGCATATTCAGGACCTGCTGCTTCAGCATCGTCGAGCAGCTGCTGAACCGCATCTGCCGCATCCTGTGCATCCTGTGCCGCCTGATCGGCTGCTGTCTTTGCATCTGCTGCATCCCGGGCTGCCTGATCGGCTGCTTCTTTCGCCGCATCTGCCGCTGCCTTGTCTGCTGCTGCATCTGCTGCTGCATCTGCTGCATCCCGGGCTGCCTGATCTGCTTTTTCCTGGGCCGCCGAAAGTTCATTATTCAGGTTGTCAATCTGTTCCTGAATCTCATCCTTTTGTTCAGGGGTCAGATCCGGATCGTTCAGACTGTTCTGAAGCTCTTCGATATCACTCTGTATTTTCTGAACTTCGCCATTTGCAGCCCGCGCTGCCAGTTCAGCCAGTGCCGCTGCTTCCGCGGATGCATCTGCTTTGTTCTGCGCCGTCTGCGCAGCTGCTGCCTTGTCTGCAGCTTTCTGTGCAGCCTGTGCGGCTGCTTCCTGTGCAGCCTGTGCAGCTGCTGCTGCTTTCTGTGCGGCTTTCTCTGCTTCTGCAGCCTGCTTCGCAATCGCTGCTATTTCAGCTGCTATACGGGCTTTCTCAGCTTCCTCGCGTGCCTTTGCAGCTTCCTCCTCAAGACCGGCTGCATGCTGGTCCAGGATTCCTGCTTTGTCTTCGGCAGCATCTGCTTTGTTGTCTGCGTCAGCTGCTTCTTTCTGTGCATCTGCCGCGTCTTTTACAGCGCTGTCTTTGTTTGCGTCTGTGACACTTCCGGGTGCTGTAATGACTGCTTCGCCTTCCGTTGCCTTTACGCTGTCGATTGCAAGATCGCCTGTGTTTTCATTTACATAGACTGCTGTGCCGGTTGCGTTCAGGGAACCTGTGCCGCTGCTTCCGGATGCGGTATCAACCTGGATCGGTTTTTCTTTTGTTCCGACCTGGCCGTATCCGTCATCATTAGAGTCAGCAGTAAGTCTTACGTCATCGCCTTTGACGGTCGTGTCGTAAATATCATCGTCTGCCTGAACAGTTGCTATAGCTCCCGCCGTAACGTTTGTGCCCGTGACATCCTCACCTGCTGCAACATATGTGTTGTTGCCGCCGGTAACTTCTGCCTTGATCACATTTCCGTCAGCGATGACAGAAGCATCTTCGCCTGCAATCACAGTACTGCCTTCTGTAACATCACCCTTTGCTTCAACAATGACGTTCTTGCCTGCGGTTGCGTCATGAATGTTCATGTTTCCGGTGCCGCCTGCTGCCTCGTTTGTGTTGGTGAGCCTCAGGTTGCCTTCACTGTGGACATTCACGACTGCGTCTGCGTTGGTCGGAACTGCTGTGAGATACAGGTCGTCGTCCGGATCATCGGAATTGACATTGATGTCTCCCTGATCCTTGATTGTCATGTGTCCGTTTTTGCCGATGCTTACTTCGATCGGATCATCCTTAGTACCGACTGTAAATCCTTCCGGATTCGCTTCCGGATCCGCAATGGTCTCGATCTTCACTTCGCGTTCGGCCTTGATGTTGTCTTTACCTGCTGTCTTTTCCTCATCTGTGCGGACATCTGTCACATCACCGTTTGTGGTGAGACCGATATTCTGTCCTGCTTCGATGGTTCCGAGTCCTGTGCCGCCTTCGATCTCATTGACATAGACGCTGCCATTGTCTGCTTTCGCATCCAGACGCATCGTCGCATCGTTGATGTCTTTGCGTACCCAGTCGTATCTGACATTGGTATCAACAATCCACTTGCCGTTTTCGTCCTGAAGGACGGTTGTTCCGGTTACAGAAGCTGCAACCACGTCTGCGGTATCTTTCTGCTGCAGATCTACCGGCGCTATCTCTGCTCCGATGTTCTCGGAAGCGTTCAGCGATACATTTCCGCCGTTGATGTTCTGCGCGCCGTCTCCTGCCGCATTGATGCTGCCGTTCTTCACGTCAATGGCAATGTTGCCGCGCTCGGAACGAATGTCCTCTGCTGTCAGGTCAGACGGTGTCTCTGTTCCGCCGGTCACCGTGATATTAATATCGCCTTCATTGAACAGGGTTGTATTGCCTGTGCTGACGCCGATTTCCACGTTGATCGGTTTCGCAGGATGATCTGCAGGACCGCCTGCTGCTTCTTCTGCCGGATACTGTTTTTCGCTCATTGCCCGCTCTGCAAGTGCTGCCTTCTCTTCGTCGGTCAGCAGACCGTTCAGAACATCATTCAGGTCTGCAACCGGTTTCACGGTGCTTTCCTTTGCTGTCTGCAGGTCAAGCAGGTCTTTGAGCAGTGCTGCTGTTTCTTCATCACTTGCTGTGTTCAGCAGGTCATTCAGAACATCGTCTGCTGCTGCCATGCTGCCGTCGGCTTTCTTCACCGCGAGGACTGCATTGAGCACTGCATCACGCCATGCATCTTTGTCAGCCTCTGCCGGGTTGCGGCCGTCGACGATTGCCAGAATTTCTTCATCGGTCAGCTTCGTGATATCCGGTGTAATTGTGCCGGATTCATCTGCTGCTCCGATTGCATTGATTCTGTCTGCGAGGATCTGATTCAGGACATCCTTCCAGCCTTCATCTCCGCTTCCGATAATCTGTTCAGCGAGTGCCTTGTCAGCCGCGCTAACCGGATTCTCTTCGGTTCTGAGACTGATCAGTGCCGCATCAATCTCCTCTTCCGTCATCGTGTCTGTGTTATCAACACCTGCGTCTTTCAGTGCCTGACGTTTTGCTTCGATCCAGGCTTCTCTGCCATCCTCTGCCGGCTGATAGCCGTTCAGGATAGCCAGAATCTCCTCATCGGTCAGCTTCGTGATATCCGGTGTGATAACGCCGGCTTCATCTGCCTTTCCGATCTCATTGATTCTGTCTGCAAGGATCTGCGCCAGAACGTTCTTCCAGACTTCATCGCCGCTGCTGATAATCTGTTCTGTCAGGTTCTTGTCCGCTTCACTTACCGGTTCTTCAGCCGTTCTGAGTTTCTCCAGAATGGTCTGAATTTCTTCGTCGGTCAGCTTGTCAAGCAATACGTCTCTGACAGTCTCGTCAGCCAGGATCTTCTTGATCTCTTCTGCGTCGAGTACGTCTGCCCAGTTCTCGCCGTACTTGTCGACGATGCGCTGTGCAATTTCTTCACTGGTCTGGAACGGAAGATCCGCAATATGGCTTTCATCCTTGATTGTCTCAACTACGTCGCCTGTAACGGTTCCTTCTGTTCCGTCCGGGTTGATCTCGGTTCCGGTGTACTCGTCAACCATCGGGTTGTCCGGGTGAATTACTCTCGCAATATCCAGTCCGAGGTCTTCTTCTGTGATGGATGTGACATCCTTGTAAATAATGCTGCCGTCTTCATCTTTTTCAGTATGCTGCGGTGTCAGTACCAGAGAATCAATGTAAATATTATCAACTTCCGGTATCTGGAGCGTAACTGCTTCCGGAATATCAACGATCAGATGATTGTCATCCATGCCGATATTTCCGCCTGCGAGTGACAGCTTCGTTGTGTAGCTGTCTGTCGGATCTGCGTCTTCCACCTGGATGAAAGCACGTGTTCCGTAATCGCCGCAGTCATTGCCTCCGCCTGTACGCATGCCGAGTGTTCCGCCGGCCTTCATTGCCAGTGCTGCATTTCCGGCAACTGTATTTACGATGGCATTGTCGAACCGGATATCTCCGCCCGCCTTCATCGCAACGTCGCCGTCCACAACACGGATTTCATAGACTTCCACAGTACCGCCGGCATCAAATTCTGCTCTGCTCTGGTTTCCTGCTTCGTCCTTTCCGTAAACCATCAGCTTCTTGATCCGGATTGCTCCGTCACTTACCGCATCAGGATTATCGGAGTAGTTGTAAGAAATAATGTGGCCGTCATCATCCTTCTCTGTCTCAAGCTTTTTATTTGTCCGAAGCTGTGCGTCGCCGCCGTTGATAACTGTCAGCGTGTACTGAAGATCTTTAGCGTCCACCGTGTCGGCAAATACAATACTGCCGTCTTTTGTGCCGACATCCCAGATTGCATTGTCGACGACAATGTTCTTATCAACCTTCATGTCGCCGTGTTCGACGTACATATGAGTCTCTGTCAAGATGAATTCGGTGTCGCTTTCAACGCCTTCCTGATCGAGCTGATTCTGCTCGTATGTTCCGAATTCCATCTCGATCGGATCCTCGTCGGTACCGATCTGGCCCACGCTGTCAGAGTAGATGGTAAGCTTGCCGCCAGCCAACATGTCTGTGTCATCCGGGGTTGTTCCGGCTTTCGTGTCATCGTCAAGAATGGATCCGTTCGAATCCCTCAGACGGATGATCACGTCGCCTTCCGGTGCGCTGATCAGCTGATCCATGAAGTTTGTGCCGTCGTCGTCATCCTGGAGTTTCTGTGTAAATTCCGCATCAATCGAAATAACTGTACCGTCAGATCCTGCCCGGATGTGGCCGACTTTTGTGGTATCGCCAACGGTTCTGAATACCGGCATGTAATAATAGAGCACTTCTTCTTCATAATAGCCTTCTTCATCCGGATTATAATTTCCGTCTTCATCAGGCGTACCGTGTTTGACGGTTGCATGTTCCGTCTTCAGATACTCTACTTCTTTACCTGTCGCTTCATTCTTCCAGATGACGGTGACCTCACCGTTCTCGTCAATAGTTACTCTGTTTCTCGGAGTCGCTTCTGTCGTCTGTCCTGTGATCTCTGACCACTCGGTTACGGTTTGGGTTTCATCTCCAACCGTGATGAGCCTCTCCTCAAAGTACCAGTAAGTTCCGTTCAGGTCGACCGCAATGTGATCGGTCAGAAGTTCCGGACGGATCGGCTGTCCTTCAAGGATTGTGATCATCGGGTTCGTGAGATTCTCAACCGGCTCCTCCGGTTCAGGCTCAACTTTTTCCAGTGCCTTCAGGTTTTCCGCCACAACATTGGTAGATGTGTAGACGGTTCCGTCGAACATGGATTCAAAGTCGCCGTTCTTGTAGACGATCAGTCCGCTCTCTGTCAGATACAGGATCGGTGTCAGCTGATAGCTGTCTTCACCCGGTGTTGCCACTTTCTTAGTCGGAAGTGGTTCCGGCTTCAGCTCGATTCCCTTGACCGGGCCTGTGATCGTCAGTGTTGCTTCTTCTACTGCATCGTCCGGAACGATATCCGGATGGTCTTCTTCCATACCGGCATCCGGCGGTCCGCTCTTCGTTGCTACCGGAGAACCGAACCTGAGAACAAGCTGCGGTTTTGTCGTGCTACTTGTGTCGTAAGTTACATAGCTCTCTTTGTCATTCAGATCAAGTTTTGCGATTACATTGTCATCTGCAATGACATCAAGATCACTTGATACTGTCGTGATGATGAGTTTTTCCTGTGTGAGTCCGGTCTGCTCCGTTTCATTAGCAGCATTCTCGTTCACATACATCTTACCATCGTCATCACATCTGAGCAGGTAGCCTGTGACTTCTGTCAGCATGCCGTCCGTAAGCGTATAAACAGGCCGTTTCTTCAGATGCAGCAGCGCGTTTTGCACATCATTATAATCTTTCTCGTATACATACAGTTCGTGGACTTCGTTGTCTTTCTTGTAGGACATTGCTCCAACGAGTGCATATACTTTCTCCATGTCGAAGTATACATTCTCAACTGCTACTGTGAACGTACCGTCGACATCGTATTTTAAGATATCGATTACTGATGTAACTGTTGTTTTTGTTTGAGTTCCTTCTGGAGTGGTGACTGTCGTAGTCTTGACTCTGACACGATATTCATCCTGCTTCGCCAGTTCTTTGGTTTCAGTATTATAATGATAGTACTGATAATACTTTGTCTCTACAACGGTCTTTGTTCCATCCTGATCTACAACCGGCTCTTCGGTCTCTGTCTTAAGGACTTCAGATCCTCTCATGACGCCAACGTGGTTCTCATCCTCGTCATCAGTCACTTTAACAGCTGTGCCGTCTGCCTTGTTAACCAGCATGCTGAGCGGTTCTTCATCAAGCAGTGCAAGAACACTTTCTGTCTGAACATAACCCTTAGCGTTCAGAGTTGTGAATGTCCAGTCGCCCCATTTAAGGGTTCCGTCCTGGCCTGCTGTTTTTTCCCGTGTCGCATAATAACCCGGTTCGGATGCCGATACAAATTCCTTGTAGAAGATTTCCTTCAGACCATCCTGTTTTGTGTAGATCGTTCCGGTGAGTGTCTCAGTGGCAGATCCGTTCTTTCTCTCTACACTGCCATCGTTTGCCTCCCACAGATCAGTCTGTGCTTCAGTATTTACTGTCAGTTTATACAGACCTGTGGTTTCGAGGATTTCATTGTGCGTGCCATCCGTAATTCTTACAATGCTGATCTCATTGCCTTTGACTGCCACGTATCTGTCAGATGATATATTGATCACTTTTCCGGTGTCCGGATCTACCATGTAGTAATAGTAGTAGTTTGTCAGTTCATCTGCGCTCTTATCATACAGACCTGTCTCCTCATTCGGATCATATGCGCCGTAGCCAAGATCTGTACTGTCGAGTGTCACGTATGCATCGCCAATGTGCAGGATCATCAGACCGGTATTGTTTACGTCAGCGTGCTGTGCCAGTGTGACGGCAATGCCTTCCGAATCCTCTGTGATTTTTCCTTCTTCGTCTACTGTAAATCTGTGTGCCTCGCCACTTACCGGATTGCCTGTCTGGTCATAGACCGGATAGACGTAGTATGTGGTCGTACCGTCTGTTGCGATGTATCGGTCTTCCGTTGTGTAGCTCTCGTTCGACAGAGATGCAGAGATCTCTACGAGGTTGAAATACTTCAGATCGATAACATACTGGTTTGCCTGGATCGTAAGCTTATGCCAATCATAGCCGAACCATCCGTCGTAAGTCGGCTCCGTAAATACGAAAGCGTCTTTCTTCTTATTGTTCGCTTTGATTGTGAAGTTCTTACCCTTTACCGGTACCTCCGTCGCGATTTCCGTTTTCAGAGAAGCATCCCAGTATACGTTCTTCAGCGCATTATAGATCGGGTGGTCTTCATAGCCTTCGGTAAGCGAAAGCGTCAGACCGAACGGATCTCTCCTTACCACGCTGAGTTCGATTTTTTTGCTTCCGTCAATGACATAGTATGTCAGGTCTTTTCCGCTGTGTACGATCTCTACCGTATAGATGCTGCCAAGGAATTTCTCAGCCGTATGCGGATCATCCGCATGAACAACTTTAAGCTTGTCAACTTTCAGCAGCTGAACTCCATAATCAGCCGTTCCGTTGCCGAAGAAGGCAGCTGTTTTGGACTGATCATCACGGTAGTTTCCATCGTGCGTCTCAACGGAATCGCCGTCTACCATCAGGTTTTTGAACTCGTCAATGTTGTAGATGGCTTTTTCAGGTGTCAGCAATCCCGCGATCTGGTAGAAGTGAACCTGATCATTATTTACATCCCATCCGGCGATAAAGATCGGTGCCTTTTCGCTGGTATTCTTGTAATGCTCATAGTCAAGGATCTGGCCGTCCAGCTGATAGTAGGTAAGACCATCCCACTCACCGATC
Source organism: Lachnospiraceae bacterium FE2018 (assembly GCA_000702845.1). GTDB lineage: Bacteria > Bacillota > Clostridia > Lachnospirales > Lachnospiraceae > CADBRN01. The sequence continues at coordinate 7,512 of JNKK01000030.1, forward strand.
CTTTTCAGGGTGTAGCGGGCATCTGTTGCGTCACTCTGCTTTCCGGTGCCGGCATCCTTTGTGATACGGATCACAATACCTTCGTCGTTGCTGAAGAGACCTTCTGCATCAAGCCAGCTGGCCTTGACTGTCTTCAGCAGAACCTCAAATGAGGTATCCTGATCGACTGTCAGGGTTCCATCCTCAAGATTGATGGAAATACCATTTCCGAGTTCGATGGAGGTAACTTTTACATTACCTTCTTCATCTTCCGTGGTATTAAACTTGTAACTTGCGACTTCAGAGATCGTGCCGCCCTCTTCAATGCGGAGCACATTTCCATCTGCATCCATGTAGATGAAGGTGCCGTTCGGCAGCTCGTAAGTGGAAATATCGGTTGCCTGATCGTAGGAAACCAGATAGTACTCCAGTTTGTCACGGCCGGTGATCTGGTAGTCGTTTTTCAGTTTAATGCTGTTGTTGTCGCCATACTCCAGTGTACCCGGAAGCGGAATCGTCACGGTAGATACGCCGTCCAGCGTATACAGATCGAGACCGGTTTCCAGATTCAGGATTACATCGCCATTTGCGGATGTGATGTTACTGATGTCAAGCTCCAGCGGATTCTGATCTGGTTTTTCAGCATGTTCCAGATCATCCGTCTCGATGATGCGGACTGCCGTCAGATCCATGACCACATTACCTGCTGCAGCTGCATTTACAGTACCTGCACCGTTCTGGTCCTCAACAACCCATACATAGAACGGAGTTTCGACCGGCTTTCCTTGTGCATCGGTTGATACATGACCAATCTCAGATGCACCGCTGATTGTAAGGTTATGCACCCACAGCGGAGGAACCTTCTTGCCGCCGGTATCCATTGTTGCAGTCGTAATGTTGTCTTTTCCTGTCAGCTTTCCGCTCTTGCCGGCTTTTGTCCACTTGAAGGTGGCCGTGCCGTTATAAAGCGGGATCAGACCTGTCAGGGTCACATCGCCTTTGCCTGCATTAATGACATTGAATTCCGGTGTGTATGCTGTGTGCTCCAGTGTCTTCGTCCAGCGTTTGCCGTTCACAAAAACTCTCGGATTGACAAATCCTTTATTTTCAAATGTAACATTTTTGAAAATAATGTTTTTGTCCGTGCTGTTCGTGACCGTCACGTGCGGGATCACGCTCTGATCGTAGACGATCATGCCTGACGTCTCACCGTTGAGAGAAGCATATCCCGGCAGGTAGTTATCGAGGTTCTTAAGGATAAGTGTATCCGAGCTGTTTGATGCAACCGGATCGCCGTTCTTGACGCCGACCTCGCGGATCATCTCTTTGCCGTTATGTTCGCTGACATCGATATAGATGCCTGCAGCTGCATCGCCCAGATACAACTCCGGATTTGTCATGGTCATCTGCTCATGAACGATCGGATTGCCTTCGCTGTCTGTTTCCTTTACGTTGAAGCGATTATAGCCGGCTACGTACTTGTCAATGAAACCGCCTGTCCGGCGCTCACTGTTGACACGGCTCTTTGTCATCGCATCGGTGTCGACCTCCAGGGATGCTCCCTTGAAGATGAAGCCTTCACCAATGTTGACCTTTGTAATCGCTTCTGTGGCAACTTTTCCGGTTGAAGCAGCGTCGCCAATCGCATTCAGCTGTACACGTGCGTAGCTGTGAATATTTCCGCCGCTGACGTATTCCGGCTGGGTGGATGCGAAAATCTCTGCTGCGTCATGACCGATGACTGTGAGATTATTGGTTGTGACTGTTGACGTGATATTCGATGTAATATCGTTGTACGCGTCAATATTGCCGCCGAGTGCTGCGCCCTTTGCATATGCGTAGATGTACTCGTTGAGCTCACCGATCTCACCGCTGATGTAGACGTAGCGTCCTTCGATCGTCGTCTGATCACCGGATGCCGTGCCGATCGTTACATCTGATGACAGGTCATTTGTTACAGTGTTTCTGACGTCAGGTCTTACACCGAGGCCGGAACAGTCAGACGAAGATCTGATATTCATCTCTTCGACGGAAGCATCACTACGGATGGTGACTGTGTTGAAGCGGTCAACGATGCTGACGCCGCTGCCGATCTCGATATCGAGATCATTGTCAAGATCTGCTACTGTGCGGATTGTACCCAGATCTACGACGCCGCTGGTATCGATGGTGGCTTTTGTCGTAATGACATCCTGGGTGCCGCCATTATTGAGGATATCTATGTTGCCATAATTTGCTGTCAGCGAGGAACCGTCTCCAATGGTAATCTTACCGGTACGATTGAGCGTGTTCGTTGCAAGGAGTGCATCTCCTGAGAAGAATCCGCCGCCTTTCGCATTGGTAAGGGATGTCAGCGTTGCTTTCGAATCACTGACGATGGAGATTCCTTCCTCCGCTTTGAGTGTGCCGGTGACTTCCACGTTACTATTGGTTATTACGGTATTATCACCCTTTGTGATGCTGGCATTGACAAGTAATCCGATGCCTGTGCCGTCCGCTTCACTGTCTGCGGTCGGCTGGTCATTCGCGGTTACTTTGATGTTTTTGCCGGAGGTGACTTCCGCATTTCCTTTAATATACGCTTCTGTCTTATACCAGCTGCTTGTCGGCATTACAGTGACGATGACATTCTTGGCACTGACATTCAGACCTTTCTTGACGTCAGCCTTTGCATTGCCCTTGTTCTCAGCATTTACTGTAACATTTCCGTCTGCTGTGACGGATCCGCCATCAATGCCTGCAATAACGGTCTGCGGCGCATCTTCGCTCTGACCGATCTTTGCTTCTGCACTGATGCTCTCGTCATTGGACAGTCCGACACTCATGATCTTCTTGGCGAGTGCATAGGAATCTGTGTCGACCTGTGCATTTACAGTTACGCTGCCTGTCGCTGTAATATCCGCATCCTTGATGTATGCTTCTGCATCATCCTTCGCATAAGACTTGAGATCCGTGTCTCCTACAGATATAAGCCCAACATTGACTCCCTCGATGGACGCTGTATCTACGTCAGATTTTGTATCTGCTTTGACAACGACATCTGCTGCTGTATGCGTTCCGCCCTGCATGAATGCAGTGTTGGATGTTGCAGAAACAGCTTCTGCAGAGTTCACGGTTGCGCCGACCAGACTGATCTTGACGCCGGCCTTGCCGCCGGACGGACCGACTGCTGCCTTTGTTACATCGTCTGTTGTCGACAGTATATTGATATTTCCATCCGTATTGATGCTGACATCCTTCGTATAGACAGTCTGGACTGCATTGCTGTCTGCATCAACGACATTTACATTGACGCTGACTGCGGAAACTGAGAGGATCTCAGGCTTGTTTACAGCAGCGTTTGCTTTGACTGTACCATTTGTTTCTACATTTACATCTCCTGCCGCTTCGATGGTTCCGGTACCGGTGATGCCGGTAGTAACCTTCGTCTCGTTCACTGCATAGGAAATGTTTGTGCCGACTTCTGCAAGGCTTGCAGAAACACCGCCGCATGCCGGTGTGAGAATTGTGTTGGCATCGGATACATATTCATTGTTTACATCAAGTGTGTTGATGTTGAATGTACCGTTGTCTTTTGCCTCAACAAATGCCTCGAATGTGCCGGATGCACGTGTGTAGCCATCCAGGACACCAATGCTGAGCACGCCGAAGCCTGCCTTGTCAACGGTTGTGTCCGCTTTGGATGTGCCGCCGCTGATCACTGTAACAGTGTCTGCATCCAGGTTCTTTGCACCGAGTTTCACGCGGTTTGTGCTGTCAGCAAGTGCAAGTGCAACACTTGCATTGACTGTTAACAGCCCTGCACCTGCGGTGAAGAGATATGCCTTGGCCATTGTATCTGTGTTGCCAAATGTGATCTTCTCTTCACCCTGGTCGTTTCCGTCGTTGTCACGTTTCTGGAAGCTGTAGCCTGTGCGGCTGCCTTCCTTCAGATTCTGTGTGGCGATGACATTTACCGGAGCAGTTCCTTTTTCGCCTGCCTCAGCAGTTTCTTTTTTGCCTGCCTCAATATAGCCATCGATATCCACGATCGCTTCCTGGGTGTTTTCCAGTTTTGCAAGTCCGACAGAGATGTTGACGGATGCTGCGCCGATTGCTGCACTGTAGAGTGCGGTGTATGCGCGGCCGTTGCCGTTTGCCAGAACATTCAGGCCTTTTTCACCGGTCAGAGTGACATCCTTGCGGGATTCTTCTTCCGTACTGGTCTTACCGGACGTACCTCTCAGGTAAGCGCCGTTGTTGCCCTTGTTGAACGCGAGACCAACGTTGATGTTGGCTGCCACGCCGCCGGCAGAACCGGTGATGCCAAGGACAGTTGCCTGTGTGTTGTTCGGCTTATCTGCCGTACCCGCGTTGATGTCAAGACTTGCCGCTGTGAGCGGTGCGTCTGTCACATCGACGATCGCTTCGTTTCTGCTGCCGATCTGTGCGACTGCAACGGATGCACCAACTGCTACCACGCCGCCTGACAGCGATGTGGTAACGATGTCCGTATCGCCTGTAAGAACAGCGGTTACATCCATATCACCTGTCAGGGTGACCGGCATACGCTGTACTGCAGCGATGTTGGTCGCATAACCAAGTGCAACTGCAACAGATGCGTTGACTGCGATTGCACCGCCTGCGACGCCGACGCCGATTGCTTCCGTATCAGCGACTGCATCTGCAGTAACTGTCAGAGTCTTCGCTGTGAGTTCACCCCTGCCGGTTGTCTGCTCTTTTGCCAGCGGATCAGTTCCGATGAAGGAAACTGCTTCCAGCTTGTTGAGCGCAACGGCTGCGGTAGCGCCGACAGCGACTCCGCCGACTGCTACAGAAACGATGATTGCTTCTGATTCAGAAGAAGCATCGTGTGTAACGATCACTGCTGCTTCCGGTGCGTTAATGGTTACGTCTTTCTCGATGCCGTTCCGTACAGATGTCGTGTTGCTTGCAAGTGCAACGCCTGCATTGACTGCTGCTCCGCCGCCGGAGAGAGATGCTGCTGCAACATCTGCATTGGTAACTGCATCAGTATGTACTTTAATGGTTCCTGTTACGTTGGAAACATTTGCGTCTCCGCCGATGAGCGCATTGGACTCACCGTCGAAGTATGTGATGGAAACAGATGCGTTGACTGCCGCAGCGCCGCCTGCAACGCCGACATTTGCGGTAAATACTGTACCGAAATTCATGCCGGATTCTACATACAGGTTCTCTGCTGCAAGGACATCGCCTTCCATCTTTGCATTGACTTCGCTGTAGACCATCAGGACTGCAGCACTGACTGCGACACCTGCTGTACCGCCGGCTGCTGTTACAGAAATCAGACGGATGGTGGAAGTTTCTTCCGGCTCGGTATCCTTCTGATCCTGATCCGTTGCTTTGCCGGAGGCCATGTCTGTGTCTGCTTTTTCGTTAGCGCCTTCAATCATGCTCTTATCCTTGAGCAGCGGATTGTTTTCGCTCTCTTTGGATGTGAGCTTGCCGAGAGATGCTTCCGTATTCTTTCCGGAAGAACCGGATGTTGCGCGGACTGTGATGTCCTTGCCTGCTGTAAGCTGTGCGGTATCTTCCACCAGTGCATTTACATTGCTGTGAAGAACTGCAACTGTTACGCTGGTACCGACGCCGGCTCCGCCGCCGCCTGAAACGGTACCGGAGATAACCAGCAGATCCGGTACATCAGAGGAAATCACGTCGATGTTCTCTGCAGCTGTTACCTTGCTGCCCGCACCGACATACGCGGAAACAGAATCACTGAGTCCGTCAATTCCGCTGGAGTGATAGGTGACACCATCGCCCTCTGCGGTCTTGTCGAATTCATCTGTCTCATAGTCGTCGCCGGTCTGCGTTCCGCCCTGACCGTACTCACTGTAGTCCTCGCTGCCTGCGTACTGACCGTCACCGCTCAGCATCTCTGTCAGCTCTGCACTGTCGTCATCAGTCCAGTAACTCTTAGCCGAATTGTTGCTGCCGGCAAATGCCGCATCGATCTGTGCTGTCGGATCAATTCCGCAGTGCTCCAGACGTTCTTCGTCGATTGTATCGAGATACGCTTCTAACTGATATTCAATTGCTTCTCTCGTTGTTTCATCATCGACCTGAACCGTGCTGACCTTCTTTACATACCAGTAATAGGTTCCGTCCAGTTCGTACAGCGTGATCTTGCTGTCATCATCGTCAGGATCTACGTAGTAGTCGTATACCTTGTAGGTCTTTCCGTCGATGGTCTTTGTGCCGTAGATGCTGTCGTGTGCATCCTGGCTCATCTTTGTTCCGCTGACAACCACTGTAACAGTCACGCCGATACCGGCTGCGCCGCCTGCTGCGACGGTGCCGTCTGCTGTGACGATGTCACGGTTGTCTGCTGCCTTAACAGCTACGTTCTTTGCGTCGATCACGTTATTCGTGCCGATCGCTGCCGTAACTGTCGCATAGCTGACACTGACAAGTGCTGTAACTCCGACACCTGCTGCACCGCCGCCCGCGATGGTCGCAACAACTGCCACAAGGTCATATGCATCTTCCGCGTTGATATTAACATCACCGTCTGCATAGATCTTGACCTGATCGCCTGTCTGTGCCTTTGTGGTCAGCTTCGTGACAAGTACATCAACTGATACGCCGATGCCTGCCGAACCGCCGGCTGCAACGCCTGCCGCGTCTGCCGTTACCAGTTCGGAAGAGGTTGCGATGATATTCACATCGCCGCCGATCTTCTCGTCTGCTGTGCCAATTTCTGCGTTTGCTCTGACTTCCGCTGTTGTCTGTCCCTTGAAATAAGTGACAACCGCAACACCGGTAACGCCTGCTGTACCGCCAACTGCGAAGCCGGCTGCCACATTTACAAGCATGTTATCAGAGTTAGCTGTTACGTCGACATCTCCGCCCGCTTTTACTTTTCCGCCGAGGGAAGCAGTGGTTTTGTCGTTGTAGATCATCGCGTTGGCGTCGCCTGCAACACCGGCTGTGCCGCCTGCTGCAAATCCGACTGCCAGGAGGATCAGTTTGCTCTCGTCGTCCGCTTTCACACGAACGCCGCCTGCTGTTTCAAGTTCCGCATTGTCGCCGACATACGCTTCGACCTCTTTGCTGAATACCAGCGTATTGACCGTCGCGCCGACGCCTGCGTTAGAGGATGCCGCCAGCGCACCTGCGAATCCGAATATCAGCGTGTCGTCTTCCGCATCGACTGATATGTGGTACTCCCCGTCGTCATCGCCGGAGGATTCTTCACCGGTGCCTGCTGTGACTTTTGCTCCGTCTTCCACAGTCGCCCTGACTTTGCTGCTGACGACTGTAGTCACGATTGTTCCTGCAACACCTGCAGTACTTCCGACGCCTGCTGCAACGCCCGCATTGACGATTGTGTCGTGTGCGTTCGCCTCAACAAATGCGCCGCGGCGTTTCTGCTCACGGTTGTTTGCAGTTGCAATACCTGTGCCGCCTGCCATCATGTCTGCGTTCAGAACTGCGTTCTTCGCAACTCTGGAAGCCACGTCATTGTTGATGACTGCTGTGCCGATTGTAGCACCGACACCTGCCGAACCGCCCGCAACGGCTACGCCGCCTGCGAACATGTACAGGCTGTCATCGAGGTTTGCGATGACGCCGATAGAATCGCCTGCGTGAATATTCTTGTTCTGTCCGACTTCTGCATGAACCTTTGTGTTGGATACAACAACCGGAATGGTTCCGCTGATTGCATTTCCATCCTTTGTACCTGCTGCTGCAAGTCCGACGATTACGTTGGTGTCTTCGCCTGCAGACTGTACAAGAACATTGCCTGTCTGTGCTTCAATTGCAGGTGTTTCTTCCTTTTCCGATGCATCTGCAATGATCACTTCTGCTGTGCGCTTAAGCACATCGACCACTACGGTCGCGCCGACTGCAGCTGCGCTGCCGCCGACAGAAAGTGCTGCCGCAACTTCAATCAGTTCACTGGATGTATCTGTCAGGACATTGACATCTTTCTTTGCCTTCAGTGTCACACCGTCATTTACTTTGACCAGTGCTTTTGTTGCGGATACCAGAACGCCTACGGTTCCGGCTGCGGAAACCTTGCTGGAAGGAGCTGCAGATGCTGCTGCGAGAACGTTGATCAGCTTTTCGTGATTGTCACTCTCGAGCGTTACGCTTCCCTCTGTGCTTTCGATCTTCGCATCTTTGCCGATGATCGTCTCTGCGTCCGCGTTGTCGACTACAACTGCGATTGTGCCGCCTGCTGCGACTTTGGATCTTCCGCCTGCTGCAGACAGGGAGATCAGAATGAGATCTGTATCCACGCCGCTGATGACGGATGTATCACCTGCTGCTGTAATCGCTGTGTTTTCACCGACTGTAGCTTTTGCGGAATTATCTGCTGCCACGACGTTGATTGCTCCGCCGATTGTTGCAGTAGATTCTTTTGCTCCGTTAGCGATCGATGCCGAAACAGTTACCACCATAATATCTGTGGTTACTGTCGCGCGCTGATCGTAGCCGCCGCCGGTGATTGTAATTGTTCCGTTGTTTCCTACAGCGGATGTAACCTCATCCTCGTTTGCAAGGGCCGCGATGGTGATACCGACACCTGCCTTGGACGGAGCCGCACTTAAGGAGCCGGCAAGGATGCGTACATTCGCGTCATCCTTTGCATTCAGAAGCATGCCCTTTGTCTCGGTCTCTTCCGTTGCCTTTCCGTTGAGGATTGCCCTGGTTACTTTGCTCTCTGTGAGCTTGTTATTCTGCTTCTCGTAGACTTTGCCGTCCGGGCCGAGATAATAGGTCTTATCGCCGACTTTATAAACGGTGTACTCTACTTCGTTGATTGTTTCTTTTTCTGCTTCTTCCGCTGCGCCGAATACGTCTTTGCTGAATCCGGCATTTTCAATGGTGCCGTTTTCATTTTCTTCGTATACGTCGTCGCCGAGAACCAGATAACGGTTTCCTTTCGCGTCCTCATAGACTGTGTAGGTCGCTCCGGAAAGGTTAACTGTTACATTGTTTCCGAGTGATGCATTGACTGTGTTGTAGAAGAACAGGAGTGCAATGGAGCCTGCCACTGACACATTGCTGTCTTTCGCACTGCTGCTCATGATCGAGCCTGCAATTGCTTCCACATAGTAGTTTGTGGAGGAGAGCACGTTGAGTGCATCCATCATGCCGACTGCATCTTCTGTTGTTACGTTGATCTCTACTTTATAGGTGGCATCATCATCAACTTTGTCCTTTCCTTCCGGATTCTTGTCGAGGTTGATAATGCCTTTGTCAACTTTGTCTTTGTCATCTTTCGGTACGTTAGTTGTATCGGTGATGAAAGTATCCAGTCCGACTGCGCTCTCAAAATCGCTGAAGTCAACGACTGCCTTTTCAGCGAGGATTGTGAGGCTTGTGCCGTCGATCCTGACATTGTCACCAATCTTGACATCGACTATGTCATTTGCATAGACCACTGCAATCGCAGCGCCAACGCCTGCGCTGGATCCCTTGGATACGCTGACGCCGCCGGCACGGACTGCCACTTTGGTCTTATCATATGCCTGCACGGTGATGCGGTCGCCCTTGATCTGGACCGGAGCATCCTGCGTGCCGCCATGTACGTTAACGAGTGTCTTTGCATGATCTACTACGACTACAACACTGCCCGCGATGGAGAACTTGCCTTCTTCGCCGCTGACTGCGCCTGCGATTGACTGTGCTGCCAGGAGGCCTTTGTACTTGCCGTCCATATTCTGGGTCAGCGTAGCCTTGAGATCAATATCACCGGTTTCTTCGGTGCCTTCTGCAGCGGATGCAGCAACAGCCTTAAGCGCGCCGTAGGTATCTACGGTTGCCTCGTTGTTGTCTACGCTGACAGTAACGCCTGCTGCAAGGGAGTTGGACTTTGGAGCCAGGCTCATGGCAAGTCCGGTACCCTTTGTCATAAAGTTGCCGTTGTTGGTAGAAGCTGCCTCAATTGCTGCTGCGGAAATGTCGCCTTTGATTGTGACATTTGCCTTATGGCCTGTGATATTCAGACCGATTGCCGCTGCAACCTGATACTTCTGCTCATCCTGCTTGTCTGCGCCCGGCAGTGCCTTATTGTTTTCGGTATCGCCGTTATCTTTTGCAGTATTCGCTTCTCCGATGCCTTCATTTGCCTTGTCAGTCGGAAGATTCGATTTGCCATCTTGACTTCCTGTAGCCGGCTGCTTGGCATCCTGCGTCTTCAGAACATTGGAGGAGAGGTTTGCGTTGGAATCCGTCTTATTAACAGGATTACCATCTTCATCCTTTTCGCTGTTCTCTTCCAGTGTCTCATTGAGCTTCTTATTTGTATCGGTCGGCTTCTTCTCGTCTTTCTTTTCTTCTTCTGTCTTCTTATCGTCATCTTTGAAGTACTTGCCGGCAAGCAGATCATCCGCAGATTCCTGCGTCTTTTCTTTGCCCTTGGCAAACTTATTGAGATAACGGTCAAGGTCTGCGCCCATAGCTGTCGCAAGGGCGATGCTGTCATCCTGATTGAAGGTTTCTGCGCGGAAGCTTGCCTTGCCTGCTGCACTGAGGCTTCCGTTCATATCCGTCTTCACTTCAGAATTTGTAATATTTACGGTTACACTTGCACCAACTGCAGTCGACTTTCCTGCTGAGAAGGAGGTCGCCTTTGTGACGGTCTTGCCTTCCTGTTTTGCAGAAAGATTGAAGTTGACAAATCCGGATTCCGGATCTTCCGCGTCGATGCGTACGGTATCATTACCGGTTGTGTTAATAACTGTACCGCTGCCAACCGAAGCTTTGATTTCGTCGTCGATCACGGTAACTGCGACACTGGCATCCAGAGAGATGTCTTTCTGTGTCTCAGTTTCATCGCTGGATTCAGATGCGCCTGCGAGCGGGTCTGAACCTGCTACGCCTGAAGTCTCTGTCTCGTGTTTGGATGTCGCACGAATATCAGCTGTTCCGGTTGTCACCTTGCGGTTGTCGCCGATTGCAGCAATGACCTGAAGGTCAACCCAGGTCCATGCAAAGCCTGCGCCTGCGCCGATGGTCTTGCCATCGTCTTTCTTCTTCTCGTCTTCTGCCTGCTTTGCTGCTGCCTGCTGCTGCTGTTCTTCAGTCGCCTTCACAAAGAATGCGACGATATCAGCGTTTGCATCCGGCATGTAGAACAGATATGCAATACCGCCGTCCGGATCAATAATGGAATTGTCCTTTGTGACGATTATCTGTTCTTTGTCTTTCATTACGCTGCCATCCTGGTATTCAAAGCTGAACATAAGCTTATCAAGGATAAAGCCTTTTTCTGCCTTGACAATGATAGCAATGCGATCTTCGTAAGCCGCGTGCAGTTCTTTTTTATCTCCGTCATCATTGACTTTTTTCTGTGCTTTCAGATTCAGCACTTTCACCGTACCGGCTTTTGTTTCACTTGTTTCGTTTTCATTAATGACATACGTGTTCGTGTAGGATCCGTCACTGATTTCTTCCTCTTTGGAAGCATCCCACGGGATCTTGTTCCAGTTTTCTTCTCCTGTTTTAACACCGGAGTAGACATTTACTACGTACTTACCGATATAGTCGATCGAAACATCAATAAACGAACCGCTCTCAATCTCGATGTTGACGTTCTCTTCGTCAGTTTCTACGTCTTTCGAGATCGATAACAGCGTACGGTCAGCGAGTGTAAGCACTGATACCCACACTTCACTGGAATCGTCGGTTTTGATGTGACGGGTGATTGTCTGTTCCTTGCCGTCTTTATCGATGTACTTAATTTTGAGTTCTTTGTCTTTTACAATGTAGCCGCCCATCGGGATCGTGGTGATCGTATACTGGTAGTATGTCTCACCATCCTTAAGGGACGGATAAGAGGAGGAAATATCCTTCTTGCTGATCGATGCCGCGCCATTGTCGGATGACGTCACGTTGACGCTGCCCTCAAAGACCGTATGCTTATCAACGAAGATGATATTATAAGTAAGTTCAGATCCTTCTTTGATGTCGACTTTCGTCGTACCATAGAGTTCAACTGATACTTTTCCGTCTGCCGCCTCTCCGATTTTCGGTACAAAGAACGTAAACGGTTTTCCAAAACCGGTCTGAATCAGATCAGCCTTCGGAATCGGATACTCGATGGTTGTCTTTGTGCCGTCAGGCTTCACATAAGTGATGGTGATGTTGCGAAGCTTTCTGCCGTCATCAGCTTTCACTGTGATCTTGGCAGCAGACTTGCTTCCTTCTTCTTTCACTTCTTCTGCCGTTGCTGTTCCGCCTGCACCGACTTTAATGGTTACATTGTCGATGGTGTCGATTGTGCTGGACTTCGTCTCAGTTCCTACTTTCTCACCATCATCATTGGTTCCTGCATTGAGGTTGTCGTCCGCTTTGCCGCGGCTGTCCTCAGCTGCAGATGCAACTGTCTTTTCTACCTGCGTTCCTTCAGCAAAGACCACAAGGTCTTCAGCAACATCAATGTCATTTTCAGAATCTGCTGATGTGCCTTTGATCTCGGCCTTCGTTGTTCCGTCGATTACTGCGACGGCAACAGAACCTGCAACTGCCGCCTGCTCTCCGCCGGCACCTGCAACTGCCTCTGTCGTGAACTTATGTCCGTAGGTATCCTCTTCAATTTTCGGTGCTCCGCCGAGGAGTCCTGCGAGCTGATCCAGCGCCGCATTGGTAAGCGCTGCACCAAATTTGCTGACTGCATTCTTCAGGTTCGCTTTCAGCTTGTCGCCGACCTTGCCGGACAGGAAGGTTTTCAGCTTGTTGACATCTACAAGGCCTTCTGTCAGGGTTGCTGTCATATTCTCAACAATACTGGTCAGTTTCGCCTTAATCTTCGCCTGAATTGCTTCCGTGTCAAAGGATCCTGCTGAAAGCAGTGCACCTTTCTTAGAACCATCGGAATTCTGAGAATCGCCGGACTGATTCTTGAATGCGTCTACTTTTTTCTTCAGGATGTCTACTATGTCCGTGGAGATTTTGGTCCAGACTTCCTTAAGGATGCCTTTCTCCTTATCCATGAACGCATTCTTAATCTGAACCGTCAGTTTCTCATTTTCCGGAACCGGTGTGCCCGGACTTACCGGATTGATATAGCTCTTAACCAGCGGTGTAACGATTTCGACAACATGAGAAAGAATGGATTCCTGAACGGCCTTCCATGCATCTGTCTTCAGATACTCAATCAGTTCCTTCTTGGTATCTGTCCAGATCTTCGACCATTTTTCTTTCCAGTTCTCCGGTTCGCTGCTGTCACCGTCATCGCCGCCTTTTCCGTTTCCTGCTCCCAGCAGACCGGATGTCTGCTCGCTGATCATTTCTTTTGCGAGTGTTTCCAGTTCTGCCTTCAGCTGACTCGGAAGATTCAGGAACGTATCCAGAAGGTTTGCAAGATTCTTCTTCGCCTGCTCATACGGATTTCCGTTCAGCAGCTCTTCCAGGCCTGTTCCCTCCAGCAGTGCATCTTTCGCGTCATTTACGGCATCACCAATAATGCCGCCAACTGTCTCTGCAAAGCTGTCGCCGAATACGTTTTTCAGTCCGGTTGCATCGATGATTTCGTTGACCAGGTCTGTGACCGCACCTTTGATCAGGTCGGTGAACCAGTCTGTATCATCATCTGCATCTTCTTTTTCTTCTTCCTTGTCACCGTCACCGTCGCCATCGTTGTCATCCTTGTCTTCCGGAATCAGCTTCGCCTCAACGACCAGCTTCTCCGCGTCGATCTTGGAATCACCGACGACTGCGATGTTTTCATAGTTTACAATGTTGATTGCGACTGCAATGCCGACGCCGATCTTACCCTTTGCCGCGCTGCCGTTCGCTGTAATCTCAGCTGTGTTCAGTGCCTGTGACTCAACGGTGATAACGCCTGCTTCTTCTTCATCATCGTCTTTGTCTTCACTGTCTGCGCTTTCTTCTGCAGCATCCTCGCCAGCTTCTGCTGTGACAGTGATGCCGTCGGCAATCTCTGCCTTCACGTCTGTGAACTGGATGTTCAGTGCCAGTGCACCTGCGATATCAATGCTGCCTTCTGATGTGGAAGCGCTCTGACGATTCTTTGTGCCTGCATTCAGGCCTGCGCCGGAAGTGCCGCCGGCATTTACGTGACCTGCCAGCTTGCCTGCTCCGCCGAGCATGCCGTCTGCCTGCTTGTCAACGCCTGATTTTTCAGAATCAGACTTGTCTGAGTCAGACGACCCCCCGTCGCCTCCATCCGAATCGCCCTTATCATCCTTTCCGGCCGCACCATTTGCGCTTGCGCGGGATGTGGATTTCGCGCGATTTCTCGCTTTGGTCTTGACATTGATATTCTTTGCTTTTGTGCTGCGTGCCAGTTTTGCATTTGTGCTGTCATTCAGTACGGAAATCGTGAATGCTCCGCCTGCGGCAACAGATGATCCGGAAGCTGCAGCGTTTGCCGCGAGCTGACGGAAGAGATCGCTGTCCGCGCCGACATTCACGTCACCTGAGCAGACCAGTTCCGTATTGTCATACTTACCGATCTCTGCAAGTGTCTCAGTACCGCCGACCTGCAGTGCCAGAACCGGTGTAATAGAAATGCCGCCTGCTGAACCGGCCACTGCATTCACAGTTGCGTTTTCTGTTGTCTCGGCGTTTACATTGACCTTCTCAAGCTTCGTGTCTTTCTTCAGATCAATCTTCGCGCCGTCTTCAATAACAGCCTTGGTTTCTGTACCGGTAACTGCTACTGCAATTCCGGCGCCAACGCCCATGTTCTTAGCTTTTTCTTCACCTTTTGCGTCGCCGGTTGTCTCGAACTCATTTTCATTCTTTGCAGTCAGATTGAGTTCTCCGTCTCCCAGCGTAATCTTTGCAGAATCATCAATCGTAGCGTTCGCTTTTACAACTGCAACGTTGACTGCGATCGCGCCGCCGATGCCGATGTCACCCTCGCTGTAGCCGGCCTTTGCCTCTACCGTATGCGAAGTTTTGTTTTCTGCATTGATTGTCAGTCCCTTTGCCTCAATTGTGGCATTTTCAACATATGCCTTGTGGTTGTTGATCAGAATGCCAACTGCAACAGAAGCACCGACTGACATGGTGTTTTTACCGTCTTTGCCGGAACCGGCTCCTTCCTGAACGCCAGGTGTGAATGCTGCGCTGATTTCGATGACTGCATCTTCAGCCGCATCTGCCGGGAGCGCTACTGTGTAATCTGTACCGGATCCCTTCACGGTCAGGCTCTTTGTCTCATTTCCGGCTGTAATGGTAGCGGTAACGCTTCCCTTCTTAATCTTGTAGCCGTCGTTCGGGTTGACTGTAAATTTATAGGTCTCGCCCGCGTCGGTCTTCAGATTTGAGAGATTGATGGTTCCGTTTGTTGTATCTGCAGCCTTGACGGTGATTGCTTTTTCTGCAATTACCGGATCAAATGTAAACGTGCATGCATCTCTTTCAAGGTTCCTGTCACCGATTCTTGTCGGAATCTTGAACGTGTAACTGCCGTCTTCATTTCTGGTCAGATACGGATTCAGATCAACTGAATCGTCGATGAAATCTCCAATCTGGAACGTGGAACTCATAGAGGAGATCTTTGCTCCCGCCTGGATCTGTTCATCTTTCAGCTTGATCGTAATGCTCTGGCCTGCACCGGCCTTATCCAATGAAACTTCTGTTTTGTCTTTATCTTCATCACTGATTGCAATCGTGTGAATCTGATTGTAGAAATCAGCGACAACTGTGACAGCCGCGTTCGGCATTACAAAGGAATAACCGCCGTCTTTCAGGGTCAGTTCTTTTACTGTCTCGGAAGATTCGCCGTCCAGTGTGTAGCGGACAGATACCTTTACGATCTGGCCTTCATTCTGACTTCCGGAATTGACCGTGAATTTAACAGTGTTTCCTTCGACCGCTTTTGCAGGTTTGTCATCTGTGGCAAGTTCTGCGAGTGTTGACGAATCCAGATTGATCTTTCCGGATCCAGCGCTCTCCTCGCCGCCTGCCATTACTTTTACATTGACTTCGAGCTTGTTTACTTCGAACTCAGCGGAAATAACGATCTCAGAACCTTCCTTGAGATCTTCCAGTTCCGCTACTTTGAAGTAATAGTTGCCCTTGCCGCCGTTCGTCAGTGCGACTGTTTTCTTCGTGCCGTCCTTCTTCTCATAGGTGAGATACGGACTGCCGACAGAATTCTCATTGCCTTCCTCTGCAGCTTTTGCGATATAACCGGTTGCCGGTTTAATGCCGAATGCATAAACTGCGCTGCCGGTCTTGCCGCTCAGATGTGTAACACTGCCGTTCGTTGTTTCTGCAATCTTGATGGTGTTTCCGACCAGATATTCACCCGGAACTTCCGCACCGCTCTCGAATGCATCCAGTTTAATATCAACCTGTGTACCTGCCTTAATTGAGAGACCGGACAGATCAACTGTGTAATAACCCTTAGATGTGTCCAGGGATGCAGTACCTGTCTTCTTCTCTCCCGAAGGATCGATATAGGTAAAGGTTACTTTTCCTTCATCTGCTGAGAAGGATTTTTCTGCTTCTGTGACTACCTTGAAGACATATTTTCCGTTTGTTGCATCAGACTCAGCCAGAGATGCAAGACCTGCACCCTTGGTCGGCTCGATGTAAACAGTGTAAGGAACAATTGTCTGCTCTGCAGTCTTGGCAGTTGCACCGTCAGCACCTGAGCCGCCCGGTGTTGTCTCATCTTTCTTCTCTTCGTCTTTCTCGACAGCTGTGCCGTCTGCGACGACTTTCGCTTCCGCTCCGCCTTTGGTCTCAACCGTGACAGTGTCGCCGGCTTTGATCGTTCCGGTGGAAGTGATATGTGCGTCATTGTAGTTAAGATTGACGCCGACTGCAATCGCGCCTGCGCTCTGCGCTGTGGAAGCCTTTGCCGGGTCTTTCTTTTCTGCTGTAGCACCGTCTGCTTTACCGAAGGTTGCGACAAATGCAATTCCTTCTTCTGTTACAGCTACAGGAACCTCAAACTTGTAGGCGCCTGTGCTGTCAGCTGTGATCTCCTTCTCGACCGTACGTGTCTGACTGTCGTCTTTATAATAGTAGGTCTTCTTGGAGGAAATGGGATCGCCCACTTTATAATCTGTGCCTTCCATCTGGAGCACGTAGACACCATTTACCAGCAGCCAGTACTCTTTATCTGCTACAAAGTTTTTCTCTGTTGCAATCAGATAATGTGTCTTATAAATTGCTCTCAGTCTCTTAAGAGCTTTATCCTTAATCGGATTTGGAGTGATTGTGACGACGCTCTTCGGATCCAGCTTGCCTGCGCTCAGTACAATCGTGCCGATTTTCTCATAGTACTTCATCGCATCGGTGATATCTTCACCGGCTGGAACCTCAGCTCTCTCAAACTTCCCATCATCATTCAGAATATAATAGGTAGTTCCTTCGTCAAATTTATCATCGTTTGTCAGTTCATAAGATCCTTCGGAATCTCTGATTTCCAGCTTGACCGCATTCTCGGAAGTAGAATCCTGCTGCTGTGTCGTATTCTCTTCCTCGTCCTGCGCGCCGGATGTCGCCTCATCAAAGAGATCCGCGATGCCTGCATCAGTCGCATCTGCTTCCGGAGAAGAAGTTTCTGTTCCCTCTTCGAAAACAGCTTCGACGCTGACGTCATAATCCGGCATCCGGAAGCTGAAGGAGCCATCTTCATTTCTCTTCAGTCCGAGTTTATTTCCGCTGTCTGAGCTGCTGACAACGGTCTTTGCAGTAGCTCCTTTTTCCAGATAGGAGATTTTGATTTCCTTAACCTTGTAGCCTGCATCCGGTGTAACTACCAGACGGACCGGATCCGAATCAACATAGTATGTTTTATCCTTCGGAACCGGATCTCCGACTACAACAGTCGCCTTCTCGTATCTGTCTTTCTCTTCGTTGTAGGTATAATATGTTCTGTCTTCAAAGTTCTTTGTCTCAACCGGCTTGTGCGCATTTGCGGATGCCGGTGCAGAGACTGTGCCGTGTTCTGTCGTTCCGACAGATACTTTATAAGCTTTGCTGCTGACATTATCGGCTGCAAGTCCGAGTTTCACCATAGCCCAGTGCAGGCCTTTTTTGCCCAGACTCTTACCGACTTCTTTCAGAAGGCCTTTGAGTGAGTTAAGACTGCCGCTGACAGAAGAATTTTCATCCTTCTTCTCACCGCCATCGTCTTTCTTGCCGTCGCCATCGTCCTTCTTGTCGCCGTCATCGTCTGCCTTTGCGCTTGTCGCAGAGGATGTGCCTTTCAGATTTGCAGTGGAAATAATATCGATCTTTCCGCCTGCTGTGATATCTGTCGCACCTTCTACCTTGGCAGAAACATCCTGGATCGCAACGTCAGCAGAGATATAGCCGCTTGCATCTCCCTTAAGTTCGCCGCGCTTTGCATCTGCTTCAGCAGATGTGGTTGCAGACGCGTCAAGCTTCACATCCTTGCCCGCTGTGATCGTGCTGTTGTTCACATAGGTATATGCATCGTTGACCGCTACAGCAACCGCAATCGATACCGGAAGTTTGCCGGTGTTCGCCTCTGCTTTCAGAGAAGCAGTTGATTCAGCGGACGCAGTGACTGATCCTTTTGTCGCAGTCAGATTCGCGCCGTCAATCTCGATGCCGGATTCTGTAACAGCGACAACGACTGCTACCGGAACATACAGGCTTGCAAGTGATGCATTGCTTGCCTCGATGTTGACATTTGACTTCGTCGAAGCTGTAATGTTCTCTGCAGCCGTGATCGTTCCGTAGATATTGATATTTGCATTTCCGACTTTCACATTGACCGGCTGAGAACCAAGAACCTTCAGCTTCTCGTCCCATTTGCCGCCGAGCAGGTCGATTAATTTATGCGTCTGATCAGTCGCAGCTGTCAGTGTGACACTTCCGTTCGCAGCAGTCAGGGAGCCGTCTTTATTGACAGTGATTTCTGCCGATGAGACAAAATCAAACAGACTGCCTTCAAAACTTCCTGTCTCTTTTTCAATCACGTCAGGAACTTTGCTGCTCCAGTCAAATGTTACGTCATCATCTTCCGCAGCCAGCACAATTACACTGGCTGTTACCGCACCGTTCACCTCAATCTTCTTTCCTTTTACCTGAAGGTTGATTGCCGGGATATTGAGTGTGTCGATCAATACCTCATCACCCTCAATCAGAAGTTTGGTGAAATACACGTCTTTAACGGAAGACCAGTCACCGGAAATTCCTTTGTAGTTCATCCCGAGTTCCTTGGCTTTGTCAATTAACTTCTGCCAGTACTCCGGATCACTTTTGTCCAGTGTTGCCTCGTACTCCTTCATTGCTTCGCCAAGCCGGTCAATCTCATTCTTCGGATCGTACTTGTAGTTGACAAAGGACTTGATGTCCGTTGTGTCGAGACTCTTAAGATCGGTCTCCGGCTTGTTGTCAAGCGAGTCAAGCAGAACGTTAAATCTATCAAAGATAACCGCAATTGCCTCTTTGACAGAGTCAGCGATCATTCTGATCGTGCCTTTGAATGTGCCGTCGGATTCTTTTGTAATATCACCGGCGATCGGATTGGCACTCTCATCATCCTCGTTCAGCTTGCCGTCTTTGTCGAGCTTGCCGTCAAGGTTGAAGGTATTGAATCCCTCATTACCTGTAACGGTTACTTCTGCAAAGGCGTTGCCAAGAGAGGCATTTACAGTCACAAAGTCATCTCCGGCGCCCATGTCAATTTTCATATTGCCGGAAATGGTTTCTCCTTCTGCGCCTTCCTCACCTGCCTGGGTGTAGGAACGTTTCGCGTCGGAGCCCGCTTTCATATCTGCGGTGTCTTCGCCGGCTCCCGCTTCAACCTCTGCGTCGAGGACGCCTGCGCTGTGATTGATCACAACAGAGTCCTTGCCGTCGCCTGCGATCACCTTCAGGACATTCTTGAAGTCGGTGCTTGCTTCCTGACCTTCCTCAGCTTCCTCCTTGGCAGTCTCCACCTTGATGGAGTCATCCCCCTCTCCGGTATCGACCGTCAGGCTGTTGCCGCCGCCTGTCAGTGTTGCAAAGATGCCGTCATCTTCTTTTGTTCCGTAAAGCGTGACATCACTTCCGCCGGTGATTTTGATCCGGTTCTCCATGGAGAAATAGATACCGGCGATAATTGCGTTGATGCCGTCAATGTTCAGTCCGCCTTTTACAACGACATCACTGCCGGACGTTGCGCCGATCGTTGTCTTGTCGATCAGTGCATCGCCTTCCGGTGCCGTGTAGGAACCTTCTCCGAGAAGGTACAGTTTGAAGTCCTTGTTATTTGCAAGGACTGCTTTCACATCATCATCCGGAGCAGCGACGTTGATATCGCCGTCATAGGTTCCGGCTGCAACTGTGATTGTGATGTACTTTGTATCTTCTTTGAGCTGGTTCTTCAGCGCGTCATTAATCGCTTTCTGAATCGCATTCTCAGACTTTGTCACCGTTGTCTTCGTGAGGGTTACGGTCTCTTTGCCTTCCTCACCTGTCTTGTCAGACTGTTTGTAGGTGACTGTCTTGGTGATATCATCATTTTTAATGATATCGTCAACCTTCTCATGATCTTCTTCACGGATGGTCTCGCCGCCTTCCGTGAGCTTGTACTCTTTGTCGCCCGCTTTGGTCTTTTCTTCGTCGTTGATCTTATTTTCGATCTGCTGATTTGCAGTCTCTTCATCATCAGATACATCTGTCGTATCTGTTGATGTATAAGATTCCGTGACCGTCACGGACGGCGGATCATTACTGACCGGTTCCGGATTTGAAACGGCATTCGTCTCGCCTCCGCCGGAGGAACCGCCTGAAGAGCCGCCTGAGGAATCGCCGCCGCCTGAAGAGCCGCCGTCTCCGCCGGAAGACCCGCCGGAAGAGCCGCTGTCAGAACTCGGCTGAACAACTTCTGCCACGGTCGCACTGCCCTTATTGGTCTCGACCGCAGCTCCCTCAGAAGGCTTCTCGATGTCGCCTCCGCCTGCATCAGAGGATTCATCGCCCTTCGACGAATCCTCTCCGGATCCGCCCTCCTGGGTCTGCTCCGTCCCGGCATCTCCATCGTCTGCCATTACTGCAGGTGCCTTGTACCAAAGCACCAGAAATGCCAGTAACAGCAATACGAGCAGTTTTACATACCGGATCGTATGCTCGCCCTGTCGTTGTCTCTCTGACATATAATCACTCCTTTTTACTATTTGCAGAATTTCTGTCTCCGGTTGCTGCTCTGTGTTTCTATGGGACAGCTTCCTGTCTGTTTCTTTGCTTCATATGTGCTCTGTTTACCGGTCTGCCTCTTTTGTTTCTTAATCTGTTTCTCATCTGCACCATAATTCGCACCTCTCTTTAGTTTGCCTCATTTAATGCGTCAATCAGTTCCTTTGCCTGTTTCGTCAGTTCCTTATCGTCGTTCTTTTCCACTACCTGTTCCAGATCTGCTCTGGCTTCTTCGTATTTCGCGTTTCTGAGATAACAGATTCCTCTGTCATACAGACACGCTGTCATGCTTTCTTTCTTATTAATAGAAGCTGTAAAATAAGAGATTGCCTCGTCATCCTGTTCCCGCGCCATGGCACAGACGCCGAGATAATACTGAATATCCTTGATCGTGTCATCCTGTTCCGCCGTCTTTTCGAGATACGAAACAGCCTTCTCATAATCTTTTTTTGCCAGGTAACTCATCCCGACCCAGTAGCAGGTAGAAGGTGTCTGCTCGCCGGCAGCTTCATATGCTTCAATGGCCTTCAGACCATCTTCAATCGCGACGTCGTACTTCTTTTCTGCATACGCACAGATCGCTGCCTGACTGTAGAGGAGCTGCGGGGTCTCATACCCGTTTTCAACCGCCTTGTGAAACAGATCCAGCGCCTCTTTGTTTTTTCCGGAATTCATCCGGCACATCGCCAGCATCGCGGTATACTGTCCGTTCGGATCCGCTTCGGTCAGTTTAAAATACTGATCCAGGTCTGTTTCCGCCGACGTGTAATCTTCTGTCATGATCTCGAGCCGCGCGCGTTTTGCGTAAAGTTCCGGCATCTCGTCATTGCTGTCCCGGATTCCCAGCGTATAACAATCGATGGCGTTTTTATAGTCGTGCTCATCTTCGTAAAGCTGCGCGAGTGAGTTCAGTGTTGCCGGATCGCCGGGCTCCGCCGTGTAATACATCTTCAGGTCGTCCGCAGCCTTGCCGGCCTCTCCTTTTGCCTGATATATATCTGCCCGGAGAAGATATGCCGTTGTCAGATCAGGGTCGGTTGAAACCGCCTTGTTCAGGTTTGTGAGTGCCTTTTCCTGATTCTCCAGAAGCATGTACGCGCTTCCGAGCCGCAGATACAATACAGCGAGATCTTCATCGCTTCCTTCAAAGGTATCGATCGCGCCCTGCAGATAGTCTGCCGCCTCATCGTACTTTTCACGCGCGATTGCGATCGAAGCATATTCTTCATATTCGCTGCTGGTTTTCGGTTTATGAAGCATCGTGCGAAGCACCGTCATTGCTCTTCCGAATCTGTTCTTCGACAGATAATCTGTCTGACTGGCAGTCACGTCCGCAGCGTGCTCAGCGGTCGTACCGGAAAATTCGGCGGTTGAAAATAAAACATGTGCCTGCATCGATATAACGGTATTAATGACAAGAATCAAAGCCAGCACAAGGGCAATGATTCTGCTCCATATTCTCTTGTTTTCAGTCCTGTTTTTTTCCATAGGATAGTTACCCACTTTTTCAGCTTAATTGAAGTAATTATACTATATTTTCATTCTAGATAGTACCATTTTCTGTGCATTTTTCTATATCACATTAATATTTTTATATATTATTTAGAATTTTTGAAATGTATTTTTACTTTCCGTATCCTCCCTTGTAACTTTCCGCCGCTTACGTTATGATAGTAGCAGACTTTCAGAAAATACGTAAATCGCGATCTCCGATCGCGCGCGAGCTGCGCGACGCACTTGTGCGTCTTCCTCTGCGCAGCTCTGCGACCCGCCGGAGGCAACAGATAAGGGAGGAACCTATACATGGCTTCTGACAAACTGAAACAGGTAACACATATTGACAATGTGCGGCTCTCTGACGACGGCCGTTCTGTCGTTATTATTGATCAGACAAGGCTGCCGAATCACGTGGAATATATCACGCTGCACACGGCACAGGAGATCTGGGACGCAATTCATCTGCTGAAGGTGCGCGGCGCGCCGGCGATCGGTATTGCTGCCGGCTACGGCATTTATGTGCTGGCACAGCAGATCGAAACGGAGGATTATCAGACATTTCTTGATGAATTCCACCGGCGGGCGGAATATATCAACTCCTCGCGCCCGACTGCCGTCAACTTAAGCTGGGCACTGCGCCGCATGGAACAGGTTGTGAAAGATAATACATCCCTTTCTGTCGCGGAGATCCTGAAACTTCTGGAGCAGGAATGCCGCGCGATTCACGAGGAAGACATTGCCATGTGCCGCGCGATCTCCGAGTACGGCCTGTCACTTCTGAAGGACGGAGACGGCGTGCTGACGCACTGTAACGCCGGGCCGCTGGCAACTTCCCGCTATGGCACCGGGCAGGGACCGCTCTTCCTGGCAGCCGAAAAAGGGGTCAATATCAAAGTATTTGCCGATGAGACCCGGCCGCTCCTGCAGGGCGCGCGTCTGACCTCCTATGAACTGCACAATGCAGGCGTAGATGTAACGCTGATCTGTGACAATATGGCCAGCATCGTCATGAAAAACGGCTGGGTGCAGGCCTGCATGGTCGGCTGTGACCGCGTAGCTGCAAACGGAGATGCCGCCAATAAGATCGGCACCAGCGGCGTCGCGATTCTGGCAAAGCATTACGGCATTCCGTTCTATGTACTCGGCCCGACCTCTACCATCGACATGAACTGCCCGACCGGCGACGATATCAAAATCGAACAGCGCAATCCGGACGAGATCAAGGAAATGTTCTATGCCGAGCCGGTTGCCCTGAAAGATGTCAAATGCTACAACCCGTCTTTCGATGTCACGGATCACGAGCTGATCACTGCCATCATTACAGACAAAGGCATCTGCCGGCCGCCGTATTCTGAATCACTCGCAAAACTATTTAAATAAGAAGAAACACAAAGGAGGAACCCAGAAAATGTCCGTTATTACATCCATTACCGGCTGCATCAAGGCTGAAAAAGAAAATGTTGCAAAGGTTGTCCTGTTCCCGGGCGATCCGCTCCGCGCGAAATATATCGCCGAGACATTCCTCGAGGACGCAGTCCTGTTCAATGACGTCCGCAACATGCTGGGTTACACCGGCACTTACAAAGGCAGACGCATTTCCGTCATGGGAAGCGGCATGGGCATCCCGTCCGCCTGCCTGTACGCGACAGATCTCTACAACCAGTTTGACGTGGAAACCATCATCCGCGTCGGTTCCACAGGCGCTCTGACCGATGACATCAATCTGAAAGACGTCATTATCGCAATGAGTGCTTCCACCAACTCTGATTTTGCGTCCCAGTACGATTTTCCTGCACACCTGGCGCCGACCGCTGACTGGGGGCTGCTGAAGACCGCCGTCGAAGCAGGAGAAGCCATGAACATTCCGGTAAAGGTCGGTCCGGTTCTCTCAACCGACACCTTCATCAACGCGATTCCGGATGTCAACACAAAATGGCGGAATATGGGACATCTCTGTGTGGAAATGGAAACAGCCGGCCTCTATGCCCTGTCCATGGCATGGCACAAAAAGGCACTGGCAATTCTCTCTGTTTCCGATCATATTTTCAAAGGCGAGTTCCTGACACCGGAAGAAATCCGCGAGGGATTCACAGATATGATGAAAATTGCGCTTGAAACGGCATGGGCTTACGCCGAATGAATCATAATCGGTTCAGCGACCAGAGAATTGGTCAGAGAATTGGAATATGCATCCGCATTCGCAGGAAAACAAAGGATGCGGATGCCTGATTTGACATCATCTGAACAGCGCGAACGGTCAGATGAGAGAAAAGTGCATCCGCATT
>JNKK01000031.1 GCA_000702845.1 Lachnospiraceae bacterium FE2018
GATCGATTCAGAATGTCCAACTAATTGCTGGCTATTCTAACCTTTCCTTATTTACTGTAAAGGTTTTCGATCGTTCAAGAAATTTAAAATTCAATTGAACTTTCGAGGATGTGTTTTACTGTTCAGTTGTCATGGTGCATTTCCGTGCGCGGTGCGTGTGGCACTTGTGCCTCGCGGTGCGCGCGCGACTCAAAAGTTTCCGTGCGCGGTGCGCTCGGATCAGATTGGTATCTGCTGTGCTTTTTTTGCTCGCGACAGCTTATCTACCATATCCTTTTTTTACCCTGTTGTCAACACCTTTTTTTCAATTTTTTGAAAAACTTTTCCGATGGACTTCAGGAGCGCAGAAGGAGGGATTTGAACCCTCGCGCCGCTATTAACGACCTACTCCCTTTCCAGGGGAGCCCCTTCGGCCAGCTTGGGTACTTCTGCATGCCCGAATAGAAATAAATTCTTATTCTATTAGAAAAAATAACTGCATCCTTTGGCAAGAACACAGCAGCTTCACTTCCGTGCGCGGTGCGTGTGGCACTTGTGCCTCGCGGTGCGCGCGCGACTCAGCATTTAAGAAGCTTTATTAGTCTACCATTCTGATTTCAGTGTGTCAAGCACTTTTCTTTGAAATAATTGTTGCGAATTTTAACCATTATTTCACGTGAACGAAACATCCTCCAAACCTAGTGGTTTTCTGATTTTGAACCACAAGATTCTGTGGTGGGCTAACTCATTCCTGACTTTATGCCAAATTCCAAAAAATTACATTCTTTTTCATTGCAAAATTATTACGTATTTGTTAATATGGATTTGGTTGTGGTTTTACGACCATTTTCTTGGTTTGCCATTTTATGGAGTATGTATTATGTTTATGAATCATTGCCGAAAAGCTGTATGTTCTCTGATTCTTGCCTTTGTGCTTCTGGTTCCGGAAGCAGCATTCGTACAGGCATCTGAACCCGAAGAATCTGCTGCTGCATCCGCTGCTGAATATGACGCTGATGAATCTTCTGTTTATTATGAAGACGGAATTCCATATACAGGTCTGATGACTGATGAAGATACCGGAAAACAGTATTATTACATTGACGGCATCCTTCAGACCGGTTTTCAGAAAATCGGCGAACCTGCAAAGACCTATTATTTCAGCAAAAAGACCGGAGCTATGCAGAAGGGCTTCCGCAAAATCCGGGGTAAGAAGTATTATTTCAAGAAAAAAACCGGCGCCATGAAGACCGGCTGGCTTACCTATAAGGGAAACCGCTACTATTTCAAAAAGAAAACCGGCGTCATGAAAACAGGCTGGCTCACTTACAAAGGAGAACATTATTATTTTAAGAAGAACGGCAAAATGAAAACCGGTACGCTGAGGAAAGGCGACTATATCTACGAGTTCGACAGCGACGGTATTCTGATTGACCGGTATCCGAAAGAAGGGGATGCAGCGGTCGCAGAAGGGACAGAAACACACACAAAAGCTTCTTCTCTTGCAGGTCTCACTTCAAAAGAGATCATTGAAAAAGTCGGTCCTTTGTTCACCGAAGATCAGAAAAAAACAGGTGTCCTGGCCTGCATCAGTCTGGCACAGTTTATTCTGGAAAGCGGATATGGAAAATCCAATCTCGCCCAGAACGCAAACAACTGTTTCGGTATGAAAAAGTCTCTCTCTGGAAATACGTGGAAGGGATCCACCTGGGATGGAAAATCTGTCTATACGATCAGCACGCAAGAGTATGGTTATGGCAGTATCCAGGCAAGTTTCCGGAAATACAGCTGCATCGAAGATTCGATTGCCGACCACAGCGCGTATCTGATCGGCGCCAGAGATGACTATGGATTCCGCTATGCCGGGCTAAAAGGATGTACAAATTATAACACTGCGGCAAGAATTATTCTGAACGGTGGATATTGCTCCGGCGGATCCTATGTGTCACAGCTGTGCAGTCTCATAACAAAATGGGATCTGACACGTTTTAACGCGAACACAAAATAAATATTTCATCTCAAACAAAAGAGGATCCGTCGGATCCTCTTTTTTATAGCACCTTCGTGTGAAACTGTCCTTCGCGAAACACACCGGCAGCTGCCGCTTCATATGATTCAATACTTCTCGCTTTCCGGATCTGTTTCAGGAAACGGTCCGCGCCGGTAAACTGTGTACCGGCATACGTCCACAGTTCTTTCATCTTGTACATTACATTCATATCACCGGAGATCACACTGTGATAAGCCTCAAACAACCGCTGCATATATGTACGGAGTTCTTCTTCCTGAAGCGGTTTGCCGCCTTTATACTCCCGTATCAGCGCCGGATTCTGAAGCAGGCCGCGCCCGATCATAAGGAAATCAACTGCCGGAAACCGCTTCGTAAAACGGACGATATCTTCTGTAGTAAACAGATCCCCGTTGTAACAAACCGGATGACTGCTCTGCTCCAGCATCTTCCCGAACGTATCCAGATCCGGTGACCCTTTATAAAAATCTACGCCCCTCCGCGCATGTATCACAATGAGGCTGAGCGGATACCTGTTGAAGATTTTCATCAGCCCGTCTGCCTCTGCGGCATCCTCCAGTCCAATGCGGGTTTTCACGGAAACCCGGACAGACCCTGCAGCGGGATTCTCCCTGTCCGCCTTGATTCTTCCGGCACATTGTTCTGATGTACCGGTTTCTTCCACGTTCAGGCCCGCATGTTCCAGTTCCTGAAATGTTTCCTCGAAAAACCGATCCAGTACATCCTGATCCGCCAGAAATCCCGCACCCCGCTTTTTGGTAACCTGCATCGGCATGGGACAGCCCAGATTCAGGTTAATTTCCCGATAACCGAGCTCCTGCATCCTCAGAACAGCGTGCACAAACTGATCCGCCCTGTTTGTAAGAATCTGCGGAACTGTCGGAACGCCCGCATTGTTTTCCGGCAGAACATCCCGCATTTCTTTATTTTTAAACTTCATCGTCTGATTTGCCACCAGAAACGGCGTGTAATATGCCGCAATTCCCGGAAACATGCTGTGGTGGATCTGTCGGAACGGAAATCCGGTGATCCCTTCCAGCGGCGCACACAGAAACCGGATCTCCTTCCCGTCTGCCGGATTTCTATTATTATCTGCCGGATTTCTATTATTATCTGCCGGATCTTTAACCATCTGATTATCCATATTTATTCGACTGTCACAATCCCGTTGTCACCGATCCGAATCAACATTCCTGTTTCTACGTAGTCCAGAAACTCATCTCCCAGGCTGTCAATGGTCGGCATTTTCTGGTCTGTCCAGATATCTGTCAGCAGAACGCCCGCTGCCGCCAGTGAATCAATCGGATTGGCAAACAGCATACAGGCCGGATTCCGTCCCATATAGGAGGCGGCATAGAGCACCATCCCGCCGGTTGTTGAACCGATGGTTTGCGGGAGGCAGAGTGCCGCACCTGCCATAGGCCGCTGATACAGATCCGGATTGTTCTGATCGCCGCAGGTGGCCTTTTTGTCACCAAACATCAGGCTCTTCTGATAACTTGCGAGTGTATTGAAACCGTTTTTTGAGACAAGTGCCCGCGCTTCGGCATGCCCTGGAACCACGACTCTTCCTTTAAATTCACGCATCGACATACCCTCCTGTTATCTTCTGTAAAAGTTTTTCATCCTCATAAAACCTGCAGCTCGTATAAGTGCGGAGTTTGTTTGAATTTGTAATAACAGGCTTTTTTCCGCAGAGCGGATTGTTCATGTACATCAGCGGACAGATATAACTGATGACAATTCCCATCTCCATCGCTGCCCGGTATTCTTTCGTTTTCCTGAACTGCGCAAGAACACCCGGCGCACTGGTCATAACTGTCGGAACTGCCACCTTTTTCCGGTTGTGTTTGCGCAGTTCTTTCCAGATATTCCGAATCCATGATTTCATCTGCTCCTGTGTCAGATGCGGGCATCCGATGAAGCAGAGTTTCGGCTCCGCGTCCGGCTTTTTCCAGATTACCGGATAGGATCTGACAATCCGCGCAAGTTCTTCATCGTCTATCACATAGGTCTTTGCGTCTTCTGTCAGCAGCGCAGGTCCCATCTCAACTGCTTCCGGTGTCAGATTCTCGATGTGATACAGTCCGACCGCCCCGTTTGACGCAGTTGCCGCGCCGAAATCTTTCAGGTAGGAACATACTTCCGGCGTCAGCTCATTACCGAGAAATCTATCAAGCCCGACAACATATGGAACATCTTCCATCACCATCATGCCGATCGCAGATCCCAGTACCTGTGCATTCGGCTTTTTCGTTGTCCGGACTTCCACCTTCCAGGAGGCCTTACGTCCTTCATCGGTCAACAGTCCGAACTTCGGCACATATCCCAGAATCGATCCAAAAAGCTCGATGATACCTGAATTCCTATTGCAGCGCGCGCCCAGTACCGAATTTGCGTAGACGACCGCCGAGGACTCCGCCCAGCTCAGCACTTCTCCCTTCCCGGGCAGATTTCCGACCTCATCAAAATAACAGGCGCAGGTCGCTGCATCCTCATTAAGGAGACCGATCTTATTTAACTTTTCTTCGTAATAATCCTGTTTTGAATACATGATTTTACGGAACACAAAGTCCTCCAGAAGATTGGAGGGTACATTCTGATCGAGCGGACGCGGGTCCATCGAAAACTTCTGCTGTGAGATGATTCCGGCGTCAATCAGCTCGTCCATCAGATCATAGACCGGCGTCAGAACACCCAGACCGAAACTGGTGACCAGATGCCCGTACTTACCCGTTACCGGCACCATCTCTTCCGCTCCAAACAATTCTCCGTAACGAACCAGTGTCTGCATTACTTTTGCAAGCGTTTCTCCCTGTTTTCCATCGAAAATCGCCTGCTGTTCTTCATTTAGACGCAATTTCTGTTACACCTCCTTCTGCTTCAGCTGCTTCAACCGCTTCAACCCTTTCATTCATTATACATCCCGGACGCCTGTTTCGCACCCGGTTCATATGCATGGATTGCATGATTCAGTGTGTTCAAAACGCGTTTCTTATCTGCACTCCACTCTGGCGCAATGAGCAGCCGTTTTGCACCGTCTCCTGTGATCCTGTGGACAACAAAATACTCCGGCAGCAGCGCGAGGCATTCACAGACCAGTTCTGTATACGCTTCCAGTTTCAGCACTTCGAATTCGCCAGCCCGGTACAAGGCGGCAAGATCCGTATTCTCCAGTACGTGGAGAAGCTGCAGTTTTATCCCGTCCCGGTTTAACCCGGTACCTTCCTGATATGTTTCAGAAACCCGCACCACATGACGCACTGTGTCTTTCATCATCTCCCGTGTCTCACCCGGAAGACCCAAAATCACGTGCGTAATCACGGACAGCCCCTCCTTCTTCAGCCGTCGGACTGCATCGTCGTAAACGGTCAGCCCATAACCTCTCCGGATGAATTCTGCAGTCTGTTCATGCGCTGTCTGGAGACCGAGTTCCACCCAGACCGGTTTCATCCGGTTTAATTCTCCGAGCAGTGCAACCACTTCATCTGGCAGACAGTCAGGCCGTGTCGCTATCGAAAGGATCGCGATATCCGGATGCTGAATTGCTTCCGTGAAAAGGCTGCGCAGACGCGCAACAGGCGCATACGTGTTCGTATACGCCTGAAAATAGGCAATGTACCGGCTGCCTCTGAATTTCTTTTCTACCCGTACTTTCCCGCGGTTAATCTGTTCTGTCACTGACAGATCCGCATTTTCCGCAAACTCACCGGAACCGCTTCCGGAGCAGAAAATGCAGCCGCGCGTTCCCAGCGTTCCGTCACGGTTCGGGCAGGTAAAGCCGCCGTTAATTGCGATTTTATACAGTTTTTCACCGAATGTATCCTGAAGATACTGATTTAAAGAGTAATACTTCATCTGATGTGCTTTTTCATCCCACGCACAGAGAAAGGTGCTTTGCACTGTGCGCCTGTATCTCATTTTGCAGGAACCGCATGATATCCAGCAGATAATCTTCACCGAGCCAGGAAACCATTTCCTTCATTCCCGGCAGCTTTCCGTTGAGATTAAAAAATGTTCTGCTGCACATTGCGACCTTCTGATTCCGTTCTTCTCTTACCCGGCTTATTTCTCTTGTGTTCATACCTGTACCTCGCTTTCTTTATACCCCATAGACTTGCTGTCCGCCTGTCTGAATCCGGATGCTGTTTCTGACCGCTGCCACTGAGAGCTGCGATGTCTGCCTCCGGATTTCTTTTCTGTCTCAGATATTAACCCCTATACCTTAACAGAAGCTTAAGCGAAAACTTCTATGTATTATGAAGTATAAATGTGTCAGGTATGTGTTGTTGCAGAATGAGGTGATCTACTTTTCATCAAGCAGATCAGGGCGGAATTTCCGCGTCCACGCTTCGGCCGCCTGTTCACGCCAGATGCGGATGGCTTCATGATTCCCGGAAAGCAGCACTTCCGGCACCTTCTCGCCGCGGTATTCGGCCGGCCTTGTGTACTGCGGATACTCCAGACCGCCGCGCTCAAAGGATTCGTCTGTGATGCTGGCTTCTTTTATATTGCCCGGGATCAGACGCGCAGCGGAATCCAGCAGCACCATCGCCGGCAGTTCGCCGCCCGTCAGAATATAGTCCCCGATGGAAATCAGTTCATCCGCATAGGGGTAGATCCGCGCATCAAGTCCCTCGTAATGCCCGCAGATCAGGATCAGATGCTGCATCTCTGCAAGCCGGCGGGCATCTGCCTGCCGGTACGTTTTTCCGGCCGGCGCAAGAATGACCACATGACTCTCCGGCGTCCGGACCGATTCAAGTGCATCAATTACAGGCTGGCACCGGAGAATCATGCCGGCGCCTCCTCCATAAGGTGAATCATCCACCGCCCGGAAACTTCCCGGTGCAAAATCACGGATATCCAGTATTTCCAGTGACAGTTTTCCCGATGCTTCCGCGCGGGCGATCACCGGGCTTCTTCGGAAATCACCGAACTGCTCCGGACAGATTGTAAGAATCGAACATCTCATTTGTGCGCCACCTGTCTTCTGCTTTTCCGCTGCAATCAGTCTTCTTATTTTTATTGCGTGTCCGTCTCCGGCTCATTCGATTTTTTTCTGCCCCGTGTCTGTTTCTCCCGGCTCATTCGATTTTTTGCCTGCGTCTGTTTCTCCCGGCTCACTCGGCAGAAATGCGCGCGCGCCGCCGATCATGCGGTCTCCCTGCCGGAAGAGTTTCCTTCGAAGCACCAGATATGTCGGCAAAACGAGCAGGCCGGTCAGAATCCAGGAAGCCGGATAGACCATGAGCAGTATCCGGAATGTATGAAAACGCGGAAAGAATTTCAGTACCCAGAGAATCCGGAATACACAGGTTCCGAAAATCATCAGAATTGTCGGCGTCAGAGAGTATCCCATCCCGCGCATTGCCGAACCGGATATCTCATACGAATTCACCATACACTGGAATGCAAGTACACAGAACAGCCGCATCGCTGCAAATGCATAAACCTCCGGGTCAGAAGTAAAAACTGCGAGCAGCGGCCCCCTGAAAAATAACACCGTATAGTCAAACACAGCGGTCGCGATGACCGATGATACAAGTGTAATTCTAAACACCGACTTACATCTGCCGTATTTCCCTGCCGAAAAATTCTGGCTGGTAAATGTCACCGCTGCCTGATTAAACGCCGCAACAAAATAGTATGCGACAATCTCATAATTCAGTGCCGCGGCTGAACCCGCTGATGCCATGGAGCCGAAATCATTGATTCCGGACTGAATAACCGTGTTGGAGAGTGAAAAAACAATGCCCTGCAGACCGGCCGGAAGACCAATCCGCATCATTCTGACCAGGTGCTTTCGATTAACCCGCAGCTTCCTGATTTCAACGCGGAAGAAATCCGTTTCATGGTGCAGAATCCGGAAAATAACACCTGCGCTTATGGCATTAGATGTTACAGTCGCAGCGGCCACACCGATCACATGAAGATGAAACACAATAACCAGGATCAGATTCAGAATAACATTAACGATCCCGCCTGTAATCAGTGCATAAAGCGGCCGGCTGCTGTCACCCTTGCTTCGCAGAATAGCAGAGCCGAAATTGTAGAACATGATAAACGGCATGCCCAGAAAATAGATTCGCAGATACAGCGATGCAAGACCGATGACATCCTCAGGTGTTTTTACCATACGCAGCAGAGGTACTGCGATCAGCTGTCCTGCTGCCAGAAGAATAAAACCGCTGGCCAGTGCTACAACTACTGCTGTATGAACCGCATCCGCTATCTCGTCCTGCTTCTGCCGGCCAATCAGACTGGCAATCACAACATTTCCGCCGACCGACAGCCCGACAAACAGTGCGATAATCAGATTAATAATTGAAGTATTGCTTCCGACCGCAGCCATCGCCTGACTGCTGGCAAATCTGCCGACGACAGCAGTGTCAACAGCATTGAAAAGCTGCTGCAGAATACTCGTTGCCGCCAGCGGAAGTGCGAACAGAATAATCTTGGACAGCAGCGGCCCGCTGAGCATATCCACGGATGTTCTTTTGTTTTTCCCTCTGTTGTCTGTCATCTTTCTTTTCACACAAACCGCTCAAGCACCCTGATCAGATACTGATACATTCTCTGGACGGATGAAATCGACATCCGTTCCTGCGGGGTATGAATATCCAGTATATCCGGCCCGATGGATACGGCATCCAGTCCGGGAATTTTGTCTGCCAGGATCCCGCACTCCACTCCCGCGTGGATCACTGTAACACCTGCTTCTCGTCCAAATACTTCTCTGTAAACCGGAAGCATCACCTCACGAAGTTTTGAATCTCTGCGGTACTCCCACGCCGGATATTCACCCTGACGTCCGGTTTCTGCCCCGTGAGATTCTGCAATTCTGCTGACTTGCTGTGCGAGTTTCTTATAAGACTCCGCCACAGAACTGCGAAGCGAGTAGTGGATCTGTACGATGCAGGAATTCATAGCCGAATCTGTTTCTGAATCTGCTTCTGCATCTGTTTCTGAATCTGTATCTGAAACGGTCTTTGCAATTCCCAGATTCAGGGAAGTTTCTACCAGACCGGAAATATCCCTGCTCATCTCCTGCACACCGTTGGGAATTGATAAAATCATTGTAATCATGTTTTCGGCAGCAGCGCGGGTAAAAACGAATCCGGCTTCTGCATTTTTCTGAACCGTCATAATTTCCAGACCGGGATCAGCCGCCCTGTGCTCTTCCCGAATCTTCTCTGCCGCTGCATCAATTTCCTTTATCAGTTTTTCCGGGCTGCAGGTTATCAGATCTGCGGCAGCATCGCGCGGAATTGCATTGTCTTTGGTTCCTCCTCCAAATGACGCAAGCCGCCACTCAGCCGACGCTAGACGCCTGCTCAGCCCGGAGAGCAGTTCTGCCAGTAAAATGACCGCGTTTGCTCTTCCTTTATCAATCTCCGTGCCGGAATGTCCGCCGGTAAGTCCAGTGATACTGACTGTTACGCAGTACAGTCCGGAATCATTCCGTTCAATGACATCTGTCCGCTCCAGCTCTGCCGGCAGTTCCACCGAAACCCTTCCTCCGCCGGCACAGCCGCACAGCATCTCGCTTTCTGATTCTGAATCGAGATTGATCAGATATTTTCCGCGCAGCACACCGGCATCCAGACCTGTTGCACCTTCCATACCGGTCTCTTCCGAAACAGTACAGACAAATTCAATGCGCGGATGCCTGATCGAATCTGATGCGAGAATCGCAAGTGCGTACGCAATTGCAATTCCGTCATCCCCTCCAAGTGTCGTCCCGCGTGCCCTCAGATAATCTCCGTCCACGTACAGATCCAGTCCGTCACGGTTCATATCGATCTGACAGTCTGTTTCCTTTTCACAGACCATATCCATGTGTCCCTGCAGAATGACAGGCGGTGCCGTCTCATATCCGGGTGCGGCTTCTTTGATCATGATCACGTTGCAGAGCTGATCCTGATAGTGCTCCAGTCCGTGTTCTTCTGCGAAACGGACCAGATAGTCGCTGATTGCCTTTTCGTGACCGGAAGGTCGCGGAATTCTGGCGATTTCCTGAAAATAATGAAATACTTCTTCTGGTTTTAACTGCTCAAGCGGATTGACTTCCATTTTGAAACTCCCTTACATCTGTTTTTTATCACTGCCAACGTAATTAAATCGCGATCTACGATTCTTCCAGAAACAGTACTTCCGCGAGCGGAATGTCTTCCGGTGTTGTGATTTTAATATTCTGATAAGTCGCCTCTACCAGGCGCACTCTGGCTCCGGTCATGTACTCTGCCACCATGGCATCATCTGTGATGGTGATGCCTCTGGCACGGATCTCATCGAGCTGCGTCATCAGTTTGCGGTGCGCATCCCGAATCAGCTCAAAGGTAAATACCTGCGGGGTCTGCACGATCCATACATCGCTTCTGTTGGGCGTGACCGAAACGAAGCCGTCTGCGTCTGCCAGTTTAACGGTGTCCTTTGAAGGCATCCCGGCCACGCAGGCACCGTCTTCACAGACTGCCTCGAAGAGCCGCCGGATCGTACCGTGATCCAGAAACGGGCGGGCACAGTCATGGATAAATGCGTAATCACAGTGCCAGTTCACCGCCTCCAGGCCGAGATAGACAGAATGAAACCGCTCCATGCCGCCGGTCACAACAGCGCGCAGCTTGCCGCCTTCCAATGTGTCTTTGATTCCATGTACTGCCAGAAGCTTTCGTAGCATTTCCTCATCTCCGGCCGGCGCCATCACAACCAGATCTGTAATCAGAGGATCCTCTGCCATTGTCCGCACGGAATGCAGGAGCAGTGGTTCTCCGCCAATTTCCAGATACTGCTTTCTGACATCTCCGCCGATGCGGAGTCCTTTTCCTGCCGCAAGCATAATCGCCGTACAGCGTTTGTCTGATTTCGATACATTCTGCTGCAACATAATGATTTCTCCGTTCGGTAAGGGTGTTCAGACAGGGATTTCCCTGCCGAGTGTCACAGAATACAAATACATCTCCTTCACATGAATGTCAAGAATCTGCTCCAGTGCCTGTTTATAATACTGCAGCTGGATGCGGTATTTTTCTGCGAGATCACGTCCGTCTCCGTATTTTACCCGGTCTGTCTTGTAGTCGACAATCACAAATCCGTCATTCTCTTCGAAATAAGCATCGATTACTCCCTGCACAAGAATCGGCTCCGGTGTCCCGTACTCCTGCCTGATCTCATTTGCCGGAATATCGATCACAAACGGCTGCTCACGCACCAGTGTTCCCGCATCCTGTGCTTTTTTCATACGCATACCAATGGGACTCTCTAAAAACCGCATCAGATCGTCCCGACTGACTGCTTCTGCCTCTTCTCCTGTCAGAAGCCCGTCTTCTATCATCTTCCGGATCTGTGCCTGAAGATCATTATCATCGGAGATCCGCGGCAGGTCAAGTGCCGCAAAAATCTTATGATAGATGGTACCGCGGGCTGCGCCGGTATAATTGCTTTCCGGGTCTGTGTGTCTTAAAAATGCAGGGACGAGCGGAATCACCGGCTCTTCCCGGTAGAGTTCCATCCCTTTTTCTTCCATCTGCTCCTCAATTGACCGTTTTTTTATCTCAGATACTGAGAGCTTCGCAGGAAGCTCCGCGAGATCTTCACAGGGATAGCGGAATGCAGCTTTCTTCTCCAGAAATGCATCCAGCTCCGGATCCGGGTGCAGATCGCATCCGGCACTGTGTTCACCACTCTGATTGTATCCGGCACCGCGTTCGCCGGTCTGCCCGAACCTCTGCAGCAGCTCTCGCAGGAATTCAATCCGAGCATAATCCTTTCCTGCTGTTTCCAGTTCAGCCGCACCGATTTCACCGGGTTCTATCACACTGATGTCAATCGGCGTATCTTTTGACAACGCCATCAGAATCCACGCCAGAAAACTCTTCGCATTGCTGCGCTGCATATAAGACAACGGACTGCTGTCAAAAACCGCTGGAAGATCTTCCGGATCTTTCAGGACGGACGTCAGGATCAGCTTCTCTCTTGCGCGTGTCAGAGCGACATACAGGACGCGGAGTTCTTCCCCCAGCATATCGCGCCGGTTCATGTTCCGGATCGATCTGCGCAGCAGTGATGCATGTTTTGTCCTGCTGTCCAGGTCAACCGCATCGATGCCGATGCCGAAACGGGCATGCTGTATGACTGCATTGTTCAGATCCATCGGGTTAAACTGACCGGCAAGCCCCGTCAGAAATACGATCGGAAATTCGAGTCCTTTGCTCTTGTGGATCGTCATAATCCGGACTGTGTTTTCTCCTTCTCCAAACAGATTGACCTCTCCGTAGTCCACGTTATAGGAGCCCATCTGCTCGATGTACCGGATGAACTGAAACAGACCGTGATAGCTGGTCTGCTCATATTTCACTGCCATCTCTAC
Source organism: Lachnospiraceae bacterium FE2018 (assembly GCA_000702845.1). Lineage (GTDB taxonomy): Bacteria > Bacillota > Clostridia > Lachnospirales > Lachnospiraceae > CADBRN01. The sequence goes on from JNKK01000031.1 coordinate 12,381, forward strand.
AAGCATTTTCAGATTTGCGGCGCGCTGTTCGCCGGCAGGCATCGCCGCCGCAAAAGAGCCGTATCCGGTATCTTCCAGAACCTGCATGACAATCTCATGAACGGCTGTATGCGGAACAGAAGCGCGAATCTTATGATAAACACGCAGAAACTCCGACAGTTTTCCGCACAGTATCTGTTCTGCTGCCTCTGATGTCTTTGATGCTTCCTTTTCTTCGGCATAACATGCCGTCGCCTCATAGACCGGCACCTTCGGAAATGCCGCCCGCAGCAATGCCAGCTCTTCATCCGTACAGCCGCACATCGGAGAGCGGAGGACAGCGGCAAACGGGATATCCTGCAGCGGATTTTCCAGAATCCTGAGATAATTCAGCACCAGAACCACCTCCGATGCCGAAAAGTATCCCTTCCGCGATGTCGCATAAGCAGGGATTCCAACGCTCTGGAGCACCCGGACATAGATGACGGCAGATGTAGACGCGGCCCGCTGAAGAATTACAATATCACGATATTCCACAGGACGGAGTCTTCCGGTGTTTTTGTCGCACACCTTCCCGTCACGCATCAGGCGGCGGATCCGCTCTGCCACCATCATGGCCTCTGCTTCCATCATGGTCTCTCTGCTCCGGTCATCGTCAAATTCCGGTGCTTCTCTGTTCAAAAGAAACAGTTCCGTCCGATATGGATCCCGCCCCTCCCGGACTCCGCCTGGATTTCCGGCTTTATCTGCTTCCGGTTCTTTGGCAGCATCCGGAAATTGCGCACTCTGATATAATGCCGTATCCGGAAATTGTGCCCCCTGATACAATGCCGCGTCTGCATCATACAGGATTCCGCCCAGATCCGGCTGCATCAGCCGCGCAAAAACCGAATTGGCGAAATCCAGAACCTGGGGACGGCTCCGGAAATTCTTCCCGAGTGTGATTCTGCAGGAGACAGAAGATACATCTCCTGTCTGCTCCGCAAGCGCCGGATATTCCGCATATTTTTCCAGAAACAACTCAGGACGCGCCATGCGGAAACCGTAAATCGACTGCTTCATGTCGCCGACCATGAACCGGTTGTGCCGGCCTGTTTCCTCACCGGAAACCGCAGCCAGCAGCGTCTCCTGGAGCAGGTTGCTGTCCTGGTATTCGTCGATCATAATCTCAGCAAACTGCTCCGACAATTCTCTCGCAATTTCCGTGCGATGCCATCCGTCTTCCCGCTTTTCTGTCAGAATCTGCAGTGCATAGTGTTCCAGATCGGTAAAATCCACAACGTTCCGCTCCCGCTTTTTTTCTGAAAACCGTCTGCCAAAGGCAGCCGCAAGACGCGTCAGTTCCCGGATCATAGGCCTGATCTTCTGCAGATCTGCCAGAATATCATCAATAGTATCCGAAAACTGCTTATCTTTCATATCCCGCAGCATCTTTTTAAACTGATCCCGGTTTTTCCGGAAGCGTCCCTCGCATTCCGGGTCAGGATCCGGATCGGTTTTCTTTTTGCGTCCCAGTGTCGCAAATTTCATCTCTGAAAATGCCTGCTGCAGTTCTGTATAAGTTCGGCACGAAGAGAGGTGATCCATCAGTTCAAGATCAGCATCTGCCGCCGGAAGAAAGAATACAGGTCCCCCCGGACCGGCTGCAATGCGCCGGTTTTCTTCTGCTGTCTGCCGGATTCCCGCCAGCATCCGCTCTGCTTCCGCAAGTGTCTCCTGCATCCAGTCCGTCTCAAGCAGCGCGGCTTCCGAGCCGGCTTCAACTGCCGCATTGCACGCTTCCAGCCAGGCATCCGGGTCCGGATTCGCCATAGAAAAATCACTGACGCGCTGGATAATCTCATCCAGTTTCTGATCTGTTTTCCCCGGAGCAAATGCTTCTGAAAAAGCAAGAAACGAAGGTGATCCATTCTGATATTCCTCTTCCAGAAGCTCCTGCACCGCGGTGCCGCGCACCTCCTGAAGCTCACCTTCGTCTGCGATGCGGTAGGCAGGATCCAGATCCGTCCGGTAGAAATAATTCTGTATCACATAAGTACAGAACCCGTGAATTGTACTGATTCTCGCATTATGCAGCAGCACACTCTGCCGCTGCAGATGTTCGTTTTCCGGCTCTTCCTGCAGACGCGCTTCAATGGCACTGCTGATCCGGTCCCGCATTTCTCCGGCCGCTGCCCGCGTAAAAGTCACCACCAGCAGCTGATCGATATCAACCGGTTTTTCCGGATCCGTAATCAGCGCAAGAATACGCGCAACGAGCACTGCGGTTTTTCCGGATCCCGCAGCGGCAGAAACAAGGATATTGCGGTCCCGTGTATGAATAACCTGTTCCTGTTCTCTTGTCCACGCCACTCCCATCTGTTACCTCTCTGTTCCTTTATCTGGATACTCTTTTCAAGTCTCGCTCGCGAGACTGTTTCGCTGCATTCATTTTTTGAAGCGCCTCTTCTTCTGTCAGTTTCTTCAGGCGCCGGTATCTGTAACCCGGGATCCGCTCGTCAAACCCGCAGACAGGCCGGTAAGGACACCATTCACAGGCATTTCTGGTTCCCAGAAGATATGGTGACGCGGCTGCTTCTCCTGTCATGATCCGGGATCCGATCTCACGGATCTTCTCTTCTGTATAATGCCTGATGTCCGAAAACTGTACGGCATCGGCCACACTGGATCCCTTCGCCAGCGTCCCGTTCTGATTCCGTTTTAAATGAATTGCCTCAGCGTCTCCGGGCACAGCGGTTGTATGATCCAGCAGCTGCAGAATCTCATCTTCAGACCTGGAGATTCCATCCATGCGCAGCTGTTTCAGCAGCTGTTTTCTGACTGCTTCCGGGTCATCCACATCAGTGTCCACGATCGGGTCACTGATATTATAATAGTAAATGCCCGCCGGTTCTGCATCATACTGTTCCGTCGCAGCATTCATATAGAGCGGAAGCTGAATCTGCAGTCCGTAATATAATTCTGTCAGATCCAGCGTCTTCGTTCCTGTTTTGTAGTCGATCACCCGCACCAGCTGTTTCCCGTCTTCTTCACACAAATCAATCCGGTCAATCTTGCCGCGCAGCTGAAGCTTCACACCCCCCGGCAGCTCCATTTCCATTGATGCCGCCGTTTCACTGCGGAATCCCGCCTCGGTATCAGCCGGAACAAAGCTGCTTCGCTTCAGCTGCTCCTGCAGCGCCCAGACAGTTCTCTGCAGCATCTGACGGATCCGCGTGATCTGGTATTGATTGCGTTCGCTGCTATGCAAAATCGTATTTCCGTAGTCACCTGTCAGCTGATCCAGTGCCTGATCTGCCAGTTCTTCTCTGACCTGGTCCGGAATGTCTGCCCAGTTCAGCTGCCTTTCGCGCAGGCTTTTGGCAAATAACTCCAGTGCCCCGTGCAGAATGGTTCCCAGATCAGCAGGCGTAAACGCATATTCCTCCCGCGCTTCCAGCTTAAGTCCGTAGCGGGCAAACTGCGCAAACGCGCAGGCCGCGAACTGTTCCAGCCGGGTCGCTGAATTTACCAGCTCTGCTCCGTACAGTGCCCGGGCTGTTCCGGGACTGATTCCTTTCTCCGGCCGCTGCATGCCGGCCGCATCCAGCAGATGCTGCAAAAACTTTACGCCCGACCCGGTCGATCTGTGATCCGGATTTCGTTTTCCGCCGAGCAGTTCCGGGTATGCGGCAACACCTGTAAACACTGTGCGGAACTGCAGCTCACCTTCTGTCAGTTCCTCCCCCGAACAATCATCGGAGGCCGGCCTGCGGATCCCTTCAATGCACGCATTGCGTATTCCTTCCGGTGTCTCAAGCCTGAACTGCACAGGCATTTCCGATATTGCTGTCATCCGGAGTGCGGGATACAGTTTCCGGATCAGCGCGAGTAAATAAGAAGGCATCAGACTGCTGCCGTCCAGCCCTGTCTCACTGCATGTCAGATAGAGCCGGTCCCTGGGCTTCGTCATGGCCAGATACAGATAAAACCGCTGCTGGTACATCAGGGTCCTGCCCTTTGGTGCCAGCTCCACCTTCTGCTGTTCCAAAAGGCTTCTGTCCGACGCAGATAAGATTCCGTCGCCGGCAGAAGCACGGGGAATAATTCCCTCGTTGACACCTGCAAAGAACAGGACGCGGACATGTTTCAGACGCGTGCGCTCAATGTCTCCGATCATCACCTGATCTTCTCCCGGCGGAATCAGACCGACGCGAAGTTCTGCCAGCCCCGCTTCCAGAATCTGTGAATAAGCCGTCATACTGAGCTTCTCAGACCCGAGTGATTCCACCATACGGTCCAGAAGTGTGATGATCATCGGATATACCTGCGCATACTCCCTTGCCTTTGCATAATTACCATCCTCTGCAAAGCGCTTCTCCATCATTGCAGCTTTCTGCTGAATCCGGAATGATTCCAGCAGACGGTACAGCGCTTCTGTTTTCTGGCGCATGGTACCGCCCCGCATACGAATCCCTTCAGTAAAAGCGCCAAACAGCTCAACAAACCGCTGCCGCAGTACATTCAGGGGTTCAATCTCTTCCGGTTTCAGGTACTTTGGAAGACGCACCCAGCGGGCTGTATACTGTTTCCATCCCCGGATGCCGGCCGCAAGGCAGTAATTCTCCATCCGGTCCGTCTCATCCTGCGTAAACTCCGCAAATCCGCTGCGAAGCAGACGAAATACACTGTCATACGTAAAACCGCGCAGCACCATATCGACAGCCGCACGAATAAATTCCACCACAGGATTAGGCAGCATCGACAGTTTCTGATCCAGAAAATACGGAATTCCCGCAGAATCCAGCTGACGCGCGGCCTCCCGGCCATAATGCTCCAGATCGCCTGTCACAATTGCAAAATCCCGGTACCGGCAGCCTTCCTCCCGGACGAGCCGGCTGATTTCTCCAGCTGCAAATGCAATTTCCTCGCGGGGATCCCTCCCGACAAGCAGCTGCACCCGGTCCTGAATCTGTTCGTACGTCCTGCTGCGATAGCGGAACAGATTCTTCTCAAGGAACTGCAGCGGGGGATTCCCGCTGAATCGGCCGTTTTCATCAGAAATTCTGCGGACCTGAAGAATTTCACACCCTTCCTCACGGGCAATCCGGTAAAGATTTCCAGTCATTTCGCAACTCATATGAAACAGGTGCTGCGGCCCCCGGCTGCGTGTCAGATCCGTTTCCGCTCCAGCCGTAACAATCACCTGTATCGATTCACAGAGCCGGATCAGTTCCCGAACGACCAGCAGCTGCACAGGTGTAAAACCTGTAAAACCATCCAGAACCACCACGGCATTTCTGAGGAACGACGAACGGTTGATCACAGCGCAAAGCCGCTCAGGAACCTCTTCTGTCGTTATATAGCTGCCGCGCAGTTTCTCCATAAATGCGGCATATACCTTCCGGACGTCCTCCAGTTTATGTGTCAGCAGCCCGGACCGTTCAGACAGCATTTCTTTCCAGTTCGCAAGATCGTCCGGCCTTACGCGGTACTGAAGCAGTTCTGAAATAAGAGATTTCATTTCCTCTACAGATCCGCTCTTTTTCAGTGTACCGCCGAGGACAGACAATTGTTTCGCCTGCTCTCCGATCACTTTCTGAAGAATCAGCGTTTTGCCGAGATCATCGAGCACCGGATCCTGATTTCCGCCGACCTCTTCAAAAACACGCCACGCCAGGCGGTTAAAGGAGAGCACATCCAGATTCAGCATACCGCGGCGCGGATGCATCTGGACAAGATCCTTCTGTGTCTGCATCGTAAACTGCTCCGGCACAATCACCAGAAATGTCTGTTCCGGATGCGCCATGGACGCCTCGATCAGCTCCTGATATACCGTATATGATTTTCCTGCGCCGCTTCCTCCGGCGATCATCTGAAGAGACATGATTTCATTCCTTCTGCCTGTTTTGCGTGCCGCCTGCAGATTGCTCTGTGTTTTGCGTGCTGCCTGCTGCAGATTGCTCTGTGTTTTGCGTGCTGCCTGCAGATTGCTCTGTGCTTTGCGTGCTGCCTGCTGCAGATTGCTCTGTGCTTTGCATGCCGCCTGCGGACTGCTCTGTGTTTTGTACGCCAATGATCACATCTGCAGGTTAACTTGCGATGTGGTCAGCTTTTTTGATCCTGGTGCCACAAGTATATCACATATCAGAATGATCTGATGCGATTTTCCCAATTCATATTGACGCCGGAATAAATGTTTTTTATCATATTTTTATCAGAATTGTGTAAATGATATCCACTGATATAAGAGAGGTTGTTATGCTTAAAAATCCACAGAAAACAAAAGATGAAATCGTTCAATGGATCCGTGATTATATGCAGGCAAATGGTCCGGACTGCAGTATCGTCGTCGGTGTTTCCGGCGGAAAGGATTCCAGCGTCGCTGCTGCGCTTGCAGCCGAGGCGCTTGGCACAGACCGCGTTGTTGGCGTCCTGATGCCAAATGGCGTACAGAGTGACATCAGTGACTCCGAAGCGCTCGTCGCGCATCTGGGCATCCCGAACATCACAGTCAATATTCAGGCAGGATTTGACGGACTTTCCGGCGCAATCAATGAAGTACTCGCTCAGGGGACACTGTCTGGCGTTGAGACACTTTCCCGGGACTCCATCATCAATCTGGCACCGCGCCTTCGCATGAGCACACTCTATGCCATTGCACAGGCACTGCCAAACGGCGGACGCGTTATCAACACATGCAACCGCTCCGAGGATTACATCGGATATTCAACAAAATACGGCGATGCCGCCGGCGACTTCAGCCCGCTTGCAAATCTTCTGGTTCACGAAGTCATTCAGATCGGCGAAGTTCTCGGCCTTCCGGAATATCTCATTAAAAAAACCCCGTCCGACGGCCTTTCCGGCATGTCAGACGAGGATAAAATCGGGTTTACTTATGCAACGCTCGATCACTATGTATTGACCGGGGAATGCCCGGACGAGGCAATCAAAGCCAAAATCGACCGGATGCACCGGCTGAACCTGCATAAGCTGCAGCTGATGCCATCCTTTAAACCTGCAGAAGATTAAATCAGGGTATGCAGGAATTACGTCCTTATTGCAGGATGCCGTTCTTACATTCCATGTTTCTCTGTCTGCCCGGAGCCAACTTAAAAGTGCATCCGCAGCCTTGCTTCTTGGCGGTTGCGGATGCACTTTTTGGGATTCTGACCTTTCGCTCGCGTCTGATCTGGCCTGATTCACCTGATTGGTGCATCCGCATCTTTGCTTTTTGACAGCTGCGGATGCACTTTTCTTGTCTCTGTTCCCTTGCGCTTTCCAGAATTTGGCTGATTTGGCATCCGCATTCCTTGCTTCCGGCAGTTGCGGATGCACTTTTTTTGATTCTGGCCATTCGATCAGGTCTGATCCTGCCTGATTGAACCTTATTTGTGCATCTGCATCTCTTGCTTTTCAGCAGTTGCGGATGCACTTTTCTTCCTTCCGGCTGTTTGCTCTGTCCTGACCTGGTCAAATTGTGCATCCGCATCTCCTGCTTCTTGACCGTTGCGGATGCATTTTTTCAAAAACAAATAATAAGATAACAAATGATGCCCAGAGAAGGAAGAAAGAAAAAATGTCTGGCATTTCCATCTTCCCAGCAAACCCCGGGGGGCGTTCAGGCGCGCTTCAGCAGCTCACGAATCTCATCAATTTCAAATGTATAATCGGTCCGGCAGAAGTCGCAGTGCAGAGTCACGGGTTTTCCTTCGTCTACCAGGGACTGCAGTTCTTTCTGTCCGAGACTGATCAGGGCTTTTGTTACACGGTCCCGGCTGCAGCTGCACTGAAACTGCGTCGGAATTTTTTCATTGATTTCCAGATTCAGATTGCCGAGCAGACGCTCGAGAATCTGCTCCGGCGTCATGCCCTGTGACAACATTACCGTTACTGAATCAACACCTGTCAGATTCTGCTCCAGCTGTGAGATAATCTCTTCGGATGCATCCGGCATCAGCTGAATGATAAAACCGCCGGCCTGCAGGATTGTATCATCTGTGTCGACCAGAACTCCCACGCCGACAGAAGAAGGAATCTGTTCACTGGTCATGAAGTAGTAAGCAAGATCATCTCCGATCTCGCCGCTCTGCAGATCTACCTGTCCGGAATAAGGTTCTTTCAGGCCCAGATCCTTAACAACCGTAAGGGTTCCGTTTCCAATCGCTGCTCCTACATCCAGTTTGTGTTTTTTGCTGATCAGGACCGGCACATTCGGATTGTACGGAAATCCTTTGACATTTCCGTGGGAATCCGCCGTCACGGTCAGTCCGCCGATCGGTCCGTCACTGCGGATGGTCAGACTTAAGAGATCCCTGTCTCCTTTCATCATGATTCCCATCATAGCACCGGCTGTCATCAGACGTCCGAGCGCGGCGCTTGCCACCGGTGTCGTGTCATGCGTCGCTGCCGCCTTCTGTACCATATCATGTGTATTCGCCGCAAATGCGCGGATCTGACCGCCCGCTGCGGTTGCTCTTACAATGTAATCCATCTGTGTTTTCTCCTGCCGTATCTAAACTATGTATCTATAATATGTTCTATAATGTATCTATATGAATATCTTCTTTGTGCTTTCCTGCAGATCATTGCCGGAAATTGTCCTGTACGTATTCTGTCTGGGCAAAGAGACAACTCCCTCCCGATGTCATACTTTATTTTTCTTTCCCCTGCTCCTGTGCCATATAAAGCACCCGTTCTGTATTCGCCGATACCGGATTCCGGGTATAACCGTCCCATGCGCCGAGGAATCTCATACCCGACGCCTGAAGCAGGTTTTTAACTTCTTCCGTACTGTAAGCGCGCTGACAGTGATACTCTTCTGTTTTCCGGTATAAAGCACCTTCGGAACGTTCCTCTGTATAGCTGCCAGAATCATAATCTGCTTCTGTATAGCTGCCGAAATCACGATCTGCTTCTGTACAGCTGCCGGAATCACGATCTGCATCTGCAGATATGACAGGCAGAAACAGTGTCAGCAGATATTCGTTGATCTGCGACTCCGGATCATACTGGTTTTCCCAGATAAAACTTCCTTCATCTCTGTTCTCGGCAATTGTATCATCACCGATGGAAGCATACCGTACCGGCGTGTTCATGTCAAACAGAAAAATCCCGCCCGGATCCAGATAATTATTGACCAGCCGGAATACCTGCAGCAATTCCCCTGGCTCTGTCACATAATTCAGGCTGTCACAGACACTGATCACCGCCCTGACTGTCCCGTACAGTTCAAAACTGCGGGCATCCTGTAGCAGATAGAGAATATCATGGCCGGAATTCAGCTTTTTCTCCGTCGCCATTTCAAGCATTTCCGGTGACGCATCGATCCCGATCATATCATATCCCGCCTCTGCCAGCAGCTCTGTCATACTGCCGGTTCCGCAGCCCAGTTCACAGACAATTCCATTCGGAATGTCCTGCTGTTCCAGCAGTTCCTGCAGACGCACAACCCACTGTTCGTAATCAATATTATCCATAAACAGATCATAGACCTGCGCAAATTCCGCGTACTGATCGTAAGTCAATGCTTTATGCCTCCTGATGATTGAACAATCCCCGTTTTCCGCAACGTCACATTCATAAAGCAGCAATGTAATACAACATGATAAAACCTCTGTCATGACCGAACAGAGGTTTATCATTTTTTACAATTCTCCAAGCCTCTCTGCGATTTCAGCCGGTTTCCCAGCAAATGCAGTGCTTTCTTCCAGTTCCCCGCGGCTTCCGTAGCCATACAGACATCCGATGAACGGGGCTCCGACCGCCTGTGCGGCCGCCAGATCACTGTCCCGGTCTCCGACATACGCAAAGATCTGATACGTCTCTTTCCCGTCTCCGGAATTCTCGTTTTCATGATCCGGTTCACCATCTGTACGGTTCGGACTGATGATTCCGGCTGCTTCCGCCATTGGCAGTCCATCCCGCTTCACCGGTGATTTCTCCAAGGCACCGGAAAAGTCCGCTGCAATATCTTTCAGGATCTCATGCTTCGGGATTCCATTCCATGTCTCACATGTAAAAAACACGGTAAACCAGCGTTCCAGACCATAGATGTCCCACTGCACCTGTGCGTGATGATTTCCGCAGTTGCTCAACATCGCCAGCAGATAACCTTTTGCACAGAGTGAATCCAGCATTTCTTCGACGCCGTCGTACAGACGTCCTTTTCCTTTCCGGAGATTCTCCTGCATCCAGTCTCCGACCATCCGGCCGGCTTTCTGCCGCAGTTCCAGATCCAGTTCCGGCATGAAATCGCGCCACATATCCGCCATATTCATCCCGAGCCAGCTGCTGATCCGCCTGTCGGAAGGCATCTCAACCTGCACGCAGCATTCCTCATTGAGCCATTTCACAACGGAAACAATGGCGGGTTTGTAGATGTGCATCGTCTCATGCAGTGTGCCGTCAAAGTCAAATATTATTACCTTTTTCATTATTTGCTGCTCTCTTAATGACAGGAATTCCCTTACCATGACTGCTTTTCGCTGTCACTGCGGCTTACAGCTGCTCCATCAGATTGACCATCTCAATTGCACCCAGTGCGCAGTCATAGCCCTTGTTGCCGGCCTTGCTGCCTGCGCGGGCGATTGCCTGTTCGATGTTCTCGGTTGTAACGATGCCGAACATGGTCGGAACACCTGTCTGCATGGCAACCTGCGCGATTCCCTTGGAAACTTCGTTGCACACATAATCATAATGTGAAGTCTGGCCTCGGATAACCGTGCCGACACAGATGACTGCGTCATACTTTCCGGACTTCGCCATCTTCAGGGCCGCTGTCGGAATTTCAAACGCGCCCGGCACCCAGGCTGCCGTAATGTTCTGCTCGTCAACACCGTGACGGACCAGCCCGTCAACTGCGCCGCCAAGCAGCTTATTCACGATAATCTCGTTAAAACGCGCGGCAACGATACCGACCTTCATCCCTTCCTTCGCGACAACTTTTCCTTCTACTAAATTGATGTTGTACATTTTGTTCTCCTCTTTCTTTATCTGTTGGTTATATGTGATTCTGTTTTCAGCTCTTAAAGAGTGATTTAATTGCGTTCGGGTGATTGTGTGATTCTATATGTCTTCGGACTCTGCCTCCTGCTTTTCTATCCTCGATCAGAGCTTTTTGACCATTTGTGTTGTTTGTTTCTCCCCGACAAAGGTTACTTCTCATTTTTTGTGCATCCGCACTCTGGGCAAATTCTCACCTGCGGATGCACTTTTCTTGTTTGATTTTCTTCGTCTCGGGCTTGTTTTCTGTTTTTGTGCATCCGCATCCCCGATAAACCTTCACTTGCGGATGCGCTTTTTTTGTTTGCTTCCCTTCGCCCGAAGGTTATTTCTATGTTTTATGCATCTGCATCTCTGGCAAACGCTCACTTGCGGATGCATTTTTCTTGATCTCTTCTCCTCGTCAGAGGATTGATTTCAGATTTCTGGCATCCGCATCCCGAACAAACTCTCACTTGCGGATGCACTTTTCTTGATTCTTTCTCTTTGGCTGAGGTTGTTTTTCATTTTTTGTGCATCCGCACTCTGGACATAATCTTTTGCGGATGCATTTTCCCCAAATTGAATAATCTACCGGGCACGAACTCATATAAATCATCCTTACACCCTGATCTCCGTAAAGATGTGCCCCATCTTCGTCTTTTTGGTGTTCATGTATTTCTGATCATATTTCTGCGGCTGAATCTCGATCGGCACACGTTCTTTGATCTCCAGTCCGAAATCGCCGATTCCGTATACTTTGTCAGGATTGTTCGTCAGCAAACGCAGGCTTTTTGCGCCGAGATCACGCAGAATCTGCGCGCCGACCCAGTACTCTCTCAAATCCGCGCCAAATCCAAGCTTTTCATTTGCCTCAACCGTATCGTATCCCTTCTCCTGAAGCGCATAGGCCTTGATCTTATTAATCAGGCCGATTCCGCGGCCTTCCTGGCGCATGTAGAGAATGATTCCGCGGCCTTCTTTTTCAACCATCTGCATCGCGGTCTGCAGCTGCGCGCCGCAGTCACACCGCAGTGAACCAAATGTATCGCCGGTCAGACACTCGGAGTGGACGCGGCAGAGGACATTTTCGCCGTCGCCGATCTCTCCTTTTACCAGGGCCACATGATGTTCTCCGGTGATGTCATTGATATATCCGTACATCTGGAAATTTCCATAGGCTGTCGGCAGACTTGCCTCAGCTTCACGCACTACGTGGCTCTCATAGACACGGAGATAATCCTGCAGTGCCTTGATCGTAATAAACGTCAGATTGTATTTATGTGCCAGTTCCCATAGCTTCGGCGTGCGCATCATCGTTCCGTCTTCATCCATGATTTCACAGCAGACGCCGCACTCTACCATACCCGCCAGACGCAGAAGATCAACGGTTGCTTCTGTGTGACCGTCCCGCACGAGGACGCCGCCGTAGCGGGAAATCAGCGGAAACACATGACCCGGACGGCGCAGATCCGTCGGCTTCGTATCCGGATCCGCACACTTCATCATCGTGTAAGAACGCTCTTTTGCGGAAATACCGGTCGTCGTATCGATGTGATCGACCGAAACCGTAAATGCCGTCTCATGGTTGTCCGTATTCTCCGAAACCATCGGCGGCAGACCGAGCCGCGCAGCCACCTCCGCGCTCATCGGCGTGCAGATCAGACCCTTCGCGTGCGTCGCCATGAAATTGATATTAGCCTGCGTCGCAAACTCTGCAGCACAGATCATATCACCCTCATTCTCCCGGTCCGGATCATCCGTCACAAGAATAATCTTGCCGGCACGCAGATCCTCAATCGCCTGCTCAACCGTACTGTAGTGGTTTTCTTTTCCTTCCATAATCTATCTCCCTCCTGTGTTAATTTATATTATCAATCAGAGCACATGCAGCCTGTTCAGTCGCAGGTGCTTTGAGACAGCCGGTACTTGCCGAACAAGACTTTCGTCTGATGAGGCTTCGTACCGCTGCCAGTTGAAAGCAGCGCGAGCATGCCTGCGATGAATTGCTGCATACTCTTTACTTAAAACCCGTTCTCCATCAGAAACTCCAGTGTCAGTCCGCTGCCGGACCCGCCCGCATCTTCCGTATCACCAGACGGATCTCCGCCGGTTTTTCCATACGGAAGCATCAGCTTTTCGACATATTTCCCGATGATATCATTTTCCAGGTTCACCGTATCGCCGGGATTGCGTGAAAGCAGCGTCGTCTCTTCGCCGGTATGCGGGATAATGGATACTTTAAACACCTGATCGTCTACATAGGCAACCGTCAGGCTGATGCCGTCGATTGCGATGGATCCTTTTTCGACAATATAGCGGAGAATTGCCGGCGGTGCTGCGATGGTCACCCAGACTGCATTTTCCTCCCGGGACAGCGACTGCACGGTTCCGGTCCCGTCGATGTGTCCGGATACGATATGGCCGCCGAATCTGCCGCCCGCTTCCATGGCGCGCTCCAGATTGACCCGGTCGCCGCTCCGGCAGCTGCCCAGACCGCTGCGCCGTACTGTTTCCGCCATAACATCCGCCGTAAACCCATCCGGCTGCATCGTCACAACCGTCAGACAGATTCCGTTCACCGCAATGCTGTCGCCGATCTTTGTTCCTTCGAGCACTTTCGACGCCTTGATCGCAATCTGCCCGGAGATTCCGCCCGCCGTCATATGCTTAACGGTTCCGACTTCTTCTATGATTCCTGTAAACATTGATTCCTTCTTCCTTACTGACTCTTCGATCCGTTCTCTACTCTGAACGACACCATCAGGTCAGCGCCAATCTGCTCCACACCTGTTACAGACATCTGTACTGCCTCATCCGGAACGGAGATCCCGCTGCCTTCCACCGGTGTCTTTGCCTGACCGCCAAACAGCTTTGGTGCGATAAAAGCCCGCACCTCCTGCACAATACCGGCCTGCAGTGCACTCTCATTCAGTGTGCCGCCGCCTTCCAGCAGAATGCTGTCAATTTCCATCCCGCCAAGCAGCTGTATAAGTCTTCTCAGGTCCGGTCTGCTGTTTTCCGGCCTGGTGCCGCCCGGATGATTTCTGTCCGGAACATTGAGAACCCGGATGCCGCATTTCTGCAGCGTCTGGATCTTCTCCTGTACGGATGACGCGGCATCTGCATTGCCATTCTCTGCAGTGCTGATTTCTCCATCCGGCAGATCTGCAAACGCCGATACCACAATTGTCGGAATATCCTTCGCCGTTCTGCAGATTGCGGAATCCGCCGGGATCTTCAGGCTGCTGTCGCAGATAATTCTCACCGGATCTCTGCCGCCTTCAATCCGGCAGTTCAGCATGGGGTCGTCTGCCAGAACTGTTCCGATGCCTGCCATGATTCCCATGCATGCGTGGCGCATCTGCTGTACGCGCCCGCGCGCCGCCTCTCCGGTAATCCATTTCGACGCGCCGGTCTTCGTCGCAATTTTGCCGTCTGCCGTCATGGCATACTTCATAATCACGTAAGGTGTTTTCGTCGTTATATAATGAAAGAATACGGGATTCAGCGCATCGCATTCCTCCCGCAGAAAATCTTCGACCACTTCGATTCCGGCTTCGCGCAGCACTTTCGCGCCGCCGCCGGACACCCTGGGATTCGGATCCCGCGATCCGATCACAACCCGGGCAATTTTCTGCTCTATGATTGCCTCTGTACACGGCGGCGTCCTGCCGTAATGACAGCACGGCTCCAGCGTGACGTAGATTGTCGCTCCTCTGGCAGATTCTCTAAGAGAGGCAATTGCATTCCGCTCCGCGTGCAGTTCACCGCATCGCGCATGATATCCTTCGCCGATGATCCGCCCGTCTTTTACAATAACTGCTCCGACCATGGGATTGGGATGACACCATCCCTCTCCTTTTCGCGCCAGTTCAATCGCGCGGCGCATATAATCCTGTTCACTCATCTTCACTCTCCTGAAGGTCAGATCTCCCGCATGACGTCTGACGCTCTGCGCGTCCAAGGCGGAGGACTGTTCCACAAAGTACAAAAAAGCCCTGCAGATGATAATCCACAGGGCTTTTAACAACATATTGAACCGTACAGCCGCATATTAATATGCCGCATGCACTGATCGATCTGCTCTTCTCCCATCCAGACTTGAGAAACCTTTCAGGCTTCTTTTACTGTCGGTACCGGAATTTCACCGGTTCATGCGCATGTACATGACGCTGACAGCTTCTGCCATCCTGCCTGTCGACACGCTAGCGGACTTTACCGCCGGTCGGGATTCTCACCCTGCCCCGAAGACGCATATTTAATTCTGAGAACAATTCCTATTACACTTTATGCGCTTATACGGAATTTGTCAATATCTAAAAAGTTGTCTGTTCCTATTGACAATCTATAGGAAACTTCATAGTATAATCCCTTGAAACACCACAAAAAACACAAAACCACACTGTTTTCTGCCGCATATATTCGATCATCCCGGCATCATTTATGGGAAAGAGGTAACTATGGAGCAAACCAGACAGGAAAACAAAATGGGCACCATGCCGATCGGCAAACTGCTTCTGCAGATTTCGCTGCCGATCATCATTTCGATGCTGATCCAGGCATTTTACAATATCGTCGACAGTATGTTTGTATCTCGCATCAATGAAGAAGCGCTGACTGCGGTTTCTCTTATTTTTCCGATGCAGACGCTGATGATCTCCATTGCGACCGGTACGGGCGTCGGTGTCAACGCGCTGCTTTCCCGCGCACTTGGCGCAAAGGAGTTTAAGCGCGCAAACAAAGTGGCACAGCACGCGATCTTTCTGGCATTTGTCAGCAGTGTGATTGTCGCTGCAGCCATGCTGCTTCTGGCGCATCCGTTTATGCATGTTCAGACTGACAATCCGCTGATTTATCAGTATGGCTCCACTTATATGCAGATCTGCGGCGGTCTGTGTTTCGGTATCTTTTTCCAGATAACAATGGAGCGTCTTCTGACCTCCACCGGAAAGACGATCTATACAATGATCAGTCAGATGACCGGCGCCATTATCAATATCATCATGGATCCGATTCTGATTTTCGGACTCGGCCCGTTTCCGGAAATGGGAGTCGCCGGCGCTGCTGCCGCGACCGTGCTCGGCCAGACCATCGCGGCCATACTCGGCGTTATTCTAAATCTGAAATACAACGATGAGATCTCGCTTAATATGCGGGGATTCCGTCCGGAAAAACACATGATCCTGCTCATTTACAAGATCGGTATTCCGTCGATTGTTATGGCCAGCATCGGCTCCGTCATGACCTTCGGCATGAATCTGATCCTCATGCAGTACCTGAACAACTCGACGGCTGCCGCCGTATTCGGTGTCTACTTCAAGCTGAACAGCGTCTTCTTCATGCCGGTCTTCGGACTGAATAACGGTATCGTGCCCATTGTCGCATACAACTATGGCGCACGGCACAGAAAACGAATTGTAGAGACGACGAAGCTTGGTGTCATTTCGGCTGTCTCCCTGATGCTGATCGGACTGGCCGCATTCTGGATTATTCCGGACAAACTGCTCGCCATCTTTAACGCATCCGAGAACATGCTTGCCATCGGCGTTCCGGCACTCCGCATCATCAGCATCAGCTTCATATTTGCCGGTTACTGTATTGTAATCGGTTCGACGATGCAGGCGCTGGGCAGTGCATTCTACAGTATGATCAATTCCCTGGCGCGGCAGCTGTTCGTCCTGCTGCCGTCAGCATTTATCCTGGCAGCAATTTTCAGGAGCCAGGGCGGTCTCCCGGCGATCTGGTTCTCGTATATCATCGCAGAGATTGTGTCCGTCATTGTGACGACGATTTTCTTCCGCAAAGTATACAAAGAAAAGATTGCGCCGCTGCCGGAATGACATCCGGTCCATATCATTTTAGCACATGCAAAAAGACAGTCTCACGACTGTCTTTTTTATCCCGCAATTTTGTGCAGTACGGGCACGATGCGGCCGGCGAGGATTCCGATCAGCGCGCCGGTCACAACCCCGGCAGCAAGCAGCACCGGCAGATAGTATACCATCTTAAAATTCTGTACGATCAGGGCGGCTACGATCAGCTGCCCGATATTATGTGCCGCGCCGCCGCAGATACTGATCCCGAAAATGGACAAATCCGTCAGTTTGAGCAGAAGCAGCATCACCGCGAAGCTCAGCAGACCGCCGGCGAGGCTGTACATGATAGACGCACCGTTTCCGAACAAAAAACCCACCAGCAGAATGCGCGCCACAGAAATCAGCAGCACCTCTCCGACCGGCATCAGAAACAGCCCGACCATGATGACAAGATTGGCCAGTCCCAGTTTGATGCCCGGGATCGCAAAATTGACCGGTATCAGTGTTTCTACATAGGAAAAAATCAGTGCCAGCGCAATAAAGACTGCCGCATAGGCGACACGCGCTGCAGGTGTTCTCCCTGCTCTGTTTGTTTTCTCTCTCTTCATCTTTTCAGACATTCCGTTTTTTAGCTTGCGACGGTATCAAAATCCGTTTTGTCTTCCTTCTTTGAACGGTCCCGTGTAATCTCTATCACCATCTTATGCGGAAGACAGACAATTGTTTCGTTGCATCGCCTGATTTTCCCCTGCCGCATGCAGTCGTGTCCGTCACAATCCGCATCCGTCACAGAAACAGCACCATCTTGGATCTCTATGACATTTTTTCCGTAATCCGTCTCGATTGTAAAGACTTTTTCCTGATCCAGCGGATAACTGCCGTAAAGCGCACCATCTATGCGTACCTCCGCATAATTTCCGGTCTGTTTTTTTGTCATCTGAAACATCAGCAGCAGACATCCGGCAGCAGCAAGAATAACAAGTGCAGCGATCCAGTCCTTTTTCCTTATTCCGGTTCGCGCTGTAATATCTGCTGCAGCTCCTGCGGACCTCGCAGCGTTCCCGGCCGGATTTGCTGATACTTCCTCTTTTTTCTTTCTGCTGCTGTTCATAGAACTCCCTGCACCATTCCGAATAGCGGTTAGCATTGACTTCCTCTTCCGTTCCCGATTATAGCAGAAGAGCTGTTTCGTAGCAAGATCATTAGCTTTTTCCATTTTCTTCGCATGATATATATGTTTTATCTGGGACAGATTTATAAATCTGTCCCATTTTAGAACACTTTTTAAATTTTGTCCCTTCATTTTCCTATGATTTCACTCGACTTTCCAAGATTTCACGCTTATAATTAGCAACGATTTTGGATTACCAGAATCTTTTTTGATTCAAACGAGGGAGCAGTTTTTTAAAACTGTCCCCGAAACAGAATATAAATGATTAAGAAAGGGGACGACACGATGTCATCTGTTGCACAGAAAGTCAAAACAGCAGCCATTACAAAAGCAATCAGCACCGCGCTGAACTATCTTGAGAAAGATCCGGAGAAGAACATTCCGAAGCTGATGGATCTTGTCGACAAGCTCGTTCCGGATGACTGGTACACCGGACAGCGTAATGCAATCCGTGATGCGATTGCCCGCAAGACCAATTATTACGATATGATCCTTAAGTTATATGAGCTGGATCCCGGCGTCCGCAAGACGTTCTTTGAGAATTTCATCACCAATGCCAGCCTGAAAGGATCTGTCCGCCAGTTCGAGGTTGCAGAAAAATACAACTGCAACGTTCCGTGGGCGGTTCTGATGGATCCGACTTCCGCCTGCAACCTGAAATGCACAGGCTGCTGGGCTGCACAGTACGGCAACCAGCTGAATCTTACCTATGAAGATCTGGACCGTATCGTCAACGAAGCTACTGAGCTCGGCACATATATGTTTATCTTCACCGGCGGCGAGCCGCTCGTACGCAAGAAAGACGTGATCCGTCTCTGTGAAGCGCATCCGGACTGCGAGTTCCTTTCCTTCACGAACGGAACACTCATCGATGAGGAATTCTGTCAGGAAATGCTTCGCGTCAAGAACTTTGTTCCGGCAATTTCCCTTGAGGGATTTGAGGAGGCAAATGACGGACGCCGCGGACAGGGTGTCTATGAGAAAGTTCACAATGCAATGCGCCTGCTCCGCGAGCACAAGCTTGCATTCGGTATTTCTGTCTGCTACACCAGCAAAAATATCGATGACGTCGCAAGTGACGAATTCATCGACGGTCTGGTAAATGAGGGCGCACTGTTTGTATGGTACTTCCATTTTATGCCGGTCGGCATGTCCGCAACACCGGAGCTGATGGTTAATCCGGAACAGCGTATTAAGATGTATCACACAATCCGTCACTTCCGCGCAACAAAGCCGATCTTCGCAATGGATTTCCAGAACGACGGTCAGTATGTCGGCGGCTGCATCGCAGGCGGACGCAAATACCTGCATATCAACGCTGCAGGTGCTGTTGAGCCGTGCGTATTTATCCACTACTCAAACGTCAACATCCATGACGTTTCTCTGCTGGATGCACTGAGAAGCCCGATTTTCCAGGCTTATCACGACAATCAGCCGTTCAACGACAACATGCTGAAGCCGTGCCCGATGCTGGAGAACTCCGGTGCACTGACTAAGCTGGTTAAGGAAACCGGCGCAGTCAATACCGACTACACTGATCCGGAATCTGCTGAGCATCTGTGCGCAAAGACCGAGCAGTACGCAAAGAACTGGGCACCGGTCGCAGATGAGCTCTGGGCAAAGAGCCAGGCTGAAAAAGCCGGGGAGCAGGCAGGCTGCTGATCCGGAATCTTCTAAATCAAAACTTTCGTGCTGTTTATGGCACAGATAAATCGCCTCCACCCGTAAAACGGGTGGTTCGGGATGCGGGCTATAAGCCCGCGTTACCAGCCAGCGTCTAAAGGCGCTGGCTTTCTCTTTGGGGCTCCAAGGGCTCACGCCCTGGAGCTCCGTTCAAGCCACATTGCATTTATCACCTGGCCACCCCTAAAGGGGTAGCTTTAGTGGTTTTTACTTTGATCCTTTCCAGGCTTCGCCCCGAAAGGATCTTCATACTCTTTTACACTCATTCTATCCTTTATGATATCGGCTCTCTCTTGATCTCTGATATACTTCTTTACTGTCGCATCGTTTAATCCGACGGTACTTACATAGTATCCCTCTG
>JNKK01000032.1 GCA_000702845.1 Lachnospiraceae bacterium FE2018
TTCGATCAGAGACAAATCGATAAACGGCTTGTTTTCAAGCCTTTCAGCGCCTCTTATGTGCTTGCTTTAGACATCAATACTACGCACTCCACATGCTGGGTATTTGGGAACATATCCACCCCGCACATGCGTTCCACCCGGTATCCGCCTTCCTGCAGCACTTCCAGATCCCGGGCAAGACTGGTTGGTTTGCAGGAGATATAAACAATCCGCTCAACTCCGTATGCAATGATTTTCGGGAGGGCCTTCGGATGAATGCCGTCACGCGGCGGGTCCAGCACAATGACATCCGGCTTATCCTGCAGTTCATCCAGAACTTTCAGGACATCCCCTGAGACAAATTCACAGTTGTCCAGCCCGTTCCGCTCGGCGTTTTCTCTCGCCGCCTGTACCGCTTCTTCAATAATCTCTACGCCCACGACTTTTTTTGCAACAGGCGCAAGCATCTGTGCAATCGTACCGGTTCCGCTGTAGAGATCAAATACGGTCTGATTTTCCACGGCACCGAGGAATTCCCGTGCGGTTTCATAGAGAATCTCTGCGCCCTTTGAATTGGTCTGAAAGAAAGAAAAAGGAGTAATCTTAAACGTAAGCCCCAGAAGTCTTTCATCAAAACTGTCCTTCCCATACAGGATATCCGTATGGTCGTTTCGGATAATATCCGCAATGGCGTCATTTGTCGTATGCAGAATGCCGACAATCTTCCCCTCGAGAGGAAGCTCCAGCAGACGTTCTGTAAAACCGGCAGTCCACAGGCTTTCACAATCGGATGAGCTGCCTGGTGTCTGGCTTGTTGTCACCAGATCTACC
This sequence comes from Lachnospiraceae bacterium FE2018, assembly GCA_000702845.1. Taxonomy (GTDB): domain Bacteria; phylum Bacillota; class Clostridia; order Lachnospirales; family Lachnospiraceae; genus CADBRN01. Next base: position 811 of record JNKK01000032.1, read on the forward strand.
AGAATTTCACCTGTATCCTCTGCTCTGCGCACCAGAAGATGCCGCAGATATCCTTCATGAGTGATTTTATGAAAATAAGGCAAGCCAAGTTCCCGGAAAAAGTCCAGAGCACAGCTGACAATCTTTCCGAAATCATCGTGCACCAGCGCACAGTCTGATGCTGTCAGGATATCGTAAGTGCTGTTTTTCCGGTGCAGCCCCAGTGTCAGCGGACCATCCTTCTCTGCATCGCCAAATGCAAATTCCATCTTATTGCGGTAGTGGAACTGGGACGGCGTTGACCGGATTCCCTCAAAAACCCCTGCGGCCTGATCCATGACCCGGGCCAGTCCGGTTTGCTCCAGATCGTCCCTGTAAGCACATGCCATCCCTGTGTGATCTCCCTCAGACGAATCAGATCCGTCTGCGTTTCTTTCTGATACAGCCTCCGCACGGGCAATCACCGGCAGCAACAGTTCCCTGAGCTGCCGTTCTTTCATAGCCTCCTGCTCTTTGTAAGGCATCGTGTGATAGAGACATCCGCCGCAGGCCGGTAAATTACTGCAATGAGGTGTCAGCTGCTCCAGCGGAGAATGTTCCAGTACCTCCAGAAGCTGCCCTTCCACTTTGTCCCTTCGCTTCTTATTGATACGAAAACGAACGTGCTGCCCCGGCATTCCGTTTTTGACAATGACCGTCTGACCATCTACCGTAACAATTCCTTTATTTGGAAAAGAGACCTTCGTGATGGTCCCTTCGTAAATTTCACCTTTTTTCATGTTCAAATGCTCCGCTGTTATTCGGGTTCGATATTTACACTCCCTCCACCTGGGCAATCTGCAGATGCGGGAAATTATTCACTGCGTTAAACAGGGCTCCGGCACAGTGTGCCGAAGCCCTGATCGTCTCTGATAAAATCTGAGAATCCTGATTATTCAGCTGCCTTTGCAGGTTCAGCTTCTTCATCTTCGAAGTAGTCGTCGAAGTCATCTTCGAAATCATCGTCATCGAAATCCTCGAGATAATCCGGTGTCATGTAGCGGTATACTGCATATGCAATACCTGCGATTGCGCAGATAGCACCGATGATAGCGAGGATCCACAGTAACTTATTAGCGGTTTTATTTTTTTCCATTTGTTCCTTCTGCTCCTTTAATACGTCGATCAGTTCCTGGATTCTATCCTGCATCTTATCTTTCATATTAAGCACCAGCCTCTTTCTAAAGATATTAACAATATAACACACTTAGTGGTTATTTTCTACTATAAATCTTATAGAAATCTACAGAGCCCCAGGTAACCCCCCATAAGGAAAAGAATCGCCGCCCGTATGATCACCGGGAGCATCTCATTTTTCAGCAGCGTGCGGTCCCACCGGGTCAGATTTCCCTTTGGGCAGACACCGGCACATTTTTCACATCCGATACATTCGCCGTTCCGGAATCCGTCTGTTTCCAGCCTGATGTCAACGGGGCAGCATGTCTGACAGGCTCGGCAATTTTTAATGCAATTGTCCGCATCTCGCTGCAGCCAGGCAAACGGCAGCTGCGGAAGAAGCGCAAATACAGCGCCCATCGGGCAAAGAAACTGGCAGAAAAACCGCTCCTTCAGCGCCATTCCGACTATGATTGCCGCAAGAATGACTGCTCCGATCATGTAGCCGTTCAGGTTAAACCGCAACGCGGTAATAAAGGAAAAAACCGACCACGGATTCCAGTTATACGTTCCAATTGTTTCATACGCACCGGTGGCACAAGTCAGTACAATCAGAGCAAGTATCAGAAATTTGATTTTCTGAAGCCAGGGAGACAGACGCTCCGGCAGACCGTACTGTTTCTTTCTGCGGAACAGTTTCTTCTGAATCATACCGGACAGCCAGTAGATGAAATCTCCAAATGTTCCAAATGCACAGGCAAATCCACAGAAAAACCGTCCGAACACGATGGTAAACAGAGACAGTCCGATCAGTGCCATGACGAAGCTGTTCAGCTCCAGCACACTTCCTTCCGAAACCTTCTGAAAAATACTCTTAACTCCGGAAAAGCCTGCCACAAATGCACCCGGCATCATCAGGAAAAAGATCACCTGAATCACATTGCGGAGCAGAGCATTCTGTCGTCTGCGCCGTGCCTTTTGCTGTGCAGGTGTAATGGTTTCCTGTTTGCTTTTCGCCTGTGCAGGTATCAGCGATTCCTGTTTGCTTTTCACCTGCCCGGATGTTGGCCGGATCATTGCAGATGCTCCGGCTGCTGTATATTTTTCGGCAGCTTCCCGGACTGCACTTTCGATTTCTTCCCGTCTCATCCGTTCACCGCCTTATCCAGTGCATCGTTCAGTGCCTCCAGGATTCCTTTGGAGCTGAAAGTCGCGCCTGATACCGTATCAACATCTGCGCTCTGCTCCTGCAGCACTGTCTCGGTCAGAGACTCCGCCAGGGCATAGTAGGCAGGATCTTCCCCGTCGTGTGAAAGAACTTCAAATGCCGTGATGGTGTCTCCTTCAATTGTGACTGACACATTGATCGGGCCGCCATACCCGTTTCCGGTTCCTTCGTATGTCCCGTTCTGATAGAGCATGGCTGTGCTTCCTGCATCTTCCGCTGTTCCGGATTCTCCTGAGGCAGCTGCTTCCCGCTTCTGGTTTTCTGCCTGAATCCCGCGATTATAGGCTTCAACCTCGGCTATGGCCGCCTCATTCTCAGCAACGATCGCCGCGCGTGCTGCCGCGATATTCTGATAATGAAAGAGGATGACCCCGATCAGAACAACAGCCAGGAGTTTTGTGATAAAACTTTGGTACTTCATATTTTATATCCTTATCTCATGCAGAACCGTTCCAATGATTTCGGTCGTAAAACCAGAACGTTCCGGTTCGTCACGCTCAGTTCTCATGCTCAGTTCTCATCCGATTCCACTTCGACAGCCTGCGCCGCCTGAGATGCGGCTTTGGCCTTAGCTACGGCTTCCTCCTCAGCCGCTTTCGCTTTGGCAGCAGCCTCCGCCTGCTTTTTCTCTTCTTCGGCTTTCTTTTTTGCCGCTTCCTCGGCTTTCTTCTTTTCGGCCTCAGCTTTTGTCTTTTCCTCTTCTTCAGCTTTTTTCTTATCAGAATCTGTTTTAGACTTACTGTCGACTTTTTGTTTTGGCTCCGGCTTCTCGGAAGATTTCTCCTCGACCGCGAATGTCTCCTCAGAAGCCAGTTCTGATTCTTCGGGTTCCGAATTCGTCACAGACTGCTTCTCTGTGGTTTCCTCCGCTTCATTGTTTTGATTCTCGGTGCCGTCTGCCTCTGCAAATTCACTCTGATTAACAGTCTGTTCATCACCTGGTGCTGTACCTGCGGCTGCCTCAACCGGTTTTCTGACATCAGACTGCCCATCTTCTGACAGATCCGAAGATTCTTTATCAGATGCTTTTACTCTGGCTGTCTTGGCAGATGATGATTTTTTTGTTTCCTCTGCGGCAGTGATTTTGATCTCATTTAAGATGCCTGCTGCAAGATTTCTAATGGTTGTGGACGTGTATGTGGCACCACCTACAATATCAACGTCCGCACTTTGCTTTGAAACAACCTGTGCCGGAATTCCCTTTCTTCCGGAAGCTCCGTTCATTGCGCGGCCGATGTAATAATCATTTTCCTCCGGATCTACACTCCTGTCTTCTCCAAAGGAGACATCGCAGCGGGAAATTGCACCGTCTTTCACTGTAATCTGAACCGTGATTTCATATTCAAAATCACCATAGGCATCATCTACACACCATCCCGTTGCGTTATAGGTGCCATCCTTGTACACAACCTTATCCGGTTCTCCTGTACCGCCTCCGGCACCTCCGCCTTCATGGCCGCCGGTTCCCGGATTCCCGGATTCATCATCGGGTTTCTCCTCTGTTCCGGATGCCTTTGCAGCAGCTTTTTTCACTGCTTCAATAATACCCTGAGAACTGTAAGTTGCCCCGGATACAATATCCACATCTGTATTCTGCCGGTTCAGGATATTCGTTACCAACGTCTTTGCACGGTTAAAATACGCCGCTGTCTCATCTTCTGCTGAAGTGATCTGAATATCAGTCATTCGCCCGCCGGACACAGTCATCTGTACAACAATATCTCCGCCGTATCCTGTTCCGGTTCCGGTATAGACTCCATCCTTCAAAGTCTCAGAGGGCATTACAGACGGATCAGCAGGAATGGTCGGCACAGCAGGATTTGCCGGCGTAACCACGGCACTTTGACTGCCGTTTCCTGCTGTCCCGCTTCCGGTCAATGCCGCCTGGCTCATCGCACGCTTCACAGCATTGATAATTCCGGTCGAACTATAGGTTGCCCCGGAAATGCTGTCCACATTCGGCGAACCTTTCTGCAGCATTGTACTGATAACTGCTTTCGCCTTGTTCAGATATTCTGCCGTTTCACCAGCTGCATTTTCAATTGTGATTCCGGCCAGTTTCCCTCCCGAGATAATAACTTTAACTTTGATTTCTCCGCCAAATCCCTCTGCTGTTCCATAGTAGGTTCCGTCTTTATACGCTGCCGGCTCCTGGTAGGAATCCTGCTGTGCTGCCGCATTTGCCGAAGATGTCGTTTTCTTTGTCTTCTTTTTCTTCTGTTTCTTTTCTTTCGTCTTATCGCCCCTGCCATCCGCAGATGCCTTGGTCAGTGCACGTTTCACCGCATTGATAATACCTGTAGAACTATAGGTCGCACCGGAAACCGTATCAACATTCGGTGAACCTTTTTTCAGAATTCTCGAGATGACTGATTTTGCACTGTTCAGATAGGAGGAAGTCTCCCCGGAAGCGCTTTGGATCGAAATATCTTTGATTTTCCCGTCTTTGATCGTAACCTTTACTGTGATCGGTCCGCCGAATCCCTGCGCCGTCCCGGTATAGGTACCATCCTTGTACCCTTTGGGTTCCTTAAATGTGTCCTGCTGTTTCGTCCCCTTCGGCTCAACTTTCGGCGCAGGTGCATTTTCTACTGTCTCTCCGGTCATTGCATTCTGGATTGCTCCAAGAATGCCGCGCGAACTATAGGTCGCACCGGATGCAGTATCCACTTCCCAGGTCTGCATCTGTTTGACCTGTTCAATCACGGACTGCGCGAGAGAGAAATAGGGATCTGTCTCTCCGGGCGCGGATACGATTTTGACATCCGTAATCTGACCTTCTTTTACCGTTACTTCGACCGTAATCGGTCCGCCATATCCCTGGGACGTGCCGGTATAGACACCATCCTCATAATCACCAAGAGCCTGTGTTCCGTTATCTTCTTTCTTATCTGACCGTTTAATTCCGGATTTCACCTGATCTTCTGTGCCGGTATCAGCCGTCACTTCTTCAACCAGGGTAAGTCGCTCGGGTATTTTCTGCAGCGTGACCTGCGTCTGCGGAAGCATGTCAAATACAAGCAGTCCGGTCAGAACCGCCGGCAGGATAAAGGACATTTTCTTTTTGCTGAACACCGTAAGATTTGCAGGATTCCACTTCATGATTCTTATTCTCCTACTTGAATAAAACGATTTCTATTTCTTTGATGATTTGCCTTTTTAACGTGTCCATTACGTCGTCAGGTCTGAAATAGCATTCTCTATCTCAAAAATACCATTTCAGGCATGACGCAAAGCGGCACGGGCACCAGAAACGTGCCCGTGCTTCGCCGCGTCTGCATCCGGTCAAGATGCATGACCGTCAACGCTCCCGCCCCCATAGAAATGAGGCGTTAATCTTTCTTAAACCTGTTATTTCACCTTAATCTTGATCGTCCTGACTGCGCTTGCTGCTGTATAATTACCGGCTGCGGCAATTGAAACCTGAACTTCGACTTTATAGGTTCCTTTCTTAAGTCCTTTCTTCACTGTGACTTTTCCGGCTTTACTGATCTTAATCTTCTTGTTGCCGGAAAGTTTCTTAAAGGTGACCTTACCCTTACCATTGATGACAGCTTTCAGCTGATAGGTCTGTTTTTTCTTTTTCAGCCTGGACGCTTTCAGCTTCTTAGTCCCCGGAGTCAGTTTCTTCAGGCTCTGGGACTGTTTTGTGACAGTCTGCGTTTTGTTATCTGTTTTATTATCAGTCTTATTGTCTGTCTTCTTTGCCGCATTTTCTTCCGCAGTTTTCTGTGCGGTTGCTGCTGTCTGCGCTTTTGAAAGCAGTTCTTCGGCATTTTCCATCGCTTTGCTCAGAATGTCTTTCTGCGCCGGTGTCAGTGCGTCATATGCTTTTTTCGCTGCGTCAACAGCCTGCTGCGCCTCTGCTGCTGTCGCAAATTTACCGTTAGCTGCTTCGATTAGCGCTTTTGCATTTTCTGCGGCAGCCTGATCAGCGGCTGCTGTGATTTCTACAGCTGCTTCCAGCACATCATAGCCTTCCGCGTACACTTTTATGGTGTATGTACCATCTTTTACATTTCCGGCATCATCATAGAACTTTGCATAGCGGCTGACATTTGCCTTGTTGGAGCCAACGCTTTCGCCGTTGTTCAGCGCAATTTCAAGCTTATTGTAATGAGGTGAGTTTTTGTTCCCGTTTGTTGCTTCTCCGTACATGTCAATCCAGTGTACAGCGCCGGCAGTTGTTGTCCCGTCGCTAATGGTTGCCGCATATACACTGTTCCAATATTCGTCCCACTGATAGCCTTCAACCGTATCATCCGGTACAATTGCAAATTCTCCGGTTCCGTATCTGCTTGTTGTGTATGCAGCGCTGGAGAGAACCGGCTTGATTGTGCTCGCTGAAGGAGCTTGCATCGGATTTGTCTTCAGAACGACTGCGGCTGCTGCTGCCTGCTCATCCGTTAGTGTTTCTCCTGCCGCTTTCAGAATGCCGGCTTCAACATGGGCAACTGCGTCAATTGTCTCTGTCTTACGTCCCAGCAGCAGTCCGGTGATCGCCTTGTTCCCTTCTGTATCTGTTCCATATGTAACAAGAGACGGAATATCTTTTGCATGGTTGCCGCTGAATTTTGTTGCACTGGAAATTACATCATAGGATTCATCAGCAGATACACCGAGTTCTCCATAAACAGCTCTATAGTTGGTCGCATTTCCGCCTTTGTATCCATAAAGCGTTCCGGTAAGCGGCGTTACGCCTGCTGCAACGCCATAATAGTAATCTGTCTCACCAACCCGTATCAGATCTGCCTTGCTATAGTTATAAACTGTCACACCAGTTCTTGATCGGACAGTTGCCTGATATACGGTGGCCGGATCATCATCCTTTGTGTTTGCGTAGAAGTATGTAATCCCTCCAATGGATGTAGATTCCATTGCCTCTGTCAGCTCCGGTGCTTCTTCCAGACCGGCGTCCTTCGCTTCAGTTTCTTCCTCTGCCGCAGCCTCTGTTTCCTCGGTATCATTTTCAGTTTCCGTTATCTCGACAGTAACTTCCTCTGCCGGCTCTGCTTTTGCAGGTGCGGCTGCTTCTGCCTCTGGCTGCAGGACAGTCTCCATCTCAACCTCTGTCTCAGACGTTTCTGCTGCAGCGTCTGCTTCCTCTGCCGCAGCTGCTCCCTGTGCAGCATCTGCTTCTTCCTCCACAACAACCGCTGCCTCAACTTCCTCTGCTGCAGGCGCTTCATCCTCCGCAAATACGGCCATGGAACCGCTGCCCAGCGTCATCGAGAGAGCCAGTGTGATGGAGAGCAACTTGCTTACCGTGCCTTTCTTCATTCTCACTTCTCCTTCATTTTGTGAAAAAACTACAACTTCTTGTCAAAATCTCGCAGGTAGTTAAGACTAACTCTAAACAAAAAGCATGACGAGGTTGCCCTCGTCGTGTCATCCGCGGAACCCATTTGTTTTATAGTCGTTCTGGCGATCCTCAGTGGGTTTCGTGTTCCTATCTGCAGTTATTTTGCCTCTCGGAGATAGTTTAAATTAACTAACATTGTTCCGTCAAGCACTTTTTGAATGTTTTGTGAATAATGTGTATAAACAAACCACGGTTTTTTTATTCAATCCAGTTGATCTCCAGATCACTCGTGAACTGCTCTTTGATCCCGCCTGTTGCGTACAGCGCTCCATCTTTATCCATCAGGATCATGTCAAATTCATCACGATGCGCGCTCCAGATCTCTGACGCCTTATCCAGACCCAGCACGAACATGGAAGTGGAAAGACCATCTGCAAGGGTACCGTCTTCACTAACGATTGTTACAGAGACTAAGTCCGCGTCAGAGGGATATCCTGTCTTCGGATCGATAATGTGATGATAGTAAACACCATCTTTTTCAAAATACCGCTCGTATCCACCAGAAGTGATTACGGCCTGGTTATTGGTCTCCAGAACACCAATATAGTCAAGTCCGGCCAGCGCGGCACTTCCTGATGCTGCTTTTGAGAGCCAGGGAAGTGTATTCTCTTCCGTCCGTTCCGGTGCCTGAATCGCAACACGCCAGTCCGATCCGTCCGGTTTCGGTCCGTATACCTGAACATTGCCGCCCAGATTAATCATACCCTGTACATCATGCTTCATGAAAATATCTGCCAGCCGGCTGGACGCATATCCTTTCGTGATGCCGCCGAGATCAATTTTCATGCCTTCTTTTTTGTAAGTGACAGTTTTATTCTCTGCATCCAGTTCCAGCTGATCCGAACCGACCAGCTGCAGCAATTCTGCCAGTTCTGCGTCAGACGGAATGCGGTAATTCTCATCCGTAAATCCCCAGGCCTGTTTCACCGGATAGACCGTGATTTCAAACGCACCTTCCGTTTCCTCATTTATCGCGAGAGAACGTTCAATCAGATAGGCAGTCTCTTCCGACAGCTGTCCACCGCCATTCTTGTTGAGTTGTGCCACCTCACTGTTTTCCGATTCAGCCGCCAGCAGCTGGTCAAGCCACAGGATTTCCTCCTCCGCCTCATCCAGCGCCGCTTCTGCATCTTCGCCATAAGCGCTGAACGTCATATAAGTGTCCATCGCGAAGACTTCCCGGGTGAGCAGTTCGTAATCCTCTGAAGTAGTATTTGTATTTTCTGTATCGTCAGTGCTGTCATCTGCTGAATCTGTATTGGCTGACTCATTGTTGCTGTCTGCATTTGCTTCTGCTGCACTGCTGCCTGCTGCCGGTCCTGCTGCATTTCCGCAGCCGGTAAGAGCCAGCGTTACGACAACCATATTGATTACTATTATTTTCTTAACAACCTGAACCTTCATATTCATATTTCCTGTGGTTTATCTTGTCTAACTGTATGTCTGCTTCATTCTAGCAGACATCCCGAAACAAGACAAGCGCCGGATTTCATCCATACAAAATCCAAAACAATTGAATCCCCCCAATTTTTTTTGGGAGGATCCTCAGGTATTCCATATCGTCTTTATATCATATCTTGCAATATTTTCATCCGCGGTGATAAATGCCAGATTCTCTTCTTTTGCCTGACATATCATCAATCGATCAAATGGATCTCTATGTATCCATGGTAGTTCCTGCAGCCTTGCAAGATGGCTGGCTTTAATCTGCAGGATAGAAATTGCATAATCACTACAATCCTGCATGAGCGTTTCTATCGGAACCGGCAATTTGAGTTTATTTAAACTGCTTTTAATTGACATTTCCCAAAAGCTGGAAACACTGATAAAAAACTGTTCTTCTGGGTTTTCAATCATCTCTTTGATATTTACCGGCAATTTTGAATCGCCTGTGACATACCAGTAAAATGCATGTGTATCAAGTAAATACATCACATATACTCCCTGAAATCGTCAAGCGGTGCATCAAAGTCATCCGCCATCCATCCCTGACCACGATATTTCCCAGCCAAACCGGTTCTTCTCTTTAACGAAGAGCTATTACGTACATTATTCTCTATTTTTATAAACCGCATGAATCTGATGACTTCCATAATCGCATCATCCGACATTCCTTCCGCTTCCTTCATCAAAAGATCGATAGGCATAGCTATCTTCACCTCCCGCATTTAAGTTTCCATAATTATATCACTGGTTTTAGTTATCTGCCAGCTATTTTTACAGTTCTTCTCATTTCTTTATGCTTTTGAGGAATCGGCTATTCCTTTTATTCCATTCTTTTTAATTCCGGCAGAATCGTCAGCAGCATCGTTACAAAACAGGCCGTCCCGCCGATCACGTTGGAGACCGGCTCTGCCAGAAAGACGCCGTCTGTCCCCATATGAAATACATACGGCAATATGTAAGTCAGCGGTACCACAATGACCACTTTGCGAAACAACGAGAAAAAGATCGCCCGTTTTTTCTTGTTCAGCGCTTTAAAAGTCGTCTGACCGCAGTACTGGAATGTCATGAATGGGAACGCAAAGAAATACAGACGGACGCCGCGCGCAGTATCCTCCAGAATCGTATGATCGGAAGTGAAGATCCGGATGAACGTATGCGTTTTCCAGCTGATAATTCCCCACGCCGCCAGGGTATAGATCACACCCATGGCTGCCATCACCTTCATGGCTTTTTTTACATTTTGCGGACGCCGTGCGCCGTAGTTATAACTGATGGTCGGTGTCGCACCTTCTGCAAACGCGAGAACCGGCAGTTCTACCATCTGCCGGATTGACGAGACAATCGCCATAACCGACACATACACATCTCCGCCGGTGTCCGCCAGTACGTTGTTGCAGCTGATCTGGACAAGACTGTTCGTGAACATCATAACGAAGGAGGACAAACCCAGACTGACGATATTCCAGGCGCGCTTCCAGTTATGGAAAAATGCCTTCAGCGAAAACAAATGCACCCGGATCGCAATCGTTTTCCCGAACAAAAACCGCAGAACAAATACGGCAGACAGCCCCTGTGCAATGACCGTAGCGACTGCCGCACCCCGAATCCCGAGTCCCAGCGCAAAGATAAACAGCGGATCCAGAATCAGGTTGCCGACCGCGCCAATCACGACCGTCATCATCCCGATCCCGGGAAATCCCTGCGCCGTAATAAACGGATTCATTCCTGATGCAAGCATCGAAAATGCTGTTCCCGCCAGATAGATCCGGAGATACGGGAGACTAAAGACAAGTGCTTCATCCGACGCGCCTAACAGACGGAGAATCGGTTCGCCGAAAATCCACCCGATCATCATCAAAATACCAGCCGTAAACAGAAGCAATGAAAAAGATGTATCCATCAGCCTTCCGGCTTCTTCATCTTCCCCCATCCCGCGCCGGATGGCAAACAGCGGCATCCCGCCGGATCCGTATAGATTGGTAAAGGCAGTGATCATTGTAACAATCGGGAAACACAGTCCGACACCGCCGAGCGCGGCCGTTCCGACATCCGGAATGCGCGCAATAAAAATGCGGTCTACAACATTGTAGAGCAGCTGAAATAACTGCGCCACCAGCATCGGCAGCGCAGTCCATAAGATGTTTTTTGTAATTTGATTGCTGTTATAATCTACCTGTTTCATGCCTTCGCTCCCGCAGACAGCCTGTTTTAATTCAAGTCTCGACAGCTGTGTCTGTCATGGGCGTCGGAAAGCAGTCAGCGATTACTTTTCGGCGTCATCTTTATCTTCGTCTTCGCATTTCAGTTTGTCCGGATCCGTCTCGTATACAAGCGTTCCGGCCAGAAGCGCATCCAGGGCCTGGTCCGCATCCCCTGCAACTCCTCCGAACAGCTCAATTCCCGCATTTGCGACAGCCTTCTGTCCTGCCTTGCAGATTCCGCCGCAGATCAGTTTGCTGACGCCGGCTCCGCGCAGGAAATTCGCCTTCTCCTCGTGTTCCTCATCCATGTTTGCCACACGGATTTCGCGTCCCCACTGGATCTTCCCCGCGTCATCAACCTGATAAACCTTAAATGCTTTCGTATGACCGAACTTCGGCGCGATTGCGCCGTCTTCAAAAGCTACTGCAATTCTCATAGTCAGATTCTCCTGTTGTTTTATAACGATCCTCAGATCAGAATTTTCCTTCCACCTTTTTCAAAATCTCGTCCCGCATCGCATCTGTCAGAGCAATATGGTTCCACTCCAGACCAACGTTATCATTTTCTCTGCGCGGAATCAGATGAATATGGAAATGGAATACCGTCTGGCCTGCGCACAAACCGTTGTTCTGCAGGATATTATAGCCGTCGCACGGAAGCACTTCCTTCAGAACGGTTGCTACTTTTTTAGCGACGATCATGGCTTTTCCGGCAAGTTCTTCCGGAATGGTCATCAGATTCTCATAGTGCTGTTTCGGAATAACCAGCGCATGTCCGTAAGATGCCGGATTCAGATCCAGAATTACCCGAAAATCTTCATCCTCATAAACAGTTGCAGACGGAATTTCTCCCACAGCGATTTTACAGAAAATACAGTCACTCATTTTGCTTTTACTCCTTCCGTTTCAGTTTCGACCGGGTTCATCCTGCCGGTTCCGCAGGCGTATCAGCGGCACCAGCAGAAATGTGATCACCGCACCGGCCAGAAATCCGCCGAGATGTGCATATCCATCCACACCTTCAGACCGGAATCCAACCCACAGTGAAAATGCAGCCATCAGCAGCATCCGCTGCAGCGTAAGATCTTCAAGCCTGCCGCGATGCACAATCACCAGTATCAGCAAACCGCCGACAACTGCAAAAATCGCACCGGATGCACCGGCAGAAACAGATTCTTCACCGACAGCCAGTTCATGCCGGAATGAAAACCACCCCGCATAAATGCCGCCTGCCACATACAGCAGCAGATAGAAAAACTTCCCCAGATAACGTTCCAGATAATCCCCGATAAAGAACAGCAAAAGCATATTGCTGAACAAATGCTCAAATCCAAAATGCAGGAACATGGAGGTAAATAACCTGTAGTACTCACCTTTCTGAATCAGCGGCGCATATGCGGCTCCCCAGCGAAGCATATTATCCGGATCACTGCTTCCGCCGTTTGCTTCCACGATGAAGAACATGATGATGTTCGCTGCGATCAATATAAAATTCAGATAACTTTTATCCTTCCGCTTTAAAATCCGGTCGACGATGTCATCGTTCGGATCAGGCTGCCATTTCTGCTGCTCAGACATAATATGCTTGCTCTTTTCGGATGAATCTCCAAAACACTCTGATGTCACTAAATTACTATTAATGATGATACCAAGTTCAAAACCTCATTTCAAGTCTTGCTCTCCGGACTTGGCCTGTAATCCGGTCAGGCGGCTGCTTCTGCCCTCTCCTTTGCCGCGCATCTGCTGCATTTATGCAGACCGGATACTTCTGACTCTTTTACAAGATGAACATGCCGCGTAAGACCGCTGCAGGATGCCGCATTATGATAGCTGTCTCCCTGCGGAGAAATGAAAACAACATTGTTCACACCACCGCTGCCGATGCATTTCTCACAGGCATGATAATGCTTTCCATAGACATTCCTTTTACGCACCATATCTGATGCCGCAGCAGCCTCCCATGTCAGATCCAGATGCGTGCAGTCAGAAGTTGTATGATATACACTTTCATAATCCGTCACATATACCAGATGACTGCCGTCATCTTTATCATTGTCATCGTCCAGCCCGGAATATCCGATCCAGGCGCGCACACGTCCGCGGCACCTCAGATTGATTGATGCCGCATGAAACGCAAATCCCGGCGATGTGAAGCGCACCGATCCGGGTATGTCAATGATCCCTTCCGTCAGCGAAGGACCGGCTCCGGTTCCGGAAACTTCTCTGGTTCCGCCGCCGGCCCTGCCGGAGGACTTCGGACTCCGACGTCCTGTGATTGCTGTCCCGGCACTGGCCGCAGCAGCTATTTTCTCCGCTCTCTGCTCCAGTTCAACTGTTTTCCGGGCATAAATCCCATAAAGATCCAGCGTGCAGATAATCATTACCATGCACAAAAAGAAAAAAGGCAGTGCAAATGCCGCCTCAACAGTCATGCTTGCCCGCCGTATTATGCTTCGCTTCATAAAGACTCCTTTCCCCGGGCTTGTGTACAAACGTCCGGACATCATCCGCTCCCGGGAAGTAACCGCTCATTCTACACAGAGACTGCCGCATAAATCCATTCAAGTCCACCGCCCGATGCTTCAAGCCTTCTCAGGCGGGGAACTGTTCCACTGAGTTCAAACGACAGTCTCCTCATGATCGTTTTCTGAATATCCTCTCTCTGTCACCTCGCTTAGTTAATGTATACAGCAATACCGGAAGGAAACATCTGCAAACCGGGCGATGTCACCGTCGTGCAGCTGACACGGTTTTCCTGACTCGAGCATTGTTCCGTTGATAAATGTTCCGTTTCTGGAACGTAAATCTGTAACGACATATCCCTGCTCTGCACGTGTTAAGCGGGCATGCATCCGGCTGACAGCGGCTGACGCTGCTGCAATATCACAGACCTCTGCGTTTTTTCCAATCAGATGTTCCTGTTCTGTAAGCGGAATCCGGCTGCTTCCGCTTTCCCGGTTTTGCTTTCCTGCAGCTTCTGTTCCGGGATTGTCCTGTTCTGTCCGTTCCAGCCATATCTGCATCTTCGGATAACCGGTGTCCTCTTCATCCAGCCAGATTGTCTCTTCATAACCGGAAGACACCGGCAGTTCTTCCGTTCCGGATCCCGTCCACGGAACATAGCGTGAAATACCGGTTTCCTCTGTGCCTTCACTGCGCGTCGCAGGCATTGAAAGATTATACGCGCCGCTGTTTTCAAGCGCTTCTGCACGTTCTTCATAGGTCTGCCAGAATGGATCTACGTTTTCATACTGATCTGCTCCATCTTTTTTCCTGTGTCTCATCCGCTGCATGACTGCTGCTTTTACTGTAAAGAGTGTCCTCCGCTTCCGCCACAGAAGAATGGCAAGTCCCTCAATCAGAACACCTGAACCGATTCCTGTCTGAACCCATCCTGTCACCGCGAAGGCTGCAGCGGTCCCGAGCGCGCAGACTGCCGCCAGCAAAAACCATAACCGCCGTCGGTTTATCTGCTGCCGGCGTTCCATTTCTGCTTCTTCTTCATCTGAGAAGAAATCATCCAGGATCCTTGCTCTGATTTCTTCACTGGTCATTTTGTCCTGCTCTGATTTATGCCGGGAAGGTACGATAATTTCTGCGTTCTCCGCCCGCTCCGGAGAACCGCTTAACCTGTCATTACGGGATAATTCTTTGTCAAAGGATTCGTCATTCGCATAAATCAGTTCTTTCAGCTTTGATTCCGTCATCTCGCCAGCTGCACAGCTTTGGTAGAAAGAAAACCCCAGTATGACAGCCTGCCTGTCACGCTCATCGAGATGCGGCAGAAGAAATTCACTCAGATCCTTCATCCCTTCTGAAACATTTTTCGTGTTCTCCGGATAATAACAGAACAGAAATTTCTGCTGTGCAGCGTCTGTAAAAATAAACGAGGGATGCAGTAATACACCATCCTGCTGCAGAAGATACCGCTCAAGTTCTTCCAGTGCATCCGACAGCGACCGGAACAATTCCCGCAGAAAACTATTTCCGGCAGGTTTCAGTTCCATTGTCTCATCCAGACTTTGCATGGATGTAATCCGGTATGCATACCGTATTTCGTCGTCGACCAGTTCTGTGTGGCAGACAGTAAATCCCCGCAGACTGTTCTCCTGAATCATATGAATCTGATATGCATCGGCTGCAAGCTGCTGTGTGCCGTGCAGCACAAGATAATGATCTTTCAGATCTCTCTGATATTCAATCTGCATGATAGCTTCCTCCACTCCACAATAGACGCACATACTTTTCAGGACAGATCTGTTTTGCCTGAACTTTCACCTGAAATGGTGTCAGCACCCGGTGAAACATGGCATACGTTTGTCCTGAATATGTTACAGAAGTATTTTTTCTTTCCACTGTGAGATCCAGCTTCGGAGCACTTCCTGGCATCACCTGATCAGCAATTCTCTGCTGTGCCAGTTTCCGGGCACTTTCTTCAGCTTCATGACTCCCCTCTGCTTCCGGCATATTTCCGCGTACCGCTGTCTCACAGGCAGCGCAGGTGTACCATGTCCGGTTATGGACATAAAACGTCAGAATCAGCAGCAATGCCAGCAGCATCACTGTCATTGGAACAATCACCGCGCTTTCAACCGTCATAGAGGCCTGTCTCATTTGTCTGATAAAAAGTGATCTCTGATCTGATTTAACAGGGACTTTTCTTCTGTCATGCATAAAGCTTCTCCCCTCTTAGTTCACACGATCAAATCGTCTTATTTATACATGCTGCAGAAAAAGACATCCAATCTGTGCCGCCAGAAAGAACGGAACCAGCGGGATCCTCCGGATCCGGCTGCGTGTTATCATCAGAACACCTGCTGCCATTGCCGCAAGAAACAATCCGCCCGCAGCAATATACAGAATCTGCGTCAATCCGCTCCAGATTCCGGCTGCGATCAGCGCAAGACCGTCACCTGCGCCAATCTCCCCGGCTGTGGCACCGGCCAGTGAAAACAGGATCAGTCCCGGCGCTGCAGAAGCAGCAACCGGCAGTATTTTCGCCCTTTCACCAATCAGCATCCACAGAATCCCGATCCCGGCTGCGGCCAGTGTCGGCCACAGCAAAATCTCCCGCTTTCTCACATCCTGCACAGCATTTCCCCCCAGCAGCACCAGACAGATCCATTCTGAAATCTCAATTGTTTCTATACCCATTTTCAATTCATTCCGTATCCATACTGCTCATATGTTCTGATTTGTTTACCCTCTGCAGTAGCGGCAAGTTCCATCGTCATTGCGTCAATGCAGTTATCGATCCGGAAATCAGTCTTTCCGGCGCCATGCCGCATAGTATCCTCCACAAGATCCATGATTCCATTTGTAAGGTTTGCATCGCTGACCGCAAACAGCAGCATTCTCAAGTATTGTTCGTAAGTAAGACCGTTTCCGTCATCTTCACCTGAAACAGCGGAACTGCTTAAAAATGTCGGAAGCTGTTCGATCGAAAGCTGCCAGTTTGCCTCCGTTTTCACCAGCGAAACCTTTCCGCCGCTCAGCAGCCGGCGCAGATCAAAAATCCCTTCGGCATATGCCCAGGCTGCCCGGATTCCCACTGCGGCGACCGGTGCAAGATACGGCATCCCAATCGCAGTCATAACAGCAGTCGCCGCGGCAAGCGATTCCGCCCGCTTCACAGGATCTGCAGAGAGAAAGGCCAGATTTGATGCTTCGCGTATTACCATCAGACGATTTAGTGTTCCTTTCAGATTTTCTGAATCTGAACCCTTTCGGCAAAGCAGATACTCCATCTGATACTGCAGCGTTCCTTGTTCTTTTTTTTCATCTGAAATAAAACACGAGAACATTTCAGCGGCATACTCCATCAGCAGCGCATGGTCCGCAAGTCCGGTTCCCACCGGCGTAACACCGCCGATCCCGCGCTGCAGCGACCTGTTAGAAGGCATATCAGCCAGACTGACTGTCTGACCGGATACCACTTTACCGGCAGGAACCGCCAGATTCATAATACCCATGCTTCTGGCTGTCATAACAGTCTCGCGCGGATCTGTATAGGAATCCCCCAGATCTATTGCATCAGCAGCTGCCTGTTCTGATTCCGTAACAGCTGCATCATCGATGCCCGGTCCCATCTGTACGTTCTGCATATCAGTCGGATTTTGCACATGTTCCGGAAGACCGGACGCCATACTGATTACATTTGCAGCCGCCCTTCCCTTCATCGCTGTACAGACCTGACGTCTGAAAGCAATGCCTCCGCCGTCTGTTGCCAGAACATAACCGGTAATAGAAGCAGATGGCGCTGTCATTGCAATCGGAACCTTACCGCCGGTCTTCCTGCCCGGATTGACAATATAAGAAGCATACTGCTCCGTCCTGTCAGTCAGTTTATGCAGCTGCAGTGAAGTATGTCCCCGGCCGCCGTCAAGAAACATCAGACCATATCGGGTAAACAGATCGCTGTCATACTCACTGAACAGCGAGAACATTCCTTCTTCCAGCGAACAGGCCAGAACTGCTCTTCCCGCCGCAATCCGGGCAGAGTAAAATGCAACGGCAATCAGGGAAAGAAGCACGCACAGCACAAGGCACAGGTAAAGTGTGATACTCGCTTTTCGCATTGTGGTGCCTCCTCTCTTTTTCTCTTATCAGACCGAATTACTCTGCTTCGCAATTTTCGACAGAATGTTTTTCACAAGGCTGGTTAACTGTTCTTTAAAAATCAGAACCAGCCCGATCAGAACGACGATAATCAATATGATCTCGACGACACCGACAGCTTCTTCATCCTGCATAAAAGCCCATAGTTCACGCATACCATTCACCCCTCTCTTCATAGATTCCGGCTCCTGTTCATACCGGTACCATTTTCTTACTGCGCGCTTTCTTTATCACACAATCAGATGCCGGAGCACCTGTGCCTCACTATTTCAAGTCCGGTTTCCCGGCGGTTCGCGCGTCTGAGACGGCGGACTGTTCCACTGCGTTCAAATACTCAGAAACGCAGGAATTAATATCAGTCCCATTACAACCATCAGCATCATTGCCATGGGAAGCAGAAGACGCACTGTCGTTTTTTCTCCTTCTGCACGTGCTCTGCGCTTACGTGTTTCGAATGACTCCTGAACTTCCCGTTCGAGCTGCGGCATAATCCCCGCGCCTCCCTTCTTCAGATTCTGTGCGAGCAAAAGTGCCAGTCCTCTGTAACACGGAATCCCGCACATCTTTCCGAATTCATCGTATGCCTCAAGTTCTGTAACCCCGCTTTCCATCTGATGTACCGCTCTGCCGACTGCCTCATACGCATGCCGCCGCGGCGATCCATTTTGAATGCGTGCCTGATATTCTCCTGAAATTCTTTTAAAAATTGTCCGCATACCAAGTCCCGTACTCAAATACAGCTGAATCTTGCTGAGCAGTTCCGGATAATCCTTCAGGAGTTCTTCCTGCCGCGCTGCACGCTCCTTCTCTGCCCGCTCTCTGCCGGCCATCACGCTTAGACAGCCGCCAATCAGGGCCAGCACCGAAAGGATTCCTCCGCCGGATTCTTCTGTGCGGGACCAGCTGAGTTTCCGGCCCGCAGCCTCTTCCGGCAGGCGATAGACTGTTTCTTCCTTTGACGCATTTTTATTCAGTTCTCTGCTCTGATACAGAATTTCCTCCCGGATCTGCTCCGTTTCGCGTGTCGGAAATACTGTGATCTTCCGCTGCCACGTCTCCGTCTGATCCTGCAGCGATAATTCCGCTGTTAAATTGACTTCCACACCCTTTTCCGGCACGCCTGGCAGAATAATTCCGTCAAAATCCAGAAAATCAGGCTGGTCCGTATACCATTCAATCTGAACAGGTGCTTCGCCAAGTTCATCCGGCAGGTTCAGATTCCATTCAACGCGGTCAAATGATGCATTATTCCCAAGCACAACCGCCTCAAGTTCTCCGGCCGCCGTCTGCAGAAAGCGGTGCACATCTGCTTCCGGCCATATCTGTTCCGGCGCGTCAATATCCAGTGCATACTGTTCCCCGGCATCCGTCTCGACGTCAAGTGTTATACTGCCGGCCTCTTCCAGCGTGTTCATCGGCAGCTCTGTTATCGTCTGATGATCTTCTGCAATGAGCTCCTTCACGGAAAGAGATCCTCCAATAAGATCCAGCGCCAGCAGAATCAGCAGCAGCTTACGTTCCATATGTCCGCGCCGGTACAGGATCATCAGTACAGCGGCGGCCGCAGGCGCAATGAAAACCATATCTTTTGTTCACCTCACATTCTGATTACACTTCAATCCGAACCATTCGCGTGCCCAGATAAAATGCTGTAAGATAAATCGCCAGTGCAGCAGTCATAACCAGTATCCCGGTCAGATTCCCGTAGAGACAGTCCATGAAGCTGCCGAATGAGAGCCGCAGGTACAAAATGATTCCCGCCGGCATCAGAGACATCAGCCGCTGTTCATAACGTTTTGCGGCAATAATTGTTTCGATTTCCTGCCGCGTGTCAATCCTGTCCCCGATTGTCCGCCTGCATGTTTTCAGTACCTGATCCATGCTGCCGCCGGTACGCTTGACAATCATCAGTACTTCGCCGAAACTCCGGATATCCTCCGAGCAGCTCCGGATACCGAAATCATAAAACAGCCGCTCTACAGGGATCTGTATCGATATCTCCCGGCAGATCTGTTTCAGTTCCTGAACCAGCGGATCATCGGCTCCGTACAGCTTCTCCATATCCTTCCACGCAGCTTTCACACTGTTTTCCAGGGAATACCCGGCTGCCAGATTCGAATACAGGGAGGAAAGAAATTCCCTGAAATGTACTTCCAATGTCCGGATTCTCTCACTGCACAGTGTATTCCGGCGCATGCGCACCACTGCATAAATAACAGGAATGGTTATGGGCAGTGCATACCAGCTGCTGTAACAAATCCACACCACAGTGATTCCTGCCGCAATCCCCGCTCCAATCGTAATGATCCATTCCTTCAGACTGAAGCGGTAAATACCATACTGTGTTTTTCCTGAAGACATACTGTTTTTGTGATCTTTATGCTTCTTCGCCGGCATATCGTTTCTCCCATTTTTCCCGGTTCTGCAGCGTTCCTTTCTTTTCCAGAATTCCGGATGGCGAACGTTTATAAATCGTGTGAATCTGCACCTCATCGTGTACGATTCCTGTGACTTCGGCGATCTCGTCCACCATCCGTTTTCCGGTCCGGTCCCGTACCAGATGCACCATGATTTCGATGCCGGATGCGATCTGACGCCGGATTACCGGAATGGGCAGTTCAATACCGCTCAAAACCATCATTTCGAGACGCCCGATCATATCGCGCACGCTGTTCGCATGTGCGGTCCCGAGGCTTCCGTCATGTCCGGTATTCAGACAGGTCAGCCAGTCCCCGGCCTCGGCACCGCGGGTTTCGCCGATGATCAGCCGGGTCGGCCGCATCCGAAGCGCCGTCTTAATCAGATCACGCATTGTCACCTCATTTGTCCCTTCAATATTTGCATTGCGCACCTCAAGACGAACCAGATTGTCAATCCCGCGGATCTGCAGTTCGGCATTGTCTTCGATCGTGATGACCCGCTCATCTTTCGGAATCGCATTGGACAGCGCATTCAGAAAGGTCGTTTTTCCGGTGGAGGTCCCGCCGCCGACCAGAATGGAATATGCGGCACCTACCAGTCCGCAGAGAAACTGTGCTGCCTCTTTTGTAAGGCTGCCCCACTGCACCAGCATCTCCATCGTTACCGGTTCATCTGAAAACCGCCGGATCGTCAGAATCGGTCCGCCGAGCGAAACCGGAGGCAGCACAACATTAACGCGTGATCCGTTCTTCAGTCTGGCGTCCACGATCGGATTCTGCTCATTGACGACCCGGTTGCACTGTCCGGCGATCTGCTGAATGACATCCTGAAGACGTTCCTCAGATGAAAAACATTTATCCCAGCGGCAGATTCTGCCGGCCCGTTCTACGAAGATCTCCTGATACCCGTTCACCATGATCTCTGTCACGGTCGGATCATCCACCAGCTCCTGCAGAATATCCAGCCTGCGCACTGCATTAAACAGTGTCATCCGAAGCCGTTCCCGCATGCGGAGCGGCATACGGACAGTCCCTGCCTCTGCCAGCAGCATTTCGTCGATTAACTCCAGTATTTCAAGATCATTCAGCGCCTCCATCTGCTGCAGCTGCTCCATCAGTTCACGGTGCAGACGCCGTTCGAGGTTTTCTGTGTTTTTCATAACGTCCTTTTTTCTTTCTCAAATCCTGCAAAACATACCGGTAGCTTCACTTACCGCCCGCACATACAGAGGCTGCGTATTTTCCGAGTTCTGTCCAGGGCAGCTTTTCTACTGCCCTGCGTCCGGTTTCGCTGCAGACAATCTGCGGCGGGGACAACGGCAGCATCTTTTCACGGATCATCCCGTTGTCGCTCGTCTCCAGAAGCTGTTCAAACTCTTTTCTCCTGGATTCCGAGAGTGCATCCTGTCCCACCGGAAAGTATATCCGGCTGCAGTAGGCAAGCAGCAGCATTACATCCGGAATAGTGTTTCCGATATCCAGCACGAGTGCGTCGTAATTGCTGGCATTTCCGACAGCCTCGAAGAAACGGATCCACTCTTCCCCTGTGATTTCCATAAAATCACTCGGGGTCGCTACCGGCGGCAGATAATCCAGATTTCCAATGGAATAAATCATCCCGTTCAGTTTATGCGGAAACCCTTTTCCTGACTGCCGGAACAGATAGATCAGGTCGCTTAAGTTTCTGTCATAGCGCACGCCGGTAAATCCTTCGAATCCGGAAAAAGATTCCAGATTCATATAAAGCACGCGCCTGCGCTTTCCCAGTTCCATCGCCAGCGCAAGCGCAAGCAGTGTTTTCTGAGGATAAGGCACAGGACTGTACACGCCGCATACCTCAAATTTCCGGTTCCGGACAGACACCGGCTGATTATCCTTTGCGTCCTGTCCGTAGCTCTCCATAATTTCCCGGACAACGATGTCAGAAGACTGATATTTATAAATATTCAGACAATCCGGATACCCGATGGTTCTTCCGCTTTCCGTTAAAATAATCAGTTTACCGACCGGAAGGCAGGCAACTTCATCGCACATACTCCTTTCGGAGATCAGAAGGATTTCAATCGGATGATCTTCTGAAAAAACAAGCAGTTTCTCCGCTGTCGTAAACACACGGATTTCAAACATAATGTTTTTCCTGTGGCTCAGGAATTCCATAAACCGGAATGCGTATTCCGTCTCCGTATCACAAATCGCAAAAATGCCGTTTCCCCGCTGCATTGTTTTGTTGCTCCTTTCTTCTTGTTCCTTTATTTCCAGATGCTCATATTCCTGTTCAACCAATCTGTATCCTGGCATCATCGAAAGCTGTATCAGATACACAGTGACAGGACAGTCATCAGAATCGGTACGGTCAGATGAATATTTGCTGCACTGCTCCAGCTTCCCGCGCGCCTGTAATGCTCCCGCTCTCCAGTCGCCAGATACCTGCTGATATAATCACCGAAATACCGGAATCGTTCTGACCCGCTTCTGTGTGCCGCCATGATTCCGGCAGAAAGAACTGCACCGAACAATACCGTCCGCCAGACACAGGTAAAGCTTTTTCCTGCTCCCAGCAGGGTTCCCAGCACCATCAGCAGCTTGATATCAGCGCCGCCGATCATGCGGAAGTAAAACAGCACCCCCAGCAACAGCAGAGGAATCATTCCACCTTCTGCGGCATCCCTGACTGTCATCCATATTACGTTTCCGCCGGAAGGAATCTGCAGTCCGAAAGCTTTCCTGACTGCCTCCTCAATGACCACAGCATCCGGGAGCCACATGCGCATCAGCCGGATCACCCTGCCTGCAGCCACGAATCTGAAACACACAACTGCCGCCAGACAGATTAGCAGATATTTGTTTGAAATTCTTCTGTATTTCAGATCCTGAATCATTGCACCGGCCGCAATCAAAACAGCAAGCATCATCATCCCATTCATTCTGTTTCCTCTTTCTCATCTCCTTCCCGGCTTCTCTGTGCAATAAAAGCAGCCGGATGTTTGTTTTATGTTTACTGATTATGTCGATCATATTAACACCGGATTATGTCGCTGTCAAGAGAAAATTATGTCGCCTTGTTCTGTCATGTCGATCTGCTGTCTCTGTCTGCGCGTGTTTACCGGAATCTGTTGCCCCCGGAAGGAGAAACGTCTATAATACTGTTTAGTGAGATCTAACCACTCGTTTCTGATCTGATTACCTGATATTTCTGAAAAATCGTTCAATAGACAAAGGAGGGTTTTTACATGTCTGCAATCTTTATTTCTCCATCACGCTATGTACAGGGAGCCGGTGAGATGAACAATCTGGGAAATTACGCTGAAAGGCTTGGAAAAAAGGCACTCTGCCTGATCTCCGAAGGCGGATACCGCCGGCAGGGCGCGCAGATAGAAAAAAGCTTCCGTGGGACATCAGCAGAAGTGATCTTTGAGACGTTTAACGGGGAATGTTCCAAAAATGAAATCAACCGCGTCGGCGCCGTCGTTCAGGAAAAAGGATGTGATGTGATCATCGGTGTCGGGGGCGGCAAGATTTTTGACACGGCAAAGGCAGTCGCCTATTATGCAGGCGCACCGGTTATTGTGTGTCCGACCATCGCATCTACTGATGCGCCGTGCTCCGCACTTTCTGTAATCTACACAGACGATGGTGTCTTTGAGGAATATTTCTTCATGCCGGCAAATCCGAATCTTGTTCTGATGGATACAGAGATTATCGCGAAGAGTCCGGTCCGCCTGACTGTATCCGGTATGGGTGACGCCATGGCCACTTATTTTGAGGCACGTGCATGTGCTGTATCCGGCGCGACGTCCTGTGCCGGCGGAAAACCCGGTGTAGCCGCACTCGGAATTGCGAAGCTCTGCTATGACACGCTGATTGCAGAAGGAATCAAGGCAAAACTGGCAGTGGAAGCCGGCGCGTGTACCGCTTCTGTTGAAAAAATAATCGAGGCAAATACACTGCTTTCGGGCATCGGATTTGAATCCGGCGGTCTGGCAGGCGCACATGCGATTCACGACGGCCTGACGGTACTTCCCGAATGCCACCACATGCAGCATGGTGAAAAAGTCAACTTCGGCACGCTGACACAGCTGGTTCTGGAAAATGTATCAGAAGAAGAGATCTCTGACATTCTGGACTGGATGACAGCTGTCGGTCTGCCGGTCACCTTCGAAGAACTGGGCATTACCGATACTTCCAGAGAACATCTGATGCCGGTTGCAGAAGCAGCCTGCGCGGAAAATGACACGATGCACAATATGCCGTTTGAAGTGACACCGGAGAGCGTGTACAACGCGATGCTTGCCGCTGACGCGTACGGACGGGCGGCACTGGAATAATACAGCGGAGTTTCCTGCTCTGAAAATCAAACACTACAGAAAAATCCGGCCTCAAACAGCCGGATTTTTCCTGTTTTTAAACATTCGTATGTGTACGGACCAGATGCCTGCCTTTACAAAAAACACTGCTTCATTATAATAAACGTATGACCTCAAAGAGTAACGAAAACCGAATCCCGCAATTCACTGCACGCGCCCTGAAATGGATCGCGTGTCTTTGCATGCTTGCAGATCACACCGCCAAATGTTTCTCTCTGCACGGTGTGTCTTTTTTTCTGCTCAGCGACCTGATTGGACGCATCACCTTTCCCATCTTCTGCATGCTGCTGGCAGAAGGATTCTTTCACACGCACAGCCGCCTTCGCTATATTCTTCGCATAATGGTTCTGGCACTCATTTCCGAGCTTCCATATGATCTGGTTTTACAGGGAAAAATGTGGGACTGGACTGCACAGAACACCTGCTTCACACTTCTGCTGGGACTCCTGATGTTCTCACTTCTGGAAATGGTCCGGTTGAATCAGACCCTGGACTACCGCATCGGCGCAGTCCTGCAGATTTCAATAATAGCATTATTTGCTGTGTTTGCGATCTTTGTTTGCGCAGATTATCAGGCAAACGGGATTGCTGCGCTTGCCGTATTCTATTATGCTTCTTCAAATAGAAGAGGCACCACCGCAGCAGCGGCGTGCCTCTGTCTCAATGTCTGGCAGTTTTATAATGCAGGCGCATTTCTTTCTGTGCTCCCGCTGTCGCGATACAGCGGCCGGCGCGGCGCGATCACCCGCGCAGGACAATATGCATTTTACCTCTTCTATCCGATGCACCTGCTTCTTCTTCTGTTAATCCGGCATTGTATGCTGTACATATAACTGTCCGCCCCGGTTCACGGATATTACCAGTACCAGTTACTGATTACTGATCTGCATCAGTCTGTTTTATATATCCGAAGCTGCCGGATATCCGTATGCACTTTCGGCGTTTTCGACTGCGCGGATGATGGCTTCGCTAAATACCTCAGCAGCCATTGCGCCTACCAGATCCTGATCCGCCTGCAGGCTGCCGGCGGACACTGCGTAAATGCTGTCGCCGTCTGCACTTGAATGCACAGGATTGACAGATCTGGCCAGACCATCATGCGCCATGCCGGCAATTTTACAGAGGCGCGCCTTGTCAAATTCCGCATTTGTGAAAACAACGCCGATGGTCGTATTCCCGGTAAATTTGTTTTCCGTCACCTGCATATTTTCTTTCATATAATCCATTGTGCTGCGCAGCTTTTTCCCGTCTTCCGTGAGCAGTCCCGCAATCTGCTTTCCGCTCTTCCAGTCAAATACGTCTCCCAGCGCATTCAGAACGACCACCGCGCCCACCTGCAGATCTCCCGTCTGCACACAGTAACTGCCGATGCCCGTCTTCATGCAGGTATCCATGCCGGCGATCTTTCCCACCGTCGCGCCGCAGCCTGCCCCGAAATTCCCATCTTTGTAATTCGGAGATTCCAGCGCGTTTTTCGCTGCTTCATATCCCATTTTCGCATCCGGTCTGACGGAAGCATCCGCCACAGTCAGATCAAAAATATCCGACTGCGCGACAAGCGGCACCTTTGTCACGCCCACGTCATAACCAATATCATTTTCTTCCAGATACTCCATGACGCCGTTAGCCGCCTCCAGGCCGAACGCACTGCCGCCGCCGAGAACGATCGCATGGATCTCCTGCGCAGACATCAGCGGATTCAGGAGCTGGCTCTCCCGGGAAGCCGGACCGCCGCCTCTTACATCCAGTCCGGCGCGCATCCCGTCTTTCGCAACAAATACCGTGCATCCTGTCCCGGCCTTTGCGTTTTCCGTCTGACCGATCCGGAATCCCTGAAACTGAGTGACCGGTATCTCTCTGGTTTTGGCTTCTTTCTGATTATCTCCCATCACGCTGATTCCTCCAATCAGTAAACATACCGCGGCAATCACTGCGCCGACGCGTATTCCTTTTCTCATTCTCCGCACGTTGCTTTTCACCTCCGCTGTTCCAGCCTTTTGTATTTCCTGTCACATTACATTAATTCCCGTTTTCTGATTTGTGCATCGCATGATCCGGCCTGCTTCTTCCGGAATCTGTTCCATGCAGCCCGCGCCCGATCGAAGAACACAATTTCCATAACCGCTTCATTCGTCAAGCTGCACTTTCATAACAACCGGATTATGATCTGAGTACCGGAATCCGGTATCGATGACACGGCACTGTGTTACATTCACATTTGCGGAGCGGATAAATCCATCTACCGTGACGACAAAATCGCCGGGTTCATATGGTTTGTCCGGATTGCGGCAGCTGGCAGCCGGCGCATCGGTGTCGTAAGGTGCCGCCAGAGCAATGTCTTCGGTAAATAAATCCATATTGACCGGTTTCGCCCAGTTGTCCGCCAGCACCGGTGTATGGAATATTTCCGGCGAATTTCCGAGCAGATCCCGGTTGAAGTCGCCGCCCGCAATGCAGTAATTACCGGCATCATATTCTTCCTGCATATCCTGTACAACCATTTTCAGCTGATTTTCCGCCGTTTCAGCTTTCGCCGTATAAGCGGATAAATGAAGATTGTACACGATCAGCTCTTTTCCGTTTTCGACCGGGATCCGCACCTTGGAATAGCACCGGTCTAGATCAATCACCTTTGTGATCCCCTCTTCAATCGGCAGGCTTTTGCGCAAGGCGTCTGTCATCCGGTATTTTGAGAGGGTCATGATTCCGGCCTGATTTGCCCCGTGCGGCTGTGTGACCGGATACAACAGATACGGACTGTCATAATTCTGCGCAAATACATGCTGGAAGGATCCTGCCTGTTCCATGGCGGGCAGGACAATTGTCCGCTCATCTACATGATAAGACCGCGTGCCGTCGATATCCACCTCCTGCATCAGGACAAAATCCGGTTCCGCCTGAATCACTGTTTCCATGGCGCCGTTGATATTCTGATAAACCGCATCTTTAGAAAAAGCGCGGCTCTCCTTTCCGCCGTCCATAAAGAAGGTATAATCATCTGAATAGGCGCCGAAGCCGATGTTATAAGACAGCACCGTCAGTTCCTGTCCCGGGGAAACTTCCTCCTTTTCCGCGTTCCCTTCAATTGCAGGGGTTTGATTGTCCTCGATCCGGTGAAACCCAAGAAATACATAAAGAACATAACCGGCTGCCGCAAGCAGCAGAAGCACGAACAGAATCAATACCGTTCTGATAATCTTTCTGACCATAACACCTCACACTTTCTTCCTTCCGGCCGGTCAAATTATTAACATAAAGAGTTTATCATCCGCCTAAAACCAAGTCAAGAAACCCCCTCCTGCCCACCTTTCTCCCCCTCAAAAAGGAGGCGGGATGTTGTCTATCAGCGAATTCCACCACGCAAAAGGACAGGATATTGTCTCTCTGCGAATTCCATCTGAGCAGAGAGACAATATCCTGTCCCATAAACATATACTAAATTTGATACCCCACACTCTTGAGGTAATCAACACTTGCCTTGACATCTCTGAGCGACGTCTCCTGATTTCTCGGATCACGCTCCTGCTCGATGGTGATGTAACCGCTGTAGCCGATTTCCTCGAGCGCCTCTTTGATTGCCGGATAATCCAGCGCGCCGGTGCCGACCGGACACATGGTGCCTTTTCCGCATCCTTCGAAGAAACGGATATGTTCGCCGAGCACCTCTTCATAAACCTTCTGGTCGACATCCTTGAAGTGAACGTAGTCCAGAACATCCGCATATTTTTTCAGGTATGTGACCGGATCCATTCCGCCGTAGTACAGATGCCCGGTATCCAGGACAAGACCTGCCACATCATACGGAACGTCCTGCACGAAGCGCTCGATCTCATCTGCATACTCAATGTATGTTCCGGAGTGCGGATGAATCAGCGGACGCACGCCCCAGCTGTTCGCGCGGTCGCAGACAGCGCGGACATGGCCGATAAACTGCTTCCACTCCTCATCGTTCATGCGCGGCGCGCGGTCCGGATGACCTGCGTTGTAATCGCGCTCATCATGTCCCCAGTCCATAATGGTCATATACGGTGTCGGGAACTTCTGCCCCTCCAGAACCGGCAGCTTCGGGAGTCTCGGATCCGTAACCAGCCGGCAGATATTATCAACCGCTTCCAGAACAGAAGGCTGATTTGCCGGGTCAACGAGGTCGTGGAAAATCGTTCCGACTACGATTGCCAGCTCATTTTTCTCCAGTTCCTCTTTGATCAGGTCAACATTGTCATACGGAAGATAGCCATACGGTCCCAGTTCGATCGCGGTATAGCCTGCCTGATGTGCTTCGGAAAGTACCTTCTGCCACGGCGGAAGATACGGATTTTTCGGATCATCTACGCCCCAGCTCGCCGGAGCACCGCAAATTTGCATTGGCATTTATCTGTCCTCCTCTTTCTACAATAAGATCAGCATCTGCTATTTATTGTACCCTATCGACCCTTAGAAATCTACCCAGACGCTTCCCTTGTCTGCGGATTCAACACATTTCTCAAGCCATTTGATACCCTGCGCGCCTGCATTGACATCCGGATACCAGAAATCACCGTACTCACCGGAATCTGCATTTGCCATTGCGACGGCAAATCTGCGGTACAGATTGCTCCACGCCTCAAACAGTCCCTCTGCGTGGCCGCCGCCGATGCGGTCTTCCACGCGTGCTTCCGGATACAGGTAGCCCGCGCCGCGCTCGAGTGTGCGGACCGGTTCGCCCTCTACTTCATAGCTCATCTGGTTCGGGCGCTCGTCATCCCACTCCAGGGAAGCTTTGGAGCCGACAATGCGGAATTTATGATAGTGACGCGCGCCGCAGTTGATAGAACTGGACCAGCAGTAAACCTGCGCGCCGTCCTGCACGTTTGCGCCGCCTGCCAGATTCATGATGGTAAATGCATTGTCTTCCAGCTGGCGGCCTTCGACAAATGCCTGCTTCGTGCACATCAGATTTCTGATCTTCAGATCCGGAATCATTGCCTCAATCAGATACAGCGGATGTGTTCCGACATCTGCCATTGCGAAAGAAATCCCCGCTTTTGCCGGGTCAAAACGCCATTTTGCAGCTGCATTGACTTCTTCGATCTTCGTGTTGTATGCGCCGAACGCAAAGCTCATATTAATGACACGGATATCGCCGAGATCGCCGTTTTTGATCATCTGGCGCGCCTGCTGGATCATCTGATGACCGGAGTAACCGTAAGTAACGCCGACGACGCGGTTTTTTTCTTTTGCCAGCGCAACCAGTTCCTCTGCTTCCTCTGTCGTGAAGCAGATCGGTTTTTCACAGACAACGTGCAGACCCGCTTCCAGCGCTGCTTTGCAGATCGTAAAATGCGTTCCGTTCGGCGTCGCGATAGAGACTGCCTCAATGCCGTCTTCGCGCTTTGCTTCTTCTGCAAACATCGTCTGATAATCCGGATAGCAGCGCTCCGGCTCGACGCCGAGGTCACGTCCGAACGCAATGCCGCGCTCCGGGTTAATATCAAACGCGCCCGCAACCAATTTGAAATTGTTGTCTCTCTGCGCAGAAGAACGGTGAATATAACCGATCTGGCTGCCGAGGCCGCCGCCTACCATTGCCCAGCGAATTGAATGATCCAGTACCTTTGATCCGTTAATCATGTTTTTGACTCCTTTTTCTTATATTTTTGAGAAAAAAACTCCCTGCCGACTGAACGCAGCAGGGAGATTTTCCGGTATATCACGATCTTCCCCCATAAGAAATCCGTTTATACCTTTTTCCGGGCAGAATCACATGTCAACCCATATGCTTCCTGTGCAGATCAAAGATACTCAACGATGTTTGCAGCAGAGACAGGGAGGTACGGAACATCGAGGTATTCCGGAGCTCTGCCGGTTTCAGCGACTGTGTATGCTTCGATCGCGCCCCATTTGCCCTGGCTGACAGCATCCTGGAAGACTGTCATTGCAAGAGATCCGTCTTTAACGGCTTCACGCGCATCCTGGTTTGCGTCAATACCGCAGATGATAACATCGTTGATGCCTGCTGCCTGCAGTGCCTGCATTGCGCCCATTGCCATCTCGTCATTTGCAGCGACGATGATATCAATATCTTCTCCGAACTGGATGATCCAGTCTTCGGTGATGTCCATTGCCTTATCGCGGAGGTACTTACCTTCCTGGTCGGAAAGCAGATTGTAGTTGAATCCTGCCTTGTCGAGTGTCTCAAAAACGCCCTCGCGGCGAAGCTTCGCATGGGTAAATCCGTTTGTTCCGCCGAGGTAACAGAGGTTCAGTGTTTCGCTGTCGTCTACGTTGTCAATCAGGTATTCTGCCTGCAGCTGACCGGAATAGTAGTGGTCAGATCCTGCGAAGAAGTGGTCAACTTCCGGACATGCAACGTCGGAGTTTAC
>JNKK01000033.1 GCA_000702845.1 Lachnospiraceae bacterium FE2018
CCGGCGCTAACCCTGGCTTTTTAGGCATCCGCATCCCGCCAGTCTGCTGCTTTGCGGATGCACGGATGCACTTCTCTTGAACAGCAGCCCCCAGCTGCCTCCCCCAGTGCCCTCTCATGCATGTATTGTCTGACTTTTCTGATAACCTTCAGGTTTCTTTATTTATTCTCGCAAAACAATATCTTGGGTTAATAAAAACTGGTCAACACTATATATTGACACAATCCCTTCGCCGTGATAGAGTGAAACTGTTCCGTTTTTCAGAAGCGCGAACGATCATGCAGCCTCTGATCTGCATGATTCATGAAACATCTACCACATTTCGAGGGGGTATCTTCTTATGTATTCTGTTGTAAAAAGAGACGGAAAATCCGTCGATTTTAACATCGCAAAAATCAGTGCCGCGATTACAAAGGCATTCCAGGCACTTGAAAAACAGTATCATCCGAGCATCATCGACCTGATCGCTCTGCATGTCACTGCGGATTTTGAAAACAAAATCGTGGATGACAAAATCTCTGTCGAAGACATTCAGGACAGTGTAGAGAAGGTTCTGTCCGAATCCGGCTACGCAGATGTCGCAAAGGCCTACATTCTGTACAGAAGACAGCGTGAGAAAGTCAGAAATATCAATTCCGCGCTTCTGAACTACAAGGATCTGGTAGATGATTATCTGAAAATCAACGACTGGCGTGTCAAGGAGAATTCCACTGTCACATATTCCGTCGGCGGACTGATTCTCTCCAATTCCGGTGCCATCACGGCAAACTACTGGCTCTCTGAGGTGTATGACGACGAGATCGCCGAGGCGCACAGAAGTGCCGCGCTGCATCTGCATGATCTCTCCATGCTGACCGGCTACTGCGCAGGCTGGAGTCTGAAGCAGCTGATCCAGGAGGGACTGGGCGGCGTTCCGGGTAAGATCACATCCTCCCCGGCTAACCACCTTTCCACCCTCTGCAACCAGATGGTCAATTTCCTCGGTATTATGCAGAACGAGTGGGCAGGCGCGCAGGCGTTTTCCTCTTTTGACACCTATCTGGCACCATTTGTCAAGATCGACAATCTGACCCAGAAGGAAGTTAAACAGTGCGTGCAGTCCTTCATCTACGGCGTCAACACACCGAGCAGATGGGGCACACAGGCACCGTTCTCCAACATTACACTTGACTGGACCGTTCCGAACGACCTGAAAAATCTCCCGGCCATTATCGGCGGAAAAGAAGTCGATTTCACCTATGGCGACTGCCAGAAGGAAATGGACATGGTCAACAAGGCCTTCATCGAAATCATGATCGAAGGCGACGCAAACGGCCGCGGCTTCCAGTATCCGATCCCGACCTACTCCATCACCAATGATTTTGA
The DNA here is from genome assembly GCA_000702845.1 of Lachnospiraceae bacterium FE2018. Lineage (GTDB taxonomy): Bacteria > Bacillota > Clostridia > Lachnospirales > Lachnospiraceae > CADBRN01. The sequence goes on from JNKK01000033.1 coordinate 1,366, forward strand.
CTGGAGCGAAACAGAAAACAACAAGCTGCTTTTTGAGATGACCGCAAAATACGGCACACCGTATTTCTCCAACTATATCAACTCCGATATGGAACCGAGTGATGTGCGCTCGATGTGCTGCCGTCTGCGCCTGGATCTGCGCGAGCTGCGCAAGAAATCCGGCGGCTTCTTCGGTGCCGGTGAATCAACCGGATCGATCGGCGTCGTTACGATCAATATGCCGCGTATCGCATATCTGGCAAAAGATGAAGCGGACTTCTATAAGCGTCTGGATAATCTGATGGATATTGCAGCGCGCAGCCTGAAGACAAAACGTACCGTCATCACCAAACTGATGGAGCAGGGACTGTATCCGTACACAAGGCGTTATCTCGGCACCTTTGAAAACCATTTTTCCACAATCGGTCTGATCGGCATGAATGAAGTATGCCTGAACGCAAAATGGCTGCATGCGGATCTTACTGACCCGAAGGCACAGCGCTTTACACAGGATGTCCTGAATCACATGCGTGAACGTCTCTCTGATTATCAGGAGAAATACGGAGATCTCTACAATCTGGAAGCAACGCCTGCAGAGTCCACGACCTACCGCTTCGCAAAACATGATGTAGAGAAATATCCGGATATTATTACCGCAAACATGAACGGTACGCCGTACTACACCAACTCCTCGCATCTGCCGGTAGGCTTTACCGAGGACGTATTCTCTGCCCTTGATATCCAGGATGACCTGCAGACGCTTTACACCTCCGGCACCGTCTTCCATGCTTTCCTGGGAGAGAAGCTTCCGGACTGGAAGGCAGCTGCCAATCTGGTTCGCAAAATTGCAGAGAACTACAAACTGCCGTACTACACGATGTCACCGACTTACTCAATCTGTAAGGATCACGGCTATCTGACCGGCGAGCAGTACACCTGCCCGGTCTGCGGCGGCAAGACAGAAGTTTACAGCCGGATCACCGGCTACTACCGTCCGGTTCAGAACTGGAATGACGGCAAGACACAGGAATACAAGGACAGAAAAGTCTACGATCTCAGTCACTCACACCTGACCCACAGCGGTCCGATCGATGTGATCAAAGAGACCCCGGATGAAATCCGGTATGCCGGCAAAGAGATAGCAGTTTCCGCCGAAAACACTGTTTCCGGCACTGTAGATTCTGCCGCAGCCGGCAATGATGCGGCAATGTCCGAAGCTGACGCATCCGCTGATCAGGTTCTTCTTTTCAAGACCCCGACCTGCCCGAACTGCAAGGTCGCCGGCGCACTGCTGGAGCGCGCTGGCATTGACTTCACACCGGTCGACGCCTATGAGAATCCGGATCTCGCAGATAAATTCAGCATCATGCAGGCACCGACACTGGTTCTGCTGAACGGAGATTCCGTCGAGAAATACCGCGGTGTGTCTGATATCCAGGGTTGGATCTCAGGACGCTGACTGATGCATTCCGGCACAACAGCGTACCGGCGCCGGCCGATGATCAGCAGCAGCTGATCATCAGACATTACAAAGAATAAAACAAAAGACACGCTGCCGAAACTTCATCGTTTCAGGCAGCGTGTTTTTTGTTTTAAAGCGCAGCGCAGACATTATACGCGCCGCTGCGTTCAACCCGTCTACGTCAGGCTGTAAAACTCCCCTTAACCGTCACATACTTCTTCTGTCCGGATTTTGCGACTCCGCTGATTTTGTACGTATATTTTTTTCCCTTCGTCAGTGCCTTTACAGATACTTCAATCCCGTCGTGATCCTTCTCGGTAATCCGCTGTACAAACTGTTTTCCCCCGCAGCTGATGGTCACCTTTGCATCTTTCCACCGGACTCTGGAAGTAAAGTCAAACTCTACTTCCCTGTCTTCTGCATCATAGGATACTTCTTCGATCGCAGGCTTCGACGTTTTTTTCGGAATACGGAAGGTTCCTTTTACTGTATGATAATCCGTTTCACCGACAGCACGTACGCCGCTGATTTTAAACGAATACTTTTTTCCGGCACGATAGTTTTTAACACGGAAGGTCAGGTCATCATCATCCAGCTCAACAATCACCGCTTTATAAGTCTTTCCTGAAGTGTCTTTTACGGTAACGTGCGGTTTTTTAAATGTTACATCTGTGCGAAAATCTACTTCAATAATTCCTTTCTTCTCACACTCCGTCTTTTTGACCTTCGGTGCTGCTGCCACAGGAAGTGCACACATTACAGACAGAAGCATCATCATACAGAAAAGCACCAGCCATTTTACAAATCTCTCACGACATCTTTTTTGTTTCATCCTGCAATTTCCTCCTCTTTCATTTTGTTGCGAAGTTCAAACTACGAAATGATTCTGAACCGCCTGCTCAGTCATCATCGCTGTCGTCATCGTCATCATCATCGTCATAATCATCGTCATAGTCATCATCGTAAGCATCGTCATCATTATAATCATCATAATCATCATAATCGTCGTCATCATCTGCGTATGTGACGCCTGCATTCTGATGACCGGTTCCGACAGCAGACTGCTGATTCTGGTCTGTGTCCCCTGCCGTTTCCTGCTTCTGCGTTCTGTGCTTCTGCGTTTCCTGCTTCTGGATTTCCTGCTCCTGCGCCTTCAGATCCGATGCCGGCGGCTGTGATACTGCGGTCTGTGCCGGTGTGAGTTTCTCTGTACTTTTCTCCAGAATTCTTCCGTCTGCCGCCGCGATCTCATATTCATACTCCCGCTCTCCGGCAATATAGAATTCGAGATCATAACAGGGTTCCCCGTCATCACTTTCCAGCTTTGCCTTGCTGAATATAACAGCCTCTGCTGTAAGTCCCGCATCCTTCAGCGCGATTTCTTTCGCAAGCTGCACCCCGATATATTCCGCGTATTTCCGGTTCCTGGAGCCGTCGGAACCGTTTACAGGATCCGGTGCCAGTGCCGCTCCTTTCTGCCGGTTTTCTGATGATGCAGCATTCGCAGATTCTGATGCTGCGGCGGTGATCCGGGTTCCCTCCTGCTCTCTGGAAATGACGCTTCCGTTTTTCGCGTCAATCACATAGTGATACCGGACACCCTGCGCCGAAAACTCAATTTCATAGACAAATCTGCCGTTTTCAAAATCAAAATCTGTATCGGAAACGACAGCATCCTCCGGGAGAATGTCTGCATCCACAAATGCAAGATTCTGTGCCGTCTCTTCATCAATGGAAAGACTGTGTGCAACCCGGCCGGCCGCATATACACTTCCGCAGAGGATGATCACGAAAGCCGCAGCCGCAAATAAAACCAGACGCTTTTTCATCACCATCGCGCATCTCCTCCTTTCTTGTTTATGATAGTCCCATCTTATCAGAGCCTGATTAAAATAGCATTAGCGTCTGTATTAACTTTTACGCATTTCTCTCATGACTGGAGTCACGGGTATCCTGCGTTGAAGAATGAAACCGGACAGAAAAACAGCTGCCTTCCCCCGGCGCACTTTCCAGCGTTATCTCTGCGCCATGCAGATCCGCTATTTTCTGTACCATGGAAAGCCCCAGACCGGTTCCCTGAACAGATCTGGATGCATCACTTCTGTAAAACCGGTCAAATATTCTGCTCTGCTCCTCTTCCGCAATTCCGATTCCGTCATCTTTCACGGACAAAACAGCAACGTCCGTATTCTGCACATGATCCCGCGCAAGCCGCACTTCGATAACTCCGTCTTTTTTTCCGTAGCGGTATGCGTTGCTGATGAGGTTCTGCAGCAGACGCAGCAGGAGAAACCGGTTCCCGTTTATCATAATGCCGGGTTCAATCTCCATCTCCAATGTAATGCCGTTGATCTGCAGAAGCGCAAGACTCTCTGCTGTTTCCGCTGTCAGTCCGGAAAGATCCAGCTGTGTCATCTCATATTGTTCCGCACGCTGCTCCATGCGCGTGTAATCAAGCATATCATTGATCAGACCGTTCATGCGGGCTCCCTGACGCCGGATCGTACGAATCGCCTGCATGTACTCCTCCGAAGTGTGTTCCTCCTCCAGTATGACCTCACACTGCGCAAGAATCACTGACAGCGGCGTGCGCAGTTCATGTGACGCATCTGAAGTAAAGCGCTGTTCCGCCGCAAATGCCTCCGAAAGCCGGTCAAACATAGAGTTAAAAACATCTGCGAGCCGGTGCAGCTCATCCGTACCCGGTCCGAGATCAATCCGCTCACCCAGATCACTTCCTTCTGAAATCCTGCCTGCCGTCTGTTCAATCTCCCGGATCGGAGCAAGCATTTTTCCGGTCAGAAAATAGCCCGCAATCAGTGCGAGCAGTACAAGAACCGGCAGCACCAGAAGCATCAGGCCCGAAATTTCCCGCATCTGCTGTACATTTTCTGTTTCTGCGACAATCCCCCTGATCCAGAGCGGACTGCCGTCCGGCGTCCGCAGATTGAGTTTCCGGTCATATCCGTCATAGCGGATTTTGCCGATGCGGACATTCCAGGTACGCGAAACGGTAAACGGAACCGCTTCTGTTTCTTTTGCCACCGGATTTTCCCCGTAAATCATGGTGCCGTCAGACGTATACAGTGCCGTCTGGACATCATTGACTACATTCATAAAATCATCATCAATACGCAGCCGGCCGCTTCCGTACTCCAGCAGGATTTCCCCGCTCATACTGTTTGCCTCTGCCCCTTCCCGTTCCGCCTGCCCGGATGCCGCATACTGGATCTGATCAACATTTGTCTCTACAGTACTGATCAGATAATCCCGGACCGTTTTGCGCAGAACAGCGCTTCCCGCCCAGTACACAGCCATAAAAAGAAATGCGGCCACACCAATCAGCGCAACCGCATACCAGAACGTCATTTGAAACCGGATGGATTTATTTTTCATAACATCGTCCCCGAACCTTCCAGCCTGTATACAAGTTCTGCCTTCTCTGGTTTTTAATCATCCGCGCGCAGAACATATCCGCTTCCGCGCACTGTCTGAATCAGTTTGTGCTCTGCGCCTGCATCAATTTTTTTACGCAGATAGCTGATATATACATCGACGACATTTGTGCCGCCTTCGTAGTCAAAATTCCAGATATGATCTTCAATCTTCTCGCGGGACAGCACGATATTACGGTTGTGCATCATGTATTCCAGCAGTGCAAATTCTCTGGCTGACAGAGCGATCGGGCGTCCGCCGCGCGTAACCGTACGGGCAGCAAGATCCATTACAAGATCGCCCGCCGTCAGTCTGCTTTCCGGCAGACCATATACTGCGCGCGTCATCGCCCGGATCCGCGCCAGCAGTTCATCCATGGAAAAGGGTTTGATCAGATAATCATTTGCGCCTGCGTCCAGTCCGCGGATCCTGTCGGCGATCGCATCCCGCGCCGTCAGAAAAAGAACCGGCGTCTGTCTGCCGACATCACGCAGATGCTTCAGAACGGCATATCCGTCTGTTCCCGGCATCATAATATCCAGAATCACACCGTCATATTCGGCGGCATCCAGCATCGCAATTGCCGCTTCCCCGTCCGTGCAGCTGTCTACGCTGTAACCCGAACGCTTCAGTTTTTCTGTCACAATCCGATTGAGATCCGCCTCATCTTCAGCGAATAAAAGTCTCACGCCAGCTTCGCTCCTTTTCCGCAAAAATCTGATTTATATCATCATGATACACTTTACAGATTAAAGCAAGATTAATCCTGCCCGTTCATACTTCTTCCTCTGTCCAGAACAGCTCATCCAGCGTTTTTCCCAGCACTCTGCAGATCTTAATGCACAGATTAATCGTCGGATTGTAATCCCCTTTCTCGATCGCGCTGATGGTCTGCCGGGAAACACCGACCTTCTCCGCGAGATCCGCCTGCGACAGATCCAGACCGGCGCGCGCTGCTTTTAATCTCAGATTCTTCATGCGTCCTCCTCCCGGTCTGTCATTTTCTTCGCCAGTGCTACAACACCCATGACCGCAAACATCAGGCCGCACAGCAGATTGATTGCCGGTTCCTGTATAATCCCGCCGGTAAGCAGTTCTCCGTTTCTCCAGGACATGTAACCGACCCAGAAATTAAACAGAGAAACGACTGTCATACAAATTACAAATCGTTTTACATTCGTATTCATCCCGATGTATGCGCCCTTCCAGATACAATAAGAAACCTGTACGGTTACACCGAGAAAGATCGCCATAAAATGGATCACACTCGGCTTCGCCGGTATTTCCTTTGCCATACTCAGAACCAGCAGCACCCCTTCGAAGATAAGAACCACAAAGAATGCGTACTTATATGCGGTACCGCGGATCTGCTTCTGCATCTCGTCATATTCTGTTCTCAGTTTTTTATCCCGGTTGAAAAAGCGGAGAAGCAGTGCCACAATCACTGCACCGACCATAATCCCTATAATAACTCCGAGCATACGTTCCTCGCTGTACATCTTCTTGCCCTCCTGTTATAGTTTTTCTGATTCGTCTGATACACTTGTTTTGTTATATGTATAATAACCCAACAATGTCATTTTGTCAAGTATATTTGTCATTATAGTTTTTATATGCGTCATAATTCTATTATTACAATATAAAACGGTCAGGATCCCGTTACAAACCCTGACCATTCTGCTCATCCTCTTATTTTTCAATCGCGATCTCTGATCGCGCGCGAGCTGCGCGACGCACTTGTGCGTCTTCCTCTGCGCAGCTATGCAATGTCTACGCTCCTATTCGGGCATCGTCCATTTCCGGACGCCGTCAAAATACGGACTTTGCTTCCGGATCCGGAAGTCATCCGCGTCTTTTCCTGACCAGTCAAATAAACCCCGGCCGGCCTTCTGGCCAGTCTCGCCAGCCGCAATTCCATCAAATACGATTTTCTGAATCTCCTTTGTATCGCAGAGATCAGGATATACATTTTCCGCGATCGCCTTTTCCAGTTCAAATCCCACTGCATCGAAATACTCCAGCAAACCGATCGATGCATACCGCATGCCGACAGCATATTTCACCGCCAGATCAATATCTTCAGCTGTTGTCACGCCCTGTTCAATCAGATCAATCGACTCGCGGAACAACGCCTGCGCCAGGCGATTAACAATCATCCCCGGCACGCTCTTCTTCAGAAGCACTGTCTCCCGGTGCAGCAGTTTCAGCAATGACATCGTCCGTGCAATTACTTCATCCGGATTCTCCTCGTGGCGGACAACTTCAACCAGCGGCAGCATATGCACCGGCTGAAACGGATGCGCGATCAAGAGCTGCCCGGGCCGGTCTGTTGCTGCTAACAGATCCGGAAGATTGATAGAAGAGGTGCAGGATGCAATAATGACAGAATCGTCCGCATACCGCAGAATCTTTTCATAAACAGACTGCTTGATCACCAGATCCTCTGCAACCGCCTCAAACACAAACGTGCAGCCCTTCAAATCTTCCGGATCCGATGAAATCGTCAGCATTTCCATCGCCGCCCGTTTATTCTTCTCTTTGGCCAGACCCTGTGCGATCAGATCGTCCCAGTTCTCCGCAATCGTACGCCGGCACCGCTCCAGTCCCTGCTCCGAGTGACCAATCATAACACACGGAAATCCGTGCCCTGTGATCAGCGTTGCCTCGCATGATCCGATCGTGCCAGTTCCATATACTGCGATATGCTCCATTCCTTCTGCCTTTCTCCATCCCTTAAGTCGTCCGTATCTGCAAGCCAGATTATCTTACTTCTCTGCACCTGCATGAAATAACTCATAATACTGCTCCACCGTAAGCTGTGACTTGCTCCTCGGCGCGCCGTTCACGCTCTCCGGATGGTCTTTCATATATTTCCGGAAAGATCCCTCTGTCAGACTCGCGATGTCGGCGATCCTTTCATTCACGATATCCCACATGCACAGGGGCAGATGTCCTCTGTGTCCTCTGTGAACCTGTACACAGGCAAAGCAGTCGCCATGCAGCGTACAGTTTTCCTTACACGGACAGTAATCCCCGCTCTCCCGGACCATTTCAATAAAGCGGTCGCGCATGCGGATGCCTTCCTCCACGTTTCCCGCTCTTCCGATCTCATCCTGCAGCAAAGCAATATCATTGTTATCAATCTGCATCCCAAAACCCTCCTGAAAAAAAATGCACTGATCTGTCACCGGACAGACCGGAAGAATTCCGGCCTGCCGGTTTAGATCAGTGTAGCATATTACGTTTCTATCATTCAACCTTGAGCATCCGGTATCCAATCCCGACATGTGTCTGGATAAATTCCGGCGTATCAGGAGCTGTTTCGAGTTTTTTACGGAGTGTCACCATAAAGACACGAAGAGAGGCAATATCATTATCCCAGCTCCGTCCCCATATGTTTTGCGTGATATACGTATGCGTCAGTACTTTCCCGGTGTTTTTTGCAAGAAGGCAGAGCAGTTTAAATTCGATCGGCGTCAGCTTCAGTTCTTCTTCATAGAGAAAGGCACACCCTGCGGGATAATCGATTCTCAGAGGACCATTTGTATAAACAGAGCTGTCCGCACCGCTGCTGTTCATCACAGAGAGACGCCGGATCGTAGCGCGAAGCCGGGCCAGCAGTTCTTCAACGGAAAATGGTTTTGTCAGATAATCGTCTGCTCCCGCATCCAGCGCCGCTATTTTATCTTCATCTTCACTCCGGGCGCTGATCACAATGATCGGCATATTGGACCAGCTTCTGATCTGCCGGATCACCTCAACGCCGTCTAAATCAGGCAGACCAAGATCCAGAAATACAACATCAGGATTGTGAGAGGAAGCCAGAAGGACAGCTTCCCTGCCCGTCGGCGCAGTCAGATATTTATATTCATGTGTCTTCAATGTTGTACTCATGAGATTGCGGACAGGCACATCGTCCTCTACAACAAGAATCAGCGGTTTTTTATTCATTGATTGTCACCTCTTCTGCCGGCAGTGAAAAAGTAAAACAGCAGCCGGAAGGATCATTGTCCGTCAGGATTATCGTTCCCCCGTGCGCCTCGACGATCGACTTGCACAGGGCAAGACCGAGTCCGATTCCTCTTCTTCCATCCGAAACATCATTTTGTCCTGTATAGAACATCTCAAAGATATGAGGCTTCATGCTGTCTGAAATACCCGGACCGTTGTCTTTCACATGCACATAAATCCAGCTGTCTTCCTGCTCGCTTATGATTCTTATTTCCGAGCCGGCCTGTGTGTTCTTTACCGCGTTATTGATCAGATTGATCAATACCTGCATGATCAGGCGCGCATCCATCCTTGCAATCAGAACATCACCGTCCGGCTGAACGATAATGTGATGCTGCGAGGCATTTTTATCGACATGACGCAGCGCCTCTTCAATCACATCATTTACGACCTCCAGCGACAGATGAAGATCCATCTGTCCATTTTCGATTCTTGAGATGGAAAGAAGATTTTCAACAAGATCAATCAGCCACTCGGAATCATCATAGATGTCAGTAAAAATCTGTTTCAGCGTCTGTGTATCCATCTGCTCATAATGCGTCAGCAGATTGCTTGCATTTCCAGATATGGATGTAAGCGGTGTCCTTATATCGTGAGAAATAGAGCGAAGCAGATTTGACCGCAGCTGCTCGTTCCGCATTGCAATTGCCGCCTGTCTTTTTTCTTCCGCGTTTCTGAGTCCCTCCAGCGCCAGAGCGCACTCACCTATGATCGAGGAGAAAACGCTGTACTCAAACGCTTCCAGACTTTCTCCGTTTAAGTAAATGGCCATCACGCCGTAACAATATCCGTTCATGCAGATCGGGTGATACAGCGATTTCGCATCTTTGTATTTTTCAGTATGTGCACCGGCAGCAGTCTGATTGAGAAATGCCCATTTCGCGATCTCAGCCTCATTTTCATCCTGTCCGTATGTTCCGAAGGAATTTGATGCGCTGTTCGGCTCAATCCCGCCGCCCGGCTCTCTGTCTGCTGTGAGAGGAAAAACCACAACATCACAGCCCAGCAGCGTTTTTGCCTGTTCAGCCGTGATGCGGATAACGTCATCTGTATATTCAGCTTTCTGGAGCAGCTGGTTTGTATCAAAGAGGACCTTCGCACGAAATGCCTCGCGCGCGGAATGTCTTGCATTCTCTTTCAGTTTGTTCGCCAGTGATCCTGTAATCAGCGCGGATATCAGCATAATAACAAACGTGACAACATATTCCGGCTGATAGGTCTGAAAACTGAACTTTGGCTCAACAAAAAACCAGTTAAACAACAAAACACTTGACAGAGAGCTGATGATGCTGTAGATCGGACTCACGGTAAAAGCAGCATTAATCAATACGCCCAGAATTAAGACTGTAATAATATTTGCTTCCGAAAAACCAAAGCGCGTAAAAAGAAATCCTGCACCTGCGGAGGCGGCGAGAAGCAGCAGTGTAATGAGTGAATCTCTCCAGGTCAGCCGGATCCGGCTTTTCAGATTCAGCTTCTGGCTCTGCTGCTTAAGATCTGCCGTGGAATCAGGAATAATATAAACATCTACGTCCGGCGTATTCAGAATAATCTGCTCTGTCAGGGGCGCCTTGCTCCAGAAGTGCTGTCTTCTCGCGCCGCTCCGGCCCAGCACAATCTTTGTGGTTCCGGAGATATGGGCATATTCCGATATCTGAACGGGAACATCATTTCCCATGATCGTGACAATTGTGGCCCCGTTCTGCTCTGCAAAAGCGATATTGTTCTGAAGGCGGATCTTATCAGCTTCAGGAAGCGCGTCGTAATCCGTATGCTTCACATAGATCGCGGAAAGCGCAGCATGAAAGGCCTCCGCCATTCTTGCAGCGGCGTCAATGACTTTCTGGTTTGAGGGTGAGGAAGAAAGACATACGAGGATTCGCTCGCTGCTCTCTAAGACCTTTTCCATCTCTGCATCCCTTTCACTGGTTTGATGGTTTATTATACTCCAGACGGCAGCTGTTTTCTACTGCCGGGAATTGTATTCAATCTGACAGCCTGATTCTTCCATACATTCCCTGATGCAGGGGGCAGCGTTCTTACAGATAATGATTTCGTATTCATCCTGATCCGGAAGCGAGTCCAGCAAGTCACTGACTTCTTTTGAAATCATTGTTACACTCTTTCCTTTTGTTTCCGTCACGTACATGATTCTGTCCGCGGCAGATGGATCCTGATAAGCGCGATAATTCTTATCCATGAACTTCCCGAACCGGTCTGTCAGATAATACCCAAAGGCAAAGAAAGCAAACATCATGATTGTAAACAATATTTCTTTCACACGAATTCACCTCCCCTGCAATGTGCCGGAACGATCAGATCCTGAAACATTTCTGCATCGCTTTACGCGACCCGAGCACAAGCATCGTCATGTTCTCACTCAGGATTGTTTCCGGCGTGATAGAAAGATTCATTTTTCCGTTTTCTCTGACAGCCAGGATATTGATCCCGTAGTGTTTCCGTATGTCAATCTGCCCGATGGTCTCTCCGATCCATTCATCGGGTACAGATACTTCATAGATCGCATGATTATCACCAAGACTGATATAATCCAGAATATGATTGGATGCAAAACGTATCGCAGCCCATTCTGCGACCTGCTTCTCAGGATTAATCACCTCATCCGCGCCGTTTCTTAACAGGAATTTTGCCTGAACCTCCCTGTCTGCCCGGGAAACCACATGGTTCCCGCCCAATTCCTTCAGCAGGGAAGTCGTCTCCAGTGAACTCTGAAAATCACTGCCGATCGTTACGATACACACGTCGAAATTATTGATTCCGAGTGAACTGAGAAACGCCTCATTTGTGCTGTCGCCGATCTCCGCATCCGTAACGATGGGAAGGATGGCATTGATCCGCTGCTCATCCCGGTCCACCGCTAAAACCTGGTGTCCGAGTTCGTGCAGCTTCTTTGCGATCATGGTCCCGAAATTGTTGACTCCTATCAGCAGTATGGATTTCATATCTGTATCTCCTTATCCGACATTTATCTTTTCAACTGGACGCTGGGAAACTTCTGTATTATTCACATTGAGCGCGGCATAGATCAGCGTCAGACCGCCTACACGCCCTAAGAACATAAACAGGATCAGTATCAGGTGCGAAACAAGACTGAGCGACGGGGTGATCCCCAATGTCAGTCCGACTGTTCCGATCGCAGATGCCGTTTCAAACATACAGGTCCCCACGGGAAGACTGTCCACAATACTGATCACAGCTGCACCGGCGACTGTCAGCGTCAGATACATCATTATAAGTGTCGCGGCATTTCTGACCGTACTGTCTTCCACTCTTCTCCCGAATATCTGTACACTCTTTTTTCTTCGGAATACTGACAGCGCATTTGCGGCAAGTACGGCAACCGTCGTTGTTTTCATACCTCCGGCAGTCGATCCCGGAGATCCGCCGATCAGCATCAGTACAATCAGCAGCACACGTCCTGCTCCTGACATGAAAGAGAAGGATGCTGTGTTAAATCCTGCAGTCCTTGGCGTTACCGCCTGAAACAAAGAGAGCCAGAAGCCGTTTCTGACAGAACTCCCGCTGTACTCTAATAAAAACAGAAGCAGCATCGGAACAATGATCAGCATTCCGGTCGTAATGATAACGACTTTGCTCTGCATACGGTATCTGCGAAAATGGAGCCGGTTTTCGGCGATATCTTTCCATGTAAGGAAACCGATTCCTCCAACAATAATCAGCAGGCATACCGGCAGAATAATGCCGGGACTGAATGCAAAGGATGTCAGGGAGGAAAACGGACCCGTTTTATCCCCCATAATGTCAAACCCTGCATTACAAAATGCGGAGACCGAATGAAAGACTGACATCCAGATTCCGGATACACCATACTCCATGCAGAACGTCGGAAGCATAAGCAATGCGCCGGCAGTCTCTGCAATCAGTGCAGTCTTAAAAATAAAACCGGTCAGCTTCACCAGTCCGCCGATCTGATGCGCGGAAATGCTGTCCTGCAGCATGCTGCGCTGGAATAATGAAATTTTCCTTCCGGAAATCATCGCAATAAACGCGGCAACCGAAACAACACCCAGCCCTCCGATCTGTATCAGTATCAGAATGACAGTCTGACCAAAGCCGGACCAGAATGTAGCCGTATCCCTGATCACAAGCCCGGTCACACAGACAGCAGATACTGAAGTAAACAGAGCGTCTTCGAGGGAAGCACAATTTCCTTCTTTTGCTGCGACCGGCAGCATCAGAAGAATTGTCCCGACCAGAATTACCCCCAGAAATCCGGCGATGACAATCTGGAAGGAGGACCTTTTTTTCCTCATGAATCGCGCAGCCATGTGTTTCCTCCCCTCACAAGTGCGTCGCACAACCCGCGAGCGGTATAAGATCGCAATTTACATTTTGCAGATTTATTGTATAGCGTGAACTGCAAAGATGGCATTAAGGTGAACGCTCACGGAATTAAGAAAAAATAAAGAACTGCCTTTCCAGCAGTTCTTTTTGCAAATCATTATCTTATTTCGCCTTCATGCGATTCTGTCTGAAAAACCGTTTCAGGTTGTATTTCTTCTTTTTCTGCGTGACCGACCCGAACTCAATCGCCTCAACCGGACAGTTTCCGATGCAGGCCATGCAGTGTGCGCAGGGCTTTTCCCAGCGCGGCTTTCCGTTTTCCATGCGAATGTTATTCAGCGGACAGATTTTTTCACATTTTCCGCATCCGATGCACTTGTCTGTTGCATAAAACGGCTTTGCGGGCTGCATGATCCGGGTCCAGACCGGGTGAAACGGCACCGTTATCACGGCTTCAAAAAGAAAGATATGCCGCGCCTTCAGCTGCCTGCCTTCCCGGATCCTTTTCGCGACGCGCGGGATCTGCAGCCAGGATGTGTGAATGCGGCGCTCGATTTCCTCCGCTTCCAGTTCCGGATACATATCGCTTGCCATATAATTCCGGGGCATCTGAAATTCCGCGTGTCCCATGTAATGCATGCCCTTTTTCCGAATCAGATGCTTCGCCAGCATGCCCGAAATCCCGGCGTAACCGCCGCTGGTAAAGATAAAATACACATCTCTGGTACCGCTCAGCGGTACCTTTTTCAGATAATCCCGCATAAATACCGGCATTTCCGCCACGTAAACCGGAGCACAGATTACAAACGGCTTTTCTGAATGCAGTTCGGAATAATCATTCGCTTTGATCCGCGCAAGAAGATCCAGGCATTCGTCGTCCAGCCTCTTTGCGATCCGTTTTGCGACATATTCCGTGTTTCCTGTTGCCGAGTAATATAAAACCATTTCAAACTCCCAGATTATTTCTAAGGCCCTGACTCTCTTCTATAAGTACATCGTTCTTTAAGAACGTCGTGGATTTCGCCTTTCAACCCTCTGTTTCGTGTTTCATTTTTTCAACATAACCTGCAGCAGACACCTTTGCCAGTGTGCTTATCAGAATACCGGGCAGAAGCGGCAGAAGCATGATTGCACTAAACGGAAAATCACCCTGCGGACTATCAGCAAGTCTGGCAAGCCCAAAGCAAATAAACAATGCAGCACCATGAAAACAGAGTAATATCGTGGTCCATTTTTCAAATCGTTCAGCTCGTGACACGTCTGCAGAAACTGCATTCTTAACCACCTGAAATATAAAAAATATCTGCATAAAAATCAGTATAATTCCTATTAATATTGCAATTACATCGCCCCAATACAAAAACCGCAAAGACAGCACACTTGTTCTTGAAACCAGAACAAAAAGTATGATCATTGCTATAATCTCACAAACCATGCAGATAGCAGAAATCCACATACCAGGGGTTATGCTGACGGTTGATTTGTTCTTTGACCGGTTCGTATCAGACATTTAAAGTACCTTTCCTTTCACTCCTCAACACCATTTCGTTATTGATCCGAGTCCATGTGAACATTGTCCCTGCTGCATCCGGTGATCGTGCCGCGAATTACTTTGCGTTCTTCACGCTCACAGGTTTTCATCTGCCCATTTCGGGTTTTTCAGCAGTTCCCTTCCGACACCGATCAGATCTGCTGCCCCTTCTGCAAGCAGCTGCTCCGCTTCTTCCGATGTTTTCACACCGCCGGTCAGAATCACAGGTACATGCACTGCTGCTTTAACCGCCGCAGACATGTCTTTGAAATATCCGGCCTCTTCGTGTCCCGGCCGCGTAAACCGGCACATACCGCCGGAAAGATCGATCAGATCGATCCCTGCTTCTTCAAATACTTTTGAAGCATAGACACTGTCTTCAATCGTACTGCCGCCCCCCATGTAATCACAGCCGCCGAGACGGACTGCAACCGGATAATCCGGACCGACTGCTGCCCGCACTGCCGCAATTGTTTCCCGATGAATCCGCAGCCGGTTATCCAGGCTGCCGCCGTACGCATCCGTTCTCTGATTTGTCAGCGGCGAATAAAACTGATTCAGAAGATACGCATGTGCAGAATGAATTTCAACGCCGTCATAACCGGCCTCTTTCGCCCGCACTGCCGCGTCAGCAAACGCCTGTACGATTTCAGCAATCTGTTCTGCCGTCAGTTCTGCCGGAATGCTTCCGTCTCCCATTGGCGGCGTCACCGGCAGAATCACGCTGCTTGCCGAAACCGGCTTCTCACCAGTAACCGCCTCTGAGGCCGCGCTGCCGGCGTGGTTCAGCTGTGCAATCGCCTTTGAACCATTCTGATGAAGCACTTCCACCAGTTTCTTTAAGCTCTCCGAATCTGCATCAGACGCAAATGAAATCTGCTTCTCGCCGGCCTTTCCCTGCCTGCAGATATATCCGTGCTCCGTAATAATCAGGCCTATTTTTCCGCCCTCGGCTCTGGCATTGTAGTAATCCAGAATATCCTTCGTCACCTTTCCATCGCCGGCTGTCTTGTACGTCGCCATCGGCGGCATGACCAGACGGTTTTTCAGTGTCATTGATCCGATCTGTATTTTGTCTCTGAGCATTATATATCCTCCTGCACGAATACCATGATTACAGTGCCAAAAGTCCTGAACCCACGCAAGCTTGCTTGCAAGTGGGTGAACGGATTGTTGGCACGCCCCGACATGAGGACGAAGTGGTGCCGAGGCACCATGAGAGTCCGAATGACGGGTGGATTGTGGGAGTGCGAAGCACGAAACAATCCGACTGTAATCATTTCAATACTTTTGGCGACTCAATCATACCATTATTCATGAATAGAACATCTGGCGCTGTAATTATTATAATAGATCCTTATGAAATTGAAAGAAGAAAAACGATCACATCAAAAAACAGCAATGGCATCGCTGCGCACGCTCAATTCCTTCATCGTATTACGGATGACAACCGCAGCAATCAGGAAGGTCAGGATGTCAGAAACAGGCATCGAATACAAAACTCCGTTCAGCCCGAAAAACCGCGGGAGCAGCAGAGCAAACCCCACGCCGAAGATCACCTCACGGATCATGGAGATCATCGTAGAGGCAAACGCCTTTCCGATGGCCTGCAGATAAATGAATGTCCCTTTATTTATCGTGGCAAAGATCATCATACACAGGTAAATCCGGAAGGAGCGCACCGCAAATGTAGTATACCAGACGCTTTCGTTTGCTGCGCCGAAGATTCCGATCAGCTGATGCGGGAAAAACTCTACGATCAGAAGTGCCGCTGCACCAAGCAGCGCCTCAGCCTTCAGAAGCAGACAGAATAATTCTTTTGCGCGGTCTTTTCTGCCGGCTCCGATATTATATCCTGCAACCGGAATACAGCCTGCCGCCATACCGACCGAGATAGAAATTACGATCTGGAAGAATTTCATGACGATACCAACCACAGCCATCGGAATCTGCGCATACTGCGACTGACCGAAAACCGCATCCATTGCGCCGTATTTGCGGAGCATATTATTGATGGCCGCCATTGCAGCCACCAGGGAAATCTGTGACAGGAGACTCGTGATGCCGAGCGGTATAAAATGGCGGATCAGCCTGCCCCGCAGAACAAGTGAACGCAGTTCAAGCCGCACGGCTTTCATATGAAAGAGATACCAGACCGCAAGAACCGCTGTGACGATCTGGCCGCCGATCGTCGCGACTGCGGCACCCATCATCCCCCATTTCAGCCCGAATATCAGAATCGGATCAAAGATGATATTAAATGCTGCGCCTGCGAGCGTTGACATCATGGCAAATTTCGGGCTTCCATCCGAGCGGATAACCGGATTCATCGCCTGTCCGAACATATAAAACGGAATCCCTGCCGTAATCCAGAAAAAGTATTCCTTTGCCAGGAGGAATGTTTCTTCGTTCACCGTTCCGCCAAACATTGTGAGGATCTGATCTGAAAAAACCAGATAAAGTATCGTAATTACAATGCCTGAAACTGCTGACAGCACAATCGCGTTTCCGACTGTCCCGGCCGCATCCTTCTCTTTCCTGCGTCCCAGTAAAATAGAAACGTAAGCGCATGCGCCGTCGCCGATCATGACAGCCATCGCCAGTGCGACAATTGTCAGCGGAAAGACCACTGTGTTTGCCGCATTACCATAGGAACCCAGATATGTCGCATTCGCGATAAAAATCTGATCGACAATATTATAAAGCGCGGCAACCAGCAGCGAAATGACACAGGGTACTGCGTACATTCGCATCAGTTTTCCAACCGGTTCCTTTTCCAGATAATTGTTTCTTCCCATCTCTGTATTCTCCTTTCTATATCCATCTGTCGATTTACCAATCTGCTGACCGTCTCTGTGCTGCAAAAGGCCAGAGGACAAAAAAGAGTGCGCCTCACGAAAGCCGGACTTACGCTTTCGCTGCACACTCAACGAATGAAACTATATCATATAAAATGAATAAAATGCAAAGGACAATTTGCCGAAAATCTGCCGTATATCTGTTATGTCTGTGAACATTATAATAAAACAGGAGAGTCTCTCTCTGGAAACTCCCCCTGCTCACACATGCACGGTACCCCGCCGTTGTGTCTTTTCTGATATTGCCCGGCTGACTGCAGCAGCACTGATGCCCGTCTGTGTCAGATTACTTCTTTGATCTGCCGCGCCACACTTGCCGCGTCCAGCCCGTACATCTCAAACAGTTCCTCCGGCTTTGCAGACTGACCGAATTTATCATTGACGCCGATCTTCTTTACGCGGCAGCCGCCTGTCTCAGCCACGACACCGGCAACTGCCTCACCGAGTCCGCCTACAACAGAGTGCTCCTCAACTGTAAAAATCTGATCATACTGCTCTGCGCATTTGCTGATGGTTTCAACATCCAGCGGTTTGATCGTATGGAAATTGTAGACAGCCGCGTCAATTCCTTCCGCTTTCAGCATTTCTGCCGTGTCCAGCGCGCGCTCCACCATCGTTCCGTATGCGAAGATTGCAGTATCTTTGCCTTCGCGCATGCAATTGGCCTTTCCCGGTACAAAATCCTGCTCCGGAAGGGCGCGGGTCGTCATGCGGCTCAGACGGATATAGACCGGACCCTCAATTTCAACTGCCGCGCGGAGTGCCTTCTCCGTCTCCGCTTCATCTGCCGGACAGAAAATCGTCATATTCGGAAGCACACGCATCAGCGCGACGTCCTCAATCGACTCGTGGCTTCCACCGTCCGGACCGACACTGATACCTGCATGTGTCATGGCCAGCTTGACGTTTGCTTTCGGGTAGCAGACAGAATTACGGATCTGCTCGAAGTTTCTGCCCGTACCGAACACGGCAAATGTCGAGACGAACGGGATAAATCCGACCTCCGCCAGGCCGACCGCCATATCGGTCATATTTGCCTCCGCGATCCCTGCATTAAAAAACCGGTCCGGATACTTCTCCATAAAAAACTTCGTCATGGTGGCATGCGCAAGATCCGCATCCAGAACTACAATATTCTCATTCTCACCGCCAAGCTTCGCGAGTGCTTCTCCGTAAGCCTGCCGGGTCGCCTTTACATCTGACATGATATTTCCTCCCTCAGCCAATCTCTTTCATTGCCTTCTCAAACTGCTCATCATTCGGCACTGCCCCGTGGGAACCGACCTGATTCTCGTAGAAGGATACGCCTTTGCCCTTTACAGTATGTGCAAGTACGCAGCGGGGCTTATCGCCTGCCGGCGCGGACAGCGCTTTGACGACCTGGTCCAGATCATTTCCGTCGATCTCGCAGACTTCAAATCCAAAGGCACGGAACTTCGCGCCGAGATCGCCCAGATTCATGACTTCCTCGTTCGGTCCGTCAATCTGCAGACCGTTCCAGTCGACAATCAGTGTCAGGTTGCTGAGTTTGTAGTTGGCCGCTGCCATGGCTGCCTCCCAGCACAGGCCCTCCTGCAGTTCGCCGTCTCCGGTCAGAACATAAACACGGGAGTCATAACCCTTTGCTCTGGTTCCGAGCGCCAGTCCGGTCGCGATGGAAATGCCCTGTCCGAGAGATCCGGTCGTCATGTCAACGCCCGGTACTTTATTTTTATCAGGATGTCCCTGCAGATGCGATCCCGCCTTGCGCAGGGTCAGCAGCTCTTCCTTCGGGAAAAATTCACGCTCTGCCAGTGCAGCGTAGAGTGCTGGCGCAGCGTGTCCCTTGGAAAGGACGAAATAGTCGCGGTCCGGTTTTTTCGGATTCTGCGGATCAATCCGGAGAATTCCGCCGTAAAGCGCATCCATGATCTCAACACATGAGAGGGATCCGCCGGCGTGGCCGGAACCGGATGCGTGCAGCATCGTCAGGATATCTTTTCTGAGGGTCTTACAACTTTCTGTGGAAATATCAAGCATTTTTTTCACTCCTGTTATACCTTATCATTTCACACTGTAAATTATTTAACAAACAAACGAGTACATTTTAGCAGAATCAAATGGGTAAGTCTACGTCAAATATTTGTAAAAATACCCTGCCAAATCACAATTTACTCATTAGTATTACCAAAACAATCAAATATCACGCAGAGAAGTTTTCTGTATGAACGTTATTTAACTATCAGGAAGCCGGTACAGATCCGCATAGCGATCTGCACCGGCCTCTTTTTGGCTTTGATTTATTTCACATCTGTAATGGTTTCGCCTGCATTCACCAGTTTCTGTCTGCGTTCATCGCTGCAACAACACGCGGAACGGTGTAAATGATGTGATGCGGTACGCTGGATTCTGCAAACACAATTGCCAGCTTCTCATCCGGATTGGCCAGTCCGTAACAACCTGATGCGCCGTCCCATCCAAAGCTTCCTGCCGGCATATAAAAGCCGGCATCCGATGGATCGAGCATCGTTCGATAACCAAGCCCATAACCGAATCCTTTGTTTGTCATGACCGCAAAATCAGGGAGCTGCTCCGGTGTCAGCTGGTTGGTCCGCATCAGATCGATTGTCCTGCGTCCTAGGACACGGACGCCGTCCAGTTCACCACCACCTGCAAACATCGCAAACAGTCTTCCGATGTCATTCATCGTGGAAATCAAGCCGCCGCATGGAAGCTCCACGCCGAGATTCGTCCCCGGCAGCACATCGACCCTGCTGCAGAAAACATCTTCACGGCCGGCCGGATGAGAAATCACATCTGGATTCAGTCCCATCGGCTCTGCAAGTTCTGCCGGAATCATAACTTCTCCGATCTGCTCTGATCCCTGCAGCTGTGTGACGAAACAGGTCTTCGTCATACCGAGCGGCTCCCAAAGTGTCTTTTTCATGTAATCGCTGATTTTCATGCCAGAAAGCACTTCGATCAGACGTCCGATGACTGTCAGCGAGAGACCGTACATCCACCGCTCGCCCGGCTGAAAACACAACGGCATCTTTGCGATATCTTTCACCAGATTTTCCAGCGTATTTGTTTCTCCGCCACTGACGCGTGATGCTATTTTCTGTGCCATTTTCAGATATTCTGCCTGTACAATCCCTTCAGAAGGCACCCCCGGCATATCCCAGTAAGGGATTCCGGAGCGCATTGACAGAAGCTGTCTGATTGTAATCGGGTCAGCAGCAGGAACGACCTGACTGATATCTGTGTCCGAGACGCAGACCATTGGATTTGCAAATTCAGGAAGATACTCTGCAATCGGGTCATCCAGTGCGAACAGTCCCTGATCATACAGCGTCATAATTGCAGCACAGGTGAAATTCTTAGTCATTGAATGCATCCGAAGTCTGGTATCTGCAGTAAACGGTCTTGATCCGTCCGCTGTTGACACGCCGGTACTCCTGTTGAAAACCATCTCACCGTCTTTGAAAATGCGCATTCCACACCCAGTCACGATTCCCTCTTTAACAAATCTGTCTATTACTGCATTCAGTTTTTTCCAGTCTGCATTCATGCTTTAACTCCTGCATTCTGTTTTGCATGCCGTTCTTCAAGATCTTTCACATAGCGCGGGTATTCCTCATCCAGTTTGTAGAAATGGAACAGGATAATCCATACAACTGCCAGAACAGCCGGAACGATCATATAAATTACATTAATTGCTCCAACTGCAGCGGCCGGCTGTACTTCAGCCATACCATCATAGCCAAATCTTGCAAGTGTAAAACCAAGCAGCGCTGCGCCGATTCCACTACCGAGCTTCTGAGCTGCGCCAGTTGCAGTCATGGTGACACCCGGTACATTATACCCTGTTTTCCACTCGCCATAAACCATTGTTTCAAATACCATCGCTGTCTGGCAGCATGCATTCATTGCATATCCGACGCCGCGGATTGCAAGACCGACAATAAATCCGATGCCCGCCGGGAATGCAATTCCGATACCCGTTCCGATCAGCAAAAGAATCGCACCAATGATACACAGTTTTTTCTTTGAGACACCTTTCTTATACAACCCTGGCAGAAACAGCATAACCACAAGATTCGGGAACAGGAAATACAGGGTCAGATTTGTCTGCATTCCAAGATCATTCAAAACATATTTTGCATAATAAACACCGTCTGTCAGTGTACATACCTGAATAATGACACCTGCAAAAAATGTTGCCAGAAGAATAAACCAGTATTTATTCTTTAACAGAGACAGGATTGCAGTCTTAAACGGAATGTTCTCCTGATTTTTTTCTTCTTCGTCTCCATCACTCACTTCTTTTGTGAACAGGAACATGATCAGCATTATAATGCCTGCGATTGCACCGAGGATTGCCGCGAATTTGACCCAGCCGCTCTGTCCGCCGCCAAGCGCCTCTACAAACCGAATACCGAACATCATCAGAATCATCTGCGCAGCGCATGCGCCAAACAGATACATTGTAGACATGATGGAACGGCTCACTCTGTTTTTTGTCAGGAATGTCGGATAAACACCCTGCGCAGCCTTGAACATCGTATAGATCACCGTTGATACAAGATTGTAAGAGATGAAAATATACGCGATTTTTCCGGCAGTTCCGCAGTTTGGAACCGTAAACAGCACTACGTAAGCAAATACCATTGGGATCAGCAGCCGCAGAAACCAGGGACGTGCCTGTCCATATTTCGTATGAGTATGGTCTACGATATTTCCTGCAATTAGATCACTGATTCCATCCATAAATCTGGAAACCATCAGAATCGTTCCGACGATTGCCGGGTTGATGCCAATGACATCTGTGTAGAAGAAGGTCAGAAAACCCATCATAAGTGTAAACAGCGGGTTTTCAGCAATACTTGACAATGCGTAAATCAGATTCGTTTTCAAACTGGTTGGTGCGTTTGCATTCATTGTTTCATTCATGTTTTTCCCCTTTCATTCTATGATAAACGATATTGCTGTTTCAGGCAGTCTTATTATTCTTTTCTGTAAAAAAGGTAAGATTTCTTCCCGTTCTGCTCCAGCAGGCAAAGAATTCTTCCCAGATTCTTCGTGACATCTCAGGCATGGTCGCATGCGGCATATATTCTACCTGCGTATACCGAAGCATCGGGTGGTTATCGCTGTCCTCATACGTCAGATCAAGCCAGCGGTTACGATACCGGTTCCAGTGATGCCGGAATCTGCTTTCTGCAGTCCCGGGAAGGCCGTTTCTTCTGTGCCAGAATGTAATGGTTTTCCCTGTGGCATTTTCCGGCTCAGGCTGCGCTTCAATCAGCCAGGATTCCTCCTGTCCTGCAAGCATCCAGACAGGCAGCTGCACGGATGTCTCTGATACCGCAGTCCGGACAAACGCATCGAACATGGCGCCGAAAATTACACCGGAGCAGGGCGCCACTGCCGCAAACACCTCCGGCATGGCAACAGCCAGCCGCTGCACCATCAGAGAGCCCTGCGAATGTCCCGTGGCATAAATACGGCTTTTGTCAACCGGATACTCTGCGCAGACACGTTCTGTCAGTTTCCTCAGAAAATGAACGTCATCCGGCCTGCCTTCTGTTTCGCAGGTAAAATTCCAGGCGGGCACCGGTATGTTATTCGGATTGTCCGGGTCGATGTCGCGTTCCAGTCCTGCCGGTATTCCGGTTGGAAATACAGTGATAAATCCATACTCCCGCGCGATCCGCGGCCAGTCCGTGTTGCCCGCATAGATTTCACCTGTACACCCATAGCCGTGCAGTGCAAGCACCATCGGCACTTCTCTGCCAGGCGCCGCTTTGACGCCAGGCGGAACATATATCATCCATTCGCGCATCCATCCGTCTACTGCTTCCCGATAGAACTCCATATCCGGATCTTTTCGATACCGCCGGTCCGTGCGGAGAGAACCACCCGGATCTGCCATCCAGCGGCGGAACCGTGACATAAAGGAATTCCAAACAGTACTGACCAGTACGGCATTCTGATTTTCTTTCCGGATCCAGCTCTGTTCCGTCGGTCTGGAAAGATTGTCCGGCTCTTCCCGGCATCCTTCCGGCCCCTTCAACACACTGTGCCAGACACAGCAGGCTTCCCGGTCCTGATCATCCGGATACGGCATCGCTTCTGCCCGCTCATAAACAGTCACGTCATCTTTCGCCAGGTTTCCCCTTTTCTCTGCACGATTCGCATGAACCCAGTAGTTCAGAATGTTCTGACTGAGCTGACCGCCCCTCTGCTCCATGATCCAAACCGGCATCGGAATCTCTCCTTTGCGGACTTTCTTCCGAAAGAGCGGATCTGCAAATCCATTCAGGTTTTCACAATAATCCTGCATGCATGCACTGCAGTATGTCTTCGGCACATCTCCGGCACCGATTATCACAAGTCCGGCATAGCCGGCAGGTTCTGACATTGCAGCCATCTGGGCAATTCTGCCACCCTCGCCTGTTCCATACAGATAAATCCTTGATTCATGTAAATCATAATGCAGACGCTCAAAGCATTTCATAAATGCAGCATATACATATGCCACATCGCCGTCTGCCGTCTCATATTCTTCCGCTATATTCCACTGACCGTTCTCCGGTTCAAGAAAGAACAGCGCCATACGCTCCTCTTCCGGGACTATTTCGGCAAGTTCCTTCCATCCGCTGTCTGCTAACAGTTCCTCTGCAGACTGTCCGTCGGGTCCGAGAATCAGAATTCCTGCAGATGCAGGACAAATGTTATCCGGTATATATGTCAGGATGCGTCTAATTCGGTCTCCGATACGGATTTCCTGTTCCAGAATTCCCCATTCCGGAGGTTTGTAAGGATCCAGAGGATCAATGTCGCGTTTTTTTAACATCTCACCCTCCTTCCTGATGAAGCGATGTCCTTTGGCTTCATTTTTGCAGCATGCTTTTGCTTCATCCATATTTCATGGATTCATCCTATCAAAAAAACGCCCGCCGGTATGCCGGCGGGCAAATCATTTAATCACGATATTTATGATATTTGATCAAATTCTTTTAATTATAAGATCATATATCAATGATATTTCGATCATTATTTACTGATATATGTATTTGTGTTTTTATTTACAGCTTACTTATCACAATCATCTGTACTTCGTGCGGTGCGAGCATGCATTCGACCGTATGACTCCCATGAATCTCTCTCGTCTCAATCTGCAGTCTGGGCTGAGAAACATGTTTCAGATAGGCAATCTCCTCTGAACGGAGATACTCAGGCTGTCCCATTTCAAGCCATGCATCAAACGAAGAACCATGCCGCGGAGAAATCGTCAGCCGCCGGATCTCATACATCCCATCAGAAAGCCCCTGCACATATATTTCATACTTTCGCGTTTCATCGGTTTCAAAAACAGAATATGCTTTATCCGGATCGGTCAGCTTCTTATATTGCAGACAGTAAAGATTATCATAGTGACAGTAATGGCTCAAAATCACCTGCATTCCTCTGCTGTTTCTGGCCGCAAGCCATCCATCACCAACAGATATTTTTTCTTCGCCGAGCATCCGAAGCAGCAAAAGTGCCTGCCAGCCGCTCTTCGGAATCCCGTTGTAGGTAAACAGCCCGAATCCGCCGTGAAATACCCTTCCGAATACAGAACTCTCCTCCATAAAATCACTGAGCGTCCAGTAACCAAGCGCCTCAACACTTCCGTCCGTCTCGCAGATGTTCCGCACCAGCCACTATGCTTTATAGCAGGTATCACCGGAAAGATCCCTCTGCCAGATCGTAGAATTCCACTCCTCAATCCAGAGCGACAAATGAGAGAGACCGCTGTCTGCAAGCAGTTTTTTGTAATCGATGATGATATTTTTCAAATAATGAATATCCGCACTCAACATGGACGGAGCTTTTTCCTGCGAAAGCATCAGCTGCCAGAAGGCTTCGTCTGCCTGAATGGAATGATGCGGATAACACTGGGTACAGATAAAATCCGGAACACAGTCATGTTCTTTTACCCAGGTAAAAAACAGCTTCTGGATACTTTCCGCATCCCGCACACCGGAAGCCCATCCGCCCGGACCGCCAAACAATATCCGCGCGTCTGCCTCCTTTACGCAGTTCCGTGTAACCTGATAGAGATGCAGATAGTCCTCCGTTGAGACAATACCGCTCGCAGCCGAGTTGCATCCAGTAGTTGTAAACCTCCATTGGACCACCTGATCCCGCCCGTACCGCTTCATGCAGTGTGTCAGAAGTCCGCTGATCAGGAATCTCCACCGCTCTTCCCGGTTAAAGGTCGAGATATAGCTGTTTCTGTCGAAGATCCTGACCGGATTTTTCGCAAGCAGCCACGGCATATACCCCAGTTCAATGTACGGCTTCAGACCGGATCGCAGCAGAAAATCCAGAAGCAGATCTACACGTGAGAAGTCCAGATAAGGCTGCCCCTTTTCATCTTCATGATAGACAAACATATCATCATCAAGGATGCCATGAAAACGGACATATTCGTAGGAAATCTCCTCCTGTGCCTGCAAAATCTGCTGCTGTACTTCGGCAAGCAGTCCGTAACGGGCATATCCGATATTCAAAAGCTTTCGCCAGGCATGCGTAAACGGCGCGCCTTCTGTATCTGCGTTCAGAAAGATCAGATGCGTCTCAGCGGAACATGCGGGCGGCGTCACAGGCTCCTCCAGTGTTTCCGCATATCGCAGAAGCATCGGTATACCGTTATCGTCCTCTGGTCTTTCAGCAGATGCTCCCGGCATTGCTTTCCCAACGGGCAGATGATCTCTTTTATCAGCATTCTCTGCAGGGTACTCCAAAGTCCTGTTCTCCTCCTGCAGAAGCTTCGCCGTCGTTTGCCTGCGGTATCGGTTCGGGGTGATTTCATATTTTTCCCGGAAATATTTGATGAAAGAATTGGTATTTTTAAATCCGTTCGCCAGTGCAATCTTCGTGACTGTATCCGTTGTGCGTTCCAGATCACGGCACGCATTCTGCAGCCTAAAATCGACCAGATATTCTGTAAAGGTAATTCCTGTGAACTTTTTAAAAAACCGCGACAAATAACCGGCTGACACATATTCCTGCGCAGCCAGCTGCTCGATGGAAATATCTTCACGCCAGTGCGCATGGATGTAATTCATGATCCGCACACACCGCTCAAAGGTCTCCGACCCGGCCTGCTGCATTATAACCGGTTCTGAAGAAGAGAAATATGCAGCCAGATCTCCCAGCAGCTCGGTTGCACATGCAAACATCCGAATCTCCCGCTGTGAGCCATTTTGTAAAAACAATGCAAACATCTGTGCATATTTCCGCCTGATCCTGTCATAGGAATCCTGCAGACCAGGATCCGCATCCCGCACATAACACCAGATGCGTGCAATGCTTCTGGCATCCGCAACGCGCAGGACCTCCTCCGTAATATGAAGTACCGAAAAGTTGCTGCCTTTCGCACAGTCATAATCCAGATATGTAAAAGGAGCGACTGTCATAAGTCCTCCCGTTTCTATCTCATATTTCCTGCCACCGATTGAAATCTCCGTTTTACCACGCAGTCCGTATATGACTAGAAAATCAGGCGAAAGCTGCATTCCTGACTGTGATTCCTTAATCAATTCAAAACTGATCTGCTGCTGTTTTCCTTGTTGTGTCTGATTTTCCTGCTGTTTCATCGCTCGCTCTCCTGTCAGAATCTGTATCCGGAAAAGATCAGAAATGTGATATAGTATACTATAATATATATGAAATTTATCGGCAAATGTCTTAATTCATTTGGAGCAAAACGATGAATGCATACGAAAAAACCGTTTCCTGGTGGCAAAACCGCGGAATTACAACTGAAGCAGATCTGGCACTTGCCTTTACCGGCCATGAAGTATCCTTTGCCTATCACTCAGGAAAGATCGAGAACGATCAGATTACCTACCACGATACCCGGGAGATTTTTGATCACGACGGCGTAACAGATTACACCGGAGACCTCCGTACCCTTTTTGAAATCCGCAATGCAAAAGATGCCAACACTCTCTTCCTGGCTTCCTTTGGTACCGGACGGAGTTTCGAGGAATCACTGCTGCTTGCATTTCATCTGGAACTGACCAAAAACACATATGATACGCACCGCTGGCAGCTCGGGGAGCGCCCCGGTACCTATAAACTGCATGACTACGTAACCGGGAAGGAGGAAGTCGGTGCATCTCCTGAAGATGTTTCTGAAGAAATGTCCGAACTGCTTGCAGAGCTTCAGGACATTCCGGAACAACACGCGCTGACCGCTGCCGCATATTTCCATGCAAAGTTTGAGAATATTCATCCGTTTGCAGACGGAAACGGCCGCACCGGACGGATTGCCATGAACTATCTTCTGGTATTCCACAACCAACCTCCCATTATTATTCACGAAGAGGATC
The DNA here is from genome assembly GCA_000702845.1 of Lachnospiraceae bacterium FE2018. GTDB lineage: Bacteria > Bacillota > Clostridia > Lachnospirales > Lachnospiraceae > CADBRN01. The sequence goes on from JNKK01000033.1 coordinate 29,335, forward strand.
GCAAGGGATACTATGACGCACTGGAAGCGTGGGATCTCAGACAGGACCTCGAACCGCTCAAGTCCTTCCTGAAGGAGCAGACCGTTAAGACATGGGAAAAGCAGCGCGAACCGGTTCGCATGAATGTCAGACTGAGCAGCTTCCTGTAATTCCATCAGACTGCAACTTATGATATACTGATTGAAACCACTGTTTCAGTGCAAACTACTGAAAATATCAGCAGCAAAAGGGGGTTTTCTTACATGGAAAAATCAAAAGTATTTTTCACTGATTTCAGAACAGAAATGGATGTGCCGATCACATCCAAGCTTCAGAAGCTCTGCCGCAGAGCAGGCATAGACACCATTGATATGGACGGACAGTTTGTCGCGATCAAGATGCATTTCGGCGAATTGGGAAATCTGGCATTCCTGCGTCCGAACTACGCAAAAGCAATCGCGGATATTGTCAAAGAGAAAAACGGCCTGCCGTTCCTGACAGACTGTAACACGCTCTATCCCGGCAGCCGCAAACATGCGCTGGAGCACATGGACTGCGCGAACATCAACGGATTTAATACCATTACGACCGGCTGTCAGATCATCATCGGCGATGGTCTGAAGGGAACGGATGATATCGAAGTGCCGGTACCGAACGGCGAATATTTCGAGACTGCTCTGATTGGCCGTGCTGTCATGGACGCAGATATTTTTATCAGCCTGACACACTTCAAGGGACATGAGATGGCCGGCTTCGGCGGTACCATCAAGAACATCGGCATGGGATGCGGAAGCCGCGCAGGGAAAATGCAGCAGCATGACAGCGGACATGTGCGCGTGCGGAAACGGAAATGCCGCGGATGCCGCCGCTGCGCAAAAGAATGCGGCTCTAACGCGATCTCCTACGTCGATAACATCGCAACGATTGATCAGAATCTCTGCAAGGGATGCGGACGCTGCATCGGCGCCTGTCCATTTGACGCACTCACCAACGCGAACTGGGATGCGCCGCAGATTCTCGGCCGCAAGATGGCAGAATACGCTGCTGCTGTCTGCGCGGAACGCCCCTGCTTCCATGTCAGCCTGATCACCGATGTCTCGCCGAACTGTGACTGCCACGCGGAAAATGACGCGCCGATCCTTCCGGATATCGGCATGCTGGCCTCCTTCGATCCGGTTGCGCTGGATCAGGCCTGTGTAGACCTCTGCGCAAAGGAAGAACCGATCCGCAACAGCCAGATCGGCGACAACCTCGCGAAACCGGATTTCCACGATCACGGTGATCACTGGCACAACAGCAATCCGAACGTCGCCTGGGAAGACACCCTGATCCACGCCGAGAAGATCGGAATGGGTTCACGGGAATATGAATTAATCACCATGTGATGCAACTTTCAATAAAAAAGAAACAGCGTTGGATCCAACGCTGTTTCTTTTTTTATTATTTCAGATATTCTACCGCAGCCCGCTCCGCGGCAAGCCCTTTCTTATAGTTCTCCATAAACTTCTCGAATCCTGCGCAATCCTTTTCATCTGCCAGCAATGTTGTGCCGGACATACCCGAAAAGATCCTGTTCTCCAGGAATTCTTCCAGCGTCTCACCCGGCTCTCTGCACATCCGGTAGGCCGCCAGCAGTGCAATGCCCCAGGCGCCGCCTTCGCCCGCGGTGTCCATGACCGTAACAGGTGCGCCGACCGCTGCCGACAGATACCTCTGCGCAACACCCGGTGTCTTGAACATACCGCCGTGCGCCATCAGCCGGTCTGTCCTGACCTTCTCATCCCGGATCAGATAATCAAGTCCCACGCGCATCGCGCCAAATGTCGCATAAAGATGTGATCTCATAAAATTGGCCAGTGTAAAACGGCTTTCCGGTCTGCGCAGAAACATCGGCCGGCCTTCTTCCAGATGGGTATTTCCTTCTCCCGACAAATATCCGTATGCCAGGAGATCACTGCAGTCCGGATCACCCTCCAGGGAATGCCTGTAGAGCAGTTCAAATGCCTCTGCTGCTGAAACCGGATGATCGGACAGCGCGGCAAATTCCCGAAACAGTTCCACCCAGGCATTGATATCCGAAGTTCCGTTGTTCGCCTGCGACATGGCGACCGGATGTCCTGACGGTGTTGTAACCATGTCAATTTCCCCTATGACGCAGGTTTTAATACAATTACACGGTAGTCAGAAAATACGCATACTTGAGCGGCTATATAATAGGTACAAAAAGAGCGGCTTTTGCTGTTCTTGGCCGCAAAATACCGCTCTATGAAATTACTCGTTTATGGTTATTATTGTTCCGTCCCGGAAAGTAACTCTGATGTCCTTCCGGCTGTATACCGTGATGTAATCAACCAGGCTGCTCCACATAGCCCCATCGAACTTTTCGATGAATTTCTTATGCTTCTTCATCTCAAGCATGAAGTTGTCGAGCATCAAGGCTTTATTATGCCGGGAAGCGAGCATGCTCTCG
>JNKK01000034.1 GCA_000702845.1 Lachnospiraceae bacterium FE2018
GTGTATCTGGAAGCACTGGAAGACTCCGCAGAACAGAGCAAAGAATCTGATGAAGCTTGGAATCGACCGCAATACTGCATACCGAGTTGCCTACACTGGGAGTAGAATTGCCTTTGTTTGCAATAAGGGGGCGGTTAATGTGGCGATAAACAACAAGAGATTAGCCGAATTTGGGCTAATCTCCATGGCTGACTACTACGCAGAAAGGCGTGTCACTTGTTAAGTTGGTTGAACCGCCGTGTACCGAACGGTACGCACGGTGGTGTGAGAGGACGGGGAAATATCAATTTCCCCTCCTACTCGATCCGGTATAAGGCTAACGAACGATAGGACGGAAAAGAGAGGTTTACGATGGAAAATAAAACATTTGTGTTTATCGGTGCCGGTACGGGTCTTTTTTCCGCCGCAGCTATTTACAAGAAGAAAAACGATGCCTCTGACAGGGACCAGGAAACGAAATACCGATGAGGAAAAGACAATGAACGGGATTCGGTTTACACCGATGAAATATGAAGCGAAAAAAGGAGGCGCTGCTGTCGACTGGGCTGTGGAGCTGGGAATGACGGTCATTTATATCAAACATAACAATCTGTCGCCTGGTACTGCGCCGACCGAAGCGAAGCGTAGACATCGCAGAGCTGCGCAAAAGTTGACCCAAAGGAAACAACCCGTTTCTGATCTGTGGAAAATACAGAAAAAAGCTCTTCAGGTATTACTTGCCGGTATCCTTCCAGTTTCATCACACACAAATGGATGGAGCTCATGCAGGCAGGTACCTGGAAAATCTGCAGAAAGAAATAAACGATGTGAGGAAGCGGTAATGAAAGCGCTGGTATTGTATATACACGGCAAGGGAGGCAGTGCCGGGGAAAGCGAACACTATAAGCCGCTGTTTCCCGAATGTGATGTCCTCGGCCTGGATTATCAGACTTTTACACCATGGGAAACCGGGGAGGAAATCCGGGAGGCGGTCATAAGGATGTATGCGGAATATGGCAGTATCGTCCTGATCGCCAACAGCATCGGCGCTTTCTTCAGCATGAACGCCGGGATTGATGCAATGATACGCAGCGCATATTTCATTTCTCCCGTGGTCGATATGGAGCAGCTGATTCTGAGCATGATGTCATGGACCAAGGTAACGGAGACGGAACTGGAAGAAAGAGGCGTGATCCCCACTTCATTCGGTGAGAATCTGTCCTGGGAGTACCTTTGTTATGTCCGCGCGCACCCCATCTGCTGGACTGTTCCGACAAGGATCCTGTATGGCAGCCGGGATAACCTGACATCGCATGAAACGATCACTGCATTTGCAAAGGCTCATGGCTCTGAATTAACAGTGATGAACGGTGGAGAACACTGGTTTCACACGGATGAGCAGATGCGATTTCTGGATAACTGGATCATGAAAGACAGGAGCATACGATGAAAATACTTGTTTTGAAATGAAGCATACGATGAAAAAGGAAAAGAGGCGCGGACATTGATGGCAAACACAATAACGCTTTTCAGAATAGCTGCCGGTATCGTTCTGCTTTTCTGTCCGGTATTCTCTCCTGCCTTTTATGTGTTTTACATAGCAGCCGGGTTGTCTGATATGCTGGATGGATTTGCAGCGAGAAAAACGGATACTGTCAGCGAGCTTGGGGCAAGGCTGGATGCGATTGCAGACTTTGTATTTGTGGTCGTATGTCTGATCAAGCTGCTCCCGGTCCTGAGTCTTCCTGCAGGGCTGTATATATGGATCGGAATCATTGCCCTTATAAAGATTGTGAATATCGTTTCGGGATTTGCCGTACAGAAGAAGCTTGTGGCTGTTCATTCGGTTATGAACAAAGCGACAGGAGTGCTGCTGTTCCTGTTACCGCTGACGATCCCTGCTGTTCCGCTGAAATACTCTGCGATTGTCGTCTGTGCGGCAGCAACGTTCGCCGCCATTCAGGAAGGCCATTTCATCAGAACAGAAAGAGAATAGCAGACCATGAAATTCAAAGTATGAGCGCTATGGCTGGGAATTCCTTTGCGTGGTGCAGGGCGACGGTGAACCGGAGATGACAAGGATGTATATTCATCGGTGAATCAGGCATGACACGCTTCGTATCACGGATGTGAAAGGCCGTTTCTTGTGAGATTTACAGAGCTTCGATATCATTGATTCCGTCAGACGTACAGACAGAAAGGACGGAATGAGTATGAACAAAAAGAAGCACTTGCGGACGGGAATCTGGTTCCTGCTGACATTCCTGCTGTGGACGGCGCTGATCCGATGCGTTGACGTGCAGGCAGTTGGCCCTAACGGTACAAAGGTTGGCTTTTCGGCGTTCAACCTTTGGTTTCATCATCTTACGGGCGTACATATGACCATATACACGATCACAGATTGGCTTGGTCTTGTCCCCATCGTCATTTGCTTTTGTTTTGGAGCGGCAGGGGTTATCCAGATGGTCAGACGGAGAAGCCTGCTCCGGGTCGATCCGGATATCATTCTTCTGGGGCTGTATTACATCCTGGTGATTCTTGCCTACCTTGTCTTTGAAATGGTACCGATTAATTACAGACCGATCCTGATCGACGGAGCGTTGGAGGCGTCTTACCCATCATCCACGACGCTTCTGGTTCTGAGTGTGATGCCGACGCTGAAATTCCAGATTGACCGAAGAACGGATAAGTCGCTTGTTCGGAACGTGACAGGCATATTTGTCATCGCGTTTTCAGCGTTTATGGTGATCGGGAGATTGATCGCAGGCGTTCACTGGGCAACGGATATTATCGGCGCTGTTTTCCTGAGCACAGGACTGTTTTTGCTCTACCGATACGCTGTCGATGCGGCGGATCGCCGCTGGGAGGCTGCAGATGGAATTCAATGAAAAACTCCAGGAATTACGGAAAACCAGGGGCCTCACGCAGGAGGAACTTGCCGAGGCGCTGTTCGTATCCAGAACAGCCATTTCCAAATGGGAATCCGGCAGAGGGTATCCCAGCATCGACTCCTTAAAAGAACTATCCCGTTATTTCTCCGTGACGATCGATGAACTGATTTGCCCGGAGGAGATCCTCTCCGCTGCGGTGGAAGAAAAGCAGGCCTTTGCAGGCAGGACGCTCGCTTTTCTCTGCAATACCCTGGACCTTTTGACGGCGCTTCTGCTGTTTTTACCGGTGTTTGGAAACGGAGAAGCTTCACCGGCAGCGGTAAGTCTGTTCGGACTGACCGGTGTCCATTCCTGGGTAAGGACCGTCTTCCTGACTGTGATTGGACTTTCAGCCTTAAACGGCCTCTGCGGTTTGATCCTGATTCATTTTGACAGACCGGTTTGGGACAGGCATCGTCTGGTTACGGGCATGGTGCTGTCCGTTTTGGCCGTTGCCGTTTTTATCGCAGCAAGACAGCCCTATGCAGGGATCCTCTGTTTTGCGCTGTTGGTAATGAAAACATTCGGAATGATGAAATTGAGGTAACGCAATGAATACCAATGACTATACCATTCGTTTGGAAAGATTCGAAGATTATAGAGCGGTCGAAAATCTCGTCCGAGAGTCGTTCTGGAACGTGTACCGTCCGGGCTGCAGCGAGCACTTCGTGATCCATGTACTCCGGGACGATCCGGCTTTCGTAAAGGACTTGGATTTCGTTATGGAAAAAGACGGCGAACTGATCGGGCAGAACATGTTCATGCGCACAGTCATCGAAGCCGACGACGGCCGGATGATCCCCGTGCTGACCATGGGGCCGATCGGCATCACGCCGGAGCTCAAGCACCATGGCTACGGCAAAAAGCTGCTGGACTACTGCCTGGAAAAGGCAGAAGCCATGGGCTTCGGCGCGGTCCTGTTTGAAGGCAGCATCGGTTTTTACGGCCACAGCGGCTTTACCTATGCCCGGAGCTTCGGCATCCGCTATCACGATCTTCCGGAAGGCGCGGATGACTCCTTCTTCCTCTGCAAAGAGCTGATTCCCGGCTATCTGGATGATATCACCGGCGTCTACCAGACGCCCCAGGGCTACTATGTGGACGATGCGGACGTGGAGATATTCGACAAGACATTCCCACCCAAGGTGAAGCTGAAACTCCCGGGGCAGATTTTTGAGTAAATCGCGATCTTCGATCGCGCGCGAGCTGCCGGAGGCATTTCAACGGAAGGAAAAGTGAGAAAAACACTTGACTCTCAAAATGAGCAAAATGGGAGATCATCGCATTGACGGCTATTTCGATTACGTCGTTCCTCCGCTGGAAGGCTTCTGGTGGCAGGACGGTGTTCAGGACATTGACTATGCGCACAAAGATGCCTTTCAGTGGATCTCCGTGATTCGGCTGCCCGATTTCGTGACCACAGATGATTTTGCGTGGGCCGTCGAGGAAGCGACAAGAAAAAAGAAGACAGACTTCTCGAAGGCAGAGTTCCTGACCTATGAGGAGGGGCTGTGCGTTCAATGCATGCATGTAGGTTCCTATGATGATGAACCCGCGACAGTTTCTCAGATGCATGAGTATATTGAGGCCCAGGGATATGTTCTGGACATAACCAGTCAGAGAATGCACCATGAGATTTATCTGAGCGACGCAAGAAAAGTGGCGCCGGAAAAGCTGAAAACTGTGATTCGACACCCGATCCGAAAGGAATAATGACAAGACAGATCCGGGCAGGATATGACAGGACAATTCCCGCCTTGAGAGATACAATGATCCTGCTTTCAGTTCAGATTCCTGTTCCTGTGATATAGGACAGCTGACCGTTGCTTTGATAAATGGTATCAGGCACACCTCCATTCCTGAAGCTGGTGAAGGATATCATCAGCTGCTTTCTGATTTTTCATCTGGTATGTATAGCCTGTCTTTTCAATTCTCGTATCTGACAAATTCACTCCTCAGTGTGCCAACGACAGCATTTAGTTGATGCATTACAGTCTTCTTTTCTCTTGATTTTCTTCCGCGCATGGACTATAATAAAAAATTAGTTAGAATATACTAACCAATACCTGCCGCAATAACCCGCTGCACAGACCTTTTATTTGGACGTGTATGGGCCGCTCCTTCCGCAATATCACATACGCTCAGGCTGATATCGGTCAAAAACCCGGCTCATGCGAAACTGGCAAACTGGGGCTTTTCACATTTGCCTGAGATGACCCCGGAAAGTGCGGTCCTATTGCGACTGTGGATACAGAAAGAAAAGAGGTTAAAGTTATGGTCAAAACGACATTGAAGATCGACGGTATGATGTGCGGGATGTGCGAGGCGCATATCTGCGATGCGATCCGAAAAGCTGTTCCTTCAGCAAAAAAGGTCACGGCTTCCAGAGGCAAAAAGGAGGCCTCCTTCCTGACAGAAGAAGTCCCGGACGTCTCCGGGCTCAGGGCTGCGATCGATGCAACCGGCTACACCTGCCTGGGTATCGAATCGGCGGCCTATAAAAAGAAAGGATTATTTGCACGAGAATGAAAGCAGTAATTTAGGAGATTCTGATCTTCGATTCCTGCAACGAGCGCGGCGCTTGCAGGGTGGAGCGACCGGTTTGCTTCGGTAACGGCGAAAAGCTACATGCGCGGATACCGGGATATTTACAGCAGTGTCGGAGCGTTCCATAAACTGATGATCCGTTTCTGCGACGGACTGGTCAGAATGAAGATCATCAGGATCGCTTTCGGAGGGTAAGCCAGCTTTCCGTTATATTCCATCTGGGTTGCAGTTCTAATTATTATGCTATGTGCCGTCTTTGTGTATGTCCGGCATTCAGCGTATCGCCGATGTTGTAATAAAAGGGATCTTCGGCATTATAGAATGTTTATGTGTTACTGTCCCAGAATATCCTGCAAGGCATCTACGTCAAGAATGGACACGATCGGTGAATCATAAGCAAGGATTCCTGTTTCCTCCATGCGTTTCAGTTCACGATGAAGTGAAGGGCGGGAAACCTTCATCAGCATGGCCCATTTAGAAACAGATCCGGGAATGTGTACCTTGTTCTTTCCTGTCTGTCTTGCCTGCGTCAGCAACCAGAAGGCGGCCTTTTGTGCGATACCATGATAGGAAAACAGCTCTATGCGCTGCTGTAACATGTATGTCGCAGAAGCAATCTCTTCGGTGAAATTCTCCAATATCCGCACATCTTTCTGCATGAGCCTGATCAGGTCATTTTTTCGGAACATCATCACAGTGACAGGTTCCAACGAAACAATATCGCAGGGATATTTTTGATTCTTTGAGAACACTGCGGCTGGTCCTATCATGTCACCGGGCACACGGATGGACACATTGACCTGACTTCCGTTCGGAAAAGACTTCTGTGCTTCGACACGTCCCTCCAGAATGATACCGATCCGGGTGGCTGGTTCCATCAGATGAAAAAGGATCTCTCCCTTATCGTAGCACTGTATGTGGTGCGGCGTTTCTTCCAATACAATTCTCAGTTCCGCAGCGGGCACTCCGGAAAATAGAGTGCTCTTTTCAAGTACGGAATAGTCCATAGCACTTCTCCTTTCGAACTTATGATGTCTCTAGTATACACCAATAATATTTCGAGTATGTATCTACAGATACAGACTTTTTGAAAAAACCAGATTATACTAACAACAGAAAGAGAGAGGAGGGAAACGCAATGATCAGAAGAATCATTCATATCGATGAAGAAAAATGCAACGGCTGCGGGCTGTGCGCCGGCGCCTGCCATGAAGGAGCCATCGATATCATAGACGGTAAGGCCAAACTGGTACGCGAGAACTTCTGTGACGGGTTTGGCGACTGCCTGCCGGGATGTCCGACCGGAGCTATCACCTTTGAAGAACGCGAGGCTCCCGAATATGACGAAAAAGCAGTACAGGAAGCAAAGGAGAAAAAGAAAATGGATGAGATGAAGCACGTACATCATGAGGATGGCTGTCCTGGTCACCAGACGATGCAGTTTGAGCAGAATACAAATGACACTCCCGTTCAGAACATCAGGCCAGTCTCCCGGCTCGGTCAGTGGCCCTGCCAGATCAAATTGATTCCGACGCAGGCTCCTTTTTTCAACGGAGCAAAACTGCTGATCGCGGCAGACTGCACGGCCTATGCCTACGCCAATATGCATGAAGATTTCATGAAGGGCAAGATTACGATCATCGGCTGTCCCAAACTGGATGCTGTGGATTACACCGAGAAGTTGACGGCGATCATCCGCGATAACGACATCAAGAGCGTAACCATCGTACGGATGGAGGTACCTTGCTGCGGAGGACTCCAGAGAGCGGCAGAGACGGCGCTTCAGGCAAGTGGTAAGTTCATCCCGTGGCAGGTTGTCACGATTTCAAGAGATGGCAGGATTTTGGAATAACAGAGGCATCACAATGAGCCGCATAAAATATGAAAAAGGTTAAGATCATTGATGCGATTTGCATAGTATTATTTGTGTTCATGGGTGTGTATATATTTGTTTTGCCTGATGCAGCAGAAGATTTGCTGCTGCCTGTATTTACGATTATCAATCCTTATAAAACCGGTGCATGGATCATGGGAGTTGGATTTCTCATCACATGTATATGGGGAGAAGAAAGAACAGGTTTGATTTTAGGTATCGTGCTGCTGGCGTGCTATCTGATCACTGCGTTTGTGTCTCTGGTTGGATTGATAGTAGTAACAAGCGGGTTTGACCTTTTGTGGTATCTGCATCCGATCTTTATTGTCATCGGTTGTATTGTGGCAATTCGCAGGAAAACAAGAGGACATTAATACATGTATTTCCGGATTGAGGAGACGATAGCTTGAATGAATCGAATCTTTACAAAGAGCTTGGTTTACTGACGAAAGACAAGGATAAATGGGAAGAGAACATACCATATGTTTTATCTCTCCTTGCGCATGAGTCCGTAAAAATACAGGCAAAGGCGCTCTGGCTGCTCGGCGAGATGGGACTTGCTCATCCGATGCTTGTGCAGGACGCTGTTTCGCCAATCAGCTCATATTTTGCCAGTCCAGAGCCGCTACTAAGAGAACGTGCTGTAAATGCGCTCGGCAGGATTGGACGGGGCGACTATACCGTGATCGAACCGTACTGGACAGATTTGTTCCGCTTTGCCTCTGATGAGGAGCCAAAGGTCAGGCTGAGTTTTATATGGGCGTCAGAAAATATCGCTGCGAACACACCGGATATCTATGGGAATCATATGCCGGTATTTGAAAAACTTTTATATGACGCTGACGACAAGGTCAGGATGGAGGCCCCTGAAATCTTCCGTGTTATCGGCAAACGAAGACCGGAATTTGTCAGACCATATGTGGAACAATTAAAGCAGATATCAGAAACGGATGAGAATCGTGTCGTAAGGATACATTGTCTGGGCGCAATTAAGGCAACAATATCAATGCAGGAGAGTTACAGATGAGCTGACAAGTGTGTAAATAGATATGTCTGGAACAACATAGGCGCTCCTTCGAGAGCGTCTTTTTTCTGCGTGGTAGAAAAGTCCACAGGCATATGGTACAATTACCAAATCATCGGCTGATTTGATTGATACCAAAGGTGATTAGATGCTCCAAAACAGCATAATATCCAGTTAATTCATATGGAATTGACTGCGCTGATGAATCGGGATTTGTAGAGGAGGAAGTACATGGATATCAACATTCTATTGGTTTTACAGGATTTTAGAGACGGACCGGGTGCGTTTCTGGCCGGCTTCTTATCAAAGATGACCTGGCTGGGTGAATTGAATACCGCGATTGTAATCATGGCGTTGATCTATTGGTGTGTCAGCAAGGACTTTGGTGCTTATCTTTTGATGGGCTGGAGCGGCAACAGGCTGGTCAACGGTATGATGAAGGTAACGGCCTGCGCCTATCGGCCGTGGATCAGGGACGCGCGTGTTGTACCCTACGGTGACAGCATCACCACGGCAACGGGTTATTCGTTTCCCAGCGGACATACGATGAACGCTGCGACTATATTCGGCGGAGGGGCGGTTCGCAAGGACCTTCCACGAGTACTGCGCGTTGTGCTGGGTCTCCTCGTTCTGCTCGTGGCGTTCAGCAGGAATTATTTAGGTGTGCATACGCCGCAGGACGTTTTGGTTGGCATTGTGGCCGGAACCCTGGTCATGTGGCTGACCGTGAAGCTGATGCAATGGGTAAAGATCCATCCCGAAAAAGATCTTCTGGTGGTCTCTATCGGTATTGGGCTCGCGGCTGCTGTGGCAATATACGCCGCGGTCAAGCCATATCCTGTAGATACAGATGCGGCTGGAACAGTGCTGGTGGAAGGGGCAAAAATGGCGAATGACACCTTTAAAGGCGTTGGCTATTGCGTCGCATTTCTGACAGGGTGGATCCTGGAAAGACGATTTGTTCAATTTTCCACCGACATTTCAATGATAAAAAGGGTAACACGATGTACAGTCGGCGTGTTGGGTTATTATGTTGTCAGCCTGATATTCACACCTGCAATTAAAGACTGTATTAACGGTGCGCCCGGTACCTTTTTATCATGTTATTTGCAGGTGTTTTACGTGTCATTCCTCTTTCCCTGGATATTAAAGCGTTTCGAAAAGGAATGATGGTTTGCTTTGTCAGACAAAAGCTTCGTCGAGAACTTATAGACAATAGAATAATGAACTGATTATGGACGTTTTATTTTCTGCGTTTCGCGGAGAGTAAACGTCCTTTTTTGATATAACGTTCAATATCGGATATTATAAAACCTGAATACAGATTAATCGAAATGGATTGATTGAAGCGTGAAAGCGGATATAATAAAAATATATTTCTAAGTATTCGATTCAGGGGTTTGATTTTGTAAGGTGATGATTTATGTACGAACGCACATATACAACATCATGCGGCGATATTCATTACTGGGTGAATACAACTGCAGAGCAGGATCGATTGCAGCTGGTTTTTCTGCCGGGACTTACAGCAGATCACAGACTTTTTGATAAACAAATCGAGTTTTTTGAGGGAAGGTTCCCTGTCTTTGTCTGGGATGCTCCCGGACATGCTGCTTCCTGGCCGTTCACTTTCAGCTTCAATCTGTTTGATAAGGCAAGATGGCTGGATGAGATTCTAATTCAGGAAGGTTTTGATCAACCGGTTATGATCGGGCAGTCCATGGGCGGCTATGTCGGACAGGCTTATGCGCAGTTGTTTCCAGGAAAACTGAGTGGATTTGTTTCCATTGATTCAGCACCTCTGCAGCGTGAATATGTGACTGCAGCTGAAATATGGATGCTAAAAAGAATGGAGCCGGTTTACCGACATTACCCATGGAAATCTCTTCTGAAGACTGGAACAAATGGCGTTGCCACAACAGAATATGGCAGAAGTCTGATGCGCAGTATCATGATGACCTATGACGGTGATCAGGATCGGTACGCCAGAATCTCCGGTCATGGATTTCGAATGCTGGCAGAGGCCATGGAGGCGGACCTCCCATATGAAATCAAATGTCCGGCGCTTCTCATTTGCGGAGAAAAGGATCATGCCGGTTCCTGTATTCGATATAACAAAGCATGGCATAAGAAAACAGGTATCCCGATTGAATGGATCAAAGAGGCGGGACATAATTCCAATACAGACGCACCAGTGATGGTGAACCATTTAATCGAAAAGCTGATTCTTTCAATACTGTAAAGTAATTGAAGGTTTGGAAAAACGTTTTTATATAAAGGATATTGCGTGAGATGACGATTCGCAGTGCTGCAATAGAGGATGCGGGACGGCTTCTGGTAATATATGAATATTATGTGAAGAATACCGCGATTTCTTTTGAATGTGATGTCCCTTCACTTGAAGAATTCAGGAATCGCGTTGCATATACGTTGGGAAAATATCCATATCTCTTGATAGAAGAAGATGGGGTGATTCAGGGGTTTGCTTATGCAGGAATCTTTAAGGAAAGAGCCGCTTATAATCATTGCTGCGAAGTGACAATTTATCTGGATTGCGACGCAAAGGGAAAAGGTTATGGAAGGGCTTTATATGAAAAGCTGGAAGAGGCATTGAGTAAAATCGGAATAATCAATCTATATGCCTGTATCGCGGATCCGATTACCGAAGATGAATATCTGACAAGAAACAGCGAACATTTTCATCAGCATATGGGATATACCAAAGTGGGAGAGTTTCATAAGTGCGGATATAAGTTTGACCGCTGGTATAATATGATCTGGATGGAGAAGATAATCAGCCCGAAACGGAATAAACTAACAATTGATTTATGAAAGGCTCGTTCGGTTAGAAATGGAAGCGATTGTTTTAGGACTTTTGATCCCGTTGATCGGGACAGCGGCCGGTGCCGCCTGCGTATTCTTTCTGAAAAAAGACCTCAAGGCTGATGTTCAGCGTGCTTTGACCGGTTTTGCAGCCGGCGTGATGGTGGCGGCATCCATCTGGAGCCTGATTGTTCCTGCAATAGAGCAATCGGCGGACAAAGGCAGATGGGCCTTTCTTCCGGCCTTTACCGGTTTCTGGCTGGGAATCCTGTTCCTGCTTCTTCTGGACCATGTGATTCCGCACCTGCACAGAGGCATCGATCAGACCGATCAGGCGGAAGGGCCAAAAGCGAAACTGAACCGGACGCTGATGATGGTTCTTGCCGTAACGCTCCACAACATCCCGGAAGGGATGGCTGTAGGCGTGGTCTATGCGGGATTACCGTTCTGATTGCGAGCCTGGTGGTCCCGGCAATGCCGTATCTCTTATCTTTTGCAGCGGGGGCCATGCTGTACGTGGTCGTAGAGGAACTGATTCCGGAAATGTCTTCCGGGGAACATTCCAACATCGGTGTCGTATTCTTCGCCGTCGGTTTCAGTCTGATGATGGCACTGGATGTGGCGCTGGGATAAGGAGTTCATGCCAGAAATCCTCTTTATCAAGTAATAATATGCCTGAGATGTCTTTTTTTGTTGCAGAATCGGATGCATTTAATCTAATATAGTTTTAGAGATGAAGAGAAATGCTGATTACACCGGCTGTATTTGAAGGTGATTACAGGGATGCCTGCCGGTTAAAAAGGACATGGAACATTTTCGAACTGTCATTTGTCCGATAAAAGAAGTAAAGGAGTCTGGAACATGGAAAAGCAGAATGCAGGCGCGGCAAAACCGCTGGATCGATATCTTGGCCTTGCGGATGTATGGGCGATTGCTTTCGGATGTATGGTCGGCTGGGGTGTGTTTGCCATGCCGGGAACGACATTTCTCCCGGTTGCCGGTCCGGCGGGAACACTGATTTCCATGCTGCTTGGGATGGCGTTCATGCTGATCATCGGGGGAAATATTTCTTATCTGATGGGACGCTCTGCAATTACAGGAGGTATTTATTCGTATACGAAGGAGGCGTTTGGCCGCGATCATGCTTTCCTGTGCTCGTGGTTTCTGTGTCTGTCTTACCTGACGATTGTGTTTCTGAATGGTACAGCTTTGTTTATCATTGTGCGGACACTGTTTGCCGATGTGGCACAGAGCGGTTTCCATTATTCTGTAGCAGGAAACACCATCTACCTCGGAGAGACGCTGGTATCCGTTCTGGTGCTGGCATCTGCAGGAATTCTGTTTGTGTTTGCCAAACCGCTGCTTCAGCGCCTTCATACAGTTCTGGCATTTATTTTGTTCTGCGGGATTGTTCTGACCAGCATCTTTTGTCTGCCCCGCGCGATTACCGGCGGCGTACTGGGATCTTTCGGTACGCAGGGACTGAACAGAGGGTATGCGGTTCTCAGCCTGGTCATTATGGCGCCGTGGGCTTTCGTCGGTTTTGAGGTAATTACCTTTGATACGGCTCATTTTCGATTCCCGGTCAGGAAATCCAAAAGCATCCTGGTAAGTTCCATAGTGGCGGCGACATTTGCATATGTTGCCATGACGCTGGTTGGCGTCTGCGCCGTACCGGACGGTTTTCCGACCTGGCAGGCATATATAGAAGGACTGGACGGATTGAAAGGTGTTGCTGCAGTACCGACATTCTTTGCAGGGAAGTCCGTTATGGGCACTGCCGGTCTGGTCATCATGACGATTACGGCAGTTGCGGCCATTCTGACCGGGATCATCGGCGGTTACCGGGCAACGACCCGTGTACTTGCCACGATGGCGGAGGACCGTATTCTGACTGAAATGTTTCAGAATACCACCTACAGTATCTTGTTTATTCTGGCACTGTCCATACTCCTTTCACTGCTGGGAAGGAACACGCTGATCTGGTTTGTCGACCTGACATCCTTCGGCGCAATTATCGGATTCGGTTATTGCTCGGCGGCTGCTTACAAGCTGTCCAGGGCTGAGGGGAAGAGGAAAACGACTGTAACCGGGCTGATAGGTTTGTTTATTTCAATCGTTTTTCTTTTTGTACAGCTTGTTCCCCATGTGGCGGCAATGGATGCTATGGCAAGCGAAGCCTTCCTGCTGCTTGCATTCTGGTGTCTGATTGGATTTGTATTCTACTGGAGAACGGTTTCCAGAAGTACGCTCACAGAGAACAGCGGGATGTCCACTTCGGGAATCGCTTTGTTTGCCCTGCTGGTGTATTCTGTTCTGATGTGGTTTGTAAAGCGTATTGCCGCGGCGGACAATATCCCGAAAGTGAGGCAGATGATTGTATGGGATACAGTCATCCTGATGGTGATAATATTTACCGGCCTTACCGTTATGCTGTATCTTCAGAATGTCGTAAGGCAGAAGCATGAAGCAATGGAGCGGGAGAAGATTCAGGCGGTGGAGAGCAGTCTGGCAAAGAGCCGGTTTCTCTTCAATATGTCACACGATATCCGCACACCGATGAATGCGATTATTGGATATACGAACCTGGCGCAAAAGGAAGAAGACATCACCAAAGCACACGAATATCTCGACAAGATTGAAAGCTCCAGCCAGCATCTGCTTGCGCTGATCAATGATATTCTTGAAATGAGCCGGATTGAGAGCGGAACGGTCGAACTGGAATATTTACCCATCGATCTTCGGACGCTGTTTGACAGTATCCGCGACCTGTTTTCAGAACAGATGAGGCAGAAGAACCTGGATTTCCAGGTCCATTCCGGCCAGATACAGAACCAGTATGTCTGGTGCGACAGGAAAAACCTGAACCGCGTGCTGCTGAATATTCTCAGCAATGCGTATAAGTTTACGCCTGAAGGAGGGCATATTACCACTTCGCTCTTTGAAGTCGGAAGCGGGGAAAACGGTTACGGTTCCTATGAGATAAGAGTACAGGACGACGGGATCGGTATGTCCAGAGAATTCGCTGATAAGATTTTTACTGCCTTTGAACGCGAACGTACTTCTACCGTAAGCGGTGTAGAAGGAACCGGACTGGGGATGTCGATCACCAAAAGCATTGTCGACCTGATGGGCGGTACCATTGAAGTGATCACTTCGCCGGGATCCGGCACAACCATTGTCATACGTCTGAAGCTGAGAATCGCCGAGGAGAAGGACGTAACGAGCGTTCAGCAGGATACAGCAGAGCATGCGGAAGAGCTGCAGGCAGACACTGCTGTCGATTTCTCGGGCAGGCGTCTGCTGCTGGTCGAGGACAACATGATCAACATGGAAATTGCCAATATGATTCTCACGGAAAACGGCTTCACGGTGGAGACCGCTGAGAATGGCAAAATCGCGCTGGATAAGGTTGCCTCTTCTGAGCCGGGATACTATGACGCGATCCTGATGGATATCCAGATGCCGGTAATGGACGGTTACGAAGCGACCAGAGAAATCCGTGCGTTGGAAAACAAAGATCTCGCGCGTATACCGATCCTTGCGATGACGGCGAATGCTTTTAAAGAAGATGAGATTGCGGTTCTGGAAGCAGGTATGCAGGCGCATATCGCAAAGCCGGTAGATGTTAAACTGCTGGAGAAGACGCTTGCATCGGTGCTCCTGACGGCGGATGATAAAAACGGTAAATAATAAATCTGCTGACTGAGAAAACAGCTGCAGAAGACATAGAACAGCTCCTCATTGCCTGATGGCAGGGGAGCTGTTTATGTTTTACACGGCAGTTAAACAGCTGAAAAATATGTTGACACGGTGTCAGCATGCATGTATAATGAACATGCCGACACGATGTCAACATAGATAAAAGTGATGAGGATACAAAAATGAGGAAAGTAACACCGGAAGAGATTGCGCGGAAAAGGGAAGAAATTATCAATGCCTGTGAGCAGCTTTACCGGACGATGAGCTTCCGGGAGATCACGCTCAAGGAGATCGGCAATATCACATCCTTCTCCCGACCCACCATCTACAACTACTTTGAGACGAAGGAAGAGATCTTCCTGGCTCTTTTTCAGCGGGAATATGACCGCTGGAATGAAGACCTGACCGTCATACTGGACGGGAATGAGAGGCTGACAAAAACTGAGCTGTCGGAAAAGATCGCTGCATCTCTGGCCGGGCGGGAACAGCTCTTAAAGCTCCTCTCCATGAACACTTACGACATGGAAGCAAACAGCCGTCAGGAACTGCTTACTGCGTTTAAGCAGTCTTACGGGTGTTCCATGCATCTGATGTGCATGCTGCTGGAGAAATACTGTCCGGATATGAGTGCGGCAGAGATCCAGGACTTCATTTATACATTCTACCCGTTCATGTTCGGGATATACCCTTATACAGCGGTCACGGATAAACAGAAGATCGCCATGAAGGAAGCCGGTATTCATTACGTTTATCAAACTGTTTATGAAATTACATACAGCTGCCTGATCCGGCTGCTAGGCAGGTGAAACCGGATGACTATAAACATAAATAACAGGAGGAAATGAAAATGACTGAGAAAATTGTACAGACAGCAGGCAGAAACCAGCTCGGAGAATTTGCGCCGATGTTTGCGCATCTGAATGATGATGTGCTTTTCGGAGAAGTATGGAACGAAGATGCGATCGATATAAAGACAAAATGCATGATCACAGTCGTATCCCTGATGGCCTCCGGGATCACGGATTCATCCCTGACCTATCACTTACAGAATGCGAAGGCGCATGGTGTGACGAAGGAAGAGATTGCTGCCATTATTACGCATGCGACCATGTATGTGGGCTGGCCGAAAGGATGGGCGGTCTTCCGTCTGGCAAAGGAAGTCTGGAATGAGGAAGAGCCGGCACTGACAGAGAAGGACAGATACCAGAACGCTGTTTTCTTTCCGGTCGGGGATCCGAACCCCTACGGAGAGTTCTTCGTGGGACAGAGCTATCTGGCGCCGGTTTCTACAGAGCAGGTCCCGGTGTTCAACGTAACCTTTGAGCCCGGATGCCGCAATAACTGGCATGTTCATCATGCAAAGAGCGGCGGCGGTCAGATGCTGATCTGTGTCGGCGGCAGAGGCTATTATCAGGAATGGGGCAAAGATCCCGTGGAGATGACACCCGGTACCGTAATCAACATACCGGCAAATGTAAAGCACTGGCACGGTGCGGCACCGGATTCCTGGTTTTCGCATCTGGCGATTGAAGTGGAAGGGGAAGAAACCAGTACGGAATGGCTGGAAGCCGTGAACACTGAAGACTACAGCAGACTGAATTAAACGGAGGTTCAGAATTAATCGATGAAAAAAATCCTTTCAATCATTTTGGCAGCTTTCCTGCTTACTTCTCTTGCGGGCTGCGGAAATCATTCACAGGCAGACAGTAAAGAAACGCAGACTGTAACAGAGGGGCAGAAAGAATCAGCTGAAAGTACAAGTCCGGCAGAACCGGAAACAATGCAGGAGGAAACTGCGCAAGAGGAAACAGAAACTGCTTCGGAAGCGTCTTCTTCGGAGGCAGCAGAGTCTGAAGGTAACACCCCGGCAGCGGCGGCACATTCAGATATTCTGGTTGCATACTTTTCTGCTACCGGAACCACGAAGGGGGTTGCCGAAAAGATCGCATCTGTTACCGGCGGAGATCTCTATGAGATTCTGCCTGCAGAACCCTATACGTCAGACGATCTGGATTATAACGACAGCAGCAGCCGCTCTACAATAGAACAGAATGATAAAAGCGTACGTCCGGAAATCGGGAGTGAGGACATATCTCTTGCGGGTTACACTACTATATATCTTGGTTTCCCGATCTGGTGGGGTGAGGAACCGCGGATCCTCGATACGTTTGCTGAAAAATACAGCTTTGAAGGGATCACGGTAATCCCGTTCTGCACTTCCGCCAGCAGCGGAATCGGCCGGAGCGGCTCCAACATGGAAGCGCTTGCAGGCACAGGTACCTGGCTGGACGGGATGCGCTTTGACGGAAATGTGTCAGAATCTGATCTGCAGTCCTGGATCGAAGGAATGTAATAAAAATGATAAGCGGAGGGACGGGCACTATGTCTAAAGCAAAAACGAACAGGATTATGAAACGAATCGTGGATGCTGTCATGACTGTCCTTCTGCTTTGCCTTATGGCCTGCCAGGTTACGGGAGAAATGGCGCATGAATGGATTGGAATGGGTATGACGTTACTTGTCATCATCCATCAGATTCTGAACCGGAAGTGGTACAGTGCCCTCTTCAGGGGAAAATACAATCCATATCGTACAGTCACGACAATCCTGAATACGCTGCTTCTTCTCAGCTTTGCGCTTACTGCCTTCTGCGGCATGTCCATGAGCGGCTATGCCGTGCCGTTTCTTTACGGAATGGCACCGGTTTCTTTTGTCCGCAGGATGCATCTTTCCATGTCACACTGGGCTTTTGTGCTGATGGGGTTCCACCTGGGAATGCATATTCCTACAATGGCAGCCGGACTGAGACTGAAAAACAGAACAAAGATCGTTCTGACCGGCATCTTTGCCTGTGCCGGCGGAATCGGTCTGTGGCTGTTTTTTCGGAATAATATACCGGCCTATCTGTTTTTCCGTGTGCCATTCGCATTTCTGGACTATGAGAAAGCCGGATGGCTGGTGTTTTTTGAAAACCTGCTGATGCTGGCATTCTGGGCTTTTATCGGAACCCGGGCTGCACTGATCTGCAGGAATACCCTGCAAAAAGCTAAAAGGTAAACATGCAAAGTAGAAAACCGGCGGGTATCTGACAGCACCCGGCACACAGAATCAGGAAACAGATGCATGTTCCTGTTAGAATCATGCCAAAAGACAGGAGGAATTAGATGTGGACTGGATCAAAGGCATACAGAGTGCAATTGATTATACGGAATCTCATCTGACCGAAGCGATCGATTATGATGCTGTGGCGAAAGAGGCCTGTTCGTCTGTTTTTCATTTTCAGAGAGTATTCAGTATCATGTGCGGCTTCACGCTTGGTGATTATATCCGTATGAGACGTCTTTCGCTTGCGGCGGATGAACTGATTCATTCTGAGGAAAAGGTGATTGATCTTGCCCTCAAATACGGATATGAAACGCCGGAGAGTTTTACCCGGGCTTTTTCACGGTTCCACGGCATTACGCCGACGGAAGCAAGAAACGGCGGCACGGTCAAATCTTTTTCCAGACTGTCTGTAAAACTGATTCTGACAGGAGGAAATGAAATGGATTATCGGATTGAAAAACCGGGCGCAGTCAAAGTGATCTGCCGGAGAGAAACGGTACATAAACCGGAAACCGGAGCAGGGACGCCGGATATTACAGGATTCTGGGCGAAATGCGGACAGGACGGGACGATACAGAAAATTTGCAGCTATATCCCTGAAAGACCGAGGCTTGCCGGACTTCTCGGTATCTGCTTCTCACTTGAAACGGACGGAGATATGTTCCCTTATGGAATCGGTGCGGAGTATAACGGCGCGCCGTTAGAAGATGGTCTTGAGGTGATCGAGCTTCCGGAATACACCTATGCAGTATTTCCTTTTAAAGGCAAGATGCCGGATGTATTTATTGAAACCTACAGGAAGATTGTAAGTGAATTCTTCCCGGGCAGCAGCCGGTACGAGTATGCCGGAGGTGCGGAAATAGAGGTGTATCCTTCCGACAAAACAGATGATCCGGATTATTCCGGAGAAATCTGGATCGCAGTGAATGAAAAATAAGAGAACCGTGCTGAGACAGACCAGGACTCCCCGCTTCCGGCAGACGCGCCGGCGGCGGGGCTTTTTTGTTCTGAACGCAGAAATCCATCGAAACATATCGAAATATCGTGTCTGATTTGATAAGATGGTCTTTGAAAATATGGCGGTCCGGATGCTTCGTGCTTTCGTGCAAATGGACCCGGATTATATTTTCATGATGAAAAAGAGGGGGACGAAATGAAGAAAGTAAGTGATTTCATCGGCAGGAATATGGCATGGATCGTGTTGATTATTGCGGCAATGGCACTGTTTTTGCCCGGAACATGTCTCTGGATTCAGACAAAATGGATTAACTATCTTCTGATGATCGTTATGTTCGGAATGGGACTGACAATGAAGCTGTCTGATTTTGCAGTCGTATTCAAAAGACCCGGAAATGTCATAATAGGGTGCGCGGCGCAGTTTATCATAATGCCGCTGCTGGCTTTTTTGCTGGGAAAAGGATTCAGCCTGAACAATGAACTGCTTGTAGGGGTGATTCTTGTCGGAACCTGTCCCGGGGGAACATCGAGTAATGTCATAACGTATCTGTCCAAAGGTGATACGGCACTTTCTGTGGGGATGACCAGTATCAATACACTGCTGGCACCGTTTCTTACGCCTTTGCTGACATACCTGTATCTGAGAACGTCGGTAAGTGTGGATGTTAAGGCAATGTTCATATCCATCATACAGGTTGTCATTGTTCCCATCGGACTGGGGTTGTTGATCAACAGACTGTTTGGAGAACACACGCAGAAGATCAGTGACGCGCTTCCTGTGGTATCAGTGACCGCAATCTGTCTGATTGTTGCATCGGTCGTGTCACATAATAGTGAAAAGATACTGTCCACAGGATTGATTATCTTTGCAGTTGTGATTCTGCATAATTTACTTGGATACCTGTGCGGCTACCTGATCGGCGTTCTGTTTAAGATGGATCTGCCCAGAAAAAAGGCTGTCGCGATAGAAATAGGAATGCAGAATTCAGGACTTGCAACATCACTTGCCGGATCTGCTTTTCCGGACCTGGCCATGGCAACAGTTCCGGGAGCGATTTTTTCTGTATGGCATAATATTTCGGGGGCAATACTGGCAGGATGGTTTAACCGTAAACAGAAAGAATAATCTGCGGAGGGCGTTGTGTTAAGAAAAAAAATCATGTATATCTGCATCGGTGCAGTTTCGATTCTGTTCGGAATCTTATGTGTTTTCAACAGAGAACTGGCGATCATTCTCAGCGGCATAGGCCTGGTGCTCTATGGGGTGGGAAGCTTTTTTCAGTGGAGAGAGAGAAGAAAAGCAGGGGCGGCCGGCACATGGGTACTGGCAGGCACGCTTGCGGCTATCGGATTCGGGATATTTATTCTGACCGGAAGCTGTCTTGGCGAATTTGCCGTCAGGGCTCTTCTGATCTGTCTCTCGATCTGGCTTTTAGCAGAAGGAGTTCTGGAAATCCTGGGTGCCGTAATGTACCGGAAGGCCATGACGTCGGCGGATCTTGGTGTTCAGGCACCGGGGTCTGTTTCTTCGATGATACTGGGAACGATTATGATTCTGGTCGGCATTTTCGGCCTCATTTTTCCGGCGTTTGCAGGTTTCACCGTATGGATCTGGATCGTGGCCGCACTGATCATGTCGGGATTCAGGATGTTCTGGATGGCAAGATCTGCAGGAGCGCTTGAGGAGGAGACAGAATGAAGAACGGGAAAAGAGCTGTTGTGTTAAGCGGCGGCGGCACCAAGGGCGCATATGAGATCGGAGTCTGGAGAGCATTAAGAGAACTGTCAGTGGACTATCAGATCGTTACTGGTACATCCATCGGCTCCATCAACGGGGCGATGATGGCAATGGGAGATTATGAGAAGGCATATCAGGTATGGAACCATATGGTGATGGAAGACCTGATGCAGAATCCCCGCCGGGAAAAAGGTTTTTTCCGTTCAGCCGCTGAGGCTTTCCTGCAGACAAATAAAATACGGAGAAAAAAGCTGATCGACGGTGCAGTGGATAATTCGCCCTTCCGGGATTTTGTGGAAGATCATATTGACGAAGAAAAAGTACGTGCTTCTGAAGTGGATTACGGCCTCGTGACGGTGCGTGCCCGAGACCGGAAACCGTTTGCGCTTAAGAAGAGCGAGATCCCGCAGGGCCTGCTCAAAGAGTACATCATTGCCTCTTCTTCTGTGTTCCCGGTTTTTCCGATGCATCAGATCAGGGGAGAATATTATATTGACGGGATGTATTACGACAATCTGCCGATTAAGCTGGCTGTTTCGATGGGAGCTTCGGAGCTGATCGTAGTAGATCTCCATCAGAAACCGCAGCATGCGGAATACGCGGGAGCAGCAAATGTCCTGTATCTGACGCCGTCTGAAGATCTGGGCGGGATTCTGCAATTTGATCATGAAAAGATCGAATCAAATATGGAGATGGGTTATCAGGATACGATCCGCAAGTTTTCGATCGGACGCACCTGAGCCCGGCGGCTTTTACTTCCGGCAGGTTCAGACGTGCTGCACCTGCCGCATTTCTTTCATCAGAAGTTCTTCCAGCGCATCCATTCCGGCGCCTGTCTTTGCGCTGACTGGAAGAATAACGGCATCCGGATTCAGATTCCGGATGTTTTTTTCTGCTTTTTCCAGATCAAAATTGAAATACGCCATGGTATCTGTCTTCGTGATCAGAATAATATCACTCACCGTGAACATCAGCGGATATTTGAGCGGTTTGTCATCTCCTTCCGGAACGGAAAAGAGCATGATGTTTTTGTGTGCGCCGGTGTCGAATTCAGCCGGGCAGACCAGATTGCCGATATTTTCCAGGATCAGCAGTTCAATGCCTTTCAGATCAAATTCCTGCAGCGCGCGGTATGTCATGTCCGCGTCGATGTGGCAGAGTCCGCCGTTATGAATCTGCAGGGAAGGCACGCCGGTCGCATCCGCGACGCGCTGTGCATCGAGCGTAGACTCGATATCCACATCCATTTCCGCGATCCGGACTTTTTCCTTCAGCCGGTTGATGAGCGCGGTCAGAAGGGTAGTCTTGCCGGAACCCGGTGCCGACATGATATTAATGAAAAAAGTACCGTTTTCCGTCAGCATCCGGCGGACTTTTCCGGCGGCAGTATCGTTGTGCGCGGAGATGTTTTCGTTGATTTCAATGACTCTTACACTGCTCATTTTTCATTCCACTCCTCTGCGCATTTCAAAATATAATCTGCAAGTGCCTCGACGCCTTCTCCTGTCAGCGCGGAGATATAGAAGATTTTCATATCCGGATTGCGGCTGCGCACATCGCGTTCTGTTTTTTCCTTATTAAAATCAAATACAGGAAGCGTGTCAATCTTGTTGACGACTAGTACATCTGCCACTTCATACATCAGCGGGTATTTTGCCGGCTTGTCATCCCCTTCGGGAACCGAGAGAATGGTCATATTGAGCGCGGCCCCTGTATCGAACTCAGCCGGACAGACCAGATTGCCGATGTTTTCGAGAAACAGCAGTTCAAGATTTCCCGCTTCTGTTTCAATCGACCGGATTCCCTGCCGGGTCATGTCCGCATCAAGGTGGCACATGCCGCCGGTGTGCAGCTGTACAGAAGGCACGCCGGCTTCCAGCATGGTCTGTGCGTCAACGGAGGAATCAATATCTGCCTCCATTACACCCCAGCGGATTCTGTTTTTAAAATACCGGTTCAGGGCAAGCAGAGTCGTCGTCTTGCCGGAACCGGGACTTGACATCAGGTTGATGAGAAATATCTTTTTATTCTTTAATTCATCCCGCAGGACAGCGGCGTCCTGATCGTTATCTTCCAGGATGGATTCTTTCAGTTCAATTATTTTTACCAGGTCCATAAAATCTCCTTCTTTGCAGACGGCCGGAACCCTGTCTGCACGCAGCTCGCGCGCGATCGGAGATCGCGATTTACATTACACATCAGTATAGCGAACTGACGATTGATTGACAAGAAGGAGTCTCCGTCAGACCGCGGTTTATTAGGATGCCGCTGCAGGCAGAAGATTACGGTTCCTGAAAAAAATGATTGACAATCGTACCCACTTCGTGTATTGTGGTCTCGTTAAATATATAATAAAGAAATTTAATAAATAAACTTATTAAATAAATTTTGTTGTTCACACACAGGAGGATATGAAAATGACATTCGATAAAGTAAAAGAAATTATGGCCGAGACACTGAATCTGGATGAAGCAGATATCAAAATGGAAGCAACACTGAAAGATCTCGGGATCGATTCCATCGATGCGGTAGAACTGGTTATGGCGCTGGAAGAGACATATGATGTCAAGATTGCCGATGAAGAGGCAGCGGCACTTGAAAAAGTCAGTGATATCGTAGCTTTTATAGAAAAGAAGATTGCCTGAAAATGGATCTGAATACATTAAAAACAGTAATGGATGCGTTCCGTCTTTCCGGATACAGCGAGTGCCGTCTGGAAGCAGAAGGGATTGCGCTGGAATTGAAACGGACGGTCCGGGACAGCGGAATGGACGGTAACATTCAGGACAGCGGAACGGATGATACAAAGGAAACTGCCATGCTGAGCGAAAAAGAGGCATCGCTTCCGGAGAGGCGTAATGCCCGGACGTCTTCACAAAAGACAGATGAGTCCGGTGAAGCAGATAGTATTTCTCTGGTAAAAGCTTCCATGGCGGGAACATTCTATACGGCGGCAAAACCCGGAGAGGCTCCGTACGTAACCGAAGGAAGCCGTGTGTCCGAGGGGGATACACTGGGTCTTCTGGAGGCGATGAAAGTAATCAGTGAGATTACATCGCCGGTGAGCGGAACGGTAAAAGCTGTTCTGGTGGAAGACGGGGCATTTGCAGAGTTTGATACGCCGCTGTTCCGAATTGTAAAGGATTAAGGAGACGGCTATGTTCCGGAAAATCATGATTGCGGCACGCGGGGAAATCGCCATGCGGATCCAGCGCTGCTGCAGTGAGATGGGAATGGAGACGGTTCTCATTTATTCAAAAGAAGACGCAGATGAGATGCCCGTGCAGTTCTGCAATGAGGCAGTGTGTATCGGTGCGGGCAGCGCGAGAACCAGTTATCTGCGCTGGAAAAGCATTCTGCATGCGGCAATCGTACACGGATGTGAGGCGATTCATCCGGGCTATGGATTTCTTGCTGAAAATGCGGAATTTGCCGAGAGCTGTGAGGCGGCGGGAATCCGGTTTGTCGGTCCGTCTGCGGAGATCATCCGTATGATGGGTGATAAGCAGGCGGCCCGGAAACTGATGCAGGCACACGGTGTGCCGTGTGTGCCCGGATCTGATGGGATTGTCGGATCGGTACAGGAGGCCGCTGCGGCGGCAGATAAAGTCGGCTACCCGGTGCTTTTGAAGGCGACCGCCGGCGGCGGCGGACGCGGCATGCGGATCGCGGAAAATGCGGAGGAACTGGAGAACGCATTCCGGCAGGCATCAGCCGAGGCGGAAAGTGCATTCGGAAATGGAGACCTGTATCTGGAAAAGCTGATTCAGCATCCGCGTCACATTGAAGTGCAGATTCTGGGAGATATGAGCGGCACGGTGATTCAGCTGGGAGAACGGGACTGCTCGATGCAGCGGCGCAATCAGAAAATGATTGAGGAGTCGCCGGCCAGATGCCTTACGGAAGAACAGCGCGGCAGAATTCTTGCATGCGCGGTCCGGGCGGCAAAGGCAGCCGGTTATTTCAGTGCCGGAACAGTTGAATTTGTTCTGGATCAGGCGGGAAATTTCTATTTTATTGAGATGAACACGCGAATCCAGGTGGAACATCCGGTGACGGAATTTGTGACCGGGATTGATCTGGTGCGGGAGCAGTTCCGCATTGCAGCAGGCCAGAAGCTGTCGATTGCGCAGGAAGATATAAGTGTTTCGGGGCATGCAATTGAATGCCGCATTAACGCGGAAGATCCGGAGCGCGGATTTCTTCCGTCGCCCGGGACCGTGAAATTTCTGCACCTGCCGGGCGGCGCAGGGGTGCGGGTTGAGACAGTTCTGTATCAGAACTGCACGATCAGTCCGCTTTACGACAATCTGATTGCAAAGATCATTGTTCACGCGCCGGGACGTCTGGAGGCAATCCGGCGCATGCGGACTGCCCTGCGGGAAACGGTGATTGACGGCGTGAAGACAAATGTTGAGTTTCTGCTTCTGATGATGTACAACACGGACTATATGCTCGGCAGGATTGACACGTCGTTTATCGAAATGAATACCGCCGGGATTCTTGCATGGAACCGGGCAAGTAAGAAAGAACCGGTTTGAATTCAGTGAAACAGTCCTCCGCCTCAGTCGCGCAGAGCGTCAGGCGGTGGGTTTGAATCAGCCCGGACTCGAGTTTGATAAGGAGTAAAATGAGCGGATTTTCAGACAGAAGAAAAACAATGCTTTCCTTTAAACTGCACAGGGAACACAACCGGGATCTGCAGAAGCAGTCCAGTACTTTTTTTCAGGATCTGTTTGATCCGGGAAGTTTTCGTACGGCATTTCCTGGAATCGAATCAGATGACCCGATTCATTTTCCCGGCTATCGCCGCAAATTGAAGGAACTGCGGCGCGTGACAGGTACAGCAGATGCGATTCAGGCCGGGTACGGAAAAATCGGAGGAATTACAGTATGTGCCGCAATGCTGAAACGTGAGTTTATGATGGGCAGTATGGGTACGGCAGTCGGGGAAACGGTTGCCCGGGTCATTGAGCTGGCAGCGAATAAGCATACGCCGCTGATCCTGTTTTCAGCGAGCGGCGGGGCGAGAATGCAGGAAGGCATGTTTTCACTGATGCAGATGGCGAAAACCAGTGCTGCCATTGAACGTTTCAAAAGAGGCGGCGGCCTGTATATTTCGGTTCTGATGCATCCGACGACCGGAGGTGTCAGCGCAAGCTTTGCGATGCTCGGGGACATTATACTGGCGGAGCCCGGCGCACTGATTGGATTTGCGGGGCCGCGGGTCATTGAGCAGACAATCGGCGAACAGCTGCCGTCAGGATTTCAGCGCGCAGAGTTTCAGCTGGCGCACGGGTTTGTGGACCGGATCGTTGAGCGGAAGGAGCTGCGGCCTGTGCTGCGGCAGATTCTGCGTCTTCATTCTTCAACATGGGTTTAAAACCCGCGTTGAAGAATGAGCCTCCGGTAAAGCGCATTTTACACAGGTGTTAGGTTATGAAAAAACAGAAAAAAATGCCGGCCTTTGAGCATGTACAGATTGCCCGGGACAGGAACCGGCCGAAAGTCACAGATCTGATCAGCGGTCTGTTAGACGATTTTCTTGAATTGTCCGGAGACAGAGCAGGGAAGGAAGACCGGTCGGTGATCGGCGGGGTCGGTCTGCTGGATGGAATTCCGGTAACCGTTGTCGGTCACAGAAAGGGACGTACGGTCGAAGAAAATGTGGCGTGTAATTTCGGCATGCCGGGTCCGGAAGGGTTCCGGAAATCGCTTCGACTGATGAAACAGGCGGAAAAATTCGGCCGGCCGGTAATTACGCTGATTGATACGCCGGGCGCATATCCCGGAATGGAAGCGGAGGAAAACGGCATCAGTGCGGCCATTGCGGAAAACATGGCGCAGATGAGTGCTCTCGGTGTTCCGGTGATCGCGTTGATTACCGGGGAGGGAAGCAGCGGCGGCGCGCTGGCACTTGGCGTGGCGGACCGGCTGTGGATGCTGGAGTATGCTGTTTTCTCAATCCTTTCACCCGAGGGATTTGCAAGTATTTTATGGAAAGATGCCGCAAGGAGCAGCGAAGCCAGTGAACTGATGCGAATGACAGCGGCGGAATTATATGAAGACAGACTGATCGACCGGGTGATTCCCGAGCCGGAAGGCGGGATTCAGTCTTCAACGGGAGATTCTCATGTGTTTACTGACTGGTGCGGTTTCCTGAAAACCGCACTCGCAGAAGAGATCAGAAAACTGTCAGGGATCCCGAAGGAAGAACTGCTGGAAATGAGATATCAGAAGTTCCGATCGATCCGGTCAGAGAGAACAGGAAACAATTATGATACAGGGAATTGAAATCGTCGGGCTGGGCAGGCAGCTGCCTGCGTTGCGGGTGACAAATCAGGAAATTGCAGAAATGACCGATACAAGTGATGAATGGATCCGGACCAGGTCAGGTATTCAGAGCCGGTATTTCTGCAGAGACGGAGAAACACAGGCGGATCTCGCAGCCGGTGCCGCAGAAAAAGCGCTTGCAGACGCGGGGATCAAGCCGGATGAAGTGGGGATGTGCATTGTGGCGACTGCGACGCCGGAATATGTGACGCCATCCACGGCTGCACTGGTGCAGAAAAATCTCGGTCTGCCTGAGGACATTCCGGCGTTTGATTTAAATGCCGCCTGCACGGGCTTTATTTACGGACTGCAGCTTGCCTGCAGCATGTTGTACGCGGGAGCGCTGCGGCATCCGTATGTTCTGCTGATTGGGGCAGAGCGGCTTTCAGGTGTTATTGATCCGGCGGAACGGAGTACCTACGTGTTATTTGGAGACGGTGCAGGCGCGGCGGTGATCCGCGCATCGGAATTGAGGCGGTTTTTCTGCAGGCTCGGCGTGCGGGGCGATGATGCTGTCCTGTACGGACCGACGCATGAAAAACCGGATCCGTATCTGCATATGAACGGAAGAGCTGTTTTCCGTTTCGCGACAGAGGCGATTTCTTCCGGAATTGCGCTGCTTGAGGAGGAAAGCGGTGTAAAGGCTGCGGAAGTTGAATATATTGTCTGCCATCAGGCAAATCAGCGGATTATTGAACATGTTCAGAAGCGGCTGAAACTGCCGCGTGAGAAGTTTTTTATAAATCTGCATGAGTACGGAAACACCAGTGCTGCCAGCATTCCGCTGGCACTGGCGGAAATGAAGGAATCAGAACTGCTCGTACCCGGGACACGGCTGTTTCTTCTGGGGTTTGGCGGAGGCCTGACAAAAGGCGCCGCGTATGTGGAGTTTTGAACATAGTGAAACAGTCTCCCGCCTTTGCAGGCGGCGGGTTTGAACATAATAAGGAGAGAAAATGAAACGTCTGAATGAATTGCTGAACATTCGCTATCCACTGATCCAGGGAGGAATGGCGAACATTGCGACGGGGGCATTTGCTGCAGCCTGCTCAAATGCCGGAGCACTGGGCATGATTGCAACCGGCGGGCTTGATGCGGAAGGTCTTGAAAAACAGATCCGGATTGCAAGATCTCTGACCGATAAACCTTTTGGGGTGAATATGATGCTGATGATGCCCGATATTGATGCGATGGCGGAAGTGGCTGCGCGGGAAGGAATCCGGATTGTGACCACCGGCGCAGGAAATCCCGGAAAATATATGGAACTCTGGAAATCACACGGGATGACAGTCATTCCGGTATGCGCAAGTGTTCTTCTGGCACAGCGGATGGTCCGGATCGGAGCAGATGCAATTATCGCAGAAGGAACGGAGAGCGGCGGACATGTCGGAGAGATGACAACGATGGCGCTGGTGCCGCAGATGGTGGACAGCGTTTCGGTGCCCGTGATTGCGGCCGGCGGCATCGCAGACGGCCGCCAGCTGGCAGCCGCATATGCGCTCGGAGCCTGCGGCGCGCAGATCGGAACAGTTCTGCTGACCAGCGAAGAATGTCCGATTCATGATAATTATAAGCAGGCACTTCTGGATTCCGGAGACAACAGTACGGTGGTAACAGGACGCAGCGTAAACGCGCCGGTGCGCATTCTGAAAAACAGAATGGCGCGTACTTATTTGAGACGCGAGCGGGCAGGCGCGACCCAGGAAGAACTGGAGCAGTATACACTGGGTTCTCTGCGGAAGGCGGTATTTGAAGGCAACACGAAAGAAGGCTCTCTCATGGCCGGACAGGTGTGCGGTCAGCTGAAGGAAATACAGCCGCTGGAGAAGATTTTCGCCCGGATTACGGAAGAAGCTGACGAAGTACTGGCGCAAATGTGCTGAATGCAGTGAAGCAGTCCTGCGCCTCTGCGGGCGCGGGAAGTACCAGGTCCCGCAGGTGGGATTGAATGCAGTGGAGCGGTCCTGCACCTCTGCGGGCGCGGGAAGGATGTTCAGGGTCAGCTTGAGCGGCTCGATGACGCACCTGCACCTCTGCGGGCGCGGGAAGGATAGCATAGCAGAATAATTTGGAGAAGAATATGAAACGAGCATTTATGTATGCCGGTCAGGGAAGCCAGCGGCCGGGAATGGGGAAAGATTTCTACGAAGTATTTCCGGCTTTTGCAGATGCGATTGATATCGCAGAAGCAATCCGGCCGGGGTTGAGAAAGATGATGTTTCTGGATGAAAACAGTCAGTTGTCAGAGACACAGAATACGCAGCCGGCGCTTGCAGCTTTCGCGGCCGGTGTGACGGCAGTTTTGTATGATGCCGGCATTCGCCCGGAGTATCTTGCGGGACTCAGCCTCGGAGAATACAGTGCACTCCATGCAGCAGGTGTATTCGATGTGGATACGCTGGTTCGGGTGACAGCGTTCCGGGGGAAGGTAATGCAGGAAGCAGGGGAAGGAAAAGATACTTGTATGAGTGCTGTGCTTGGCCTTCCTGCTGAAGCGGTGCGGAACATCTGTGAAATCGCATCGGCTCAGGATGCAGTATCTGTCGCAAATTACAACACGCCCGTGCAGACGGTCATCGCAGGTTACACACCGGCGGTGGCGCGCGCAGAAGCAATGGCAAAAGAGGCGGGTGCAAGACGGTGCATTCGTCTGAATGTGAGCAGCGCGTTTCACACGGAATTAATGGAACCTGCCGCTCGGGCACTTCACACCTATTTTCAGAATATTACATTTGGCAGGATGCAGATTCCAGTCGTTTTCAATACGACTGCTGAAACGATTGCTCCGGATGAAACTGTCCAGGGCCTGCTGGAACGGCAGGTAAAGTCTTCTGTTCAGATGGTGGATACGATCCGGTATCTTGCAGATGCCGGCGTAGAGGAAATCATCGAGATTGGTCCGGGTGCCGCGATCAGCGGATTTGTCCGCAAGACAGACCGCAGGATCCGGACAGTCAGCATCGACACGGCAGAAGATTTGAAACGGGTGCTGGAACAGTGTTCCGATGAAAACAGGTAAACAGGTGCTGGAACAGTTACGGCGCAGACAGATCATTGAACGAAGTAGAACAGCCCTCGCCTCTGCAGGCGACGGGCATGAATATTTAAAGCGGAGGCGGAAAATGACTTTGAAAGGACAGACAGCGCTTGTTACCGGCGGAAGCCGGGGAATCGGGCGTGAAGTGTGCATCAGGCTGGCACAGGAAGGCGCAGATCTTGTCATCAACTGCGCCGGAAGTCTTCACGGTGCAGAAGAGACAGCCGCGCGCTGTGAAGCATATGGTGTAAATACTCTGTGCATACAGGCGGATGTTTCTGATGCTGTCAGCTGCGGTGCCATGTTTGCGCAGGCAAAGGAGTTTAGCGGAAGAATTGATATTCTGGTCAATAACGCAGGCATCACACGGGACCAGCTGCTGCTCCGGATGAAAGAAGAAGATTATCAGCGGGTTATAGATGTCAATCTGACCGGAACATTTTATTGCATGAAGGAAGCATCCCGCATGATGCTGCGGCAGAAATATGGCCGGATCATCAGCATCAGCAGCGTGGTCGGACTGCGCGGCAATGCCGGACAGGTGAATTATGCCGCCGCAAAGGCAGGCATTATTGGCATGACGAAATCACTTGCAAAGGAACTCGCTGCAAAGAAGATTACAGTAAATGCAGTTGCACCCGGATGGATTGAGACAGAAATGAGCGAGGCAGTCAGCGATGACGCAAAAGCAGCATTTCTTTCACAGATTCCGGCGGGACATCCGGGAAGTCCTGCGGATATTGCGCACGCAGTCTGCTTCCTGGCACAGCCGGAAAGCTCCTATATTACGGGACAGGTATTGTGTGTGGACGGCGGGATGGCGATGTAAATGCCATTTGCATGGTCACTTGCTGACGCAGACCAGAGATAACAAGAACTATAACTTGATTTGTTGTCATAATGTCGAACGGTGCATCTGCAACTGCCAAGAAGTAGAGGATGCGGATGCCCAAAATCCAGAGAAATGAATCGGTCGAAGGAATCAAATCAAGAAAAGTGCATCCGCAATTACCAAGAAGCAAGAGATGCGGATGCCCAATCAGGCAAATGTTGGAAGGGCCAAGAGATCAGAAGCTTGAAAAGTGCATCCGCAACTGCCAAGAAGC
>JNKK01000035.1 GCA_000702845.1 Lachnospiraceae bacterium FE2018
AAAATCATTAATACCTGACGCTTCTTTTGATCACATCTTTTATACAATCATAAGCAGTAAAAATAATAATCAGCACCCGAAGGTGCACTTTGAGCAGGGAGCTGCAGTTTCTACGCAGCAGCCAGGAAAAGGGCTGACTGCGTTTTCACGGTGCATACGCACACAGATGAGTGTTATGAAGAGAGACCCGTACTTGATGTGGATGGAAATAATACCCGCCGGACAGAAAAGTGCTTGTTTTCGGAATAGCAGACTGGCAGAACATATTCATGATGAAAACTGTTATAGAGACGGTATGCTTGTCTGTCAGCATCCGGAAATTCGGGGCATATATTTAGGATGACAGGCACCATAAAACAAAAAATGTGATGTGATTTAATACTGCAGCACAGAGTATCATTAGCAGGAAAACTCAAAGAGGTAGAGGGAAAATGAAAGACTTATTCCGCATCATAAGCCACCGATTCATGAAAGACAAAAGAAAATCGGTATCCACACTGGCGTTTATCATTACATTTGTAATGGTGTATACGCTTATTATGCCTGCAGTCGCACTCGAGCGAAGAGCAGCTGAGAATGAACCGGGCATTGCGCTGGAGGAGACTGTCTCCGGTGACGCCATGGCTGAAGCTGAACCGGTATCGCTGGAAGCAGAGGCAACCCCGGCAGAAGAAGCTGAGTCAGAAGATGAAGCTGTCGCTGCAGAGGAATCTGCGGCAGAAAAGATTGAGGCAGAGTCTGATGTTCCGGCGGCTGCACCGGAAGCAGAGAACAATGTTGTGAACACCGGAAGTAAAACAGCTGATACATCTGCAGCAGTACAGAACACAGATGCAGATGTGGATGAGGGATCACTTCAGGATGCAGATACAGAAAATGGATCTGACGGAAATCAGAGTGCGGCAGATAGCAGCGCTGATCCGTCTGTTTCTGATGCCAATAATACCGATGCGGAAGAAGGAATGCCGGCACAGAAATTTGAGCAGATCGTAAAATTCAACGAAATCATTGATGAAGACGGCAATACTGTCGAGAAGCAGGTCAAGGTCAAAGTCGACGCGGAAGGGAATGCCTTTCCGGCAGGCACGGTCATGAAAGCAGAAGTGGTTCTGACCAACATCGATCCGCAGAGGCTGCAGGATATGGAAGATGCCATTGAGGCAGCTGTAAAGAAAGCAGCCGGCGAATCCGGTCTGAGTGCGGACGATACCAGAGTTGTACAGTACCAGGCAATCGACATTAACTTCTTTAATAAGGAAGGCCAGAAGATCCAGCCGGTTAAGAAAGTCGAAGTTCGTATCACTTCCGATAAGATTCGCGAGATTGAGAATCCGGTGCTGGTTCATGTAAACGAAAATGACAAGACTGGCGAAATCAAGAACGCGGAGGTCATTGAGAAGAAGGATATTTCAATCATCGACGAGAAGCCGGATACAGTTGAAAATAACGAGAACACCATGCTGTTTAAGACAGGAAGGTTCTCTCCGTTTGTAATCGTTGAGAGCGAAACTGTTGACGAGAACGGTAAGACTGTCAATGGAATCGAGGACGGCAGCGGTGTCCTGATGACATCAGACGGCGACTACAACGTGACAGTTACCTATGACGCAAATGCAAACATCCCGGCGAATGCAGAGCTGCAGGTCAAAGAAATCAAAGAGACATCCAGAGCTTACAAAAATTACATGGAAGAAGCAAAAGATGTTCTGGAAGACGACGCAGCATCGACATCCATCAACTATGCAAAGATCTTCGATGTCGATATCGTGAGTGACGGCAAAGTTGTAACACCGGAGGCAGAAGTAGATGTTGACATTGCCTATAAGAATTCTGAAAAGATCGAAAAGGGAACTGTCGTCCAGGCGCTGCAGTTTGGAGAAGGCACACCGGCAGTTAATGATGATGCATTCGTCTATGGCGATGAGACACACATCGACGGCGTACAGATGAAAGCCGCTGAGATTCCGGTGACTGCAATTGTAGGAACGGGGAAGATCTCGACCAATATTTTGACTGCGGATGGAGAACGTTTCCAGATCACGGTTACTTATAATGATGATGCAAAGATCCCGGAAGGCGCTGTGCTTGTGGCAGAAGAAATTCCGGAAGGTTCTGAAAAATACGAACAGTACATGGAAGAAACCACAGAAAAGTGGGAAGAGGATGACAAGGAAGGCTATATAAGTTTTGCCAGATTCTTTGATATTGAGATTCAGAAGGACGGGAGAAAAATTGAACCCGAAACAGCCGTGGAAGTGGAAATCGAGCATGAAGACGGTCTTCAGCTCTTCAATGATGAATCCTTCAGCGTGATTCATTTCGCCGAAGACGGAACAGAGTTCATAGATGAGCTGCATCTGAACGAAACAGGAACGGAAGTTTTCTATAACCAGGACAGTTTCTCTGTGATCGGAACAGTATCCACGGTAAAGGACAGCGGTTGGCCGACTGCCAATGGTCAGTATGTTCTTGTCCTGCAGGATGGGGACGATTACTATGCCTTGAAGCAGGATGGCACTCTCAAGAAGGTGCGTTACTTCAACGGTACGGTTTCATTTATCGGAGAAGGAACGACGACTACGGATTATATCAATGATTATCTGTGGTACGTTGTTTCAAGTGGCAACAGAGGAAAGATATCTGATGAATATACAGAGTATAATGCTACGCCTGCCGGACAAACGTTTATAGATCCAAATAGTGAGGGGATTTTTAGTGGAACAAGCCGCCAGCTGCAGATTCGTGATGGCAAAATCTTTTGCAATGGACAACTTCCGGGTACTTCAGGCTATACTCAGGTAACCTTAACTGCTTCCGGTGGACAGCTTAGTCGGGTGGCATTGACTTCCGACAGTGCGTCTCCAATGTTTTTCGCCGAGGCATCCTCATTTACTGCAAACGACAACGAGACAGATCTTTTCACGCAGGAAGAAGTGGAATCTATCATCAGTAAGTGGAAGGAGCAGAAGACTCAGGAGTCATCCTGTGATAAAACTGCTGAAGTCTACGATTACGAAAACAGGATATATCAAGTAGATATAACTGCGTCTTCGTCAGATTATGAGGTATCACCAAGTATTGCGCTGGAGTTTGTCGTGGACGCGTCCAGATCCATGTTTTTCCCGACGAGCCTTACACAGGTGGGGACATTCAGTGGAACGAACGCGTCGAACGTAAGAGATTGGATCAATTCGAATGGGAATCGGAATCAGGTTTATTTTGTGATTCAGAATAAGAATGGCGCTGCGACACAGTTTGCGATTTTCTATGATCCGAACAGTTCATATCAGTATTGGAACGGATATTATAATGAAACTCGTTATGGTCAGTGGCTCTGGTGCGATGCCTCTGTTTACAACCCACCGGATGATATCGCAAATGGTGGACCCAAAAACTCCAGACAGTCCGGATCACCGCTTAGTACTTGGTCATATGGCAATATGGATGACGGGAAGATATATACAACTGGTATTACCGGTACGTCAAATGGATCATTTGGAGAGCGTAAGACCTGGGTCAGCCGAATCGAATATCTGAAGCAGTGCGTGCGTGTGGCCTCACAGGTTGTTTATGCCGTGGATGATAATGCACAGATCGGACTGATCGGCTTTAATCAGACAATTACAGATTACGGAACTTATGGCAAAAGTGAGCAGGCAACATTGCTAGATAAGATTAACAATGTCAGTCTGGATGGCGGAACGAATCATGAAGGCGGTCTGGAAAAGGCAGTAGAAAAATATAACAAGAATACCAGTTACTATGATGAGCATTATGCGGGGCGCAAACATGTCGTAGTGCTGGTCACAGATGGTGCACCGAACTATGAATACGAGAACTATGATGCATCCAGAACGACGCCAGAAGCACATACAGTGACATGGACTTCCATAGGAAAAGTCGCTGACAAATTAAGAGGCTTGAAAGATGACTTTGGTCATAACACAGAGCTGTATACCATGGGACTGAGCCTCTCTAATGTCGGAACGAATCAGAATGGTTTGTTTGGCATTGCATCTGGAAGCAGTTACAGATATGCGGCAGAGGATGCTGCCCAGATCATTAATGCCGTCACCAAGATCGTGGATAGTATATTTGTCCAGGCAAATCTCGTGGCAGATGTAAAAGATGTTATCGATCCGGCCTTTTATCCGGTAAATAAGGTGGACGGTCGTCCGCTTGCGGAAAATGATTGGATTAACTTAAGCGGTACAAAAGTCAATGCTGGTGCAAACGATGCAGCGGGACAGATAAAAAAAGATTCTTCAACAGGAAACTGGTATGTGGAATGGAAGGATCAGAATATTGATTGGCCCACCACAGATTCCCATGGTGCCATTACTGAACCGGGCTGGCATGGAACGGTCTTTGTAAAAGCGAAAGAAGATTTCCTCGGCGGAAACGGGATCAGTACCAACGCGGAGGGAAGCCAGTTTGAAGCCAAGAAATATATTGTACGCGGGGAAACAGAACAGCATGATCTTCCGCAGGGGGATCATACGACCTCATTTGAAACACCCTATGTAAATGTAGATGAGCTGTACATCACAAAAAATGATACAGAGTGGACAGTTTATCTGGGTACGAATGTTGATCCGTTGACGGAAATAAAAGCACTTTGGGAAAAGGTGAAAGTAAAGGAAGTCGTTACAAAGACGGATTCGGATCATCGTATGTCTTCTGACGGCAGCCTGACTTATCAATATTCTGCAAATACCAATGACAACCGTGATGAGACAAATGGGAGAGAAGAATTCTCTATTTCGGACCTTGGGATCACGCTGACAGCTGATGACTGGGCAGATCTGATTGCAGGAAACTCAAAGACCTTTGATTATAGTGCTTATGACCATTCAATAGTTGGTACGATTTTGGTCAGCCTGACGCAGGTAGTTAAGTCCGGAGAAAAAGATCTGTCGGAATCTCCTCATGATACAACCATTACCGGAGATGAGGTGGAAAAGTATACGCTTACTGTCAGCTACAGACCAAAAGGAGCAAATATTACCAACTGGCATACCGGTTCTTATGGATCGGGAATGGCAGGAAGCAGAGCAGGAAATATCACCAAGGACAATACACACATCATCAATGTATACGTAAAAGGTCTCCAGATCACAAAAGTTGACCTGAATGATCAGATTCTTCCCGGAGCAAAGTTTGCCCTGTATCGCACAGCAAGAGATGGTGAAACAGATCTGTTGGAAATCGATGGCGGACAATACTATAAAGTTGCAGATCTTGATACCAGTTCGACCGGTATTGCAGTAAAAGATCAGATTGAGCAGTTAGAAGAAGGGGAGCAGTATTATCTTGTGGAAACGGAGGTTCCTGCAGGATACATTGCTATTTCACCGATCCCTGTTAATCTGAGTTTATCAGATGTATTTACACCAAAACCGGGGACAACGACACAAACAACAAAGCCGGATTCAGGTATTTATGATTGGACTCAAAATGCATCTCTGGTATTGAATGCTGAAAGCGGTGTAAAGCGGACAAATGCGGATAACACGGTAGATCTTACACATAGTGGTGAAACTGCAAATTCAAATAATGAAACCATTTATTATCGAATCACAAACAATCCGGGTGTTGAATTACCTTCCACCGGCGGCTCTGGCACACTACCTTATACATTAAGCGGTATCGCTCTTATCATGGTATCCGCTTTGATGTACGGCTTCAGGATGAGGCGTAGAGCAAGGAGGTTATATTAAAAGCCTCTGATCTCGATGAATAACTGACGCCGGAACACTAAAGAAATTTATGGTGACAGGCACAATTAAGAAAAAAACTCCAAAACGACCATCGGTGCCTGTCACTATAAATTTTTAGACCATTGGTGTCTGTCACTATTAAATAAGCGAAATCAAAACATAGCATTAAACGGAATAAAAAAGACCCGGTCAGACATCTGATCAGGAGTTTTTTCCGACAACTGGATTCGTAAAGAAAATGCTGCAGATTCAGAGAATCAGGCAGTGGTATACATTGACAAGAATTAATAGTGGCTTTATAATAACGGTGAAAAGAGGAGCACTGCGACAAGCGGTTAGCCTCAATGCATGTTTAGATGTTGTATATTTCTACACAACCGTCACTTGCACGAGTGGCGGTTGTTGCTTTTTACAGTAACCGTGATGGTAATGCCAAACACGTGAACTGGATTCAGTTGCATCTTACCGGAATTATTTGTCATAACAACATGGATATTCGGAGGAAAAAATGAAAAAACGATTTTACAGCATCCTGGGTATACTCTTCATATTTCTGATGATCAGTCCGGTGTCTGTTTTTGCCGGGGACGAAACTTATATCGTAAAAAAAGGGGATAATCTCACAGTCATTGCCAGAGAGCAGCTGGGTGACTGGAAAGAATGGAAAAAGATCTATCTGCTCAACAAGGATCAGATCAAAGATCCGGATCTGATCTATGCTAACCAGGTATTTGCGCTGCATCTGGCGGGCGCGGATCAGGAAAAGCTGGACAGCTGGGATGAGAACGCGCCGGAAGAAATGCTTTACCTGGAATATAAAGACACGTTTGATAATCCAAAGTATTACAACCAGGATACTGGTGAAATCAACTGGCCGGAGAATAATGGATTTGAAGGTGAGACGGAGGAAATCACGCTGGAAGAAGGCGTGCGGATCGACCGCTACGGAAGTGATTACGGATATTTCGCATGCCCGTATGGAATCTCTTACGAAGAGCGGGCCTGTGCGCCCGGCACCGATGAAAGACCGTACAGCGTGTTTATTGTAGAAAAGTCATTTACGGTGCAGGCAGGTGAAATTGCTCCGTGGTTTGATGAACCCGGGGGAGGAGATCAGTATATGCTGCCTGAAAATGTCATGACGATGATGGAAGAGGGATATCTGAGCAGAGTAGGATGATATATCGCGATCTCTGATCGCGCGCGCGTTGCGTATGGGGTCTGATTCCCTTACAATAAAAAGATCGAAACCGGCTGCACATGTTTGTCTGAGGGGGTCATTCAAATGAGCTGCAAATTAATTATGAAACGTATCATTTCCTTTGTATTGTCACTGGTGATTGCATTTTCTATCATGCAGGTGTTCGATGAAGCAGCCGGCAGGGAATCGCTGCCGGCAGGCGGCGCATCTCGTGTCCTGGCAGCGGAGAGCGGCACAGAGGAAACCACTGCCGCCGTCGCATGGGACAGCAATAACTGGGTCCGGATTCTGCGGGATTATACAGATTACACGCAGGTTGGCGAATACTACTATTATTTCACCAAAAAGCCGAATGCCCAGGTGTATCACGTCTATCGGGAGAAGGTTGGCGGCGGTAAAAGCCAAGAGATTCTGAAGTTCAAATCGTATGATACAAGCGATTTTTACACGAACGGCAGGAAGCTGATCTACACCGACGATAAAGACGGGACCACGATCAAATGCAAGGATCTTTCCACAGGAAAGACCAGAACGCTGGTGAATCTGACAAAATACAGGACATCCCGGAGTACCGATACGACAATCTACATTCATATCTATGGGAATTATCTCTATTACAGCAAATACCGCGGCCTGAGCACCAATATTTATAAACTCTACCGGGTGAATGTTAACACAGGCAAAGAGTCCGTAGTAAAATCCGGCTATATCAACTGTTTTCCGATCGAGCGTTCTGTCGTCAGCGGCAGATACTTCATGGTCGAGAAGAAAAACGGCACGAAGTATGTCTTCAATACGAAGAAGAAATCACTCAAAAAAGTCGGCGGAAAGTCGATCAGGGCCTATACAAAAATCAACGGATACTGGTATTACGTGACATGTTCCAGGTCCGGTTCCAAAACGAAGTTTAAAGTTTTCCGGAAGAAAGAGACCGGAAAAGGCAAGGCAAAATGCCTGGCATCGTTCTCTGCGAAATTCACCGGGGACGATATTATGGAGATTACGGACCGGGGAATCTTCTTCATGGCGGGCGAGAAACTGTCGAAAGAATACCGCTATGCGAAAAAGAAATTCATTAATCACAAGGAGATGGATGTCTGGTACTACGTGAACCGGAACATGTATTATGAATAACCTTAATGCATCAGATCGGGAACTTTTGCATCAGATCGGGAACTTTCTGAATTTGCTCGGTGAGAGTCCGATTCTGCCGGTGAATGCGTTTGTGAAAGTCGTTTCATTCTGGTAGCCGATCTGAGCTGAGATTGCTTTGACCGGCAGATCGGTTGTTTTGAGCAGATACATTGCCCGGTCCATGCGCGTGATGATCAGAAATTCATGCGGCGAATAACCGCATTCCCGCTTGAATACGCGGGAAAAATGAAACTGGCTCATGCTGACTTCGTTTGCAATCTGTTCCAGCGAGAGCTGCTGATCATAGTGGATGCGGATATATTCCATGGCCTGCCGCGTTGCGGCAGAAACAGAGCGATCCGACAGCGCTGCATCTGTTTTGCCGGCCTGATCCAGCATCAGGATCAGAAGGTGATAGATCTGGTCGGAATGCTTCCATTCGGACACTTCCTGGTTGTTGCGCTCTGCATAGGTGAAAGCAAACAGCTGCTTCCGGATTTCCTCATGCTGGGAAGCGGAGAAAACGTAAGAGCCATAATTCTGAATGACTCGCTTGTGGAAGGCGGAAATATTTGAGCCGGCCACATGTGCCCAGATGAACTCGGCATGCCCCATGCTGCGGTATTCATGCGGATCATAGCAGTCCAGAAAACAGATCTGGCCTGCCTTGATCAGCTGCCGTTTTCCGCCCGTAGACACGGACATCTGTCCGTCACAGAGGTAAATGATCAGGTAGCTCTGATACGTTTCCCGCTGAATCAGATAGTCCGCATTGGTGTAGTAATAACCGCAGGCAGTCAGGTAAAACAGCATATCACGCGCGTTGTCAGACGGCGTCATAAAGTAGAGATCGGAGCCCGAAAGGACTCCTTTTTCTTTTGCGAGCATTGATTCTCCTCAGTCGTTCTGTTCCGCCGTGAGCGCATTGAACAGGCGCTGCACATTTGAAATATGACGGTACATCATTTCACCGGAAAGAACGCCGTTGTGTGCTTCGAGTGCGTCAATGATTTTTGCGTGATCCTCGAAAGACTGTTCATAGAATCTTTTATACTGTCATTATAGCAGATGTCTGACAACATACAAAGACCTATGAAATCCGGGGCGGTGACAAAATGATCGGAAGGAGCGGTCAATGCGATTGTGAAACTTGATATCGAAGAGAATATCGGTCTTACATCTACAATTTCACTGGAAGCAGTCAAAGAACTCGGTTTAAAAGCCGGAGAAAAAGCAACTGCCATTATTAAAGCCACTTCTGTGATGATAATGGAAGCATAATAACAGAACTACATGTTAAAAAATATAATGGAAAAAAAGAAGGAAAGCAATGAGAAACAAAATAGCAGCAATGGTTTTGACAGGCATGATGGTAATCGGACTGGCAGGATGCGGAAGCACAGGCAGCTCTTCTGCGGCATCCTCTTCAGCATCCTCGAAAACGGCGGCGGAAGATACCTCTGAGAAGACAGAAATTCAGGTGTTTATCGCAGCCAGACTCAGCAAGGTCATGGAGGAAGTGGCAGAGAAATACAATGAGGAGCATCCGGAAGTTACGATCACTTACAATGCTGACAGCTCAGGCACACTTCTGACCCAGATTGAGGAAGGCTACGCGTGTGATGTATTCTTCTCGGCGGCTCAGAAGCAGATGGACAAACTGGAAAATGATGATCAGCTTGTTGTAGATGGCACTAGAACCAATGTCGTCAATAATCAGGTGTGCGTGATCGCGCTGAAGGATAACGGTACCAAAGTGACCGGTCTTGAAACACTGAAGGACGCAGAAAGTATTGCACTGGCGGACGGCAGCGTGCCGGTCGGCAAGTACACCCGCACAGCCCTGATGAATGCCGGGATTCTTCCGGAGACAGAGGATCCGTCCGCATATACCACGGCGGAAGTTTCAGAGGCACTCGGCGGCGTTGAGATCAGCGAGCAGGGGAATGTCAGCAAAGTCCTTGCGGCGGTTGTAGAAGGATCCTGCGAAGTCGGAACAACTTATTACTCAGATACATACGGATACGAGGATGATGTTGAGATTTTGGAAAAAGTCAGTTATGATTTAACAGGAAACGTTATCTATCCGATCGCACAGATTAAGAATGCGGAGGCAGACGAGGCTGAAACAGCAGCAGCTAAAGATTTTGTTGAATTTGTTTCATCTGACGAGATGAAAGAAGTGTTCCAGAAGTATTACTTTGATACAGAAGTCTGATAAGATGGGTGGGCTGGCGCATTTAGGTTCTTGATGCGCCAGCCTGTTTTGAGAGAGGAACGAATTTATGGGCGCTTTGATTGAAATGATGAAGCAGCTGGACTGGAGCCCGCTCCTGATTCCTATGAAAACAGCTGTTGCGGCAACGGTGATTGCATTTCCGCTGATGTACCGCAATGCCCGCGCAGCATTTGAACTGGTGGATCCGGATCTGATTTACGCAGCACGGACGCTGGGGATGTCTGCGACGGCAGCATGCCGAAGGGGGATGTATTTGCCTGTGCCTGGATTGCGGGCATCATGGCGGCCAAGAAGACAAGCGATCTGATTCCTATGTGCCATCCGATTCCGATCGAGAAGGTGGAGATCGAGATTGTTCCCGCAGATGATACGCATGTCAGGATTGTCAGCACCGCCCGCTGTTCTCATAAAACCGGGATTGAGATGGAGGCACTGACAGCAGCTTCTGTCGCGGCACTGACCATCTACGACATGTGCAAGGCAGTTGACCGGGGAATGGTGATTGAGGATGTCCTGCTGCTCCGCAAGTCCGGCGGAAAAAGCGGCGTATATGAGGCTGAGATCTGATATAATGATCAACAGGTTTTCCGCCGCAGGTGCGGAAAGAAGCATCACAGGCGGCGGGAAAGAAGCATTACAGGCAGCGGGGAGCAGCATC
The DNA here is from genome assembly GCA_000702845.1 of Lachnospiraceae bacterium FE2018. GTDB lineage: Bacteria > Bacillota > Clostridia > Lachnospirales > Lachnospiraceae > CADBRN01. The sequence continues at coordinate 10,953 of JNKK01000035.1, forward strand.
ACGGAGGAAGACTCTCATGACCGAACAGAAGAATCAGACTAACAGGAAGGGTATCATCGCGATGCTTGCGGCTTCGCTCTGCTTCTCAACGGGCGGGCTTCTGATGAAGGTAATCCCGTGGAATCCGCTTGCCATTAACGGTGCGCGGAATCTGATTGCCTGCCTTGTCATCGGCATTTATATCCTGCTGACGCATCACCGGCTGAAATGGAACGGTGTCGTGGCAGTCGGCGCGGTCTGCATGGCAGGTGTGACGACGATGTTTGCGGTTGCCACAAAGATGACGACGGCCGGCAATGCCATTGTTCTGCAGTATACCGCGCCAATCTGGATTATCTTTCTCCTGTTTCTGTTTTTTAAAAGAAAACCGGAAAAGACGGGGATGATTTCGATTGCAATTGTATTGCTCGGGATTCTCTGTTTCTTTTTTGAGGGAATATCGACCGGGAAATGGATGGGAGATGTGTTCGCACTGCTGTCCGGTATTTTTTATGCCGGCGTATTTCTGCTGAATTCGTTCGAGCGGGGAGATGCGCTGTCCTCCATGTTTTTCGGGCAGCTGATCTGCGGCGCGGTACTTTGTCCGATGGTATCGAGAGAAACGGCATTCGGGGCGGCTGTGCTCATTCCGGTAATCATACTTGGCGCTGTTCAGGTCGGTCTGGCTTATATTTTATTTTCCATCGGTACAAAATATACGGATCCGGTTACGGCTTCCATTGTGACAGCGATTGAGCCGATTCTGAATCCGATCCTTGTGGCAGTTTTTTACGGGGAGAAACTCGGAAAGTTTGCCATTGTCGGCGCAGTGATTGTAATCGGGGGAATTCTGTTTTATAACATCAGGAACAGTATTTCCTGATTCCGTACAGATAAAAGAAAAGTGTGTTCAGGTAATCAGGTGTTCACATAGCAGGGAGGTGCAGCATGCCGCCACGTGGAGGCCCGGGAGGTTTTGGTCCGGGAGGAAGGTTTCTGACAGAAGAAGAAAAGGCGAACCAGCCGAAGGTGACGAAGGCGCTGCTGGTGCGCGTTTTTTCCTATCTGCGGCCTTACAGGAAGCAGCTTTTTCTGGCTGTGCTCTGTATTGCGGCATCGTCAGTTCTGACGCTGATGCCGTCGATTCTGACCGGCCGCATGATCGACGAGGGTCTGATCGGCAGGGATCTGCATCGGCTGATTGTTCTGATCATTGCGTCGCTGGCTGTCACGGCCGCGTCGAATCTGATCGGCGTCGCGGAGAGTTATCTGAATACGTGGATCGCGCAGCATATCACGTTTGATATGCGCAACGCGATGTACCGGCACCTGCAGCAGATGTCACAGCGATTCTTTACGACAAACAACCAGGGGGAAATCATCACACGCATGACGAGTGATATTTCCGGTGTGGAGCAGGTGATTTCGAATACATTCACCAGCATTCTGTCGAACGGGATTACGATGATTGCGGCACTTGCGGCGATGTACCGGAAGAACTGGATTCTCGCGACGGTCGGCATCGTCATTGTTCCGCTGTTTACCCTGCCGACCCGGCGCGCGGGCAAGACGCGCTGGATGATCACAAATGAGGCGCAGGCCTGTAACGATGAGATCAACGGCATTTTAAATGAAACCATGTCTGTCAGCGGGCAGCTGCTGGTAAAATTATTCTGCAAAGAAGAATACGAGTACGGGAAATACGAGGATGTTAACAGCAGAATGGTAAAGCTCAACATCCGGGAGAGAATGGCCGGGAGATGGTTCCGCGTTGTGCTCTCGACGATTACGAGTGTCGGGCCGATGCTGCTGTATCTGGTGGGCGGCATTCTGATGATTCGGCGCGGCGCGGATCTGACCGTAGGTGATATTACGGTGCTGGTGGCACTGCTGTCCAGGATGTATGGTCCGGTAAATTCCCTGCTGAATATTCAGGTTGACTGGATCCGTTCGATGGCGCTGTTTTCCCGCATTTTCAATTATTTCGATATGCCTGCCGAAGTGAAAAACGCGCCGGACGCAATTGTGCCGGACGCGGAAGCAGCAAAAGGCAGTGTGGAATTCCGGCATGTCGGCTTTTCTTACTCGGAAGACCGGAAGATTCTGGACGATATCAGTTTCCGGCTGGAACCGGGGCGTTCCGTTGCAATCGTTGGTCCGTCGGGTTCCGGCAAGAGCACAATCGTCAACCTGATTCCGCGTCTCTATGACGTGCAGGAAGGTGCGGTTCTTTTTGATGATGTGGACGTGCGGAAACTGGATCTCACGTATCTGCGCAGTTCCATCGGCGTCGTGACACAGGAGACCTATTTATTTAACGGTTCCATCCGCGACAACCTGCTTTACGTCAGGCCGGACGCGACGGAAGAAGAACTGCGGGAAGCGTGTGATCAGGCAAATGTACTGGATTTCATCGAGGCGCAGGAACATGGATTTGACACGCTGGTCGGCAACCGTGGTCTGAAATTGTCCGGCGGCGAGAAGCAGCGCATTTCTATCGCGCGCGTCCTGCTGGCAAAACCTGCCCTGCTGATTTTTGATGAGGCGACGGCCTCGCTGGATTCTATTTCCGAGGCGAAGATTCAGGCAGCGATCGACCCGCTCGTCACATCCTGCACCAGCATTTTGATCGCGCACAGACTCTCGACCATTCTGGCGGCTGACGAGATCATCGTCGTCAAAAACGGACGGATCGTGGAGCGCGGCACGCACAGTGACCTTGTAGCAGCCGGCGGTGTCTACACAGAGCTGTATGAGACACAGTTTAAACCGGGACTGGTCACAGAGAATGAGACAGATTACGAAGACCGGAATGTCTTCGACTGGGAGATGCCGGAACCGGAGGAGCGTGAGCTGGAGGCGCGGCGCAAAGCCGACGAGGAACGAAGGCAGATCATGGACGAAGTACTGTCGTATTTCCGCTATCCTTAAAACTCAGATCAGATGGCTTACAATAATCCACACGCCGCCGATCCCGACGAAGGCGTAAATCACCTTGCCGAAAATATCCGACGGGATCTTCCGGTGGACGACGAGCCCGAGCAGTGTCCCGGCGATCATAGCAGCTGCGCCTGCCAGTACCAGGGGCAGATCACCTGCATCGAGCCGGCCGAGCGCCAGGCTGATGATTAAAATAATATAATTGTTGATACAAAGGAATGCCTGGATTGTTGCCAGGTATTCTTTTTTGTCGTTTATGGAGGGCAGAAGATACAGTGCCGCCGTAGGACCGCCGGAAGCAAAAAGCCCGTAGAAAATGCCGCAGATCACCCCGAGAACCGTGCCGGACACAGGGGTCGGCCGGATGTGGATCCGCTGAGAAAAAACAAAGAAGAAAATCGATACCGCGACAAACATGCAGCCGAGCAGCAGGTACATTGTCGTCGAATTGACCTTTGCCGACAGCAGATTCACGGTGCCGCAGATAATCGCGGTCGGGATCAGGACCGGAAGCATGACACCCCAGCGTATATATTTCCTGTATTTAATAGAAATATACAGGGTGCTGATGCTGACCATGATGATGGACAGACCCATGGCTTTGCTGTACTCCATGACCAGCGGGAGAAATCCCATCGTGATCATGGTGGTTCCAAATCCGAGTGCGCTCTGGATGCAGGAGCCTGAGAGGATGACAATCATAACAAATAAAATCAGTGTGATACGCATATGGTACTGCCTTTCATGCATGATTTAATAATAACTTCGAATTCTATTATACACGGAATTACAGGCAGTTGAATACAATACATTTATTTACATGATCGAATCAATTGCAAGCTTCGATCAGACGCGTCGTGCTTGTGCATCTTCCGATTCCATCGTGTTTCCGCAGTGCGGAAAAAGACTGTATTAAAAATCCTTTCCCGGTACGCTATAATATGATCAGCAGAGAAGACGGTTTTCAGGTGGTTTACAGATGGGGTAAGGCATTTATATGCCTGAAGAGCGAAGGAGCGGATTCGATGAAAAGTTTATTCAGTGATAACCGGCCGGCGGTGCTGCTGCAGCAGTTTCGCAGTGCACAGTCCCTGTCGGTGAACAGCCTTGCTTCCAGACTTCAGGTCAGTGACAGGACAATTCGTAATGACATTAAGCAGCTGAATGAGACGCTGGATGGAAGCGCCCTGATTGACGGGCAGAAGGGCCAGTATACGCTGCGGGTGTTTGATCCGGTGCGGTTTCAGAAACTTGTGGATGAGATTTCCGAGACAGATGATTTTCTGAATTCACCGCGCAACCGGATGGATTATATGTTTGGCAGACTGATGCGTGCGGATGCGCCCCTGCTTACGGATGATTTGGCCTATGAAATGTCAATCGGGCGGACAACACTGATTGGGGATCTGAAAAAACTCAGGGCAGAGGTGGAATCTTATCATCTGAATATTCAGGGGAAAACGAATCAGGGCCTGACGCTCTGCGGCGCCGAAACGGATATCCGCCGGTATGTGCTGGAAATGAGTTTTGATGTGATTTATCAGTCGTATCCGCTGGATCAGGAGATCGAAGATATCATCAGCCGGATGTTTAAGGACTATAAGCTGGAACGCAAGGCACAGGAGAATTTCCGCCGGTTTGTGATCCTTATGCTGGACCGGTTCCTGACGGGGCATTTTATCGGGCAGCTGACAGACCGGGCATACAATCTCTCGGCGCGGGCAGAGTTTTCCATGGTAAGCGATGTGATGGATCAGATCAGCCGGAGTCTTTACACAGAGCTGCCGGTGGAGGAGAAACTGTTTGTGATGATGCCGATTATCGGCATGCGGACGCCGGCAGATATAGAGGGAATGCGGTCGATTGAGCTGGATGAATCGATGCGGCCGCTGACAAAGAAGATCCGGGAGCGGATCCGCGAAGAAATGAATCTGACGGTTCGGCCGGGAGATTTCAAGGAATCGTTTCTATATCATCTGATGTTTATGATCAACCGGATGCGTTTCGGGATCCGGCTGCCAAATCCGCTGCAGCAGGAAGTAGCAGAGAAATATCCGCTCGCCTGGCAGATGGCGGGGATCGCGGCAGATGTGATTGCAGAGGAATATAATCTTCCGATCACGCGGGATGAGCAGGCGTATCTGGCAACCTATTTTGGTGTATTTCTGGCAGAAAGTCAGATGGAGCGGGAGCATTTCCGCATTGCGGCAGTCTACACGACCGGACGTGTGACGGCGCGTCTGATCGAGATGCAGCTGTCTCGGATTCTCACAGCAAAGGATGAGCTGACAATGCTCGCACTGGAGGAGGCGGTACCGGAACGGCTGGCGGCATTTGATTTGGTGATCTCGACGCAGGATCTGGAAGGAGACTGCGGACGGCCTGTGATCCGGATCAATGAGATTTTCAATGAACAGGAAGTGCGGCGCAAGATTGACAAGGCGCGCTACTGGGATGAACTGGATGTTCCGGCACTCGACAGCAACTGGTTTGTGATGGCCGGGCTTCTGGACCGGGATCAGTTTTTTGTTCTGGAAACAGAACAGACGTATGAAGAAGCGCTCCACCTCATGGTAGACAGCCTGTGTGTGCGGGGACTGGTCGACGAAGGATTTGAGGCACGGCTGGAGGAACGTGAGAAGAAAGGCACCATGGTGTTTGACAACGCCATTGCGCTTCCCCACGCGATCCAGTATGCCGGTGACAGAATCGTGCTGGCAATCGGTGTCTTTCCGAAACCGATTCAAAACGGAGCGCATGAAATCAGTATTATTTTCCTGCTGGCGCTGCCGGAACATGTGGAAGAAGAGGATAACCTGCTGATCCGGCTGTACGACGAGATCATCGTAATCAGCCAGGATAAGGAACTGCGGGACAGCATTGCGTCGGCGGTGACCTACCAGCAGATGCGGCAGGCGCTGTACAGACAGATGGAGTAAATAAATAATATAACCGGTTACGGGCCGGGCGTGTGAGAATACACGCCCGGTTCGTTTTTTGAAAGAGGTGCTGTCATAAACGGGATTCCAGACGTGAGCTTTCGGTCTGAAAGATTCTGCTTTATGGAAATCCGCCGGTCTAATTCATTTCCACGGTGCAGAAATCTCCTGTACAAATGCATTTCCATCTGCATGAAAATGAACGTATTAAAGTTTCTTATTCCCTCAGATACAATAAGGCCAGATCAAAGATAAACCACGCGGGGTGAGCTAAGAAGGTTGAACGCGGATTCTTCGATCGGATCTGCAATCGTATCAAAGGAGGGAAATGGAAATGCAAAACTGGCTTGGACTTGAAGGACAGGTGGTAATCGTAACAGGCGGCGCGTCCGGAATCGGAAAGCACGTCGCGGAGACACTGAAAGATGCAGGCGCGACTGCAGTCATCGCGGATCTGAGTGTTGAGACTGGTGACATGCTGGAAGATATGTTCTGTGTCAAGTGTGATGTCACAAGCGCAGAAAGCGTAAACGCAATGGTTGCTGCGGTTGTGGAAAAGTACGGTAAGGTCGACGCACTGGTCAACAACGCCGGCATCAATCTTCCGAGACTTCTGGTGGATGTCAAAGGAGAGCGTCCGGAATACGAGCTGAATGAAAAGTCATTCGACCTGATGTTCGGCATCAATGTAAAAGGCCTGATGTTCTGTGCACAGGCATGCGCAAAACAGATGTTAAAGCAGGGAAAAGGTGTTATTCTGAATATGTCTTCTGAGTCCGGCAAAGAAGGATCACAGGGACAGTCAGCGTACTCGGCAACAAAAGGGGCGGTCGACAGCTTCACACGCTCCTGGGCGAAAGAACTCGGCAAGTACAACATCCGCGTTCTGGCATGCGCACCGGGCATTATGGAGGCAACCGGACTCCGCACACCGGCATACAACGAGGCACTCGCCTACACAAGAGGCGTGAAGCCGGAAGATCTTTCAACAGACTACACGAAAGTCATTCCGCTTGGCCGCGACGGCAAGCTTGACGAAGTCGGCAACCTGGTTGCTTATCTTGTATCAGACCGCGCGAGCTACATCGCAGGAACAACCATTAACATCTCCGGCGGAAAATCCCGCGGATAAGTTTAGAATAATATAATGGTGCATGTCACCATAAACAAAGGAGGTAATTATGCTGCAGATTTGTCTGGTCGTTGCGGCGGCTTTTATCGCACAGGGTATCTTAAGTGCAATTCAGATGAAGCATTTTACAAATGAGTTTGTGAAGCTGCGCAGGAAAGGCAAAGTGGCCTGCGGCAGAAAATCCGGCGGTTTCCGGGCAGGTGCGATCGTCATGTTCCTGATTGACGATCACGGCATCGTGCAGGAGGCGGAAAAGCTGGAGGGCATTACCTTCATGGCACGCGTGAAACCGATGGAAGGCTTCGAGGGACGGTATGTCGGAGACCTGACAGAGGCTGACGCACCCAAAACGCATAAAAATCTAGGCAGGGCGATTGCCGATGCGGCACTGACTTACCGGAAGTTTACGGCGGGCGAGATAATTCCCGAGCCGCCGACACCTTTCGAGAAGGTCGGCAATGCAATTGGTGCACTCGCCGGAGGCCGGATGCATTAATGCAGCTGCAAAAACTACATTTTTAAGAAAGGCGGAACACTATGGATTTTATTGTTAAACTGGCTGCCGGCTTTATGAATCTCTTTACACTCGGCGGACAGCAGTTCATGAACTGGGTCACAGGCATTATCCCGACCATCCTGATGCTGCTGGTTCTGATGAATGCAATCATCGCACTGATCGGCGATCAGCGTGTTGAGAAGATCGCAAAGGTCTGCACAAGCAATCCGATTCTGCGCTACGCGGTACTCCCGTTTATCAGCGCGTTCATGCTCGGCAACCCGATGGCATTATCAATGGGCAAATTTATGCCGGAATTTTACAAGCCGAGTTACTACGCATCAGCAAGTTATCACTGTCACACAAACAGCGGTATTTTCCCGCACATCAATCCGGCCGAGATCCTGATTTTCCTCGGAATCGCAAACGGTATCTCACAGCTTGGTCTGGACACCACACAGCTGGCGATCCGCTACATGTTGGTCGGTATCATTGCAAACTTCATCTCCGGATATGTGACTGATTTCACAACGAGATTCGTAGAGAGACAGCAGGGCATCAAGCTGAGCCGCGAACTGAAGGCTCATATCTGATAATAAAAATAATGCATCAGCTTCAGGCAGAGAGGATATAAAAATGGCAGAATATCGTGCAATTCGTATTGAAAAAGGTTCGGGCGGATTTGGCGGCCCGCTGGTAGTAAAGGGAACAGAAGAGAAGAACAAAGTCATGTACATTACAGGCGGCGGCGTCGCGCCGGAATTCCTGGACAAGATCGTCGAGCTTGCAGGACTGGAACCGGTCAACGGGTTTAAGACCAGCTGTCCGGAAAACGAGATCGCGCTGGTGATCATCGACTGCGGCGGCACACTTCGCTGCGGCCTGTATCCGAAGAAACGCATCCCGACCATCAACATCAATCCGGTCGGAAAAGCCGGCCCGCTGGCACAGTTCATCAAAGAAGACATCTATGTATCGGGTGTTACTGCGGCAAATATTTCACTGGCAGATGCATCTGAAGCACCGATCGGAGGAGATTCTGCAGACCAGGACGGCGCAGCTTCCGGCGCAAGTACTGCAGCAGCTGCAGCTTCTGATAACGGTGCATCCGACAGGACTTCCGAAAGCGGTGAGAAAAAGGGCAAATATGAGTCCGGCAAGAAGATCTCCGAGCAGATGGCAGAGTCCGGAAACGCAAACCTGATGACAAAGATCGGTCTCGGCGCCGGCAAAGTCATCGCAACCTTCAACCAGGCTGCACGTGACGCGATTCAGACCTGCATCACAACACTGCTTCCGTTCATGGCATTCGTTTCCATGCTGATCGGTATCATCAACGGATCCGGATTTGGAGAGGCATTCTCTAATCTGCTGCATCCGCTGCTTGGCAACACCGTCGGACTGCTGATCCTCGGTATCATCTGCTCCATCCCCGGACTTTCCGCACTGCTTGGACCGGGCGCTGTTATCTCACAGATCCTCGGCGGTATTTTCGGCGCAGAGATCGCATCCGGTAATATTTCACCGTCCATGTCCCTCATCGGACTGTTCGCACTGAACTGCCACGCAGCCTGCGACTTCATTCCGGTCGGACTTGGTCTTGCAGAAGCAGAGACAGAAACCGTAGAAGTCGGTGTCGTATCTGTTATGTACTCAAGATTCATCACCAGCTGGGTTCGTATTTTGCTCGCAGTCGTCGGCAGCATCGGCCTGTATACAGCTGCAGTGTGATCCGTTTATAAAAATATAATGTCGCCTGCCACTGCATAAACACGTATTAAGGGTGTCAGGCACCTCCAAACAGGATATAATAAAATCAGGACAGTTTGAGAAAGATTCAGGAGGGGTCGGACCCCGGTAAGGAGTTTATTATGAAAGTTATTTACGAAAATCAGGTAAAAGCACTTGGCGCAGGCGTTGAAGAGTTTAAAGATGCAGGGCTGTTCATTATTTTCGGTGAGAATGCACCGGAAGAACTGAAGGATTACTGCTACAGCGTCAGTGTAAATCCGATCAATGGCACGATCGCACCGGGACAGACCCTGTGTGTCGGCGACGCGTCCTACAAGATCACGGCTGTCGGAGAAGAGGCACCGGTCACACTGGCAGGTCTCGGACACTGCACGATTAATTTCAGCGGCGCAACAGAAGTTGAACTGCCGGGCACGATCTACGTCGAGAACAAGGAGATGCCGGTCGTCGAAGTCGGCACAAAGATTATGATTGTGGAAGAGTAATCTAGTATAAACACGAGCCGCTCAACACATATACCCAACCCATCATACCCCGGTATGAAATAATCCCTCTATAGAAAGACTCCTCCCGTATGCTTTGTTATGGCTGATGACAATGCTGCAGCGGGAGGTGTCTTTTTCCTTTGCGGAACATGTCATTGAAAAAAAAGTCAATTTTTAATATAATTAATAAGTCTTAAGTTGTCCGGTTTGCAGACCGGACGTTTCGTAATTTGTATTCTCAACTGTGACTGGAAAGGTGATTATCGATGAAAAAAGGGATAGGGTTAAGAAAAATCGTTGTATCAATTCTGCTGACTGCAGCGATACTTGTTCTGCCGCTGGAAGGGGTTCTGCAGAAGACTGCCGGTGCAGCGTCATTTGTAAATGGTTTTCCGCTTCCGTCCGGAAAGGTTTACTCAGCAACCGTACTGCACAAGTATTCCGGCGGATCTAAACATAAAAGCTACCTGTATACATGGGGTCAGCTGAAAAAAAGCAAATATGATCCGAATTGCGTGGTGGACATCGCCGCATCTAAAGGCACTGCGATTTATGCGGTCGCAGCCGGCAAGATTGTGAGGAACAAATATACGAGCGGCGGCGGCAATCAGGTTGTCATTAAACATGATGACGGAACATACTCCTATTATGGTCACATGAAGGCGAAGTGCAAGATTGCAAAGGGCAGCAGAGTCAAGGCGGGGCAGACAATCGGTAAGGTTGGAAAGACCGGTTCCGCTACAGGATATCATCTTCACTTTGAGTGGTCGGGACACGATCCTTACTGCATGTACTATTCGTGGGGACTGCTTAAGACCAAGAAAAACTCAGGCGCCAGCAAGCATCCGCACACACATGGTCTGTCGATCGTATCTAATACTTCCCTCCTTGTGCTTTCCGAAAGAGTGCCCAGTTACAGGCTGAAGCCAACTGTTTCGCCGAAAAACATGAAGATCACCTGGAGCAGCAGTGATCCCTCCAAAGTGCGTGTGGATTCCGCGGGAACAGTCAGTATAGCACCTGTGACCGGTAAGTTGTTCAATTATGAGCCGGCCCGCGTCTATGCAGTTACCGGGAAAATTTCCAACGGAAGGAAAACAGCTTCTGTATCTGTTCCGGTCAGGATTCAGTGGAATGCATTTGTGATGACAGAGCAGCAGACCGAGGCATCACTCAATAATAACGACTCAGATGCAGGTACGTCTTCTTCTCCGGCAGTGTCGACCCCGGCGCCGACTCCGAAGCCGACCGCGGCACCGACACCCAAGCCGACTCCAAAACCGACCCCGACTCCGGCACCGGTCAATACCTGGACGGGCTATGTAATTGGTACTGACGGTACGCTGGCGATCAACAGCAAACCGGCGAGCGGAAACATGATCGGCAAAATTCCGGAGGGCAAAAGTGTTACCGTATATCCGGACAAAACCTCAGGAAAGTGGTATTATGTAAAATACGGTACTACAAGCGGATATTCTCATTCAAATTATATTACGAAGACGAAACCGGCAACGAAAAGCGGAGTGGTTAAGGGAACAGACGGTTCATTGAATATCAGGGCAGGTGCTTCCACATCTTCAACGATCAGAGGCACGGTAAAAGAAGGCAAAACAGTGACTGTGTTTACCGGCCGCACATCGGGAAGCTGGTACTGGATTTACTATAATGGGATTGCCGGATATGCCTCCAAGAACTACATAAAGTAGAAGCAGGAAAACACGGAAAAGCGTTTTGAATCATTATGACAGGAAATGAGAAGGGGCGGTTCACATGAAGTGAATCAGCCCCTGCTTATTGTCCGGCGGAGGTCCAGTCTTCAAGGGTAAGCCCCGGAATACGTGCAAACTCCCCGGTATTATGTGTCACCACGTGATACCCGCCGGCCAGTCCCTGTGCCGCGATCATAACGTCATAGGCACCGATTGGTGTACCTGAGGAAGCAAGAAATGCGCGGAGCTGCCCGAACAAAACAGCATCCCGTTCTGTGAAGGGCAGTTTCCTGTAGTTTGCCAGAAAAGCGTGCATGATTCTCCGTGTTCTTTCGCCCCAGCGGCTTTTTGCGGCACCGTATTCTAATTCTCCGACAGTAATCGCTGAGATTGCGATCTCATCCGGATGTATTTTTAATAAATGATTTTGCAGCGCCGGATACTTTCCATTAAGCGCATAGATGCAGATATTCGTATCTAATAAATACATTTAGATTGGCTCCCGTTCCCGGAGATCAGACAACATTGGCTGATCACGTTTAAAATCTTTTAGTTCTTCACCCTGGCCAATGCATTGCCGCAGAAGTGCCCACGGATCTGAGAGAGGAATTAAAAAAAGGCATTCACCGCTTTTCTGTATAATATATTCCTTCTCATCGGTATGGAATTCTTTTGGAATACGAATCGCCTGACTGTTTCCACTTTGGAAAACTTTAGCAGTATGCATAGCAATCCCTCCTTGCTAAAAGTATATACAATACATATATACATATAGTATACAGAATGATCAGAGGGAAATCAAGATAAGATTATGTAGATAGAATGAGTATATCACAAGGATGGTGTTATGTAAATCAAAAAACTTTTTTGACATTCCTCAGAAAGGTATTGACATCTGCAATTGAATTGTGTACAATGCAATTACAAACAATCAATTAGCGCAAAACATATAAGCGCACGGCCTGCAGCAGAAAGGGGCAATTCAAATGAGTATTTATGATTTCAAAGTAAAAAACAGACTTGGCGAAGAAGTTGATCTGGCAGATTATAAGGGCAAGGTTCTGATGATCGTGAACACAGCGACAGGATGCGGATTCACACCGCAGTACGAAGGGCTTGAGAATCTTTACCGCAAATACAAAGAGCAGGGATTTGAGATTCTGGATTTCCCGTGCAACCAGTTCGGTCATCAGGCACCGGGCAGCGATGATGAGATTCACGAATTCTGCACATCCAAATACGACACATCCTTCCCGCGTTTCGCAAAGATTGATGTTCTCGGAGAAACTGCAGATCCGCTGTTCAAGTATCTGACTGCAAATACAAAATTCGAAGGCTTCAGCGGCCCGATGGGTGTGCTCATGAAGGGCGTTGTCAAGAAGATGGACAAGGATTACAAGAACAACGGCAATATCAAATGGAATTTCACCAAATTCCTGATCAACCGTGACGGAGAGATCGCAGCACGTTTCGAATCAACAGAGACACCGGAGAAGATTGACGAAGAAGTCGCAAAACTGCTGTAATGCGAAAGCGGTCAGGCGCCGATGGAGGGTACCGTGGATAAATACGATTGTCTGAAAATTGAAAACCAGCTTTGCTTCCCGCTTTACGCGGCGTCAAAGGAAATGGTGCGCAGATACAAGCCGTTTCTTGACGAGCTGGATCTGACATACACGCAGTACATCGCCATGATGATTTTGTGGGAGCACGGCGAATCCAACGTCAAGGATCTGGGAAAATGTCTGTATCTGGACTCCGGGACACTGACGCCGCTGCTGAAGAAGCTGGAGGCAAAAGGGTATATTGTCCGCGCGCGATCGAAGGAAGATGAGAGGAATGTTCTCATCCGGATTACAGATGCGGGAGATGCGCTGAAGGACCGCGCGGTGAAGGTGCCGGAACAGATGGGACAGTGTATGCCGCTGACTTCTGAGGAAAGCGCACAGCTTTATACACTGCTGTACAAAATTCTCGGTCAGCTGACAGAATGATTTAAAGGAGATAAAAAAATGGCAGTAATTGAAGTAAATCTTGATAATTTTGAGCAGGAAGTAAAACAGGCAGATGTACCGGTTCTAGTGGATTGCTGGGCACCGTGGTGCGGACCGTGCAAAATGCTCTCTCCGATTGTGGATGCGATCGCTGAGGAGGCAGAGGGATTCAAGGTCTGCAAGATCAATGTTGATGACGAGGATATTCTCGGGGAGCGGCTTGAAGTTGCTTCGATCCCGACTCTGCTGGTCTTCAAGAACGGCGAAGAGGCAGGAAGATCTGTCGGTGTTAAGGGAAAAGACGAGATTCTGGCAATGCTGAAATAAAACCCGGAACCGGATCTGAGCGTGCCGGTGACGACAGAGACAAGGAGAATTCATCATGACAGATATTATCATTGTAGGTGCCGGAACAGCCGGCATGTCGGCGGCAATCTACGGACTTCGCGCGGGAAAATCGGTGCTGGTTTTTGAGGCGGCAGCCTATGGCGGACAGATCATCAACACACCGGACATCGAGAACTACCCGGGAATTGCGCACGTATCAGGATTTGATTTTGCGACGGGTCTGTACAATCAGATGATGGATCTCGGTGCAGAACTGAAATTCGAGCGAGTTACATCGGTGGAGGATGCAGGGGACAAGAAGATCGTCCGGACTGCGTCGAATGAATATGAGGCAAAGGCCGTCATTCTGGCGACCGGCGCGAAGAATCGTCCGCTCGGTCTGGAACGTGAACAGGAGATGATCGGCTCCGGCGTGTCCTACTGCGCGACCTGTGACGGCATGTTTTTCCGCAGAAAGGATGTCGTGGTAAACGGCGGCGGCAATACTGCGCTGGAAGACGCCGCATTTCTGGCAAACTACTGTAACAAAGTATATCTGGTACACCGGCGCGACGCATTCCGCGGGGATGCCGCAGCGGTGAAAGAACTGGAGTCTAAGGAAAATGTGGAATTTGTCCTGAATGCGACTGTCACGAAGATCCTCGGTGAAAAGAAGGTCGAAGGCGTTGAAGTGACAGATAAACTGACCGGAGAAACCCGTGTGATCGAGGCGCAGGGTCTGTTCGTGGCCATCGGCCAGATGCCGGAGAATCAGGCATTTGCGGATCTTGTGGATCTGGATGCAGGCGGCTATATCGCAGCAGGCGAAGACTGCCTGACCCGGACAAGCGGCATTTACACAGCCGGTGACTGCCGGACAAAGACAGTACGCCAGCTGACGACAGCGGCAGCAGACGGTGCGGTTGCAGCACTGGCGGCAGCAGCAGGAATCAAGTAAGCAGATTGAACACAGTGGAACAGTCTCTCACAGGGGCAGGAAATGAATTACGGGTGTCTTGACAACCGGCTGCGAGGGGCAGTATAATACGAAAAGACATGGGGAGCTTGCAGTTCAGGCAGGCTGAGAGTGGACGCTTTTCCGTCCAGACCCGGAACCTGATTTGGATAATGCCAACGTAGGGACATACAGATTTGCTTTTGCGGAGCGGTATCCTGCGTGGGTACCGCTCTTCTTTGCGCGTAACTGTCAGCATGGCTCATACCATGTGCAAACAGAGTGTCGGGTAAGGTTTACAGACCATGATCTTCGGTAAATCGGGGGCACCACTTTTTATCGAAAATAAAGGCGCCGGACAGATTCTTTATAGGAGTCTGTCCGGTGCCTTTCTGCATGTTAGCAGTGAGTCATGTGCAGACAGCATGACACAGAGCAGGAAAATGAATTGGCAGGAGGTGAGAACACTGGTAACAATCAATGGAAAACAGGAAAATGCCGCGGGTATGACAATTCTGGAATATCTGGAGCAGACGGGATTTGACGCGAAACGTGTCGTGGTAGAAGTCAATCTCGAGATCATTCCTAAGGAACGTCTGGATGCTGTGAAGCTGGAAACAGGTGATCAGGTAGAAATCCTGCATTTTGTGGGAGGCGGCTGAAGGATCATGACGGACTCCCGTCAGATGTGATGTCTGGCAGACTCCCGTCGGATGTGATAGTCGGCAAAAGGAAGTGAAACAGGATGAATCAAAAGATAACGAGAGAAGAACTGGAACGCGCGTTTGACGCGAGGTTTCCGGCAGAAATCAAGGAAAAGATGAATGCGGCCCGGGTAGCAGTCGCGGGGCTTGGCGGCCTCGGTTCACAGATCGCCGTGATGCTGGCACGCAGCGGTGTCGGACATCTGCATTTAACAGATTTTGACTGCGTGGATGTGACAAATCTGAACCGGCAGATGTATTTTGTTGAACATCTGGGCAGGCCGAAGACGGAGGCACTTGCCGAACTGCTCAGAAAGATCAATCCGTGGATCGATCTGGAACTGCATCAGATGCGCGTGACAGAGCAGGACATCCCGGATCTGTATCAGTCATATCCGTTCGTATGCGAGGCATTTGACAAACCGGACCAGAAGGCGATGCTTGTGCGGACACTGCTGAAAACATGCCCGGAAACGACAGTTGTTTCCGGCAACGGTATGGCAGGGTATGCGGATGCAGACACGATTCATACAGAGCGGCGTTTTCGCAGATTGTATGTATGCGGTGACGGCACGACGGACGTCGGCGACGGGATCGGCCTGATGGCGCCGCGCGTCTCGGTCTGCGCGGGACATATGGCAAATAAAGTTGTGCAGCTTATATTGCAGTAAATGAATTACAGATTCATCATTCCTGCTTTTGAAATGGTGAACCTTAATAAGGAGGAATAGGAAAATGAAAGATACCTGGAAATTAGGAGAACATGAATTTAACAGCCGTTTTATTCTCGGCTCGGGCAAATATAATCTGAAATTGATTGAGGCAGCGGTCGAGCAGGGCGGTGCGGAAATTATCACGCTCGCGCTGCGGCGGGCAAATACACAGGAGCAGGAGAACATCCTCGATTTCATCCCGAAGGGCGTGACGCTTCTGCCAAATACTTCCGGCGCGAGAAATGCGGAGGAAGCGATCCGGATTGCGCGTCTGTCCCGCGCGATGGGATGCGGCGATTTTGTAAAGATCGAGATTATGCATGACGCAAAATATCTCTTCCCGGATAATTATGAGACAGTGAAGGCAACAGAGGTTCTGGCAAAGGAAGGATTTATCGTTCTTCCTTATATGAATCCGGATCTCATCGCGGCGCGTGACCTCGTCAACGCAGGTGCGGCTGCGGTTATGCCGCTGGCTGCGCCGATCGGCAGCAATAAAGGTCTCGCAACAAAGGAAATGATTCAGATTCTCATCGACGAGATTGATCTTCCGATTATCGTAGATGCCGGCATCGGCAAGCCGTCGCAGGCATGTGAGGCAATGGAAATGGGCGCGGCAGCAATCATGGCTAATACGGCAATCGCAACAGCAGGAGATGTACCGGAGATGGCGAATGCATTCCGCCTTGCAATTGAGGCAGGCCGCAAGGCATACCTGACCGGTATGGGACGCGTACTTGCGCGCGGCGGAAGCGCATCCGACCCGCTGACAGGGTTCCTGCACTAAAAGAAAAATGCGGATGTCCCTATGATAATATAGATGGACCGGTCTGGCGGCAGTCCGGAGGAGGAGAAAAGAAAGATGAATGAAGAAACCCAGGTTTATTTTATAGACAGTGATGTGCTGCCGGAGAAGGCGCTGGCGCGCAAGCATATGCTGGAGCAGGACCCGTCCAGCCGTACAGATCCGATGAAGTATATGCCGGGCATGGAAGTGCTTGAATCGGATGTTAAGGATAAAGTGCTGGAGCAGATGAACGCCTATGACTACAGCCTGTATACGGCTGCGGATGTGGAGCGCGCGCTGAGCCATGACACCTGCAGCATTGAGGATTTTA
This sequence comes from Lachnospiraceae bacterium FE2018, assembly GCA_000702845.1. Classification (GTDB taxonomy): domain Bacteria; phylum Bacillota; class Clostridia; order Lachnospirales; family Lachnospiraceae; genus CADBRN01. Next base: position 28,196 of record JNKK01000035.1, read on the forward strand.
AGGCTTTGCTGTCGCCGGCGGCGGCGCCGTATCTGGAGCAGATGGCCCGCAGGGCGGAACGGGAGACGAAGAACCATTTCGGCAATACAGTCTATATTTTCACACCGATTTACATCGCGAATTACTGTCAGAATTACTGCATTTACTGCGGATTTAACTGCTACAACAATATCCGCAGGAAAAAGCTTTCATTTGAGGAAATCGAGCATGAAATGAAGGTCATTTCCGATACAGGCATGGAGGAAATCCTGATCCTGACGGGTGAGAGCCGGACATATTCTGACGTGGAATACATTGGCGAGGCTGTGAAAATCGCCCGGAAATATTTCCGCAACATCGGAATCGAGATTTATCCGGTTAATACAGACGAGTACCGGTATCTGCATGAATGCGGCGTTGACTATGTGACGGTCTTCCAGGAGACGTATGACATTGCGAAGTACGAGACGCTGCATCTGCTGGGACATAAGCGCGTGTGGCCGTACCGGTTCGACGCGCAGGAGCGCGCGCTTATGGGCGGCATGCGCGGCGCGGCTTTTTCGGCGCTGCTCGGACTGGCTGATTTCCGGAAGGATGCGCTGGCTACCGCGCTGCACGCTTATTATCTGAACCGGAAATATCCGCACGCGGAGCTTTCCCTGAGTTGTCCGCGGCTTCGTCCGATTGTCAACAATGACAAGATCAGTCCGGGCGAAGTAGGGGAGCGGGAGCTCTGCCAGGTACTTTGCGCGTACCGCATTTTCCTGCCGTATGTCGGTATCACCGTGTCCAGCCGCGAGAGCGCGGAATTCCGCAATGGCATCGCAAAAATCTGTGCAACCAAGGTATCCGCCGGCGTCTCCACCGGCATCGGTGACCATGAGGATAAATACGAAGGGAAAGATGCAGCGGCCGATGCCGGGGCGGGCGACGAGCAGTTTGAGATCAGCGACGGACGTTCTTTTTCTAAAATGTATGCCGATATGGAAGAGGGCGGTCTGCAGCCGGTGCTGAACGATTATATTTACGTCTGATGGACTTAAAGTACATTTATTTCTGAACATATAAAACCATCCCAAAGGATTAAAAAATGTCGGCGTCGATCATTTGACACCGGCATTTTTTATGTGGAGTGACGTATTAAGCTGATTGACATTGGTTAATAAAAAGCTTGCATATAAATCTGAAAAGTTGTATTATGTTCACATAAGCAAGATCAATTCCCGGTGATTCTGATCCGGATAAATCACTGCAGCTCATTGATTTTTATTCCGTTCTACAACAAATGACTGCATCTGAATGTGGTATTCACCACGCGATCCCTGCTTACACATACTGTCGGGGCAGGGAGAAATTGTTCTTCCTGTATGCTTTTTGAATCATGAAGGGAGACAATGATTGATTAACAGAAACTACAAAGACAACGTTTTCCGGATGCTTTTTGGGAGAGAGGAAGCAAAGGAAAATGCTTTGGAGCTTTACAATGCACTTGCGGACACAGCATATACTGATCCTTCGGAATTGAAATTGAATGCAATCGAGAATGCAGTTTACATGGGCTACAAGAATGATGTATCGTTCGTGTTCAGAGATGAGATGCATCTGTGGGAAGAGCAGAGTACCTATAATCCTAACATGCCGGTCAGAGGGCTGACATATTTTTCAAAGCTGTATACAAAGTATTTGGCAGAGCATCATATCAATCTCTTCACTACAGCATTGAGAAAACTGCCGACACCGCGCTACTTTGTTTTTTATCTGGGAACGGATGATCAACCGGAATCAAGTGTATTGCGGCTGACTGATGCATTTGACCATCCGGAACTGGCAGATGTCGAAGTGAAGGCTACAATGATAAATATCAACTGCGGGCACAATCAAGAACTTCTGAAAAAATGCAGATCTCTGAGAGAATATACAGCGTTGATCCAGACGATTCGAAACTACGAAAAAACGATGGATATCGATGACGCGATTGACGTTGCAGTTGATGAGTGTATTGAACGCGGCATTTTACAGGATTTTCTTGAAGCACATAAAGCGGAGGTGAAAGAGATGTTTGCACTTGAATATCATGAAGAACTGACTATGCGGGATTTGCGTGAACAGGCAATGAAAGAAGGACGCGAGATCGGGTTTGAAAAAGGACTGGCGGAAGGTCGTGCGGAAGGTCGTGCGGAAGGTCGTGCGGAAGGTCGTGCGGAAGGTCGTGCGGAAGGTCGTGCGGAAGGTCAAAAGGAAGGACATGTGGAAGGTGTTTTTGTTACACTATCAAAGCTTGTAGAAGATGGAATTCTGACAATTGCGGATGCTGCCGAACGAGCAGGCGTTACGGAAGAAGCGTTTCGGAAAAAAATGTCTGTATAATAGTATTTGAAAACACAGCCTGTAAAAGCCCTCGAAGATGCTGCTTCGGGGGCTTATTT
>JNKK01000036.1 GCA_000702845.1 Lachnospiraceae bacterium FE2018
TTTCAAGAAATTGCATGCTTCATGACCTTGTCCAGGCGTGCAGTTCTTCCCTGTTTCAAGAAATTGCATGCCTCATGACCTTGTCCAGGCATGCACTTCTTCCCTGATTCAAGAAAACGCATGCTTCTCATCTCTAGCCAGGCATGCACTTCTTCCCTGATTCAAGAAAATGCATGCTTCTCATCTCTAGCCGAACATGCAGATCTTTCCCGATTCAAGAAAATGCATGCTTCTCATCTCTGGCCAGGCATGCACTTCTTCCCTGATTCATGAAATTGCATGCCTCATGCCCTTGCCCTGGCATGCAAATCACCTCATATTTGAAATAATGCATGCTTTACAACAATACCCGGGCAGGCAAAAACCCTCAAGACCAAATAAGTGCATGCTCACTTCCCATTAAAAAGATCATATAGATCGAACAGCCCGAAAAGCCACATTTACAAATCCACACGTCCTTCGAGCGCACGCAAAAGTGTAACTTCATCGATATATTCCAGATCACCGCCGACGGGTACGCCGCTGGCAATCCGGCTCACGCGGATTCCTGTAGGTTTCACCAGTTTGCTGATGTACATCGCTGTGGTCTCGCCTTCCAGACTGGAGTTTGTCGCAATGATCACCTCATCCACATCTCCTTCCAGTCGCCGCATGAGTTCCTTCAGCCGGATTTCATCCGGACCGATTCCGAGCATGGGAGAAATTGCACCCTGCAGCACATGGTAGACGCCTTCGTATTTCTGCGTCTTCTCATATGCCGCCAGATCCCTTGCGTTTTCCACAACCATGATCTGTCTGTGATTCCGGTTCGGATTTGCGCAGATCGGACAGATTTCCTGATCTGTGAGGGTACAGCAGGAACTGCAGTAGCGAACGTTGTCTCTGGCGTCCCGCAGCACATCCGCAAGACGGTGCACCTGATCCTGCGGCATATTCAGAATATGAAAGGCGAGGCGCTGCGCGGATTTCGGACCGATTCCGGGAAGTCTGCCGAGTTCTTCGATCAGACTGTTAATATGACTGCTGTAATACTCCATCAGAAAGGAAGACCTCCCAGTCCCATTCCGCCGGTCATCTTGCTCATGCTGCTAGAATAAGCTTCCTCGACCTTGCGAAGTGCTTCATTTGCCGCAACCATAATCAGATCTTCCAGCATCTCAATATCATCCGGATCAACAACTTCTTCCGCGAGTTTGATCTTTGTGATCTCGCGCTTTCCGGTCACTGTCACTTCAACCGCGCCGCCGCCGGCTGTTGCAGAAAACTCGGATTCCTCCAACGCCTTCTGGCTTTCTTCCATCTGGCGCTGCATCCGCTGCGCCTGTTTCATCAGATTATTCATGTTGCCGGGCATACCGCCCTGAAAACCGCCTCTTTTTGCCATGGTTATTCTCCTTGTTTTCTGGTTTGTGATTATCTGTATTATCTGATTTCAAAAACAATACTCCAATTCAAAAGCAATGCTTTAATCTATTAGAAATCATCATCCGCACCGTCATCTTCTTCGGTTTCGATCGGCATGTTGATTTTCTGCTGCAGTTCTGCCTCGGAAAGGATTTCCACGAAACGGCTCCTGCTTCCTTCTGTCTCACACACAGGTTCAAACAGTGCCGTCTTTCCGATCACCGTCCGGATTGCCTTCTGCAGTTCCTCTCTCTGTGTGCTGTTTTCCGGAATATCATCGAAATACAGCTTTGCATTCGGATCTTTAAAACACAGGAACAGCTTATCTTCGTCAGATGCCGGATCATATTTCGGCACCGCCATATTCAGAAATCCTCTGACCAGACCGCCTGTCTGTCCGACTACCTTTCGCCAGTTCTCCCGGATCTTTTTCAGATCCTCCGGCGCTGCCCGCGGCGGCACCGGTGTTTCGCCATAACCGTTCGAAGACGAGCCGGATTTCCCCTGGCCGAACGGGCTGTTTCCGCCCACACCTGCCGTTCCCGGAATGGTTCCTGCTCCTGGCATGCCCGCGCCTGCGCCGCCGGCAACACCTGCTGCTATTCCATTCGCGGCCATCACCGCGCCGGGGTTTGCCGCGAGTGCATGCAAAAATTCTGCTTCTTCCGGCGTAAATGCCGCGCCTGACTCCGCCCGCTTTTCAAGATTTCTGATCCGCTGCAGAATCGCTTCGCGGTTGGTGTTCATCTCCGGTCTGCAGAGTCTGATCAGAGTTGTCTCAACCAGAACACGGCGCTGTGTCACCTGGCGTAGCGTTCCCGAAAGTTCCGAGAGAACCCGGATATACCGCATCAGAGCGGCCGGTTCCACCATTTCACTCTCTTCCCGCAGCTGTGCAAGATTCTCCGTCGAGACATCCAGCACATCCTCCAGATCCGAATCGCTCTGCAGCAGCATGAGATTCCTCATATACCAGGTAAAATCACTGACAAACTGTCCCATCTCTTTGCCCTGCTGCACCAGTTCTTCAAGAATCCGGATGCTGCCGGCCGCGTCCCGCGCAATGATCATTCGCAGCAGCCGGCTGAACACATCTGTATCGATGGTCCCCAGCACGTTCAGGACACGGTCAAATGTCAGTTTTTCTCCCAGATGGAATGCAATGCACTGATCGAGAAGACTCAGCGCGTCGCGCATCGACCCGTCCGCCTTCCGCGCAATATAGCGGATGGCTCTTGGCTCGCTCTCTACCTGTTCCTGTTCCAGCAGACTCTTAATCTGATCCGCAATTGTCTCGACCGCGATCCGGCGGAAATCATAACGCTGACACCTGGACAAAATAGTGACCGGTATCTTGTTCGCTTCCGTTGTCGCCAGAATAAACATCACATATTCCGGCGGCTCCTCAAGCGTCTTCAGCAGCGCATTGAACGCCCCTGTCGAGAGCATATGGACCTCGTCGATGATGTAGACCTTAAACCGTCCTCCGGTCGGACGATAGGCAACCTCTTCGCGGATCTCGCGGATATTGTCGACACCGTTGTTGGATGCCGCATCGATCTCGATAACATTCGTCGACGTCCCATTCAGAATCGACCGGCAGGTACTGCATTCATTGCAGGGGCCGTTCTCCGTCGGATGTTCGCAGTTTACCGCGCGCGCAAGAATCTTCGCAATCGTCGTCTTGCCGGTTCCCCGCGTCCCGCAGAACAGATAAGCATGGCCGGTCCGGTCTGCCTTCAGCTGGTTTTTTAAAGTTGTAACAATCGCATCCTGCCCGCGCACTTCATCAAAGTTCTGCGGACGGAATTTACGATACAGAGCTGTGTAGCTCATTGCTTCGCTCCTCTTCTCTGTATTTTTACTATACCGGGCAAATCACGATTGCCGCGGCAGCTGCCTGTTACGCATACGTACCCAGTATCATACAAGTATACAATGAATGAAACATCTCCGCAAGCATTGCGGCTGTCCGGGAAAATACCCCCGGGAAAATACGGTATCTTTCTGTTCAGGTAAAACTGCAGCAGACACATGATCCCTCAGGATAAAAAACGACGGATGCAAAGCATCCGCCGTTTTTTACCTCAATACTGTATATAGAAAGGATGATCAATCTGCAAAACTGATTCCGATCCGTTTTGCCTGCTCTACTTCCTGGCACTTCGGATCTACAATCTTCAGCTGTCCCGCCACGTCGCCGAGCGGAACCTTCTTGCACTTGCCGTCGACAATACCGACCATGTATCCGAACTTCTTATCCAGAATCAGGCGGGCCGCCTCAGATCCCAGACGGGTTGTCAGAACACGGTCATACGGACACGGACTTCCGCCGCGCTGTGTGTGACCCGGAACGGTTACGCGAACTTCTGTACCGATCCGCTCTGCAATATCGGCAGCGATCTTATAGGAAATCGACTGATATTTCTCACCGATCTCTGCGAGCGCTTTCTTGCGTTCCTTCTTGCCGAGTTTTGCAATTTCTTTCGGGATTGCACCTTCTGCTGCAGCGATAATCGTGAATCCGCTGCCGCGTTTGTTGCGCGCCTCAATTGCGCCGACAACTTTTTCAATGTCATATGGAATTTCCGGAAGCAGAATAATATCTGCGCCGCCTGCAATACCGGAGTACAGGGTCGGCCAGCCAACCTTGTGGCCCATGATCTCCACAATGAACACACGGCGGTGTGAAGATGCCGTTGTGTGAATGCAGTCGATTGCATCGGTTGCAATGTTAACTGCGCTGTAGAAACCAAACGTCATATCCGTTCCGAAAATATCATTGTCAATAGTCTTCGGAAGATGAATGATGTTCAAACCTTCTTCACGGAGCAGATTCGCAGTTTTCTGTGTGCCGTTGCCGCCGAGAATTACCAGGCAGTCCAGACGAAGCTTATAATAATTCTGCTTCATCTCTTCCACTTTATTGACGCCGTTGACGCCCGGGCTGCGCATCTCTTTAAACGGTTCGCGCGATGTGCCGAGAATCGTTCCGCCCTGTGTCAGAATACCGGAAAAGTCCCGGGCGGTAAGCATCCGGTAATCTCCGTAAATCAAACCCTTGTAGCCATTGAAAAATCCGTATACTTCCAGCTCGTCCACGTTGTTTGCCAGACCCTTTACAACACCGCGCATCGCAGCATTCAGTGCCTGACAGTCACCGCCGCTTGTCAACAGTCCGATTCTAAGCATTTTTGCCTCCTCCATTTCTGTTTTAAATTACCTTCTCATTATGCCGGCATTTTCACCCCCGCCGGCATGATTTTCATAATTACAATCAGTATAAACTATTTGTCGAAACAGAACAAGGAGCGCACCTGCATTTTCTGAATCTTTTTGCACCTTTTTTGCCCTTTTGTATGCCACAGCTACTGGAACGAAACTGTTTTCTAATACACTTTATTCCTTTACCCAGATCTCTCCGCAGTTTCCGGGAATTTCACAATGCAGTTTTCCATTTTCCGCCAGTGCTTCCGCGCCCGTCAGGACCCCGCGATAACTGCCGTTTTCTGCAGGAATATACAGTTCCGCAGAATTCTCATCATTGTTAACGACTGTAATCACGCTCTCTCCTTCCTGAAATCTGCCAAACGCAAACTGCCGGTTTGTCAGCAGCAGCTCTCTGTACTCCCCGTAACAGAGCGCTCTGCTCTCCTGTCGGAACGCACCGAGTTTAGCGACGAGCCGCGTCAGCTCGTTCTGCTGCACCGCGTCTGCATAATCCTCCAGCTGCAGCGCGGGACGCAGCGACCAGTCGGATCCGTATTCTTTTTTCCCTTCTATTCCAAACTCCGATCCATAGTAGATCGAGGGGATTCCGGGAAGCGTGTACAAAAGCATATATACAGGCATCAGCTGACGCCGCTCATTCAGTTTGTTGACTATCCGTTCCACATCGTGATTGTCAACAAAATCGTAGAGTTTCGCACGGCCGGGACGATTGAGTCCCATGTCATTGTAAATCCGTTTTACTGTGTGGGCGATCTCGAAATAATTGTGCTCATTGTGTCCGGAATACAGCGCCTTGTGCAGCGAATAATCCGTGACCGAATGCAGCATGCCGTCGTTCACCCAGCGAATGTATTCGCCGTGAATAACCTCTCCCATCAGCCAGAATTCCGGCTTAATCTCATTCGCCAGACGACGCAGATTCTGCATAAAGCCAAAATCCAGAACATCCGCGGTATCCAGACGAAGTCCGTCAATATCAAACTCCGAGACCCAGAACCGGATTGCATCACAGATATAGCCGCACACCTCCGGGTTCTGCTGATTGAGCCGGACCAGCTGGTTGTGACCGCCCCAGTTGTCGTAGGAAAATCCGTCATTGTATTCATTGTTGTTCCAGAAATTCAGATTGCAGAACCAGCCGGTGTACCGGGAGTTTTCACGGTTCTGCTTCACATCCTGAAACGCAAAGAAATCGCGGCCGACATGATTAAACACGCCGTCCAGAATCACCCGGATCCCTTTTTCATGACAGATCTGCACAAATTCCTTCAGATCTTCATTGGTACCGAGCCGGCTGTCCAGCTTCCGGTAATCTGTCGTATCATACCCGTGGCTGACCGATTCAAACAGCGGACCGATGTAGACCGCATTGCAGGCGATCTCTTTGATATGATCGATCCACGGGAAAAGCGAACGAAGCCGGTGAACCGGTTCCTCATACGCGTTTTCATGCGGTGCGCCGGAAAGACCCAGCGGATAAATATGATAAAATACAGCTTCGTCATACCAGGCCATTGTATTTTTCCTCCTTAACCGGGCTTTTCTGCCCGTCCTCTTTTCTTTTTTCTATAAGGCTGCTTATTTCAGTGATCATTATTCCGGTAAGCATTATTTCACAAGCGCAGCAATCTCACTGCGCCGGAATAAGCGGTTTCTTACCTCTGATTTAACCGGATGCAGCTTTTTCCTGCGAACCAGTTCATCAAGATACTGCCTTGAGCATCCTATCATACTGCATACTTCCGTTGTTGTCAAAATTTCTCTCACAAAATAATGATCCAGATCATCACGCATCATTCCGTCACAAAACCCAAGAAGAAGTTTCTCATCAGACAGAGGAACAACATTTTCGACTTTACGCATCTGCCGTTCTCTGATCTCCTCCGGAAGGTCAGGTTCTTTTATGTTTTTTACATAACAGTTGTCCTGTGCGCGCCTTCCATGTCCCGGCATCAGCAACTGATAAGGATTATATTCGTTCAGCCCGTTATCGCGCAGAATCCGGCCCAGATTCTTCCCTGCTATTTTATCATCTCTTATTACGGAAATCTTCATAATCAAAAAAGCGGTCTGTGCTGCAAATAAATGCCAACACGGACCGCTCATCAGAGATCGCGATTGAAATACACATACAAAGTCGCGCGCCTCACCTCGAACCTCCGCCCAGGACGTTACTCCTGCAGTTAACTCAGTCCAGGCACCCTCGCGGCACACGAAAGGATCCACTTAGTGCTGCTGCATTCCTGCCCTGACACGGTTCATGGAGTTCCGTTGCGCGAGACCCAAACGTCAACGCCACTTACAGAAGGCAGCTCCCATGCGAAAGGCCCTCAGATCGGCATCACCCCTGCTGTAGCGGATTGCAGGTACAGGGCACCGCTATCTCCCCGGCTGCGCGACTTCATGAGTATACCCGTTTTAAACCGAAAAGTCAACGTTATAGAAATCCCGGGAACCGTCGGTCACATTACTTCATCGGCCCGAAAAATAATATTTCGATCTACCTCTCCACAAAAACCGGTATTACGGTTATCAGTACAATGGCAATACAGTACCCCGGAATACGCAACAAAACCGGCGGCATTTTCTGCCGCCGGTTCCACAGGGGAAGGTTCCTATCTATCCCGCAGAGCACCTGCATGCTGTGACATAGGATGTGCTTCCTTTATTGAACGTAGTTTGCGTTGACCCAGCCTTCTTTGTCGATGTTGCTTGCATATGCCCATACAAAAGCGCCGTTTCTGACATCCGGTCTGATCTGGATCTGTGTTCCATTATAAATCTTACCGATCTCGTTCTTCTCATCATATGCTGCTGCATTTCTGATCGCCAGATAGTGCTTGGTTCCTGTTACAGTTACCCATTTCCATTTTCCCGGTGATGATCCGTCGTTTCCGCCTGCTACCTGCTCGAGTTCCTGTTCATTGATTTTGTTGATTTCTGTCATGGTTTTTTCTCCTTTTCTTTTAAGCAGTATTTCATTTGTTTATTGTTGTTTATCTTCTGTAATGATTATTTGGTGGCCGGTCGGGAATACTTCGGTGCCGATCGGAACGGTAAAATAACCGGATGAAACTCCTTATAAACAATAGAATACCGGCTCTAACAGTCATCGTCCGCATCCCCGGATGATGTCATGTTAAAACCGGCACTTCCTGATCACTCGAATCATTCAAAGCAGATTACAGAACAGACAGATAACTTATGCTGATTATATCATGTTTTTTAGACATTTACAGATACATTTCTTACGAAACATTTCACAAATTCGGATCCCCTTTTCTGTGCAAAACAGAGATCATGCTTTATGCATAAGGATAATTCGGTGAATTCAGATCCTTTTGATATTCTGTCCATTCAGCATCGCTGATCATGCCATTCTTCCGGTAATAGTTCCGGGCGTCATTCAGAATGTATTCGATCTCATCCTCCTGGGAATCTGTGAGCGGCGTGATGCTGTAGGTTTTAAGAATGTCATCCATTTTGTCAAGTGCCAGATCAAGCGCGTGTTTTGATCCTTTTTCTTCCCAGACTTTTCCGGAAAACCTGTTGGCGGCAGCAGGGATATAACACTCTTCCCGCCAGTGTTTATAGGTGTGTTTGGTATTAAGGAAATTATTCGGCATCGGTCCGACTTTGTTGATCAGGTCAATCGCAAGTGTTTCTTTGTTGACAAGCGATCCCGCACAGAACCGCTTGATCATACCGACGACATCATTGTCAATGATCGATTTCGCGGGATGGGCAGAAAGCTGTGCGTGAAAACCGCTGAACGATACAATTACAGAAGCAGCGCAGAGCGCATTGATGAGCGCCATCATTGAGATTTCATAACCGGCCTGATAATCCAGCTGAAGAGAGCTCGTCCAGGAACTGCTCCAGATCGTACTCGGAATCTGATAAGCCTGCCATACCTGATTAAATACGGCGTCATGAAGTCCCTGGCCAATATCACCGAAAGCAGGAAGACCATTCAACATATTTGGCGTCAGCATCATGCTGCCCGCCCAGGAGCGTGCTCCTTTTTTATAGAGCTGTGCGAGAACAATGGAAGCAATTGTTTCTGCGTTATTGGAAACAATCGCACCCGCCACTGTAACCGGAGAAGTAATTCCCTTGGTGGGGCCGGAAGCAAACTGCATCGGCATATCGTTTTCAGCAAGGTAACGGAGACGGTCTGTAAATGACTTGAAAAATGTAAGGGGCGATACCGGATTGGCAATCTGCACGACATCTGCATTCAAAGCTTTTGCCATAGCAGTGATCCATCTGTACTCATCTGCGGAAGAGCCCTCTTCCTGTACTTTCCGGGATACCCGGAACTTGCTTGCTGCCGATTCAATCAGACGCATGCACTGCGGAACCCGTTCAAAACCCCAGTATGGAAAAGCCGTCTGAATATCCACGTGTTCCAGGTAATCCAGCACTTTAATGGCATCATAAAATTCTTTTCTAGTCGCGTCGCGGGTCTGTCCCGTCGCAAAATCAAGAATGCCCATGCCGCAGGAAGCCATGAAATAGGTATTTCTTCCGCTGGTGATGTGAACGTCAAATTCGGGATCGCGTGCCTTCAAAATATATGATGAGGGGCTGGAATCCAGACATTCTGTGATCAGCCACTGCGGAATCCGGACACGGTTATTTGCGTAGTCAGCTTTACACCCTGCACTTTCCATAAACTTGATAACTTCAGGATCTTCCACAACGATACCGGTAGTTTCCAGAACGTTCGCTGTTCCATCCTGAATCTGACGGACTTCGCGCTCAGACAATACCTTCAGCGGGGCAAACCCCAGTTCCATTCCTTTCCTGGCCATTTGTGCGCCTCCTTTCAGAAAGCTTCTAATGTTCTGTTGCTTTTGGATATCGGATACGTTATATATAGGATAAAATTATCATATATATATTGCAGTGTCAACATTATTGAATGATTACTTTCAATAATATAGGATAATATTCCGATATTAAATTGACTGCTGTATATAATGTGGTACAATTATGAATATCACGGTAATAATATTGGATACAATTTTGGCAAAGGAGAGATTTATGAGTAAGTGGAAGATCAGACCAATCAATACCGGTTATGTAACAACGGCTCCCAGACAGTACATTTATCATCATTCAGTCCTTCCGGCCATTCCGGGAATTCCTGAAGGCAGGATCACCATGCCGGTTTTCTGTTTCCTGCTGGATAACGGAATACAGAACATTCTGGTGGATACAGGGATGGCGTGGACGGAACGGGCTGACAAGTACCACCACGCGGGATCCTACCAGCCTGAAGGCATGGCAATCTGCGAGCAGCTTCAGAAGATCGGAATCAATCCCCATGTAATCGACGCGGTCATTCTGACACATCTGCACTGGGATCACGTATATTACCTTGACCGCTTCACACACGCAACACTCTATGTAAACGAAAAGGAATACCGTTTCGCAATGAATCCGATCCCGATCTATTATAAATCATACGAGCACCCCTCTCTCGGCATTGAAAGCCAGTTCAGATCCCTGTCATTTGCTTTTACAAAAGATGAAGAGGAGCTGTTTCCGGGAATCCGCATTCTCGATACGCCGGGTCATTCACCGGGCCATATTTCTGTTGAAGTGGATACTGCGGAAGGAACTTACATTTGCTGTGGAGATTCCCTGTTTATGCGGAAGAATTATGATCCGGTATATTCTCTGGGCTATGATGTTACACCGCCTGGAAGATACTCCGATATAATAGAGGCCTGGAACAGCATTGCGCGGCAGAAGATTCGTGCAGCGGGAAGAGAATACCTGCTTCCGACCCATGAACCGGCAATCGAGGAACTGATTAAAACAAAGCCTGTAATCGGATAAGGAAATAGTTATGAATACAATTGCCATCCTGGCCTGCTGTGATACGAAGTTAAATGAAATGCTGTTTCTCAGAAAATACTTTCTGACACAGAATATAGATACGTTGTTTTTGGACATCAGCCTTGGCCCGGATGTTCCGGAGGTCGAAAACCGCATCACCAGAGAAGAGCTGATTGCCGCTTCGGGCAGAAAATGGGAGGAACTCAGGGAAACAGAAAAGCACGAAAAGATGCTGCTGATGATAGAAGGTCTGAAAAAGACCGTTCCGGATCTGTTTCAAAAGCAGGCGTTTCAGGGAATTATGTGCATCGGCGGTCTCCAGAACATGACAATCGGCTCAGCCGCGATGCAGGCACTTCCCGTGGGCGTGCCGAAAATGATCGTTTCCACCGTGGCTTCCGGTTCACGCAAATTCTCCCAGGTCGTCGGGGCGAGGGATATCGTCGTAATGCCTTCCCTCTGTGACTTTACAGGCGTAAATGAAATCAGCAGAACTATCCTGACAAATGCGGCGGCTGCCATGACAGGTATGACCACACACGCAGGGCAGCCATTTCAGTGTTCGGGAAAACAGCTGATCGGCAGCACATTCATGGGCGCAAACAATGATATGGCCTCCCGGGCAATCAGAAGGCTACAGGATGCAGGCAGAGAAGTCGTGAGTTTTCACTCCACGGGAACCGGCGGAAAACTGCTGGAAGAATTCATTGAAACCGGTGTCATCACCGCAGTAATGGATCTCTCTCTGCACGAAACGGTGTATGAATATTTCGGAAACCGGGGGTTCGGAGAAGGTGCGCCGGACAGGCTCCTGCAGGGGACGCGAAAAGGAATCCCCATGGTCGTCTGTCCGGGATGCATTGATTTTATGTGCATCACACCGGAGGATCTGAAATCAGACCGGTTTTTTCCCGAATGGGAAAAGAGAAAATACATCTGGCACAATCCGGCACTCGCGCATGTGAAGCTGACGCCGGAGGAGGCGAAAGGTGTCGCGTCACTCCTTGTATCACGCCTGAATCAGGCAAAAGGCGAAGTGCGGGTGCTGCTGCCGCAGAGCGGGCTGCGAAGCCTGTCGAGACCCGGCGATCCGCTCTATGATGAAGAAGTGGATGCAGCGGTTGCCGGCGTCTTTGCTTCACAGCTCCGTCCGGATATTCCATGCATCCGGTATACCGGAAACTTTGATGATCCGGAATTTGCCGATTTGTGTGCAGACATCATGCTGCAGTTAACAGGAGAAACGATATGAATCACACAGATCATAACGATATTTGCAGCGAACTGATCGCTGCTGCGCGGCGCTGCAGCGAAAACGGTATGCAGTCCGGAAACGGCGGAAACTTCTCCGCGCGGATTCCCGGTACGGAAGAAATGTATGTAAAGGCGCGGGATACTGCATTCTCAGAAGTATCTGTCCGGTCTGTCGTGCGGACAGATTTTGACGGAAATCTTCTGGAGGGCGTTCTCCGCCCTTCCAAGGAATCGCTGCTGCACGGTGTGATTTACCGGACGTGCCCGGATATTCATGCGATCATGCACTGCCATTCGCCTTATGCTACGGCATGGGCATCCACCGGAATGCCGCTTCCGTTTTCCACATACCATTCCAGACTGAAACTAAAAAGCACAGTGCCGGTCTTCGACACAAAAAGTTACATTGTCCCCGAATCATTTTTTCCGCAGATCCTTTCCCTTTTTAAAGAGGAACCGGAAACAACCGCTTTTTTACTGCGCGGGCACGGGCTTGTTGCAGTGGGAAAAACAGTCCGGGAAGCGCTGTTTCGTGCAGAGCTGATTGAAGAGACCGCGCAAATTGCAATCCTGGAACGCCTGCTTACAGCGATCCCCGGGAATAAACCGATAGATTTTCTTTAAGAATTAAGCTAAAATAAATGAATCACAACACTGCAGAACGAGGGTAACGAACTATGACAGAACTAAAAGAACCAAACACAATCGTTCCTGACCGTCCGAAAACACTCCCGGAATATGTCTACGACTGGCTGCGCGCCAGAATACTGTCCGGTGAATACGAACCGGGAGAACATATTTCCCAGCAGAGTGTTTCGGACGAACTGCAGGTCAGCAGAATGCCGGTGCGGGAAGCATTTAAAAGACTTGAGATGGAAGGCCTTATTCTCATAAAGCCATATGCCGGGGCAGTCGTAAACAATCTGTCTCCGGAAAGGATGAATGAGATCTATGAAATCCGCCAGCCGCTTGAATGTCTGGCAATCCAGAAAGCCTGTCTCTATATTACAGGCGAAGATATCGAAAAGCTTGAAGAACTCATGCACGAAATGGAAGACGCCATGGATGACAGCATCCGTTTCATGGAAGCCAACCGGCGTTTTCACATGTATCTGTACAGCCTTTCCAAAATGCAGTATCTGGTAATGATTATCTCGAACCTGTGGGATCTGACAGAACCATACCGGCTGCTCTATGCGTCTATGGACAGCAAGCGGGACGACGCTGTTGAAGAACACAGGCTGATGCTGCATGCACTGAAAAAACGTGACGCTCTGGACGTCTGCGCACAGATCACTTCGCATCACAGAGAGGTGATGCGTTCTCTGAATGCGGCATTTTACAACGCATGACGTCTGCGTCCGTTTCGGATCATTGTCACCGAAATCACTTTATGATTCTTTCCGGTAGATTCTGCAGGCACAGATGGCTGCTACAATTGTCATGATTCCTATGACGCTCTCAATGATCATTACAGAAATCCCGTTCTTAGAGAGCATCGCCGCAGCAGCATCAACTAAAAAGTGTATGCAGATCGCAGCCGGGAATAAAATTCGTACCCGCCTGTCCTTTGCCGCAAACCACACCAGTACAGACAGCGCGATCTGGAGAATCACTGCGAAAATACGTTCAACGCCGCCCAGAAGAAACTGCCATGACGGTGTCTCTGTCAGCGCCCGGATCGCCTGCTCGACCTGCAGACGCGCATTCCCGGTCAGAGAAGCAGTCAGTACTGATGTATTTCCGGTATTGATCAGAACTGAATAAATAAGATTGTTAATTGACGTGATTCCAAGAATAATAACTGCTTCAATCCCGCCGTGACCGGCGCCGTACATGAGCGCATTTGCATTCTTTTTACGTCTCCCGCGCAATACAGTTCTGAACGCAAGAAACCGGCCGGTCTCTTCAAACACGCCTGCCATGACGCCGCCGTACAGCGCATACAGCCAGGCTGTTCCCAGAATCTTCTCTCCTGCTGCCGAAGACAAAATCACCCGGTGCGCCAACTGTTCCAGAACAAACGCAAAGAGAATCATCACGGCGCAGCCGACAAAAAACGGCATCAGATCCGCATGTTTTGCTTTATAAAACCAGATACACAGTCCGATCGGCAGCGCGAATGAAATCACCAGAGAAACAACCATAAATAGAATGGAAAGTCCGGATACCATACTTTTCCTCCACATACATTCAGAGAATAAACTGCGTGCTCTATGCCTATTATGCAGCAGGTTCCGATGCTTTGTCTATATCCGGCATAACCCCGACAAAACAGATAAAAAACACGGCCTTCCGAAACATTCAGTCCCGGAAAGCCGCATATTTTAAATAATAATTCAAAATACAGACAATCTGCAGTGACAGGAAATCATCCGTCACAATTTTTTCTTTTTACTCCATCCCGAATAGATGGTTTCTCCGCTTATTTTCTTAAAGGCACGCACCCTCACATAGTATGTTTTTCCACTCTTCAGTCCTTTAATTGTTTTCGTAACTTTGGACGCTCCGCTGACTACCGCCTTCTGACTGTTTTTAAACTTGGGAGACATACTGTACTGAATCTGATATCCCTTTGCGCCGCCGGACTTCTTCCATTTAAGCTTCGCACTTGTCCCGGACCTGCTTGCGACGGAAATAGAAGGTTTTTTAACCGTCACAGGTTTCCCTTTCAGCGTAAATTCAGAAAGCTGTGTGCAGTCCGCTCCCTTATTATCCTCAATTTCCAGTTTATAATACCGGTAAGGCTTTGCCGGCTTTTTAAGCTTATATGTGAATTTTTTGAAATTAACCGGTTTCAGCTTCTTATCATTTTTAACAGAATGAATCTTCTTCCAGCCTTTGGCATCTCTGGAAAGCTTCTTATTGCTTCCATAGAGAACCCATGTCTTAGGATTTCTTCCCTTATATGTCGCTGTATCATTGGCGGTTGTAATGGTATACGAGCTCACGCGGATGGTCTTCGGCGCTTTCCAGATGATATACATACTGGTTGCAAGCACATTAAATTTCGTGTCTTCCTTGCCATCGAGAAGATTCGGCCCATCCTCATAATCACCGATTCCATCCGTTGCATCCAGTACGGTACCATATTTTACTTTCTCTTCAGACATCGCGCCGGACGAAGAATCTCCGGATGAGGAGCCGGACGAAGATGAACCTCCGGTATACATATAAATCCGCCCGGAACCGTTACAGTTGGTGCATGGTAAATATGAAGTAGTAGGAAGCATGATGGTCTGCGGAACACCCGTAAACGAATTAAACCCGATAATTTGCTGCTGCATAATCGTGATACTTCTCTGTCCTGTTCCGCCGCACGACGGGCACAACGTATATGCCGCGGAAACCTCCTTTGCTTCCAGACAGATCATTGCCGCTGAAAACATTGAAAAGATAATCAACAGTGCACAGATTCTTCTCAAAACATATCTCTTCATAGCATTCTCCTTTCTTGTCGTGATCAAATAATGGCCTGCTGCTGTCATTTATGCCGGTTTTTATTTTTAGAATAATAAAAACAGCCGCAAAATCCCAAATGGCAGATTGCTGTCATTATAATTCCGCGGCTATACCTGTTCTGCTCTTTTACTTAAACTATTATACCACGATTCCTCCGGGAATAACATATTTGTTTCTATCCATTGATGCGTTTTTAATTTTCGGATCCAGAGTGCCATATTACACAATAAGAAACGAAATCAGCGGCATCTCTGCCGCTGATTTCGTAGGGGGAAGGTTTATATCTGTCTCACAGCGTACCGGGTACGCCGTGATGGGGGATAGCTCTTGTATATGCTCATTCAAAAACCGCTTCTGTCATCCGGTCTGATGATCAGTGTCCGATCAGGTTTCCTGCAACCCAGCCGTAATCATATGCGCCTGCCAGGTTAATCTCGTACCAGTTGATTCCATCGTTAAATACAACTTTGCCGGTCGGAAATACTTCTGTACCATTCGGGATGGTGAAGATGACTTCAGAAGCGAGACTCGGCTCTTTTCTGCAGTTCGCATATGTGTATCCCTTGTTGGTGTTATTTACAACGTTCATCTGTCCGCCTGCTACCTTTTCCAGTGCCTCTGCATTTAATTTGTTCATCTCTGCCATGATAGATTCCTCCTTGGATTTATTCTGAATTTGTTTTATGATCTGCTGTTGTTTATCTTTTGTGACTGTATCGTATCAGGTCGGGTCCAACGAATGTCCAACACACCTCTGTTTTTTTACCAGAAATCTATATCTGTATTTCATTCGCCGAGCTTTCCTTCTTCTACTGTTTCCGTCTTGAAGGAGTAATTATCCTGCGCCGGATTTCCGCTTTCAATCGTTTTCACAATTGTATAGGTACCGTTTTCCGTATCAATCTCCAGCAGGTTCTCCCGCTCAACCGGAACGCCCAGGTTTTCTTCCGCTTTTGCGATCATCTTGGTGTTCAGTTTCAGGAAGCCATTCTCATCGTAGGCATCGTAGGACTGCATCTCTTTCAGGTACTGTTCCGGAATATTTTCTTCCAGCCACGTATCCTGATCTTCTCCGTCGGGACTCCACTCTACATTCTCAAGTTTGACGCCGTCTTCTGATTCTGTGTAGTAAATGATGGCTTTGCCGGCGCTGCCAGACATCTCATAAGCCTTACCGTTCAAAATGACGAATTCCTGTGCATTAAGATACACATAGGCTTCTCCATCTTCATATCCAAAGACCTCTGCGTTTGCAAGCGCTTCATCCGGAAGGTATTCCTCATATGATTTTGTGATCTCGCTTTCCGCGACCTGCTCCATAAGATCTGCCAGATTAGTCCCCTCCAGCAGATCTCCGGTTTTCTCATTCTCAACGATGTTAACGAATACTTTGCCATTCGCTTTTTCTGTGACAGTTGCGCCGACCAGATAATCCCCTGCCTCGAGTTCACACGAAACGGAATCCGTCCCCGAGACATCCGCCTCGAAGACAGGGGTTTTCTGTGTTTCTGATTTCAATTCTTCGCCATCTGCATCCGGACCTGCATCGAAGGAAGAAAACTGCACATGGACCGTTCCCTTATCAAGATTCGACTCTATGACAGCGGTATTATTTTCACCCACTGTGAATGTACCTGCCATACCGGTACTATCTTTTGAGGCGTTCTCTGCTGTGATCTCAATATTCAGATCCTCATTGCATACTACACTGAACTGGCCTCCGCATCCCGCGAGTGCCGCGGCAAGTCCCAGTGCAGTTATTCCCAGGACTGCGTGTTTCATTGCCTTAAGTGTTTTCATAGTTACTCCCCTTTCTTTTTTCTGTGATCTATCTGTTTCAGATGTTTGTTTGGTGAAGTTTATCTTTTATGATCACAGCATAGTATGCGATGTCTTACCGATGTCCAACAATCGTTTCCTGTTTATTATGTAGTTGATCTATGATTCTTTCAATTGATCACCTGAATCTGGCAGGAGCGCATAGTCTCCAGCGCAGCCAGATGCTTCTCCGGCGTCACGCCTGCACAGCAGGATGCATCCACTGAGATTTTCACTTCCGGCATCATTGCTTTCAGCAGCAGTGCATTTGAAACCACACAGATGTCTGTACAAAGACCTGTCAGCTCCAGCTCGATCTCTTCTTTCTCTGACATTTTTTTCAGATCTGACGCCAGCTGAACGCTTCCAAAAGTCGGCTTTTCATAGATACTTGCACCAGTGAGCAATTCTGCGATATCATCACGTATCTTCCAGCCTTCCGTCCCTTTAATACAATGAGGCACCGGCAGATATTTCCCTTCCTGCGTATTCAGATAGTCTTCTGTGTGCGTATCCATTGTAGCAATCACATTCCCGGCAGGATATGCGCGGATCTTTTCTTTTACAGCATCCACTATCTCGACAGCCTCAGGGGTGCCGAGCGCCGCGTCAATAAAATCATTCTGCATATCAATTACGATTAACAGTCTTTTCATTTTCTGCTCAATTCCTTTCCATATATTTCCAGCCGTAATCATCATGATAAATCATCTGCTTTGTCATGCCGCCGTCAATACAAATATTTTCTCCTGTAATGAAACCCGCCTGATCCGAGCAAAGGAACATCACCATATTTGCAATATCCATGGGATTTCCGACGCGGCCGACAGGCTGCTGAAGAGCATCCGGACCTTCGAAAGAATTATTTCCGGTATCAATCCATCCCGGAGAAATTGAGTTTACCCGTACTTTTCCTCCAAGACTCACGGCCAGTGCATGCGTCAAGGCAGCGATTCCGCCTTTTGCCGCTGTATAACTCTCTGTCTGCGGCTGGCTCATCCGATCCCGCGATGATGATATGTTGATGATCGAAGCACCGTCCCTAAAATAAGGTTTAAACAGTTTGGCAAGATAAAAGGGCGCAGTAACACCCACCGCCAGCGCGTACTGGAATTCCTCGTAACTGCACGTATCAATTCCTTTCATCAGCGGAAGTGCGTTATTAATCAGATAATCAATTCCTCCACACTCCTGAATCACTTTTTCTGCAAAGGCTTCCAGAACCGCTTTGTCCGCAATATCACCCGCATAATGATCGCCGGGGCTTTTATCAATCACATAGACCGTTACTCCCCGCTTACGAAACTCATCCGCAATGCATTTTCCGATTCCTTTTGCGCCGCCGGTCACAACAGCTGTTTTACTCATACTCACATTCCCCACCTTATTACAGCCTTCGGTTTTCTTTCCTGGCCGTTTCGTTTTCATTGAAGTTCTGCCAGCATCTGTGCCGGATTGTCGGCTGCCTTGACTTTTCCGAACGCCTTTACAATCACGCCGTTTTCGTCAATCAGGTACGTGGTCCGGACAACACCCATGCTGACCTTGCCGTAATTCTTTTTCTCCTTCCAGACATCATATTCCTGGATTACTTCCTTCTCAGGATCGGACAGAAGTGTAAAAGGCAGGCCGTATTTCTCCTGGAACTTCCTGTGTGAGGCCACACTGTCTTTGCTTACGCCAAGCACTACTGCGCCTTTTTCCCGAAACTGCGGATACAGTTCCCCGAAGGCACAAGCCTGTTTTGTACAGCCGGCTGTCATATCTTTCGGGTAAAAATACAAAATTACCTTCTGTCCGCGGTAATCTGCAAGTGACTTCATTTCTCCGTTCTGATCCGGAAGCGAAAACTCCGGTGCTTTTGTTCCGATCTCTAACATATCTCAGCTCTCCCTTCTAAATCTCTTAATTAAGAAAATAATATCAAAGTTCATACTCCACTCTCACAAACAAAACTAATATGTTATATTATATTAAGTATTATTCCAGTTTACAATTCAGAAAGGAGCAGCAATGAAAACAAAGCTTACTTCTATTTTCTTGATTTTGATTCTCTGCCTTTCCGTGGCTGCCTGCGGACAGGATGAGGCTCAATCTGTGCTTGAAGAAGTAAATGAAGTTGTTTCCGGCACCAGTGGGAAAACTGATGCAGATGATGAATCTGAGGAATTTGTAGTTCCTGATTCCGTATTGAATCTCAGTGAAGAAGACGATGCAAAATTAACCGGTACTTTAACAGCTGACTCTTATGCCAATGAATATTTTGGGTTAAGAATCAATAAACCTGAAGGCGGAACAATTGAAAGCATATTAGATGACGAAGGCGTTACGGATATTAAGTCGCTCCGTCAGACATATGAAGAAGAAATCGGCTGCATTTATATCAGGGCAATAGATGGTGATTATAACGGTGTTTCAGCTATGATAAGTGCTGTTGCCGATGACCAGAAAGGGAAAAGTGAAAAAGACAGAGCGCAGGAACGTCTGGATTTAGAAAAGTCAATAAATGAATCAATGGAATATGAATCCGATCTCTCTATCGAAACACTTACCATTGCCGGCGAAGAACATCCTTTCTTTGTGGAATCCTATGATGATGAAGGAACCATCAAGAAAAGTGCTTCCGCCTGTCTTTTGAAAAATGATTTTGAATGTGCGTTAACCATTTCTGCACCCGCTGACAAATTTGACAGTATGGTTTCCTGCATTGAAAAATACTAACACCAGATATTTAATACTTCTCTTCTCTGCGGCGTTTCCGTACTGTCGGATGCGCCGCATTGATTTCTTTCTCTCATATCTGATGTCTCACGACGGCATACTCGTCCCCGTTCCGCCAGAACGGGCAGCTTTTATAATGTCCCTGCATCAGACGGCCATAGTCATCTTCATCCATCTCCGCGGTGCAATAGTATTCTTCATAGTCTTCATCATATGCGTAAAATGCACAGGTCTCGCAATCCATTCGTTATCTCCTATAAGTATCCCCTGTAAATGAGAAGCGGTCAGAGCGCCCCTTTGGGGCAGTTCTTTACACATTCCATGCAAAGTATGCACTCTGTTCCGTTCTCCCTCTTTCTTGAATTATCCGTGATATCGACATTCATCGGACACACGCGTCTGCATTTCCCGCAGGAAATACATTTTTCCTTGTCGCACTTTACCCGCACGAGAGCATAATAGCTCATGGGCTTCAGAAACACCGTGACCGGACAGATGTATTTGCAGAATGCGCGGTTATCCTTAAACGCATAAGCGAGGATAATCCCGACGGCATAATATAAAACATTGCCAATGATAAATGCCCAGAACATGATTTTCTCAATGTTCCCGACATGTGCCAGAAACAGTGCGGCAACAAATATCAGAGAGACGGCAAATGTTATGTACCGGATCCACCCGAGTTTTTTTCTCGGCTGTTCCGGTATTTTATAGGGCAGAAAATCCAGTACCATCGCTGTCCAGCAGGCATATCCGCACCAGCCCCGGCCGAAAAGAATCGGTCCGAATATTTTTGCCACCGCATAATGAATCGTTGCCGCCTCAAAAACGCCGGTGAACAGATAATACCAGAACCCTTCAATCTGCATGTTTTCACCGCAGATCATTCCGAGATACACCAGCATATACAGGCCGACCAGCAATTGCACAATGCGCCTGGCATACTTGTATTTTCTGATAAACAGGACGATACCCAGTGTGATTGAGCATCCGATGTAACTGAAGTTGAAAAGATAAAAGATATTGTCTTTGGTCAGCCATAACGTAATCGCTATTGCTTCAAAGACAGCCAGCATAATGACCGGCAGGAGATATTTTTTCACCGTTTACGCCCTCTCAATTCCTCCGGTTCATATAATTGCCGCGTTAACAATTACCTGAACTCTTTTGATTTTCCAATATCTTCAACGTTTTCTCGTCCGGCTTCCCGCTGAAATATTTATTCAGGACTGCCTGAAATGCTCCACAGTCAGGATCCGCTGCCTGAAACAGTGTCATGCAGGACCGGAGCTTCAGATCATCTGGATATCCCATAACATATGCAGCATCATTGGTGTCAAGAGAAAGCAGGGCATTACAAAGCTCCAGTAAATGCGTACGGAGTGTGTCGTTTTTCAGATATTCCTTTGCTTCCGCAAGATTATTTATGGCATATGTTCTGGAGGTAGATGTCATGCCAAGACCAATGATCTGTGGAATTTCCCACCATGACCAGTGGGAGGATTTATATCCATTCTGCAGTTCCCGAAGGGCAGATGCATGTGTCCGCTCCTGTGCTTTTATATATCTTGTAAGATCGTACATATATCAAATCTCCCATTTTTTCATTTATGATTGATTACTGCCGTCCGTCTACTTCTCCGGACATGATCAATTCCATATTGATTATATCATACTTTTTTCATTAACCTGATTCCGGCTGGTTTTTCCTGCTTAAAATATAATAGGAGTATTTCAGCGGACGGCGTTTACGGTAACGGTCAATCACTTCCGGAGAAAAAAACACTCCGTCATTGCGTTCGTTCGGATTGTGAATACAAATCTGTCCGGATTCGTCGATTCCGGCGAGCGTCAGGTAATGATCCACAATGGAAAAAAGTCCCTTGGAGCCGCCTGTATAGTAGATAACCGGAAGGCCGTCCCTCAAGGCACAGCACACTTCAGTGATTGCGTTGGTCGGGCGGCAGGTGAGGCCGTATGCATCCGCTGCAGCAGCAAAAAAGGACGTCTTCGTCCCTCGTCCCCGGAACCCGGCAAATCGCTTTCCGGTCCATTCAATGATCTCCGCCGGTGTGATCTCACGCCCGCAGAGATATGAAGCAGCCATGGCAAACGCGACCGGACCGCAACCGTCAGTCGAGACCGTGTACCCGTGATAGGGAAGATGCGCGAATGGACCCGTCTTCTGGCTGTATCGCGGCATGGTCTCGTGCATTTTATGAAAGGTCATTTTTTATCCTCCGATGAATCACCATACAAACGGGATTACCTTGTACCTTACCCGCTGCTTATACTCCCGATACCCTTCCAGCCCTTTTTCCAGCACCAGCTCTTCATTCCGAATGCGCCTGGCAATAATTGGAATATACGCCAGCATAATCACAAACGAAATAACCGATCCGAGCACAATGGGCATAGCCAGAAACAAAAGCAGCGTACTCATATACATCGGATGCCGGACAATCCCGTAAAGCCCGGTATCAATAACCTTCTGATTCTCCTGTACTTCTACCGTTCGTGAGAGATATGCATTTTCCCGCAGTACCTCTGCATACAGGACATACCCGAGCAGGAAAACAACTGCAGCGGCAAAGGACACCTCGCCCGGCAGTATAAACCATGCAAATCGGTAATTCAGTCCCGCCAAAATGAATGCCGCCAGAAACATCAGCCCGCTGAAAAGAATGACAGTTTTTTGTTCTGTCTGTTCTTCTTTCACATTCAGCCGTTTTCGCAGGAGGTCAGGACTTTTCACCAGCATAATCAGTCCGGCAATGAACATGGGAATAAACAAAATAATTATCAGCAGCCAGGCCTGCCAATATGCAAATGATCCGGCCGTAACAAAAAGCAGCAGACCGACAAGCAGCAAGCCGGCCAGGAATCTGGTGACTGCCTGTATAAATAATCTGGAATTCATAAACTCTTTCTCGTTTCCCTTCTTTCCTGTCTATCACTCATAATACAGATTATAATCCATGCACAGAAAAAGAACCATGCGAAAAAATCTTTATGTTATAAAAAGAAACCAGCGGCATCGCTGCCGCTGATTTCGATGAGGGGGAAGATTTATTTCTTTCTCACAGAGCACTTGTACTCTGTGACAGAGGATGGACTTCATTTATTTAACGTAGCTTGCATTGACCCAGCCTTCCAGGTTGATATTGCTTGCATATGCCCATACATAAGCGCCGCTTCTGACGTCCGGGCGAATCTGGATCTTCGTTCCGTTATAGAGTTTACCGATCTCGTTCTTCTCAGCGTATGCTGCTGCATTTCTGATTGCCAGATAATGCTTGGTTCCGGTTACGGTTACCCATTTCCATGGAGACTTTGATGATCCGTCGTTTCCGCCTGTTACCTGCTCGAGCTCCTGTGTATTGATTTTGTTCATATCTGTCATTGTTTTGTTCTCCTTTACCTTTATACTGAATTTCGTTTCTTTGCTGTGTTGTTATCTTTTGTGATTGTAGAATAACAGGGCTTGTCTAACAGATGTCCAACACCATGAAACGAATTTTTAAATGTTTTTTCACCAACCTGAGTCAGACTGGAATCGCCATCAATGTCTCTGCTGCTTATTACTGTAGCGTTCACAGAACCGGGCTGCAAAAGAAGGCCGGATTCCTGCCAATGTTAAATGGGTGGTATCTCCCAATCGCAGAGTTCGGAAAACAGCAGCGCCCTGCTTTCTTTCCTCTGTAACACATTCCGTAACGGAACCGGGAAGCAGACAGGTAGATTGCAGTAATACAAACGGAGATACATTCCACAAATGTGACAGCAGCACACTTGTAATAGCAAAATGGCAGAAAAACGTCAATGTTATTTCGTTCTCCTTCTCAACCCGGTAGCACCGTTCTCCGGCAGCCGCATTTCTTATATATCCATACGCTGCAAGCAATTCATCAAAAGATTTCGTGACACGGTCATAAGTGTCCGCCATATTGGTATATTGAGCAACCGCGGATTTCCTCCATTCATTCCGGTCAAGCATTTCCGGATGATCAAGATAGTACTCCGGATACATATCCCACACAACTCTTGAAGCGGGTGTTCCATCTTCATAGAATCGGGGTTCATACGATCCATATAATTCCGCAACACAATTCTCACCTTCAAGGAACAAAGACGAATCAATCCTGACTGGAAATTCTTCAAGCCAGTCTACAATGTGCGGCTTTATTCCCAGTTTTTCCATGGTATAGGATGCCGTTTCTCTTGCTCTTCCCAACGGTGACACAAAACATGCTTCTTTATTTAAGTTAAGTGATGGGGCCAGTTCCGCAAGTGCCGCTGCTTCCTGCCGTCCGGCAGGGGTCAGTCTGTCGTTTTTATAATCCGGCTCTCCATGTCTGATAAATAATAATCTCATAACATCTCTTTCCTCTGCAGCCTGCGTACGTCACAATTCCACTATGCAGCCCGGCATCAAGGTTATTTCTTTTCCAAAAGGCTGACTCCTGCACATGCGACACCTATTCCAAGCATTGTTATTGCAGTGTTTGTATCCAGTTCGCCCAGTAAAGACAGAACAGTCACTGCCATCCCCATCGCAATGCATACTGCCCGAAAAATCAGTGAAACGATATTTCCTTTCTCGTTTTTCTCCTCTGTACAGGCACTCTCTGTCTTGATCTGCATAAGCTCATCTGTTGTCATTCCGAATGTTTCAGCAAGCTTTGGGATCGTATTGACATCAGGGTATGATAGTTCTCTCTCCCATTTGGAAACAGCCTTATCTGTTACTCCCATCTTTTCAGCAAGCTCAAGCTGTGTCATTCCAAGTTCTTTTCGCTTCGCTGCAATCATCTTTCCCATTGTTTTATTTTTCATTTCAATTTGCCCTCTCTGTGAATTGCGTTTTGATGATTGCATATTAATACCTTTCCTCTTTTAAACTCAACCGACAGGTAGTTTAGTTTACCCGACCGTTAGTTTACTTACAGTTTATTGTTTCTCATGAACGTATTTGCTTTCCATCTGATCCAGCGCATCTGCCAGCTGCATCTGATATATTGTCTGTTCCGACATTACCGTTTCCCTGTATTTTTTCAATTCTTCGATGTTAAGGACTTCTGATGAGATCCATTTTAAGTGAGCCGCGGCCTTCTCTGTTTTCAGTGCAATCTGCTGATATTCCGGGCCAACCAGTAAAAGCCTCATTGCTTCCTCTGGTTTTAAAATGCCGCTGGTAATGATTCCAAAGGTATCATAAATGATATCATTTGCAATCGGACCGATTATGACATCTGCTTCTGATGTGTCCGCTTTCCAGGCCCTGTTCGCTGTGATGTATCCAAACCATTTTCTGTCACGCTGAAATTTCTCTACAGACAGCCCTTCTGTTTCTAATTGGTACGTGTTAAGAATAACCTGTTCTCCATCTCTGTCTTTCGCCCACCTGCGGGCAAATTCTTTATCTGCTGTCAGATAAAACCCCTGCCCAAAGTCTGCATTTTTGCGGCCGTGATGTATATCCGGGTATTGTATTTCCTGAAATCCCGTGTGGTATAGAATCATCATTAGTACCTCCAGCCATTTTCGATGATTGCACGTTATTATAAATTATAATCCACGCGTAAAAAAAGATCTATGTGTAATAATTCCACGTAAAAAAAGAAGTCAGCGGCATCACTGCCACTGACTCATTTCTGCCGCTGACTTTGTTTTCGTTATCCAGTACTTATATCTGACCGGTCTCCAGAAGATATACGACATAATCATTTCCATAAGGAAGACCATCCGGACCTGTGAAAATGTTCATGTTTACATCGTCCACATACATGGTTCCTGAATAACCTTTGGATGCCAGACAGGCCTGCATTCCTTCAAGATCATATAAATCGCTTCTTCCTTCATTCACCTTTAGAAATGTGCCATACCCTCTTGCTCCAAGCACCAGCATCATGTCGAAACACTCCCTGCCAGTACTACCATTAACCTGATCCAATTCGACATTTGATAATTCTCTCATTGTCTTCATGATCTTATTCTCCTTTTCTTTCTGCGATGCAATGTTCTTCAAAACGTTCAATTATCGTAATAGTTTCCCCAGCTCTCAGTATCTGTAGCTGCGTCATATGCATACCATCCGCCTTCTGTATCGAACACCTGGAAGCTTCCGTCCTCTTCATACTGTCTTACTGTACCATCGGCACTCTCATATACCATCAGACCGTCCGGATATTCGATGCGGCTGTCGCCATTGTAGTATTCGGTTGTGACAACACCGCCCTGGTAGATGCAGCGATTCCGGTTGCCGTCTTCATCGTACCAGTCATATGCATCATCGATCGGCGGCTCTGCATACATGTCTTCATCTTCTGTATAATTTACAGTCTGCTCATTATTCTCTTCTTTCTTTGCTGCAGAAGTTTCGACTGCCTGCGGTACATATTCTCTCACATGAATTGCAGCTGCATCGGTCTCTTCTGTCTCTTCGCCTTTTGTAAACCGGCAGAATACTTTCCACTGATTCAGTTCTTCCGGCAGATTTCCGATAAAGAAATTCGTGTCGTCTGTTCCGTTCAGTTTCAGGTTCGGAAACATCTCCTTCATCTGTTCAATGGTGTATCCGTTTCCATTCGGATCTACGAAAATCCACTCGAGCTTGTCGTAGGAATCTGCCTCAGCGATGAACAGTGCGGTCTCACCCGGATGACGGAACTCGTCTGTCGGGTTTGCCTTGATTTTGATATTTGCTGATGCAAATACCGGAACAGTAAGGCTCATTGTAAGGGCTGCAGCTGCGATTGTGATCATTGCTTTCTTCATCATAGTAGTTCTCCTCCTTGTATTCGCTGCCGGATCTTCTGTCTGCCGGCGGTTGTTTTTGTTTTGTTAATTGCACTTTAACAGACAAAGTCCAACAGATGCCCAACGGTCTGTGAAAAAAATTTTCTTTTTTCATTAACCTGAGACAAGCCGTACCTGTACCCCCCTCAGGTCATGTGCAGGCACAAAAATACCGGCGGCATTTCTGCCGCCGGACCCTGTCCGGATATAAAACCGGCTGTCATTTTATTCCAGTCAACAAAGCCGATCCTGACAGCGCCATCCAACCGGCTTCGGATTTCTGCATGAACATCCCGTCTGTCGTGTCGATCAGCTCAACTTTCTGATAATCCATATCCTGAAGCTTTTTTACAAACGCCTGCATATCCCCGTATTTTGAAGCTGAAAAGATATCGTGAAGCGCGAACGTGCCGCCTTTTTTCAACGTACGCAGTGTTTCCATAAGAATAGCCTGGCGGTCTCCGGACGGGATATTGTGATAGACGTAATTGCTCGTTACAGCGTCAAATGTCTCATCCGGAAACTCCAGATGCGTCGCGTCACCCTTCCGGAAGGATGTATTGCTTACGCTCTCCGCCTCTGCATTGCGCTCACAGAGATTTTTGCTGAAGGAAGCGTATTCCTTG
Organism: Lachnospiraceae bacterium FE2018; assembly: GCA_000702845.1. Lineage (GTDB taxonomy): Bacteria > Bacillota > Clostridia > Lachnospirales > Lachnospiraceae > CADBRN01. The sequence continues at coordinate 27,165 of JNKK01000036.1, forward strand.
CCCCAGCGGTCTATGCCGATGACTTCGGCTTCCGGATTGCGTTTTGCGACAGCAATGGCAAGCGCCCCGCTTCCGCATCCGACATCCAGGCTCTTTGCGCCGGCGGGAAGATCGACGTAAGCGGCGATCCCTTCGATGATCTGCCGGGACATCTGCCGTGTGCCGTTGTAATCAAAAGCCCGGTACATCATAAAGCCCCAGATTGTGAGTCCGCAAAAGAACAGTGCAGCGAGCGCGAACACAATCGTCAGAACAACTTTCGGTGTACCTGAAGCCATCAGCGGTGTACAGCCAAAGATAATAGCAAGTACAAGCGCGGCGGCAGCTCCGGCAAGAAATCCCAGGACCATTCCTTTCGGCATCCAGTTTTTATAGTCAGGTTTCATTTTGGTTTCCTCCTTTGCAGAATTATTCTCCGTTTCCCGTCCCCTTTCTTGCCAGGACAGTAATCCATGGTTTGTTTGTATAATGGTCGGTTTTTACCTTCGAAAATCCTGCTTCTTTCAGCGCCGACTCAATCTCGTCCACTGTATGATTCTTCATTCCGTCAATGATTTTCTCATACTTCAGGCTTACTGCATCTGTCCCGTCAGATTCATTGCAGATCATGAAATATCCACCAGGTTTCAGAATCTTTGCCACCTGAGAGAAGCACCGGACAAGTCCGGGCCAGAAATAAATAGTCTCAAAAGCTGTCGCGAGATCATAGCTTTCTTCCTCCAGCTCCAGCGCAGAAACGTCTCCCTGCTGCACGTTGCAGCGTCCGGCAGCGATCATTTCCTGATTGTATTCCTTTGCATTTTCTACCGAAAGCCCGGAATGGTCGATCGCAGTGACATGTGCCGCCGGATACTTTTTCAGCAGTTCTCCTGCATTACGACCGCCTCCGCATCCCAGATCAACAATATCGAGTGGTTCAATCTTTTTCAGATGTGATATACCCCAGTCTGCCATTTTTGCATGTCCGGAGTTCATCCCTTTCAGCATCATTTTTCCCAGAAATCCTTCCGGTTTACGCGTCTGGTTTACAAACTTCTTATAAACTCCCATGTTTATCCTCCAGTACTCTGATGAACATTTCTTTATGCTGTCATTTGTTCATGCCTTTTTCTTTAAGTTATATATAGCTAACTATTAGCCGTATATAACCTTTCCTCTTTTTTTTCAATCAGTTTATTCTTCCAAAACAAAAACCGGGCGCTGACCATCCACTGTCCGCGCCCGGTTTTTTCTATCACTGCCAATTCTTTAATTCAGTTTTATAACCACATGAATGTCAGGATCCACCAGCTTTTTGAAAACATCGACATCTCCCGGTTTTCCTACAATGCTTCCGTAATGGGTCGGAATTACTGCTGCTGGTTTCATCTTATTAATCAATCCGGCAGCCTCTTTTGCAGCCATTGTGTATGTCCCGCCGATCGGAACAAGCGCGACATCACATTTAATACCCTGCAGCTCCTTTACCGCATCGGTATCACCGGCAATATAATAACTGATTCCATCCATTTCCAGCAGATAACCAAGCCACCCGTTCCTTTTTGGATGAAATGGTTTCAGTTTGTTGTATGCAGGCTGTGCCGTGATCGAAAGATCTGCAAACTTGAACTGCTCTCCGGGGGATAGCAGATGCAGTTTTTCTTTTGCTGTAATCTTTTCCAGTTCTTTTTTCATCCCTGCAGGTGCAATGAATTCTGTGTCCTTTCTGCACACTTTTTCTATGGAATTCGGATCAAAATGATCGTAATGCGCATGCGTGATACAAATGAAATCCGCATCCTGCGAAACAGTCCTGATTTGAAATGGATCAAAATATACTGTTTTGGAACCTTCTATCCGAATGCTGCTTTGTGTATTGATTTGAATATGACTATACTGCATATATCCTTCCTCCACGCATAAAACACTCATATTTTCATGTTTCCTCTATCCAGTTTATCATATATAATCATACACCTTTTTTTCTCCAATGTATTTATGGGTATGATACAATAACTATTATCTCAGCGATAAGCTTATAAACAAGGAGGCAGCTACTATGAAGTCAGTTTGGATCCAGGAAAACACCTGGCAGGATGTTGCAGACTATCTGAAACACGACGATACGGTAATCCTTCCGATCGGGAGTACTGAACAGCATGGACCGGCAGGACCTCTTGGCGTCGACACCTATGCAGCCATCGGGCTCTGCGAAGACGCTGCAAAAAAGACAGGTGTCATGGTTGCACCACCCCTGTGGTTCGGAGATTCTCCACACCATCTGGGATTTCCGGGAACGATCTCACTTCGGAGCGAAACTCTGATTCTGGTTATAAAAGATATCGTTCATACACTATATCAAAATGGGTTCCGAAAATTCATTCTTCTGAATGGTCACAAGGGAACAAACCTCGCTCCCATGACAGTTGCCGCAAGAGGACTTCTCGAATATGAACTGAAAGACATCCGTATTGCGATAAGCGACCCACTCTATCTATGTACAAACGCGCAGGAAATTAAAGGGAATGTTGCAGAACATCATGCCGGCGTGCTGGAGATCTCCCACGTGATGTACAAATTTCCCGGTCTTGTAAAAGAGGATAAGCAGAATCACAATGCCGTAGATCTTTCAAATGAATTCGATCATTATATAAAACCAGATCTTTTCGGTCCGGCAAGCGGTGTATTCGCTGACGTGCTCTGGAGCAGCCGCGACCAGAAGGCTTTTGCTCCAACCGGTTCTTTCTCAGATTCTTCGAATGCAAGCGCCGAAATGGGCAAGGCTTACCATGAAAATATGGTTCAAAACTTCGCGGAATTTATCGAATGGTTTAAAACTTCTGTCAGTCCGGAAGAAAAATATAAATAAAATGGAAATCGGCGGCATTTCTGCCGCCGACTCCGTAGGGGGAAGGTTTATTTCTATCTCGCAGAGCATTTATGCTCTGTGATGGAGGATGGACCTCGTTTATGGATGTAGATCAACGTCCGATCAGATGTCCTGCGACCCAGCCGTAATCATAAGCGCCTGCCAGGTTGATCTCATACCAGTTGAATCCGTTGTTGAACACGACTCTGCCGGTCGGATATACCTCTGTTCCATTTGGGATCGTGAAGAAGACTTCGGAGTCGAGGCTCGGCTCTCTTCTGCAATTCACATAGGAATATCCCTCGTGCGGGTTGTATACTACATTCATCTGTCCGCCTGCTACCTTTTCGAGTGCCTCTGCATTTAATTTGTTCATATCTGTCATTGTTTTGTTCTCCTTTTCTTTTTTATTCTGAATTTTGTTTTTTTGCTGTGTTGTTATCTTTTGTGATTGTAGAATAACAGGCCGGGTCTAACAGATGTCCAACAGAACCAGAAGAAATTTTTGAATCGGCTCATTTAACTCTTACTTTCAACACCGGAATGCCGATAAAGGA
>JNKK01000037.1 GCA_000702845.1 Lachnospiraceae bacterium FE2018
GTAAATGTATTATATGATCAAAAAATGACGGCAGCTCTCATCGGAAGGCTCACACATCACTGTCACCTGATACTGTTTCCGGGTGAAAACAACCGGCTTAAAGAGTCCAGCATCAACATGATTTACAGGAATATCGCCGACCGTCAAGAGCGAATGCAACGATAACTATTTACTTTATGATATGTCTGTAGTGCTGTGAGACGACACTACAAAAACGCTGTCAGGCAGCCTGCATTTTTCTCCAAAATGGAGATGCAATTTTCTCCATTTTTGCCTGCAATTTTTGGGATTTCATGCTTGCAAAAAACAACTCAATACCGGCATCGAGAATAGCCCTTCCGGTTTCAATTGCCTGCTCGTGGCCCAGGGGCGTCAGTGCGATATCAGTAGTCCCACAGATTTTGTTTTCAACATTCCAATATGTCTGCCCATGACGGACAAAATAGACTTTTCCCATACGTTTATCCCATGATCTCGTACTGAAGCATTTCATATTTTAGCTTGCTTCCCTCTACGATATCGTGTGGGAGCAATGCTCTAGCTACAAGTTTCAGCTCGTCCTGAACTTCATCCGTCCTCTGAAGATGCGCATAATCTCCGTCGATTTTTACTACCTTAAAGTACATAGTTTGTAAATTCATTTTCGCTTCTTCCCTCCATCATTTCCATTATTCGAAGTTGTTCAGGACACTATGCCTACAAATTCAGAAAAACCGCATGATTATTCCGGGCGCCTTGGATACACCTGTCCGGATTTTGAGAGCCGCCATTCCGGAGCCTCAGAGCCACCTGTCAGCAACTTATTCCATGGTGCTCTTGACATGATCCTCCGTCACTCATAATTTTCTGGCAACACATTAATCCATCCATATCCCTTATAAATGCTTACTATTACCATATAATAAAACCTGCTTCAATCATCCTCTATTAGGATTGTAGTTTCCAAAAGCTATATCCTTGTAAATGAGCCGAATCATATATGGGCTTAAGATTGTGTTCCAGAATATTAGTAAACTGTTCTTGGCTATTCCCTTCGACATATAGCGTCTCAGAAGCCCAAACAGCATTCAGATTATCCCGCCTGCATTTTTCAAAATTTCTTCTGATATCTGGGAAAGTAAATATCGCTTTATACAAGCTATACTGCATTGAGGCTAGCCCGGAAAAATACTTATCCCATACAGGCAATTTATTACTTTTGCTTGAATTTAACCTTCTTTCCATAGGAATCAAATTCCACAATTCATCATTTGCCACATAAGACCATGGAACAAAGTGATCCAAATCAAATCGCATTGTTTCAATCGGCTCGCCTGTGTATATATCTCTTATAGAAATTGCGCCTGCTTTAGCAGCACACTTCCATAATTCCCTGGCATTATTCAGCTTTCGTCCATTTTCATTATCTGGTGACAGTTTATAAATGATACCTGGAACTCCAGGATTCCGATCTTGAAGAAAACGCACCTTTTTAAGTTGAATCCAACTCACAATCACAGAATAATTATCCAGAATAAGTTCTCTCCAATATTTGTTAATACGTATTTTCTTTTGAAGACCTTTTCCATCAATAATGGTATATAGTAGTGGAGACTTATTATTAATACTCTCTAAATAAGCAATCAACCTTTTATGCTGATCCCATATTCGATCTCCTCCACTAATGTCATCAAGAAAAGAAGAGAGTAACCGATAAGGAACGTAGATAGTAAGACTCATTTTATCTTTCTTGACTACGTCCGCATTATTCTTTATTGTCTTTAAAATATCTATTCTTGTTGCCGCTGGAGATAACTCTGATTTATCTTCAAGCGTTTTAATAGCATGTTCCAGAAAGTTTTCTGATTTTCCTTTAATTGTTGGTCCTAAATGCAAATGATATTTTGTAACCGAATACCATGCATCACAAATCATCTCATTGATAATTTGATCGAAAGTAAAGTCGTCTTGGTCTTTTGTAATTAATCCAACAATTGCCCCTAACCAATAAAACTTATAACACTGAGACGGATCCTCTAGCATACGTGCAAATTTATCTGTATCTAGGTTGTTTTCATAGATCGTTTTAGAATGAAGACTCAGATCCATACCAAACACCTCTTTACTGCACCAATTTTTTCGCGACCAATAATAACTCTTTAAAATCTATACGCAGTTGCTCAAGATCTGTTTCCGGTCCCCAGCTTATACGAATTGAATTGTCGATTCTTTCATCAGACAATCCCATTGCTGTAAGAACATAACTCGGAGAATAACTTTTAGAAGTACATGCAGAGCCATTAGATATACCACAGTACTTTTTTGTAGAAATCATTAATGCCTCTGATGAAACTCCATGAAGGCAAACATTGATCGTATTATCCAAGCATCTTTCTTGATTTCCATTATATGAATACTCGATTCCCGAAGTAGAAATCATGTCTGTTATCGTAGCTTTTACTTTTGCTAGTTTTTTTCGATTATCATCAGCATGTATCTCTGCAATTTCACATGCTTTTCCACATCCCGCCACGAGAGCCACAGGAATAGTTCCCGGACGAATTCCATGTTCTTGCTGGCCGCCATACATAATTGACCTCACTGGTGGCAGTTTATAATTCTTTTTTCTAAGAACAAGAACGCCCACCCCTTGTGGTCCACATAACTTATGTGCACTGAAAGAAAGCATATCGTATTTGAGCGATCGCAATTCGTCTATCAGTTTCCCACAACTCTGTGTTGCATCTACATGAAATAAGATATTCCTCGCATGAAGATCTTCGCCCAGTTCAAGAACAGGTTGAATCATTCCGGTTTCATTATTAACGTGCATTATACTCACTAAAAGAGTATTACTTTTCAGCTTTTGAAGAACCGCATTCACATCAATGCAGCCAGATGGTTCGGGATCAATAATATCCACTTCAAATCCTCGTCTCCCCATAGCTTTTACTGTTTCAAGAACAGCCTTATGCTCAATTGAAGAAGTTATAATATGATTTTTCCCTTTCTCTAAAGCATAGGCTTCAAGACCTTGAATAGCAATATTATTGCTCTCTGTCGCACCACTTGTAAAAAACACTTCGGCTGCATTAATTCCTAAAAGAGATGCAACTTGTTTTCTAGCGGTTTCTACTATAGTACGTGCACGATCACCAAATTCATGCGTGCGACTATCTGCATTCCCTATATGGTTCTTATAAACATCTATCATCACCTCCAATACAACTGGGTCAATCGGAGCTGAAGCATTGTAATCCAAATATATACTCATTCCTTTACCGCCAAATGTAACAGATCATCGATGCTCTTTATAAATCCAGTACCACAAAGGTATGCAATGCCTCTCTCAAGATTTAGGCGAAAATACTTAGCAACTGTTTCATTATCCGTTTTTAATCCCATATTAATACACCAGGCTTTTACAATCGCCTCATATATTTCATAATAATCCCCTCCGAAGGTGTACCAGGACATCTCCAGATTACTGTCGCTGGCTATAGGGACATCGGTAGGTATTGTTTTTTCGGCAAGTGAATAACAGAGTGCCCATCTGCAAAGAATATTCCAATTCTTGATTCCTGTCTTTCCCTTTAATCTAGAAAGCTGATCTTTTGCTTGTTGTGATAGCCGAACTTGTTTAACAATCATAATTCTTGAAAATACCCTTTCTTGACAGTTGTACTCTTTGTTTCTTCACTGTACTCAAGAATAAACTCATCTCCAACTGATTCCTTCATCATTTCATAGTAATTATTATCAATTTCTGTGTCTGTAGATAGAATAATTGTCTGATCGCTAGCATTCGGAAAATATGTAGATATAATCGATGACCTATGCTGTGAATCCAGCCTGGAGAGCGGTGTATCAATAATCACTGGTAATTTCTTCTTTGAACACAACGCCAACGCCCAAAGAATAGCAATAACCATTAATTGTTTTTCTCCAGCTGAAAGCGATTCTTTTGTTACTTCAAATCCTTTCTCATCCAAATATTGCAAATCAAGTGTTTCTGAATCCACAATGATTTTTTGGATCATATTCTTCTTATTTGCCAGCTTTTTATAACACTCTGTAATTGTCACACCGAGAGTTCCCGTTTTTCTCTTCTGTAACTCAACGGTATAAGCATCTACGATCCGTAATGCCATATTTGAATACTTGAGCATTCGGTCTGCTTCATCCTGTATCTCCATTTTTTGGAGAAAGTTTTCAACATCCACCTTGTATTCGGCAGTTTTAGATATTACAACGGCATTAATTGAGCTTCTCTCTTGTTGTAGCTTAGTGAGTTCTACCTGTGCTTTGACCAATTCATCTTCTTTCGTCTTGATTTGATCATATATTGTTTTCAACTCTTTTTCATTAATATCCAGTGTCAAATAACTATCGACTTCATCAAGTTGCTTGTTCAAACCTCTTTTATCTTCAAATAATGACCGCGTATTTTCTAACTTTTGCTGAAGAGTACTTTCAACCAATTCATTCATTTGAAATAACGCATGGTCTGACATCTCAAAGATCCTGGGAGTAGCTTCTTGCCCTGTTCGCTGCCTGACAAAATTCACGAACGTCTGACTCGCCTCTTCACTTTCAGGATAATCCATTGCGAAATCAGATAAATATACCTCCATCTGTTCTAATGCCTGCCTCATAATAAAATCATTATGCTCATCCTCGGCTTGAAGTTTAATATCACCAATTAGATCCCTAACAAGAAACAAAGGTAATTCTGTTGCAGCCATTCCGGCCAGGGCTTCAGAATTTTGTGCAATATCTGTTTGAATTCTTGCTCGTTTTTGCATCAACTCCTGACGCTGCTCAAAAACCGCTCCACCTTGTAGTTCATATTTTTTATGAAGTTCCTCAAGATCCTTGTTTACATTTTCCACTTTATTAATCGCAGAGCTTATGGTCTTATCAATTTTCTCAAGGTTCAAAATAGCATGATCTCGCTCTCCGCGGATTTTTTCCAATTTTGCTCCAGCTTTATCTTCCTTGCCTTTTCTGCTGATTCTCTTTATACTGCGGCCAAGATCATTTTTAAGAACATCCAGAACTGTAATCCCTAACATAGATCGAATTGATTCCTTCACTTGATCATCTGTTTTAGAAACAGCCAATTCAGCAATTTTTTCTCCATCAAAGAAATAAAAACTCGACAATGCACTTGGAATAATATTTTCCACAAACATTGCCCAATTTTTAGTCAAGAACTCGCTGTATATTCCGTTCTTCTTTACACTGATCGATTCCTTTGTGATCTTCGATAACGCGTTCCATTCTCTTCTTACCAAATAAGTATCGTTAAAACTATCATTTAGAGAGAACTCTAATTCAATAAAACTACTCTGACTCCAGTTGTCTTTATTGACATAAGATCTAAGGTATTGGCTATAGGATTTGTATTGACTTTCCTTAAAAGCATTTGAATTAGATCCGTACAGAGACAACAAAATTGCTTCCAGAAAAGTTGTTTTGCCTCGTCCATTCATCCCACCGATCAGAACTATAGGTTTTTTATGGCTAAACTCAAAAATATTGGTGCCAGCATACACACCGAAATTATGCATAGTTAATCGATTGATTATCATTCTTCTGGCTCCTCGTCCGTTTCATCTTCTGACGGTAGATTTCTATATTCTAAAAATCTCTCATTATACTTTCCACCATAATCTTTCTTACGATTCATTTTATCCGTATAATACTGTGTTGCATCATCCTCATTCTTATAAAAGGTCCTGGAAATAATTTTTTCCAGATCATCAATGATACCTTTGCGCTGATTCATGCCAGCAGCATTACTCTCAGCATCAATCAGACTATACATCATCTCAAATGCCAGTTCTTGATCTCCATATAGTTCTTCACACACTGATTGTAAGATTTCCCATTCCTCTTTTCCGAATTCCTCTGTATGGATCCAATCCGGGTCTTCGAATTCGCTACCATTAACCTCCTGATAAATCCGTGGAACTACATCATCAAACTCGTGCTTTTCTAGTACCCATATTCTTCTGATTGCTCTTAATTCAGGAAGTCTTATTATTTCGAGGTCCCGAAACTCTTCCGGTCCCTCTTCGTTAATGTTTTTCTGAATCTGAAGAAGCTTTCTCAACCACCTTTCTCTCACATCTTTTTTGTAAGGTCCATGAAATAATCTTCTATAATTGCCCTGGAGGCTCCCATTCATTCTTCTAAAACTACGCCGTTCTCGATCACCTTCTTCATTTCCAAATTCATTCCTGAATTCAAGAAGCGGTGTCATCCATTCTTTCTCGTCATCATTAGCAATCATTGCCTCCATGGATTTGTCTTTTTCAACCATTGTACATACCCAACAGCCAAATCTGCTTTTCCCACAAGACGGCATACTTTTATCTATCATAAGAGGACATTCATTATCAGCTGTGGCCCCTTTATACATAGTTAAAAGATCCATATTGGAATATCCCCACGGATTCTTGTATTGCATCAGAAAGACCCAGACATCATCATCGGTCCATGCTTCAAGGGGTGAAAACACCAATTCGTTTGCTAGTGTCGGATTCGGACTAAGCAGCTCTCTTACCCGTTTTTTCTCTAAATTTGTCATGGTCTGATTACGCCTGGCGCTCTCAGCTTTTCGAGTCCCCAAAACAAGAATTACTTCGCCGTGTTCAGCTATCTTGTTCTTAATAAAATTGTTGACTGGCTGTATTTTTAACCGATCTGTACACCATCTATATTTCATCCGAGGAAATGGATAACCCCGTCCAATCAGATTTACCCAAAAAGTATTGTTGTAATCAGGAATCAATCTCTCTGGAATAATGGGCATTTTCTGTTCCTTGGCCGCATTACGCATTGCGTCCAAAGATTTTTCAACCCATTTGGCCACCACCGGAGACTCCACCAGCGTGTCTGTATTCATTACATGAATCGGTTTTCTTCTCTGTTCAATAGGAAGTCCTTTAATTGCCATCCAAATAAGCTGCAAGACAGCTGTACTATCTTTTCCACCTGAATACCCAACCATCCAAGGTATATCATCTGATAAATACAGGTTTTGAATCGTTTTCATCAATCCATTAACTGTTGCTTTATTTATTGCCATTTTCTATTCACCTATCGCACTTTTCAAAGCTTCTTCAGCTTTTTGTTCATCTTTTGACAACGAAAGTCCCATCTTTGACTTAAGAACATTTGCAATTAGCATTGCAGCTTTCTTATTTGTGATGATTCTACCTGTTTCACTAATCGCCCTGAGGCGCCAAATTGGGGCACTCCGATTCCAGTTAATATCATCCAATCTTTTTAGACATTCATGCATATCTGCTTCTGAATTATAGTAAAAATAATTTCCCAATCTACCTAATGCCTGTATTACAATGCTCTGCGTTGCAATATATTGTTCCCTCAAATCCACTTTCGTTATCTCTTTATGCTGCAGTTCCTGCCACTGGGTCATATGGTCAACCACTGTATCCCAAAAATCCATAAGAAACTTCTCAGTTTTTTTCTTCATAGTTCTGCCTACAATAATCTTATTTGCAGAATAAAAGGTATTTAGCGTGAATAGATTAGAAGAGTACTTACCTAGATTGTCTTTCTCTTTATCTGTATATTTATTAAGAAACTCATTATTCCAGATAACATTTCTTGTGATTACCGCCATTGCATCTCTAGAATCATATAGTTCGGAGATAGAGTTAGACGTTTTTACTGCATTCTTATTTAGATCCGTAAATATTTGCTGACTTCGTGCTAATCCTTTATCAGTAAAAAAAACAATAGATATTGTCTCATCCCCTAGTGATGTATCTTCACGCATTGCTTCTAGAATAGATGATTTTCTATGCTGTCCATCATTAATAAGGAACTTCGCATCCATAGAAACCTCAAGGATGCCTACATCTGGATTCGTTGCATCCGACTTAAAAGCAAATTCCCCATCAATCGAAGCGGCTAAAGCAGAAAAAACATAAGTGTCTCTGTTATCGAGAATATATTTACTAATAACTGGTATTCTCGATTCATTTAGTTTGCGCTGTGCACGGTATTCAGGTAGGACATATTCATCATCTATTGGAAATAGTCGGGAAAGCATCTTTAAGGGAACCATTGCGATATAATATTCTTTTTTTGCCTGAACTCCACGAACAACTGGAAACTTATAAACATAGTCCATACGAATCTCCATAAATGCAAATCAAAGATATACTTAAGTAGCTACTTAAGTATATCTTTGATTCTACCAAAAGTCAATTATGTATGGCCTATTTGGCTCCCATTTCTTGTAGCCACTCAATACTTTGGTACTCATCAATACTTTTTGCCGCCAACCATAAATGAAAGTTTAACCCTTTTATCCAAAGATTCCTCTTTAAGCCAACGTAATACATTATCATCCAGATCCATCACTGTCGCTTTACCATTATTCATCTTCTGTAGGAATTCTATGATTTGTTGATCCAGGCCAAGTCCATTAATCAGAGTTTTTGCGTCCGAAAGACTTTGATCCATCGTCTTGAAATCTACAATGCTCGTTGTCCAAACAGCCCCCTTTGCAATTCCCTCCAGACACTTAGATACACGTTCCGACTCGATTCCGGATATTACCTGTAATGTACTGATAGTTGCGTTTGTTAAGATCGAATAATTCTTGGACCACTCCTTTTTAATAATTTGCTGAATATTCTTAAAGTCTGCTTCAGCCTGATTAATAGCATCTTTCTCTGCAATACCAGTTCGAATCACAGCCTTAAGTTCTGTCAATAAATTTTCCAAATCCGACAATATCGCGTCATTTAATTGAAACTGCATATATGCTTTCGTATGTTGCAATGCCATCATCAACGAGTGGACCTGGCTTATCAGCGTTTTATACCGCAGATCAAGAGCATCTTGTGCCACCTTATTATCTCTTCGCTCTATACGCTGACGGAGATTCTTCATATCCTTAATTCTTTTGTTTAGAACATCTATCATCATACCCATCACCGCAACGCTCCTAACAATTCAAAATCACTTTCAATTACTGAAAGCTCCTCTCTATAATGGTTCTCCTCATCATCACCTAATTTAGCTTCACCCAGATTGTTCCTCTTGATAACAATCTGCCTCTCTGTCTCAATAATATCTTCAGATACCTGATTGATTAAAGTCAACAGCGGTTGGATTGTACCAATCGGATCCCCTGAAAACGCCATGAGAACGGTAAGTGGATCATCTTCATCTAATACCCTGGTAATGTCGTTAACTGCCTTTGCTATCTGCTTGATCCCCTTCTTAACACTGTCAGTCGAGGCGGTTTTGATGTTGATCTGAGTGTCATCAATTTCCTTATAAAACTGGCTAGTTTTTGTAAGAAATGCGCTAATGTCTTCTTCCTCAATATCGTCATCATCAAAGCAATCGTAGATTGGCTTAATTGCTTTTCTGGCGGCATCAGTTTCTGCTCGGGTAACACTATCAATTCTACTTGTGATATCCAAAAGGAACGAATAAGTATCCTTTCGAAGTTTTACCTTATCATCCGTCTGGAGATCGTCATCCGGAATCTGCAGTTTTCTCGTTTTTACCCTTCTAATCGTTTTTGCAAGATTAACCGCATCCAAAACCACAACAGAACCCGCAGCACTTCCTTGCAGAATATTGAAATACTGTCGCACTGTTTCCCTGTTAATAGCATCAGCGCCCTTCTGCTGCATTACGGAAAGCAAAGATTTCCATTCATTAGAATGCCAGGTATTTTTATTTTTTGCCTGATGATCGCAAAATAGGTATTCTGCTGTCAAATTGCCAAGCGTCTTTTCCCTATATTCTCCATTCAGAATCAAGCGATACATTTCAGCCGTCATCGCGGCTTCTATATATTTTGTTTCTGTTTTATCATCATAAAGCGATACAGCCTTAACAATCTGTTTTTTTATTCTTGCTGTCCATGATGTAATCTGATAAACATCGAAATCTGAACCCGTGTACTCCCAACTTTGATTACCGAATTCTCTCCAACGTATAAATGCATTTATAACATTCAGAGAATCCCAAGTCGCGGGAAGAATATAATATCCATTCCCTTTTGTCTGATTTTCCAAAGCAACCAGTTTATACTTTGAAGCTTTACCGCTGATTGCTGCCTTTACTTTCGAAATATTGTCTAACGATACACCTTCAGCCTGCCAGTTAATCGCTGACATCAGGAAATCGCCCATGTCTTCTCGCGCTGTACGTATTGTACCTTCCGCTCCACCGGTTGTTGAAAGGTTAATTGGCATTCCATTGGCCCATTGCGTCAATTTTGAATTTGCATCATCAAGTTTTTTTTGCTTATCTGGTGGTATAACAGAAGCAGCCCCCGAAGCAGCGTCTGGGTTTGGGGTGACCGGTGTTGGCGGGGGATTAATCGGCGTTGGAATTGTTTCCTGCAAATTAATAACAGGAAGTCCTAGCTCTTCATATACATATACTGGTAATCCAGCAATATAGGTTATATCTTCATGCGTAAATTGCTTTGCTTCATTATTCCCCCATATACTCATGAACCGAAACAATCGATCCGCTTGTTCCTCATCCTTAATTTGGTTATGCACCATAAAGTTAAGTGTTGTGTTAATATTGAAAAGAGCATACTTTTCGCTTGGGAAATTGGCAGAATTATAGAGCAAGTCACTCACTATCGGTTCTATAATATCTCTGATAATATATCGCGGAGTCTGATGTCCTCTGGTTAGTTCATTTTTATACAGATACCTTATACTATTTTTGCTGAAAGGATAAAGACAGAGTTTTTTGCCATATGGTATGTCAATGTATTCCCAGTTTTTGCCTTCGACTACTTCATGCACTGGATACTCACCCGGAAGTGCCTTTGCATCAACCCATGCAGATATTACAGAAGTTGGCAAAGACATTGCGTTTACATATCTGCCTACAAATTCAAATATTCCATTCTCATCGAACACATCATCTGGAATATATACATACTGAGTCACTCGATCAAGATGATTTTCCCTGAAACTGTCTTTTACGTAAGCATTCGTTCCACCAACAACTGAAGAAAGCCTGCATATATCTCTTTCATTATGATCTTCTATCAGCACATTCAAAAGAGCTTTGTCCACTCCAGTAAAAGAAGTCACGTCCTCAATAAATAAAGTTAAATTTTTACCCAGGCGAAATAATTCCTTTCTGATACCCATGAATACCTGTTCGAAATCGCCCGGTTCAATTCCAGCACACCTTTGGATAACAATCTCAACAAACTGATTCAGATAATCGCTTAATTTCTTTGCATCCTCTATGGCGTCATTTGCCATAAGTGCCTTCGCCATTTTATCTGCTTTTGGATCAGCGCCAGCCTGCCACATATTATCATACAGATCAACAGAGACTATAAAATCCTCCGGTTTGAACTGTGCAATCGTATCCAAATCTACCAAAGAGTTTTCTGCCACCTTAGAGTAGATTCTCTCAATCGGACCGCCTGGTTCCATCATATAGTCGTGAATAGTCTCATTATTCAAAAATGCTACCAGACGTTTTCTTTTAATGTTATTCAGCTGGATTTCATGCTCATCATTGTCATTATTGATTTCAATAATGAAATTATGATAAATCATATCTTTCAACTTATCTTCTGGAACAGCTGTAGAAGCGTTTGCAAGACGTTTAATTATTTCTTTATTTGTGATATCCTGTACTTCTTGTTTTTCCAGTAATTGGCGGATTGTCCCCTTCAAGGTGTTATCACTTCGACGAATAAACAGAACTACTTCATCTTCTGGTTTGTCAGCCTCATAACGAGCCGCAAACCAACGTATTAAATGTGATTTGCCGGTGCCATTTTGTCCATATACAACAATAAATTGATGTTTATTCAAAGGATTGCTAATAAACCGTTTATACATGTCCTCCTCAGAAGTATCTCCTTTGACATCAGGAACAAATACAAACTTATTCAGAAGAACTAGTTTTTTTATCTCGACATGCGTTGCCAAAAAGTCGCCCTGAGAAGCTGTAATAGAATCAGATTTTATAACGGATGCAAGTCTTTCTTTAGCAATTGATAAATCCATAATCGCCCCCTACTTTAGTACGGTAATATTGGTAACCGTTTCATATGCACTTAATTCATTTATGTGATACAGGTTCCAGGTATCCTCTTGATCCATGATGTGTTCCATTTTTATGTATCCTGCATCTTGTAGTGTCCTCAGACCATTAGATACTCCATAATTAAAGACTTTACTTCCGCTTAAGGGATCTATAATAATATCCGAATATGGACGCAATTTCTCCAAAAACTCTGTGATAGAATATCTCTTGCTTCTGTCAAAACCAACTCTATCAATAATGTCGTGCAAAAAAACATCTGCATTAGGAATTACAAACATGTCCTGAAGATATCCAAAGCCGAGATACGCTGCCCAGAATCTCCACGCTCGCATTGCCATGCTATCTACTGATATTCCTGTCAAAGATGTCATTGTTGAAGCCATATTCGCCACATTCTGTTCTCCATGCAGAATAGCTTCACTCATATCATAATAAGCTTTAGTAACTTTATAAAACTGCCCTTTACTAAACTGAACTAACTGTCCATTTATATAAGAGCGCATTGTATCCATGCTTTTAAGCACTGAAGGATCAACGCCCAGTGATAATACATTATCCGTAATTGTAATCAACCGTAATTCCTCTGCCGCATTTCGATAATCACTGAAATAGCTGGTCGTTTGATTCAAATACGCCGGCTCCATTTTTCCTTTTATTTCGGCAGAAGATATCGCACCTTTTTCAACTATCTTACACAAAGTGTATACACGCTCCGGAATGGCCGGTGTTACCATTTTGTTTTGAAACATATCATCACCTCATCTACGAACATAAAACTCCTGCTGTTACAACTCGTCCGTCAATCAAATCTGCTATGCCCTTCCCAACAATATTGAAATAGGTATTCTCAGTCAATATATGCACGACATGGATGCCCGCTTTATGGCGTAGATATTTATTAACCAGTTTGAAAACTTCATATATTTCATCTTCGCAATCCGGATATAGAACCGCAACTACTCCCGAGATATAGTAATAATTGCTATTCTTTAATAGCTCCTGTATTTCCATCGGCCCAACTATATAAGTACCTTTCCCAGGTGCTAATCCTTTAAAATACTCTACATCCAGAATTTGCTGCTGTGTGGCCACCAAACAAGCAATCCGTTGTTGCTCAAGAAATTCAATTACTTTTAATCTTTCTTCGCATCTTGCGAATATCACCAATTCCTCTTGCGTTTCAAACATCAATTTTTGATCTGGTTCAACAGCTCTTTTGGGTTCCTTTATGTTTTTTTTCAATGGAAATGTCTGCGCATCCCCAATATTTCTATCTTTATGCGCATTACAACCAGCACAATATTCAAATACCCTATCGTATGTATCAAAAAACATTTCGGACCAACATTTATTCTCGCTTTCCTTTATAGCCTTATCCATAGTACGGTAAGCATCATTATAGTAGTTCCATTCCTCAGCTCGAATCTGCTCAAGTAGACTGGTTTGTGCACCACTTTTGTTCCTCAAGAGATCGTCTTTAATCTCGATCGAAAAAATATATATTCCGTTATCATTTGTAATATCAATGATATTAATCAATCCATAACGCCTAAATAGGAGTAGTACATAAATGTTCCAGTTCATATCCGCATCGGATACCGGTCGATCATCCCATTCATCTTTATCATGGTAATTAGGTCTAATGGCAGTATTTATATGAACTATGACCCCATCTCTGATTGAACTCTTATTATTGTACATACTATCCCATCTACCAATGATTTTCTCAGTCGTCATTACGCGCTTATTGATTCTCTTCAATGCAAACTTCAAATCATCCGCGTAAGTACACATGACACTCAGACATGGTAACTGATCCCGGCCACCACGGCCCAATTCCTGATAGTAAGCATTCGGGTTCTGTGGAATATACAGGTGCAGAACCGTTCTAACATCAGGCTTATCAACACCGACACCAAAAGCAGACGTGGCAACCATTATTTCAAATTTATTGGCTTTCCAGTTTTTAAGTAACTGCTCCCTTAGATCATTGCTTGTCAGGCCGGTATATGTACAGACATTTCTGATTCCATTATCGGCTAGCAAAGCTTTTATTCGCTCCGCATCGTCCGGTCTTGCCACATAAATAATCATAGGATGTGGCAGTTTGCGAACTAACTCTATCGTTTTTTTGTCTTTATTCTTGTATCCTTTTTCCTTCAGAAGAATATACCGGGGTTCATGCCTTAATGCGTCACATCTTACTTCAATCCATCTACTCCCATCGGAAAACAGCTTTTTTAGAACATCTACACATTTATTTTCAAACGTTGCCGATAACAGTATCGTTCGTATGCTAGGGTTCGTCAGCAGCAATCTCTTTCGCCACGCTTCAAGGCACTGATAATCCACACGGAAAGATGCTCCCCAGTCAACAACTATGTGAGCCTCATCTATCACGATATTCTTCATATAATGCTGCTTATTTGCCACTTTAATAATATTGTCGAAAGCCTGATTGTTCATCAATGCTTCCGGCGAGATAAACAGCAGACGAGCCGTCTTACTCTGAATCGCCGTTAGAATGGGAGCGACAGGAACCCCACTCCGGTAAGTAAAGATTTCCTGGTCTACAGTACTCCTCTTTATAATTTGCTTAGCTGCGATCAATTGATCATCTGCCAAAGACACAGTTGGCACAACCACAATGGTAAGACCATCAGCTTGATATGCCATCATCTGTGTAATCAGGCTTTTCCCACCTCCGGTAGGAAGAGACACAAGCGTTGTATATCCTTCAGGTGTATTTAGCGCTCCATATACCGCCAACTTTTGTGACATTGTTTTAAATTGCTTAAATCCTGTAACGGAATATATTAGAGAATCCGTTGTCAGGTTATACTCCTTCTTTCTGGAAACTTCAGCTGAAAGATTTCGCATAAATGCTTGCTCTGCAAGTTCCGTGGAAATTCCTTCGGGGAATTGGAAAGTTGCGAAGTATTTTCCTGTATCATTATTCTTTTTAATGGCATATGGATTATCCTCTGCAATTTCAACACGCTTGATTTTCATCGAAGTTTCAAACACAAGAAGGAAATCTCGTAATGCCAACAGAAAATCATCCTGATAGTCAGAATTATCCCTTTGCAATTCATAGGCAATTACTAGACGATTTGCTGTTCTGCAATAAAATGCCAGTAATTCATCCATCTCCTCTTTAATATCAAATGACGGATTGATGATATCTCCATCAAAATATCGTTGCATTTGTTCAATAATCGTTTCTTTATTCATCGTCTCTCTTTACCATCCAAACAAATGCCGCCGACTCCAAAACAAGCTTCGGCCTTCTGATTGCATTTAGAATAATGTCCTGTGTATGCTTTAACTCTTCAAGTCCTTCATCAGATATACCAAAATATTCCGCGTTCGCTGCTCTGGCAGAAAGTGTTCTTTCCATTTCTTCTCTGGCACCACGGATATTTGATCTACGTTTAAAAGTATCTAATGCTTTTACAGATGATTCTTTCTTTGCACCGTCAACTAATTCACTCCAGTTCTCTTCCGAATACTCTTTGCGAAACCAATTTATATTTGTTGGGCCTGTTATAATTCCTTTCATAAAGCCTGGAGAATTACCTCTTTTCCCTATATGTGTGACATTCTTTGGTTTGAATCCCTCTTCAATTAGCCTTGTATATTCATGGACAACCTGACTATTGTCAACTTCATCGTCATTTCGAATTTCAATAGGCACCACCACCTGCTCAGACATCAAATAATTTCTATAAGGGCTCAATGCATATATAGACACCCCGTTATTCATAAGATAATCAATATTGGGTGACAACGACCAGGTAAATATGATTCCAGTCCAGTCAATATTTGCCCGGAATGCGAACGCACTGGCCTGTCCTTTACAAGAATGTATGGCATTTTCAACAATACAGTCGAACACTGCATCACCTGGAGCAAAGAAATGAAGATAATCGTTTTCTATTGCCTGCTTTCTGATAAATGTTCCTCTTATTGATCCTTCAACATTTTTAATTGCCTTCGACTTGTTATATGCACTTTGTACTTGATTCGTAAAGTTATTCTGTGCAGAATGAATATAGTCATCCCATCTTGGCGGAATCAACAAAGCATTGATTGCAGATTTCGGAACAAAAGAATGTGCAGAATATGTAATCACGCCCTTTTTACTAACCTTTCCATGAAAGCCGGCCAGTGAGGCCCAGTTAGTCATCGTATTTGCAAATAGTTCATTCTCATTCTGAGCATAGTAATCAATCAGACGTTTCAATTCACTGTACATCGGGCGATAGATACAACCTGCCGCATCAAAATTCTGTTCCTTTCTGACCGTTGAACGCATGTCATCTGCCAGTTTTATTATATTCGGTATTTTCTCGAACAATCCAAATTTAAAATCCTGCTGAATAGCTGTGATAATCTCTTGATTGATATCCTTCATGATTATTTCCATGCCACTCAGAGATTGCGTAAATATCTTCAGTCCTTCATCCCAGAATTTAAATAATGCTTCTTCAAAAGTATCCTGCGCATAAACGACTACTGAATGTACGATGGGTCGTGAAGGATCTCTTTCCAATCTATCCAAACGACCAATTCTCTGCTCAATCATATTTGCATCCCATGGCAGATCAATGTGAATAATGTAATCCGCACACTGAAAATTCCTTCCCTCTCCGCCGGTGTAGTCACATAGCATTAGCCTGCAAGCGGGATCATTTTGGAAACGATAGGCATTTAATTCTATTTCATCTTTTTTCATTCCTGCGCCGAAAAAGCTCACTTCTTCTTGTCGGAACAATTTACCAAGTGCCAACCGATATGCATCAAAAGTTCCTTTATAATTAGTAAACAGAACAACTTTTTGATCATATATATCGTCATAAACCATGTTAAGGATCGTTATTAGTCTTGTTGAGTAAGAATCGTCATATTTGACTGGATCATCTATCACATCAGACACGTGTTCAATGATATTCTTTTCAAAATTCATCCACCGTTGAGCATTGGCAATCAGTTCCCGTTCCATACTAACTCCACGTTTTTCAATCAAATGAAGTTCATCTTCAAATGCCCACGGAGAACTAAAGAATGCACATAAGAGGGGACGTATATCTTTCTCAATGGACTGGCTGTCCTCTTTTGTTTTTTCTAAAATCCAGTTACTTAACAATTCATACGTTAATGTCTCATATGCATTCTTATCATTATCCAATTCATAAGTTCGTATCTCTAATTCACGACTTGGCAATAGCCGCTCATCATCCTCTATAACCTCTAAGAGTTTTCTTCGATTTCGGATAATATTACTTTCAATCTGATAATTACTACATATATATGATATGACCACCTTGATGGTGTAAACGCCCAGATCTTCTGTTTCGAATTCAATTTCCTCAAATAAGGCACTTAGGCGTTCATCGTCCAGATCATCACAGATTTCTTCTAGGCCATCATGGATCTCTTCATAAAAATCTTGACAATCTTCAGAGTCATGAGGATCTTCTTTTTCTATACGCATAGCCTCAATTTCTTCTTCAAAATCGCTTAAATCATCTAAAACCAATGCTGTCTTTTGAATAATATGGCTCTGCTTTTCAATCAATTCATCAAACTGTTCCACAGAAAACACATCATATTTATCAGGCAAAAGGAGTCTCAGTAAACTAAGATACTCCTCCCTTCTTTGTTGTACAGGAGTGGCACTTAATAATAATATGTTTCTTGCCCGTTTACTAATCTCATGTAAAGTTGCATATAGAGTCTCGTCCGCCAGATATCTATGCACCTCATCAATAATGACAAAGTCTCTATTCATAAGCAGCTCTGCGCGATTGATTTCATTGATTGACTTGACAATTACACTATTATGATTTCTGTCCTCCCCCTGCTCAATATTAAACTTCAAAAACAGCTCTGTTATCCATTGCTCCTTCAAAGTTTCAGGAACAATAATCAACGCTGTTTTATTACTTCGCTCCTGCATATATATTTTGAAGACAGAGATTGCTTCAATGGTCTTCCCCATGCCTACTTCATCTGCCAGCATATAGCGACATGGCTCCTCTTGTAAGCATCTCATAATTGAGTTAACCTGGTGCGGTAGCAAGTAAATCTTTGATCCTGCTAATTCCTTAAATCCATAAATAGAATTATCCAGTATATTCATACTTTTAGAAACAACCGAATGTCCCAAAAACCAGCATGGATTCTGGAATTCGTATTTCTTTAATTGCTCCGCAGGATCAATTCTCCCATTGTTAAAAGCAGCAATAATGCCTTTTTCACACTGACGAAAAACCTCCTTACTATCAATATCCTGCAGATAATAGTAGTAAAAACTATCCTTCGCTTTTACACACGATAGAACCTTGCATTGACGTGTTCTAAAAAAAACAAGCGATCCCAAGAAAAATGTGCAGCGTTGGACCATATTATCCGGAATCTCAATCTCACCCTTAGGAAGATCTTCAAAGAACATCAAATAAGAAAACGGATCATATATTCTCACCCGGACAGTCTTTTTGAAGCTATCTATTTTTGTAATTTGTCCACATACAAATACTCGTGGATCAGACACGCTCTCTTTATCTGCAGGACAGCGTACATACATTTTTTCTATCAGCATAAAATCTCTCCAAATTAATCTCTGGATCTGCAATAGAAGGCTGTGCACAATTCTCTGTTTGAGCAGAATTGACACCATGCATCAACATTGACCATATAATCAGTATTTTTCAGCCTTTCCTCAGCCAGCTCCGTTTTTATCTGTTCCGTATTCACATTCGGAAATTTATCTTGCATGATATCTACGCCAGTATTCTTTGCATTCTCAAGTTTTCTATGAATAAAAAGTTCACGAATCATCATATATCGGCGTTCTTTTACGGATAAAACAGAAAACTTCTTTGCTTTCCCATTAATCAATCTATTTCGAATATTGTTTATCACATCCATGCGATTGACGTTTTGTGCGAAAGGATAGTATTTTTTTATCTCATCGTACTCATCATTTAATTTCTGTATTATTATTGACTCACTAACCGGCTTTCCCTGCATATCTTCTTTAAGAGCGTTCTCGAGCATAACCTCCATATACTTCAGAAGCAGGAAGTCATCTTTATAAACAGTATTACTTTCAATTAACGTTTCCATAAGGAATCGATATTTACAAATACGGAACCTATAATAATCATAAAGGTCATAATTGCCAGTTCCTCCGCCAGCTATTTTAATATTTGAGCTGTCTTCTAATCTACTGCTCGGCTTTATACTGGAATATCTCGTTTTCTTCATTCCCAATATTTTTAGCAAATAATATGGTTCTCTTTCCTTATCCCCGTCACGTCTCACGTAAGATAGCTTAAACTTTGCTCTGTTGAATTCCAGACCATAGATTAATGCATAGCGTTTAAAATTTTTATACTCATTGCAGCATTTTACATAAACCTGACACTTCCAGTCCACTGGATTCTGTGCCACTTCAAAGAAATCATCATTTAGTGGCCACGGAAACTCTGTCTTCTTTATAGCTCCGATGTCTTCGTCTTCCAAGCATGCGAAATGATAAACAATATTGGGATCTTCATGACCGCTTCGTAAAATATCACCATCAATTTGTTCAAAGTTGCGCACAATCCAGTTCGCGCCTCTCCCGGGTTTTGTCTCCTGAAGAAGATATATGGACATGGTTGATTTCAAACACTCGAACGAAGCAGATGCATCTATGTGTTCTACTTCTTCCAAACGCATTAGCACTCGCTTTAAAATATCCGTAAATTCTTCTGACAGTTCACGATCCTCAAGAATATCGGTCTTCAGATAATTCTTTAGCTTTCTGTAAAACTCCCTGAAATTGTGTGCCTTATTCTCAAAATCCTCATAGAAATGCGATGCTATATCTTCCAATTCTTCCAAGGCTCGATCGATCTTTTCAATGTCATTCTTTGAGATCGTATAATAAGAAATATGACTTACATATTCTTGTTCGTCAGAATCCGTAAGATATTTCATATTCTTCTTCAGTGACTTAAGACGCTTCCGCATCTGTTTGATCGATGAACATCCATCAAACAGAACCTGAATGCGGCCAAAAATAGATACTAACTCACCCGAAGTTTCTTCGGCCAGAATATTAGCACCGAGACATTCCCGAATATCATTGATATCCGTAATAAGGATCTGATTATTCTCCGAATCCCACATATTTGCGATAGCTATAAAGAAATGTCCGATTGGGTAATTCAAGAATTGTCTTTCTCCAAACTGCTCAGGAAAGTATATTTTTAGAATATCATTTGCAGAACTGTTCGCCGCATAAATCTGCTCTCGCATATAATGCATCGGTTTCGATGGATCTTTACGCTCAGCTTCTTCAAATATATCAGCCACATATCCCGCAAACTCAGTCATGTTGTCAAATTCGATAATTTCATATGGCTGATCTACAGTAATTACTTTTTTCTGCCCATTGATAAGTTTTCCAAGCTGATCAGCAAGAACATTTCCTTTATAGCTAACACTTGTAGTATCTGACGGAGAGAACTCTGCCCGATCGTAATCCACAATTTTACAGTCAAATGCAGAATATATATCAAACCAGGTTTGATACACATTTTTGTACTGCTTCTGATAATTAAATAGAAGTATGACATTTTTATATTTCTGCAATTCATCTATTGCACGAAGAGTAATCGGAGTAAATTGGTGCATCCCATGAATTACAACCGTATTAGTATCAACGCTTGACGTGTCATACTCATTTTGAATTGCTGTCATCGCCCTCTGTAGCCCTGCGTTGACCTCTTCTTCTGACAAACTTTGGTTCAAAAAGAAATCCTCTTTCTTATCAGATGAAATAATCTTCTTATAGATATCCAGAATATATACCTGTTCTTTCGTCAGCTTGTCTTTCAGAACAGCATTAATATCTACATTTAATTCGAACATGGTTCGAATACTGGTGAATACATCATCTCTGTTGAATAAAAACGCTTTACTTATATTATTCTTTTCTGCAGCTGTAAGCTCTGTTGAAAGTCCCTCATTGATAATGTTATCAATATCGGTATGCTGCTTCACAATCCATGCTGGACTGGCCCAGTCTTCATATAAAGCATCTGTAAGCATCTTGACCGTCGTTACCCGGCCGCCATCAAATTTTCCCTTGTAATGTTTTCTTAATCCATTTACTAGTGTTTGCGCCGAACAGAAATAAGGGCAATTATTAATCTCTTTCCAGTATGGTTCCTGATCAATTTTATAGGGATCGTGATATGTATAGATTACAATTGACATCTTACCCCTCCATCAATGTTCCCCAGCTGATTGGAACTTCTTTGTCTATATTCATGATCCAGATACAATTTCTGATTGCTCTTGTCAATGCGACATATAATATTCTGGATTCTTCTGCAATCTGTTCCGTCCTTTCCAGATCTTCGTTATAGTTCGAATTCCGTTCTCTGACTTTATTTTCAAACTGAACGGTGTAGGAGAGTTTGGACTTCGAATAATTTGCATCAAGTCTAATTTTTCTTATATCGCCAATGTTTTCACTTGTATATGGAAGAACAACCGTTCCGTATTCAAGTCCTTTTGACTTATGCACAGTCGTGCATATTATATGAATGCCCTCCTCATCAACTACTGGAGTTCTGGAGAGTTCCTGCTGTCTTGTCAAAATGTTTATCTCAAGATATTTGGCAATTTGATTAATCGTTAAAGTATCAATTCTAGAGAATTTTACAATTTTTTCTAACAGGTAATCATAATTTGCCATGTAAAAAGACTGCTCCGATGGATTCTGGCTAAACTCTTTCCAGGGCTCTAAGGCGTCATATATGTGTTTTAATGCATATAAAGACGGCTGGGCATAGACTTCGTGCAGCACTTCCTTCCACTGTTTCTTCATTCTCAACATAAAGAACTCATCTAGGATTATCTGAAGACTCTGCAACTTCTCTTTCTCTGATATTGAGTGATACTTTTGATAATCCAGTTTTAAATCCGTATAGTTTGACTCGATAAAATTAACCAGATATACAGGGTTAGTGGGATTTTCAATAGCTAGAAGCAGTTTGTACAAATCTTGTGTGGGCTCCAATTGGAATAAATCTCCGCCAGTTTTAATCTCTATATTGATTTTTCTTTTATTTGCTTCTTTGACTATGTTTTCAACCTGCCAGTTACTTCGCACCAAAATTGCAATGGTCCGCTCTTCATATTTAAGATTTTCCCCTCGTTCCTTTTCCTGCGCAATTATATCCACAACCTTCTTTGTTTGATCCTCCAAAATATCAAACAACGCATTAAAGAATGTTTCTTCATCCTTTCCATGGCATGGAACACACTGCATCAGTTCATCTTCATTAGCTTCAAATATCTTCTCGCTAACAAGGCGATCATTTTCTTGATCATACGGCAGATATTTATTCGTTCCCATTTGACAGAAAATCTCGTCATACAAATCCAGAAGTCTGGTATCCGTACGATAATTGATGTTCAGATGATGAATCTCCCAATCATATTTTTTATACGTTTTGAGCTGATCAAAAGCACTTAATCTTGCTCCCCTAAACCGATAGATGCTTTGTTTTAAGTCACCTACTACAAAGAGTCTACAATCGGATACGATTGCTTTCTGAAGTTTTTGGAAAACCTCAATCTGCACATCATCAGTATCTTGAAATTCATCAATAAAAAGATATCTTAATTTCAAATTGTTGATGTTCTCTGCTCCATAATCGAGAACCTTATTAAGCAAAATGATGCACTCTTTCAAGTCCATTGCATTGCGATCATTGATAGCAGAAAGATATTCTATTTCAGCAGGAAAGACTACTTGTTGTAGCAATTCATTGAAATATGGTAACGTATTATCAATGGTCACGCCCATTTCTTCTGGCTTGATATCTGCCAGATTGATACTTTTCTGTAGAAGCCGGTCTGCAATACCAATAATCTTTTTCTTCAGATCATAAACTGGAACCGGTATCTCGCTGATAAAATTGGGATTCTTCTCTTCCTGCATCTGAAGGAATTCACTAAGAAGAACATCGTAAATCTTCCCGCGATTAAACTCATCAGAAGATATTCTAAAGTTGGTACCTAATCCTGTATAGAAAGAAGCGCCTCGTAATAGTTCAAGTGAGAATTTATGAATGGTCGATATATTGGCGCGGTCTACTCCCTCGACATACTGCAGATAACATTCGTTTCCGGTAAGAATATAATAATTAACAAACATCTGCTTTAATCTAACTTTCATATTGATTGCAGCATCGTTTGTGAAGGTAACCATTGCAAGTTCATCCTCGATACTCGTTATGCTTCCCTTTTTCTTGTTACAAAGAAAAGCTACTCTAGATACCATAGAATATGTTTTGCCGGTTCCAGCGCCTGCTTCTACCAGAGTATTCTTATCTGCTGAAGCATGTTCCACTTTATATTGCTGTAGATTAAAACTTGAATGCCCAGCAATCCAAGACAGTAATTCTTCGTTTTTACCTACATTTCCTTCTTCTATTACAATTTCCTCATGGCATTGATTTTCTAATCCAGAAATCAAATAAATCTCAAAATTAAACGCCCTATATTGTTCTCTTGAAGTAATTGATTCTATTCCACTTTTATACCCTAACTTAAGTGTTTCTCCTGGTTCAATATTCTCCCTCTCATACGATGAATTCAGTTTGTTCAGAATTGTTTCGAACAAAAGTCGTTTTGAAACAAATACGATTTGCTTTATGCCTTTAAAATAAGCTGCGACAATTCTCTTAATTCGATTATCATCAACGTCATACGGTAAAATCGACATTGTTGAATAACGCTGTGCGAATCCCTCTCCTTCAGAATCATCGTAATTAGGTTCTTCATTTCTTCTGATCCGATTTATCAATTCAACATCCAGTTCCGCATGCGGTATAGCCCTTTTTGCATCAAATGCCATCTGAAATTTCTTTTTCAAAGCAGATTGATTCTCTATATCCTCTTTGAAAAGAGTAAACTGTTCTTCTGAAATAATATTCAAATAACTCTCATAGTACTTATCTTTTGTAACAAAAGGATATGCGACTAAATCAACTACCAATGGACTAATGCCAAACTGTCTTTTCAACTTTGAAAAATATTGAATACAATATGCCTTGGCCTGCTTTTTGGGGGATTTTTGACGATCTATAAGTCCCTCTACCTCTATATCATCAATACCATGAACCTTAATCTTATCTGACAGCCAACCCTTTACCTCTACAATAAACACGCATATATCTTTTACCAAGAGACATATGTCATATTCTCTTCCATTTACCTCTCGGTTATTGTAGACGATAACATCATCAGAAAAGAACTTCTCTATGGCATCTCTTACTTTTCGTTCTCCTTTAAAATTAGACTCTTGATCAACTATAATAGCCATGGTCACTCCCTCCGAAGTGCATTTTTATGCCCTATGCTTACTACATTCAGATTCATATGACATGAACCTAATTCTATTGTGTAATATAATCAGCTCTCTGATAATATTATTCCTTCCAAATACCCCCGATACTCTTCCCGTACTTCCGCCGGCCTTACAATCCTGATTCCTCTCCCGATCCCGGTCAGCCACCCGAAGAACTGTGGACTTACCGCCACATTCACACTGACATGGAACTGATTCGCTCCATGCGGGATTAGCATGACATCCGTACCAAACCGGTCGATGATAACGCCAACGAATCCATTCTCACATTCCAGTGTCAGACTGCGTTCTTCACCGGTGAACATTCCAAAGGTCTTACGCGCAAATGCAGCCAGATCGAAGTTCTGGAAGTGTTCCCGTCCGAGACGCACATCATCCCGTTCTTCGATTTCCTGCATTTTATCCACGCGGTAATGTTTGATCAGACCGGCTTCTGCATCATAGCCGACAAGATAGTAATTCTCATCATCCCAGGTCAGGGACCAGGGCGACACGATATAATCTGCTCCGTTCTTTTTACGGATCAGTTCTTTCTTTACGTTCCATTCGCAGTATTTGAAACAGATTTGATGGTTATCCCTTATTGCTGCATGGATCGTATCAACATTTTTGTAAATCGCATCGTTGTCTGTTTTAATACGATTGTATATATAGACCTGACGTTCCAGCTGCTTTCCGTTTTCCTTGCTGGTCAGCTGCTCCAGTTTGTTGATCAGCTCCTCGGATTTCTTCTTTGTGATAAACTTCGAGGACTGCACGGCATCCACCAGAAGCTTCAGCTCAGGCAATGTGAAGGTACGCTCCTTGATATAGTAGCCAAAGCTGTTGCCCTTGATCTGCTCAATCTGCAGACCATATTCCTGCAGCCGACTGATATCCGCATAGACCGTCTTACGGGTATAGGTAAGCCCATACCGTTTCTCCAGCCGTTCACTGATCTGTGTTGCATTCAAAGGATGCTCCTTATCAGTCTCATCCATAAGCAGCTGCATCAGATATAAGATTTTTAATTTCTCATCTGCCATATTTATTTCGATTCGAGACGGATAATATCATTTACGTCACATTCCAGAAATTCACACAGTTTGTCCATTACCTTAAAGGAGACCGGCTCGCCTTTTCCCATCTTGGCAACCGTTGCAGAGCTGAGTTTCAGATCGTCAACCAAATTCTGCTTTTTGAGTCCTTTTTCCCGGAGTACTTTCCACAAACCTTTATAGGATACTGTCATTTTGTAATACCTCGCATTATTATGGGTAACTTTTAACACACACCGTCTCAATTATATCACAATTTTTGTAAAATCTCCACAATTATCCTTTTTGATGATGAAGTTACCGTAAGGCCGCCTGTATGTGAACAGCTGTTATCTGTATATCTATAACAATGCCGATCCTATACCAGCCAGGATTCCCGTGATTAACCGAACCGTATTTGTACTTTCTCTCCCATAAAAGTATTCTAAAATCGCATCAATCACAGTCGGTAATAGCAGCAAAAGCCCTATATCCGGATGCTGTGACATTTCTCCCAAAAACAATATGGCATATCCTGCCAATGCACTGAGCAGAATGCCCGTACAGCGCGCACAGAGGGGCAGACAGAATCCGCCGATAAAGATACCCCTGTCAGCCCGGTGATTGCAGACCGGCGCCTTTCCCAGATCATCTAATCGCATCATAACTGTCCACCCCTTCGTTCAATTCAAAATGAAGTTTTCAACTTGACAACAATGTAGATAAATGCCATTAAACCCAGAATTCCATAAAACAGGAACATCAGATTCGGATCCCGCTGCTCCTTTGGTTTATCAAATTCCAGATAGCCGTTCCCCAGAATGCAGCACAGGATAAACAGAAGCGCTGTCATGAGACCACCTCCCTACTTCCTGCCATCTCCAAAAAACCGCCAGTAGAGATAACCGACCACTCCCGAGTTAAACACCCAGAGTATGACCAGAAGAATCGCCGGGACATCATCCGGCTCAACATCAAACAGGTAGAATAGAAAAGCCTCTATGATTCCGCCGGACAGTAAGATAAAAATCGTAATTGCCAAACCTCCAGTGTCACCCATGATATAGCCTCCTTTGATGTATTACACGAACTGATACACTTCGATTCTCTTTTGCTTTAACTGTTCCGGATCTACGTCCGCTTCCATTCCCGGTACCTGCTGCAGTAATTCCAGTATCGCGATCGCCGCATCATATTCACCAGGTTCCTCTGCAACCTTTACCCCTCCCAGCTTCCGAATCAGATGAATACTTCTCTCATTATCTGAATACGCTTTTGCAATAATCTTTCCCTCCGGAAAACGTTTCTGGAGTGTCTCAATCACAACCTTCAGAACCTCTGAACCAATTCCCTTGTTCTGAAACTGCTGTATAATATCCAGGCCGGCCTCAATTGCATCCTCTTCCGGATGCGACTTTAGTACAACCTGCCCCAGGAATGCCTGATCCGATTGTTTGATGACTGCATACGTAATACTACTGTCGGATGCATTGATCATTTCCCAATAAAGATCCTCTACGCCTTCGATCTCAAAAACCTGGCGAATCGGACTGATCTCCCGAAGAAGTAACAACAAATCTGGCCGGTCTGAATTCTTCAGTTTACGGATCATGTATGTTTCATTCTCTGCAAATACCGGTTCTTTCACCAAATCAATGAAACGCCCCATTTCATCCCCTCCCTTCGTGCATCGATATTTGTCAAACAAATGTTCTTTTCCCCTGAAGAAACCGATAGCTGGGATCTCATCGATCCCAGCCACCTGATTCACTAACATCCCACAAACAGTGATATGATTCCGATTATGATAAACAGCCATAAGCCACAGCCGCAGCCTCCGCCTGATCCGGATCCCTGATCCTTCAAGCCGGAATCAAGCAGATGCAAATCAAACAAATCATCCAGAAAATCATTTTTTCCATCACCGTTCCAGTCATTTCCCGAATAACCACCCATGGCTTTGTCTCCTTCTGATTGCTGATGTTCGCCTGGTTCCTGATCGTTATCCAACACAGGAGTCTGGTTATGCAATCTGAAGACCGGTAAACAGGTCTCCC
The DNA here is from genome assembly GCA_000702845.1 of Lachnospiraceae bacterium FE2018. GTDB lineage: Bacteria > Bacillota > Clostridia > Lachnospirales > Lachnospiraceae > CADBRN01. The sequence goes on from JNKK01000037.1 coordinate 27,591, forward strand.
AGACTGATTCCGATCGGCTTCTTTGCTTCATGCAGATCCTCTTTGATTCTATTGATCGTAGTTCCGCCGATCATTTCTCTGTAGAGATCAGCAGTCGCTGCCGCATCATCCAGCGCATTGTGCATTCTTCCCCGGAACTCGATTCCTGCAGTATTGACGGCCATCGACAGTGCTGTCGGTCTGACAAATTCGAACATGTCACCATATGCTTCCTGCAGATCGTTCCAGTTCGAAAACATGTAAGTAATCTCCGGCAGTTCATCTCCGGCTTTGAGGTTATATTCCTTACGCAGCTGAATTTCATCGTTCTCGCTCCAGCTGAAGATTTCGTAATCCTCACCGCACCAGCACAGGAACTGCAGAAATACTTCAAGAAAATCATCTGCATTCTGAACCTGCTTTGTTGTGATCCCTGTGAGACGGGTTATCTTGCTTTCAATTACCTCGTTATATACAGGCCGCACATAACTCTGGAACCGGCCGATTTCAACATTGTTTTCATCCAGCTTCACCGCGCCAAATTCAATCACTTCACTGCTGCACATCCGGCGAACCTCTTTGTACTGTCGGTTCACACCATTCATCTCGAGATCAAGAAAGATTTTCTTCATAACAACGATCCCTCCTTTTACGCAGTCCCTTTTGCAATCCCCTCTGCCATCTGCAATGTGAATAGGGTTTTTGGTTATATCATTATTAATGCCATAAGGGTTGTCCCATCCAGGGCACAATGGCTGCAAATCATTCAATTTCGTGATTTTTCCGGTTCGTTTTCGTTTTCCGGATCGTTTTCCGGATTTCCGGTTTTTGCACGCCAATAATTATGTTGACTGTGTTTGTGGACTGTTTATGATAAGAGCATACATCATAGACTTTGCAGAAAGGTCGCCGTCACGGCGACATCAAAATAAGCGCCTTGCGGCGCGGAAAAACAGAATGGCAAACCCCGCCGGAGCTGGCAGTCTCCGACGGGGTTTTGCAACATCATCTCGTTTTTACTTTAAGGGGGATTAACAAATTCAAAAGGTTGGATCGTTTTGGATTGATTTCGCTTTTATACTCAGCGCAGATCCGGAAGTTCTTCCATCTGCGGCATATTGAGTTCGTAGATGTGATCTGCGATGCCTGTAACTGCTGCGAATACTGCTAATGTGATGAAAAGTGTTGCCATTTTGAACTCCTCTTCGCAGAACGTTCTTTCGTCTGCTCTTTTATAATTTTTGTTTGTTTTGAGTGGCTTTGTAAGGTTGTTTTTCTTTTGTGACCCGGCTTGTTTTCTGCCGTGTCGTTGTTTGTTTTGTTGATCTTATAATAATAGATTTTTGGATTTTGCAAAATAAATCGGACGCCGTAAAACATGAAAATGGCGCCATTTCTGACTTTGGAATAGTCAGATGGCGCCAGGATTTCCTTGTCATTTTTATTTTAAACTGGTGTTACAGTTATCCAGTATTGCAAGCACTTCCTCGGCCTGACCAATGTATTCTTCATCGAATCCGGCTTTCCAGCTTCCCTCAGTCGCATTAAAGCCGGATCCCATAAAACTGCGGGCAGTACATCCAAGCAGAAGTCCCTGCAAGACGCTTTTTAACTGCACCTTGTTTTTCAGGTCTGGCTGTCCATCCAGCAATTCAGGATACATTGTAATCGAACGGATGATGATAGCCGTTCTTATAAACACATTTTATGAGAGAAACCGGACCTGCTCCACTACTGCCGGTAGCATTTTTTGCCAGATGCATATCTACCCGAAATTGTATTGATTAATCATCTTTATACAAAGGTTTCATGCCACGATCCGGTTTCTATATTCACTAACATATCACGATTTATGTGTGACATACTCCCACCACCTGTTAATGAAATCTTTTCCCTACAGAGCTGGAAAAGATAAACCTGTCCGCAGCAAGCTCCTCATTCTCGTACTCTTCGTTATCACATGCCCTTTCACGGGAGATATATCCGAAGTACTTTCCGTCTGTATAATAAACGGTTATTCCTTCTCCATACCCAAAAGATGAAATAAGTCTGTTTTCAGTAATAGTCATACTAAAATTCGGATTCTGACATTCCACTTTGTCCAGAGCACTCCGGATTCTTTGCAGTGTTTCCTGTGAAAAACCTTCCCGCATCTTATTTCTCTCCTAATACCGACTAAAGATTATTGCAGTTTTTTCTCCAGCAGGACCAGATCTACGCCAGGTATTCCGTTGAATTTATCAGTCTGTTGCTGATACAAGCATTATCACATATCTGTTCATGCTCTTGTCATAGATGCTCCAGCAGCATGCGCCATACCATTCATGCCCGGCATCAAATAAATCCGACCAGTCAGTCGTCCATTCATATATGTCGAGCATGTCTGTACCTTTTGGGAAAAGAGCCTCATTTACCTTTTTGAAGTCTTCAGGCTTATTTCTTTTTCCTTGTACAGGTTCCATCAGAGCGTACCAATAAGGAACGGTTGTACCACAGTTATCATCATCCGGTTTCCACTCAGCATCATGAAGACTCCACCACCAATGCGGTTGCTTGGAAGTGGTATCTTTTAACCGTCGCAAATAAACCTTGGGGTCTACCACGGCGAATTAAGGCTGTTCACACAGCCGCTATCCCTTTGACGGGATTACGTTTATGCAGGTCAGTAAATCTGATTACTGTAGGGTTTTGAAGGAACGAAAAGTCTTTCACTCCTTCAAAGGCGTCCTGCTCCGCCTTGCGAAGAATGTTGGCCGCGCCATTAAGGTCCGCGTTAATAACCGTGCCGTTCTTTGAACGGTAAAGTCCGCGTTTAATACGCCTCCCGGAGAAGGAAGCGTCTTTGTCATTTTTACCGTATACCGGAATCAGGTCGTT
>JNKK01000038.1 GCA_000702845.1 Lachnospiraceae bacterium FE2018
CCGTTACACCATCGCAATCGGCTCCAATAAGGAAGCGACGATTCTTTCGGGCGTCAATGTAAAATTCTACCATGTCATGGTATACGTGGTCTGCGGACTGTTTGCAGGCGTGGCATCCATCGCATACGCGGCAGCGACCCCGACCATCCAGCCGGGTGTCGGCGCAGGTGTCGAGATGGACGCAATCGGCGGCGCGATCGTCGGCGGCGTATCGGCATCAGGCGGATCAGGATCGATGGAGGGAATCTTCATCGGCGCGTACGTCATCATGATGCTGAAGACAGGCCTTCCGTTCGTCGGCCTGAACGCGAACTGGCAGCAGATCATCACAGGCCTGGTACTGATCGGCGCGGTCCTGATCGATATCATCAAGAAGAGACGTCAGGCAGTCCTGCTCGGCGCGGCAGCTGTATAAAGACAGCGCGCGGCGGGCCGGCGGAACGCAGCAAAACGAATCCTGCCGCAGGTGCAAAACGCATTCTGCGGCGGGACTGAATACACAGACAAAAATCTTGACAACCGAAATCAAATTATGTATCTTTCAATAAGGGCGTCATATTATTTAGAAGTAATCTTTTAGCGAATTATTATATATTTCCGTAGTGATTCAGAGAACGGCAGGGAAGCATTATGGCATATTTTAAGTATAAACAGGTGGCTGATCAGCTCCTGGAGGCAATTCAGAACGGCACCTACCAGACAGGTGACAGAATTCCGAAGGAAGAAGAATTGTGCAGTCAGTTTAATGTCGGACGTCAGACGCTTCGCAGTGCTGTCTCACAGCTCGAAGAAGCCGGGTATCTGAACCGGATTCAGGGGAGCGGGACATATGTCTGTGATCCGGACGCGGAAGATTCTGCGCCGGAGCCGGAGAATGAAGATGCGGGCCGGATTAGTGTTATGCCGGCGGGAAATCCGGGCGTGATTGCACTTGTCATGATGAACAGTGAAAGTTATGTCTTCCTGGATCTTATGCGCGGTATTTCTGATTATCTGATCGAACAGGGATATGTTCTGACGACTATGATGACCGACGGCGACTACGAGCGGGAACGTATTGCGCTGGAAAATCTGCTCCAGAATCCGCCGGCGGGTATTCTGCTGGAGCCGGTGTGGCCGAGGATTATGTCGGTAAATGAATCACTTTTGCGGGAAGTATCCGAAAAAATTCCATGTCTGCTCGTGCATTCAGATGCGACAGAGATGTTTCCGGCGTATCCGCTCAGAGACAGGGAAGGACTGTTTAAGCTGACAGAACATCTGATCTCGCTCGGTCATAAAAAGATCGGCACACTGTTTTCATTTGATGAGACTACCGGCCAGAACCGGTATCTCGGATGTATGCAGGCACTCCGGGCACATGGGATGGTACAGCCGAGAGAACGGACGGTCTGGTATGAACACTCCCGTTTGCCTGAGTTGTTTGAGCCGTCAGGCTCGATTGGAATTGACCGGATGCTGAAGGATGTGACGGCGGTAGTGTGTCATGATGACAGAACCGCATTCCATCTCATCCAGTATCTGCAGGGAAAAGGGATTCGTGTACCTGAGGATATATCTGTCTGCGGATATGATGACAGTTCCTATGCTGTCATGGATATCCCGCTTACAACAGTCAAATACCAGGGAACCCAGTACGGGCGTCACGCAGCGGAGGCGCTTCTGCGTATGATCCGTCAGCCTGGCTGCGATCTGTCCGACATTACGGGGATGGAACCGGAGATGGTTATACGTGATTCAACTGCGGCTCCGAAATCACTCTGATTTCTCTTACGAAATATAGAAATATGTACAAAAGAACATCACCGGGAATCCAGAAAGATGGTCCCGGTGATGTTCTTTTCGCCTTTTTTATAAGATTGTTTACTGTTCTAAGCAAACTTCTGGTTCAGATATGCCGTTGGCGTAACGCCCTTTTCCTTTTTAAAACAGCGTGAAAAATAAGCCGGGTCGTGAAATCCGCATTTCCAGGCGGTTTCCGGAATACTGCGCATGCGTGTCGCCAGCATCTCGCAGGCGCATTCGATGCGATAATAGCGCAGATAATCCACCGGCGTACGTCCGGTGTAGTTTTTGAACAGACGGCAGAGATAATTGGGATTCAGACCGGCCGCGCGGGCGATGTCGTTCAGCTCGATGTGCTCTGCATAGTGTTCTTCGATGAATGCAAGCGCATCCTTAACGGGGTCGGGACTGCCGGATGTATGGTCAGAATCGCCTGCACGCAGTACATGTTCTTCTGTCAGCGTACCGAGCAGCTGATAAAGACAGCTCTGCACAAATAGTTCATATCCTTCTTTGTGTGCCCGCAGATATCCGCACAGGGTCTGTGCGATGGTGGAAACAGGAGATGATTCCTCAAAAAGATTCTGCTGAAGCGTTATCGTCCGGTTGATCAGTGCATGTACCAGAGGAGCGCACGCATGCTGATTTACCAGCAGCATGCGCGGATGAAAGACAACGCATTCGTAATGACACTGATCCGGAGTGCCGCCGTGGAGCATACCGCCGGCAAGGAGCAGACAGCTTCCTTTCCGAAGGAGATAATCCTCACCGTCTGCAGTCACCAGAAAAGAACCTTTTGTCACGTAAATCAGCTCATACTCATTGTGCCAGTGAAACGGCATGACATAACGCGGCGCATGTGGGTTTTCAGAATAGTAGGCAATCGGAAAATTGAAATTACCGTGCTGACGCTTTTCGCGGTAATCCAGATATTTCATAAACAAATCTCCTGATGTGCATCTGATTGGAAGGGGCAGTTCCGGGGGACTCCCCATCTGAGTTGAAATCGGTTCTGATATCTGTAGTATATCCTAAAATGTGAATATTGTCCTGTAAGAAGATAAAAATAATCCTTGTTTCAGGTGAATTTCTTCATATAATTAAGATAGTCAATATGAATATTTTCATGTAAGGAGTAAGCCATGCTGAAGGGAATTCCGAAAATACTTTCACCTGAATTGTTAAAAGTACTCGCGGAAATGGGACACAGTGACCGGATTGTTATCGGAGACGGCAATTTTCCGGCAGAATCCATGGGGAAGAATGCGATTGTCATCCGGATGGACGGGCACGGCGTTCCGGAGATTCTGGACGCGATCCTGCAGCTGTTTCCGCTGGATGCCTATGTGGATCATCCGGTAAATCTGATGGAAGTGATGCCGGGGGATCCGGTCGAGACGCCGATTTGGGATACGTACCGTGAGATTGTGGGAAAATATGATGAAAGAGGCGCAGATGCGATCGGTACGATTGAGCGCTTCGCCTTTTACGAAGAAGCAAAAAAGGCGTATGCAGTCATTGCAACCGGAGAATCGGCCCTGTATGCGAATATTATTCTGCAGAAGGGTGTTGTCTGATCGTACTTTATTAATTGATTTCTGAAACGGGTATTTATAAGGAGACTTGTCATTATGATTATGAAAGAAGCCAGAGAGCAGATTGTCGCCTGCGGAAACCGGATGATCGCGGACCGGCTGACCCTGGGAACTTCGGGCAATCTGAGTATCTATGATCCGGCGGAAGGTCTGATGGCGATCAGTCCGTCAGGTGTTGCTTACGCAGATACAAAACCGGAAGATATCGTCATTATGGATCTGGAAGGAAATATCGTTGAAGGAGATAAAAAACCCTCCAGTGAACATGAGCTGCACAGTGTTTTTTACCGCAATAAAAAGGATGTCTGTGCGGTCGTTCATGCACATTCAATGTACTGCACGACCCTTGCCTGCATGGGACAGCCGCTTCAGTCTGTTCATTACGCGCTGGCGGAGGCACTGACAGACAGGATTCCGTTGGTACCGTATTATACATATGGCACACAGGCGCTGGCGGACGGAGTCGCAGAAGCGATTAAAGATTCAGTAAGCAGAGGAGTTCTGCTTGCAAACCACGGCATGGTTGCATGCAGCGAGACGATGCAGAGTGCATACGGACTTGCACTTACCATGGAGTGGTGTGCAGAAGTCCAGTGGCGTGCGATGGCGGCCGGGGGCATGAATGTGCTTACATCGGAACAGATGGCAGAGGTCATGGAGAAGTACAAGACGTACGGGCAGGTCCGGGAAGACGGATCACGGCCGCGCGGATACAATGGTTAAAGTATTAATGTTTTTTATGGATACGATGTCCTTGTATAGTAAAGGAGGAGAAAAAAGATGGCAGAAAACAGATATATCGGATCTTACCCGGTAATTGGCATTCGTCCGACGATTGACGGCAGAAGAGGCGCGCTCGGCGTGCGTGAATCGCTGGAAGAGCAGACGATGAATATGGCGAAGTCCGCCGCAAAGCTGTTTACGGAAAACCTGAAGTATTCGAACGGGGAGCCGGTACAGGTTGTGATCTCAGAGACCACAATCGGCCGTGTTGCCGAAGCGGCTGCCTGCGAAGAACAGTTTAAGAAGGCAGGCGTTGCCATTACCCTCACCGTTACACCCTGCTGGTGTTACGGCGCAGAGACCATGGACATGAATCCGCTGACCATCAAAGGTGTCTGGGGCTTTAACGGAACAGAGCGTCCGGGTGCTGTCTATCTGGCTTCTGTCCTTGCGACACACGCACAGAAAGGACTTCCGGCTTTTGGCATTTACGGACATGATGTCTGTGAGGCCGATGACACAGAGATTCCGGAAGATGTAAAGGAAAAGCTGCTCCGGTTCGGTCGTGCTGCAGTTGCGGCTGCTACCATGCGCGATAAATCCTATCTGCAGATCGGTTCTGTCACGATGGGAATCGGCGGCTCCATCATCAGTCCGGAATTTATCGAGGAGTATCTCGGCATGCGTGTCGAGTCGATCGATGAGGTTGAAATTATCCGCAGAATGTCCGAACATATCTATAATGAGGAAGAGTACCAGAAGGCACTTGCATGGACGAAGAAATACTGCAAAGAAGGACTGGACAAGAATCCGGATTTCATCAGAAAGTCACCGGAGCAGAAAGAAAAGGACTGGGAGTTTGTTGTAAAGATGGCATGCATTATCAAAGATCTTTACAACGGCAACCCGAATCTCCCCAAGGGATGCGAGGAAGAGGCAGTCGGCCACAACGCGATTGCCGGCGGATTCCAGGGACAGCGTCAGTGGACCGATTTTTATCCGAACTGTGATTATCCGGAAGCACTTCTGAATACCTCATTTGACTGGGAAGGCGCACGTGAGCCGTATATTCTGGCAACAGAAAATGACGTTTTGAACGGCATCGGCATGCTGTTCATGAAGCTGCTCACGAACCGCGCACAGATGTTTGCGGACGTCCGCACCTGCTGGAATACTGCTTCTGTAAAGAAGGCTACCGGTTACGAGCTGGAAGGAAAAGCAAAAGAAGCAGACGGACTGATTCACCTGATCAACTCCGGCGCCTGCTGTCTGGATGCATGCGGCGAACTGCGTGATGAAGACGGAAATCCGGTTATGAAGGAGTGGTATGATGTCACAGATGAAGACATCGAAACCATCATGGATCACACAGAGTGGTGTGCTGCTGACAACGGTTATTTCCGCGGCGGCGGCTATTCCTCCCGGTTCCTGACCAGAGCAGAGATGCCGGCAACCATGATCCGTCTGAACCTTGTAAAAGGACTCGGACCGGTTCTGCAGATCTGTGAAGGCTGGACGGTGCAGCTGCCGGATGAAGTATCCGACAAAATCTGGAAGCGGACGGACTATACATGGCCGTGTACCTGGTTTACACCGCGTACCGACAGTTCTCTTCCGGCATTTAAGACGGCATATGATGTGATGAACAACTGGGGCGCGAATCACGGGGCAATCAGCTATGGTCATATTGGCGCTGATCTGATTACACTCTGCTCAATCCTTCGGATTCCGGTCTGCATGCACAATGTTCCGGAAGAAGATATTTTCCGTCCGGCTGCATGGAATGCATTCGGTATGGACAAAGAAGGTCAGGATTTCCGTGCCTGCCAGGCATACGGACCGCTGTATAAGACAATCCGCTGACGAAAAGAGACACAGCGTACTGCAGATTAAGAAAACAGCGTATAAAGATCTATACAGATACAGGGCGGTGCAGCCAAAGTGTGCCGCCCTGATTTTACAGAGGAATAAAGAATGGGAAACACATATCTCGCAATTGATATTGGCGCGTCAAGCGGACGTCACATACTGGGTTCCGTGGAGGATGGAAAACTTGTGCTGAGAGAGATCCATCGTTTTGCAAACGGAATGGAGAAGAAGGACGGATCGCTCTGCTGGGACTATGGACATCTTTACGCGGAGATTCTGGAAGGAATCCGCAAGAGCAGAGCGGCAGCTCCGGTCAGTCTCGGGATTGATACCTGGGGGGTTGATTATGTGCTGCTGGATCAGGAGAACAGACCCGTCAATCCGACTTACGGGTACCGTGATCACAGAACGGCCGGTATGGATCAGAACGTGTATAAAATTATTCCGCAGGAAGATCTGTATGCCAGAACCGGTATTTTGAAAGCTTCTTACAATACGATCTATCAGCTTATGGCAGACCGGATAAATGCGCCGGAGAGGCTCAAAGGAGCGAAAGACCTGCTGATGGTCCCTGATTATCTGAATTATCTGCTTACCGGTGTCAGAGCGAATGAGTATACAGAGGCGACGACCAGCCAGCTGATGGATCCGGTTACGAAAAACTGGGATTATGAACTGATCCGTATGCTTAAATTTCCGGAACATATTTTCGGGAAAATCGTCATGCCGGGAACCGGGATCGGAGCGCTGACAGATCAGGTGCTGTGTGAAACCGGGAATTCAGAAGCATCATCAGAGACTGCTGCCGCTTCTGACCGTATGCATGTGATTGCGGTGGGGTCACATGACACTGCGTCAGCTGTCGCCGCCATTCCGGCAGATGATTCGGAGGACTATCTTTACATCAGTTCCGGCACCTGGTCGCTGATGGGTGTCGTGCGGGAAGCGCCGGACTGCAGCCAGGATGCGGAAGCAGGAAACTTCACAAATGAAGGCGGCTGCTCCGGGAAATTCTGTTTCCACAAGAATATTATGGGACTGTGGATGATTCAGTCACTGCGTCATGAATATCAGGATGAATACAGCTTTGCGCAGCTGTGTGATCTTGCGGAAGCGGCGCATGATTTTCCGTCCCGCGTGGATGTGAATGACGACAGGTTCCTTGCTCCGGATAGCATGAGGGAGGCACTGGAGGACTTCTGCAGGGAAACAGGACAGCCGGTGCCGGAAACACCCGGAGAATATGCGGCGGTCATCTATCAGAGCCTGGCTGCCTGCTACGCTGAAACCGCAGAAGAAATCGAAAAACTGACCGGAAAACAGTATCAGAGTATTATGATTGTCGGCGGCGGATCCAACGCATCTTATCTGAACCAGCTGACGGCAGCTGCATCCGGAAAGACAGTTTATGCAGGAATCGGCGAGGCGACTTCAATCGGCAATATCATAACGCAGATGATCAGCAGCGGTGAACTGCGCGATTATCGGGAAGCGAAACAGTTGATCGGAAAGTCATTTCCGATGAAACGGTATGACCCGTAAACCAAAGAGAAAGCACGGCGGTACCAGAACAGTACCGCCTTTTTCATGCTTTCCCGGAAAAGAGATCTGTGTTATATTTGTATTCAGTATTTACGCTGACAGAAGCGGAGCACAGACATCGCAGAGCTGCGCAGAGGAAGACGCACAAGCGCGTCTCGCAGCTCGCGCGCGATCAGAGATCGCGATCGAAATGACAAGGTTTAAGATATGCCAGTACCAGACGAATACAAACAGGATTTTGCAATGGAACGCCGGCTGCAGGAACTGTCGCCGGAACTGCACCGCAGGTTTACTGACGCAGTCATTGCGCTTCAGAGTTATCTTTCAAAATATCAGGCAGTTTTTCCGTATTTCACGGATCATTCAGAACTCCATTCTCTTTCGGTGATTGAATTTTGCAACCGGCTGATCGGGGATCAGATCGGACAGCTGAACGCGGATGAAATCTATGCGCTTCTGGCGGCGTGCTATTTTCATGATACCGGGATGGGTATTTCAGCCGATCATTACGCAGAATTTTCAAATAAGATCGATTTCGGGGATTATTTTGAGAGACACACGAAGCGTGGTCACGAAGATGTTCAGGCGGTCATACGGGACTATCACAATGAATTTTCGGGATTGTTCGTAAAGAAATATGCGTCTTTTTTTGAAATCCCTTCAGATGCGCATGTATTTGCGATTATTCAGATTGTGCGGGGACACAGAGCGACTGATTTGATGGATCCCGGAGAATATCCGGTCTGTCTTCAGATCCCCGGCGGAAATACAATCTGTCTTCCGTATCTGGCAGCACTGATCCGGCTCGCTGATGAAATTGATGTATCGGCATCACGCAATCCGGTTCTTCTGTATGACATGGAAGCGCTTACAGATGAGAAAGATATCATTGAATTTGGAAAGCACAATGCAATCCGGACAGTAAGTGTCTCCGGTGACGCATTCACGCTTACGGTTGATTATGAGGATCCGGCGATCGCAGGGCATATCGCCAGCCTGGCGCGCAAAATGCAGGCGACACTGGATACCTGCCGCCAGGCAGTCAATGAGAGAACGCCTTTCCGGATAACACAGGAACGGGTAGAGATTTGTAAAATATGAATGCCGGCGGTTAATACCGCCGGCAGTTTTGTGATCAGATATCATCCTGATTGGTCTTCCTGTCCGGAATCGAGAAGTCCGGATGTTCGCCGAGCCATGTGTTCTGCGGCATGCAGGAGAGAATCGACAGCTCTTCAGCAGTCAGATCGAAGTCGAAGATGTCCATATTGGCCAGCATGTATTCTTTGCGGTCTGCTCCCGGAATCGGCAGGATTCCCTTCTGGATCAGGAAGCGGAGCATGATCTGCTGGATGCTCTTGCCGTATTGTTTTGCAAGATATGCCAGAATTCCATCCTCAGCTATGCAGAGCGGATGCTGGCGCGCGAGCGGACAGTAGGCGATCGGCTGGATCTTCTTTTCGTGACAGTATGCAACAGCTGCTTCCTGTGAATAACCGGGATGCAGTTCCAGCTGGTTGACGACGGGTTTGATATTGCAGTGCGGGAGCAGCGCTTCCAGGTGATGCGGCAGGAAATTGCTGGTTCCGAGATGCTTTACGGTGCCTTCTTCGACCATTTCTTCCAGGGCGCGCCATGTCTGGCGGTCCAGTTCTTTCCAGTCCTCATCAAAAGCGCCGGTCTGCCGCGGCCAGTGGATCAGATAAAGATCGAGGTAATCTGTTCCAAGACGCTTCAGAGAACGTTCCAGTGCCCGCTTTGCTCCGTCATAGCCCATTTCGTCATACCAGAGCTTTGACTCAATGATAAATTCTTCTCTGGGCAGACCGCAGTCTTTTAGTGCCGCGCCCAGGGGGCGTTCTGATTCATAGAGAGAAGCCGTGTCAAAGAAACGGTAGCCGCATTCGATCGCCTCGTTGTATTTTTCCTGGTACTGCACAAACTGTTCATTAAAAGTGCCGAATCCGAGTTTCGGGAGCTTAAAACCGTCGCTGAGTGTGTAAAACTGGTTGATAAGTGACATTCTGATACCTCCTTATTATGTGGTGCTCTTTCCTGTTTCGGACATGCGGACGGCATAATCGATCGCGTTCAGCAGGCTGAGTGAATTTGCACTTCCGCTTCCTGCGAAATCAAATCCTGTACCGTGGTCAACTGAGACCCGGATCACCGGAAGCCCTAGCGTTATATTGACGCCGGAAACCGCGTCCCAGTGTCCTTTTTCTTTGTTATAAACAAATCCTTTTACTTTCAGCGGGATATGACCCTGGTCGTGATACATCACCACAACGGCATCGTACCATCCGCCGAGCGCCTTGGAAAAGACAGTATCCGGCGGTACAGGCTTCTTGTCAGGAATGACAATGCCTTCTTCCAGTGCCAGGTCGATGGCAGGCTGAATTTCTTCAATTTCTTCCCGTCCAAACAGACCGTTTTCTCCGCAGTGCGGATTGAGTCCCGCGACAGCGATCTTTGGTTCTCTGATCCCGATCGCGAGACAGCCTTCCCGGGCAATCCGGATACATGCGAGCACACGTTCTTTTTTTACCAGATTACAGGCTTCCCGGAGGGAAACATGCGTGGATACATGAACGACGCGAAGATTTTCATGGGCCAGCATCATGGCGTACCTGGCAGTGCCTGTATATTCGGCATATATTTCTGTATGACCGCTGTAATGATGACCGGCCATATTGACAGCTTCCTTGCTGATCGCGTTGGTGACGGTGGCGTCAATCTCGCCGGCCATCGCAAGCCGGATGACGCTGACAACATATTGAAAAGCTGCTTCTCCGCCCAGAATCGTCGGTCCTTTCCCGAACGGACGGGGATGACAGGGATCTCCGGGAATATCCTCACGCTTTATGAATCCGAGATCAAGAACATCAATGGTCCCGTATTCAAACAACGCTTCAGATACATCTTTTACAGCGTGTATTTTTATATCCAGATCTGAAACTGTCCTGGAAGTTTCTGCGGCATATAGCATGCTCTGGTAATCACCGACCACAAGCGGCCGGCATTTGTCGTAGACGCATTTATCGGACAGCGCCTTTACGGTCACTTCCGGGCCGTTTCCAAAGGGATCTCCCATGGATATGCCAAGAATGGGAAGATGATTCATGTTCTTTCTCCTTATTCCGGGAAACAGTTTGTTTCTCAGAGAAATGCTTTTAGGTCAGACAGTGTTTCTTTTTCTCCGTATCCTCCGGATTTTGTCGCAATCAGCATGCTTCCGTATTGCCTGTTTTCAATTCTCGCAATGGGGATTCCCGGCGCAAATTCAGACAGAACGGTAAGAGAAGGGATTCTCATTTTTTCCAGAAGCAGCTGGGCTGTTGTGCCTCCGGATACAATCATCCCTCTGAAAGAGCAGGTTTCTGTCAGTGAAACCGCGATATCTGTACAGCACGCCGCGATTTCTGCATTTTCTGCCGCGGCATCAAACACAGGTTCAGAGTTCTCCGAATCTGTTTCTGTCACAGTTAAAAGGAGCAGTTCCGGATCTGACTGCATAATGTGTTCTGCTTCGCTGATGCACCGGCTTCTTTCGGCAGTTGTTTTTCCGTTCAGGATCTCTTTTGCGTGAACCGTAACCATGGGTACATTTTCAACACGCTTCAGATGTTTAATCTGATTAACAGTAACCGGATTGTTGGTTCCCAGAACGAATAGAAGCGGACCGCTGTTTCTTTTCGTAAGGTTCCGCTCAACGATCTTCCGGTTCCGGCGGTTCTGTATTTTCGCAAGCGGAGCAATAAATCCGGCTGCGCCTGCGGGAAGAACAGTGTTTTCAAACAGCCCGGATGCCTCTGCAGTGACTGCAAGATCTGCTTCCGTCTCAGAATCCACGATCAGGTACCTGATTCCTGCAGAAATTGATTTCTCAATTTCTTCCGCCAGTGCTGCACTTCCTGCACGGACGGTTTCCAGCGGAATACTGACGCATTCTTTTTCTTTTCCGCAGAAAACAGACGGAATAATATCCAGACCGTCACAGATGCTGTCCGGAGCAGCCAGCTTTCCGTTTCGTACCGCTCTGTGATTTCCCGGAACCGCGGAATTGATCAGAATACTCTGATATCCCAGAACGGTTCTCAATGCTTCTGCTTCAGCCGCGACATTTCCGCGGAACAGAGAATCAATCTTTTTATAAATACGGATACCAGTCTGTTTTTTTAATTCACGCGCAATGGCAGAAAGCTTTTCAAATGCTTCTTCAGTAGAAAGAGAACGGCTGTTGGTGTTAATTGCCGCACCGGGTTCTTCGATTTTTGCTATCTGATTGCTTAAATATACGTTGACAGATCTTCCGCCGCCGCACAGTTTAACGGCAGTATCGCAGGCGCCGGTAAGATCGTCGGCAATGATCACAGTTTTCAATGATATACCTTTTATTCTTATTTTGATTCTGATTCTTTTTTCAGCAGAACCCGCATCGGACTTCCGTCGTTCTCAGTAATGCTCATAAACAGCGCCACCATCTGGTAGCTGCCCGGTTCTGTTTCGCCCAGATAAATTCCTTCTATAATCGGGATTCCCGCATTTAAAAATACTTTGTGTACCGGGTCTCCGCTTCCTAATTTATCCAGGGTCGGAAAGTCAATACCGATTGCGTGAATTCCATGATCGACAAGATATCTGGCAGCTTCCATTTCCACGGTTACATATTCTTCCGGGAGTTCATTCTGCAGCATCCATCTGCTGTTCGGTGTTTTGAACAGGATGATATCGCCCGGTTCAAAATCCAGTGATTCTACATCCTTCAGGCTGATATCATTTCCCGACATCAGTTCAAAAACCTTTGCGCTGCCGATAAAGTAATCAGCCGGAAGATCGTCTCCCTTCTTCCCGTCAATGACCTGATGATAGGGCGGATCAAAATGCGTGCCCAGGTGTGAGCCAAACGTAAGTTTTCTCACATTGGCGCCGTCGCCTTTTTCCATGCTGAAAACATCCTCGTATTCAAAAGGCGGCACACCGGGAGGATGGATCATGTCTTTTCGCATCGGAACAGTTACGTCAATATAACACATATGAAACCCCCTTTCTTCTGATGCTGCAAAGCAGCGGTTCAAACAGCACTGCAGTTCCGGCTGACCGGCAAATGTGCCGGCCGGAAAAAAACAAAACGCAAACCTTGAATGGGTTCAACTATACTATAGTATGAATTTCACCTAAGATGCAAGAGAGGCCTCAAAAAAGGATCATACATGCAGGCAGATGCAGTGGATGACAATTGTCCGAAAAGTTTTTTTCTGAAAAACAGAAAAAACAGGTTGCCATTTTGGGAAATTCTGGTAATATATTCTTTGTACGGACGGTTAGCTCAGCTGGGAGAGCGCCCGCTTGACGTGCGGAAGGTCATGAGTTCGAGTCTCTTACCGTCCATAGGAAGCTCCGGAAAGATTCTTTCCGGAGCTTTTTTGAAGCAATAAAACAAATGAGCAAAGGTGATTGTTGTGACAGATACTTATATGAAACCTGCTTTTTTTTCGAAGAACCGGAATTTTTACCGGCGTCTGTTTACGATTCTTTTTACCGTTTCTCTGCAGAATGTAATAGCCTACAGTGTCAACATGGCGGACAACCTGATGCTTGGAAGCTACTCACAGGTGACGCTTTCCGGCGCTGCGACGGTTAACCAGATCTTTTTTATGGTACAGCAGCTTTCTGTCGGGATCTGTGACTCGCTGGTCATCATCGGATCACAGTACTGGGGAAGGAAGAATGTCTCCGCGCTGCGCAAGGTCGGCGGATGCGGTCTGAAGCTGGCATTCGGAGGAGGCGCCCTGATTTTTGCGCTCTGTGCCGTTTTCCCCTCACAGTTAATGGCAATTTTCACGACAGACGCGGATATTGCCGCAGAAGGCATGGCCTATATGGCGATCATCAAGTATACGTTTATTCTGTTTCTGGTGACGCAGGCACTTCTGGCAACACTTCGCTGCGCAGATGTCGTCCGGATTGCCTTTATCGTATCCTGTGTCTCGCTGGTCGTAAATGTCGGGATCAATTACTGCCTGATCTTCGGAAAACTCGGCATGCCGGAGATGGGAATCCGAGGCGCGGCAGTCGGTACGCTGATTGCGAGGTGCGTAGAACTCGCCATTGTCGTGGTGTATATCCTGAAGAAAGACCGGATGGTCCGGCTGTTCAGTGAAAACCCCCTGAAGAAAGATCCCGGGATCAGTCATGATTTTTCCGTGCTGGCGACACAGATCCTTGTACAGGAACTGTTCTGGGCGGTTTCCATTCCGCTGCAGAGCGCGATTCTCGGTCATCTGAGTTCGGATGCCATCGCTGCAAATTCCATCGCGACGACGTTCTATCAGTACCTGAAAGTTGTGGTACGCGCAATGGCTTCAGCTTCCGCGGTAATGATCGGAAGCGCGATCGGACGCGGAAATATCGATGAAGTTAAGGCAGAGGGCAGGACATTAAGTGTCATTGACCTGATGATCGGTGCAATTCTGGGGATGGTGCTGTTCCTGCTGCACAGACCGCTGCTCAGTATGTACGCGCTGTCGGATTCCGCCTATGTGATGGCAGACCAGCTGCTGGTACTGATGGCGTTCCTGATGGTTACCATGGGCTATATGATGCCGGTCATGAACGGAATTCTGCGCGGCGGCGGCGATGCAAAATTCACATTATACGTCAATATGATCGGCACATGGGCAGTTGTGGTTCCGCTTTCTTTCATGAGTGCATTCTGGTGGAAACTGCCGGTTGTCTGGGTCGTTTTCTTTTCTCAGTCAGACCAGGTGTTCAAGGCACCGATTGCGTTTTTCAGATTCTGCACTTACAAATGGATCCGCAAACTGACAAGGGATGCATAAAAAAATGCTGTCACATGAAATACTTTCGGGTTTCATGCGGCAGCATTTTTTGATTACCGGGAAATTATGATTCAGTTTCAGGTTCGTCTGTTCCAGCTGCACAAAGTCTTCTGCAGTAAGCAGTCATGCGCTTTTTGGCAGCTTCCTCGTCAGAACGCATATCCTGTACCAGCGTAAACAGCTCCGGTTCTTTCCTGGCGGAGACAACCACTTCGTTTGGAGCAGGATCGTCTGTCTCCTCACAGAGATATTCATAAGAAGTCCCGAGAATCTGGGCCATGAAGTGCAGTGTCTGATAGGACGGGGTTCTTGACCCGCTTTCATATCTTCCATATCCCATAGCTGTCAGATGAAGTCTTCTTGCGGCTTCGGATTTATTGATTCCGAGCGATTCTCTGATTGTTTTGAGTCGTTCAATTGAAAAAGCCACTTTTGTTCACTCCTTATCTCAGATGATAATCGAAATAGACCGGTAATAGTCCGATGATGTTAGTGTAAAGTAGATTCAAAATGAATGCAAGTATTCCGCAGAGAAGTTTTCTGCAGATGTGCAAATTGACAGGCGGTTTGTGAGCGATTATAGTTAAACCAGTTAAGGAATAGTTAAACAGGGAGCGTATATTTATGAATAATCAGATGATGCAGATTTCTCCGGATACATGGGCCGTCCAGGACCAGAATGTAAGATTCTTTATTCTGGCAGGCAGAGAAAAAGCACTCCTGATTGATTCAGGAATAAGCGGGCTGGATGTCGTTAAGATCGCACGTGAGGTTACAGATCTTCCGCTGATACTTTTAAACACGCATGCAGATCCGGATCATATTGCCGGAAACGGGGCATTCGAATCGTTTTATATGCATCCGTCAGAAGCAATGGTGTATCACAATCTGCGTCATGGAAGCGGGAGAATGATTCCGGTCTATGAAGGATCCCGGATTGATCTGGGCGAAAGAATGCTGGAAATCATTCATGTTCCGGGACATACACCCGGCAGTATTACGGTGCTGGATGTTGCAGAACGGTGTCTGTACGGCGGTGATCCGGTGCAGCAGAACGGCGAAATCTATATGTTTGGCATGCATCGTGATATGGAGGCATATATCCTCGGCCTGGAGCATCTGCAGGAACAGGGGGACAGATTTAATCAGATCTATCCTTCACATGCGGATATGCCGGTGCCGAAAGAAATGATTTCCAGGCTGACTGCAGGTGCCCGGCAGATTCTGGCCGGCGAAGTGCCGTTCGAAGAAGTCATGCGGAACGGGATGCAGGTTCGCGCTTATGATCTCGGCTTCGACAGGGTTTTGTATCAGTGAGACAGTGTTCGAAACGAATAAACCGGACTGAACGACTGCCTGCGGATTGATAAAGTGGAATGGAGGAGTGCGCAATGAGATGGAAGAGAAAACTTGTGCTTACCATACTTGCGGCAGCAGCATCCGCGATCGGCGGATCTGAGATTGCCAAAAAAAGATTCAGTAACGGGAAGGGAGAAGCTTACCGGAAATTTCTGGATCAAGTGATTCATTACAAAGAAAAGCACACAGAAGGATATGCTGAAGAACAGACAGAAGAACACAGAGAGAATGATTGAATAAGAGGCAGATGAAGCAGTCGTTTTTTGTAAAAGAAATCTGGTGCAGCAGGAAAGCAGGCAATGCTGCTTCCACGGAAACATTCCATATCTATGGAAAAGCTTATATACCAGCCGCGGAAGGAAGGTATCCGCTCCTGATTTTTTCGCATGAACTCGGAAAAAACCACGAAGCGGGGATTCCTTATGCAGAGCGGCTCGCAGCAGCAGGCTATGCAGTATATACATTTGATTACTGCGGCGGAACGGTCTTCTGCGGCAGAGATGGCAGAATTGTCAGGCAGAGACACAGCAGCGGGGAGACAACAGACGCATCACTGATGACCTGGACGGAAGATCTCGCCGCAGTTCTTTTGGCGGCAGGCAGCTGGGATTTTGTTGATCCGGCCCGCATCTGCTTAATCGGGGGAAGCCAGGGCGCTGTCGCATCTGCGCTGACTGCCTGCAGAACGCAGGCTGCAGGACTGATTCTGCTGTATCCGCCGCTGGATTTACCGGAGCGTATGCATACACTGTTTCATGACAGAAAAAAGATCCCGGAACGATTTGATCTGTTTGACGGTTGGATTCAACTGGGCGGAAGATATGCAGATGATGTCTGGGATCTGGATGTCTATCGGGAACTGGCAGGTTACAAAGGACATTTGCTGATTCTGCACGGTGATCAGGATGACGTGGTAGATATTTCGGTGTCAGAAAAAGCTGTGCCGCTGGTTCCGGACTGCCGGTTTTACAGAATCAGGGGAGGAAGACACGGGTTTAAAGGAGAGGCATTTGAAGATGCCTGCAGCAGAATCCTTACATTTTTGGGCGAAGTATTTGAAGGATCATAAAAAAGTACGTGAATGCAGGAAGAAAGCGCCAGCGTACTTTTTTTATGCGGTTTTTTCTTCGGAGGGGTTGACAGGCATGGTGAATTGTTGTATTGTATTAATCAGATAATACAACAATACAATAATACAAAGCGCGCAGGACCGAACCTGAGCATCAGGATAAAGGCAGCGGGAACCGGTAAACAGGAAGGAGGAATCCGATGGCATGGGAATTAGATAATACACGTTCAATTTATCTGCAGATCGTAGAAGAAATTGAGCGGCGGATTATGACCGGACGTTATCCGCCGGGGAGCAGGCTGGCGCCTGTCCGGGAACTGGCAAATGAAGCGGGTGTTAACCCGAATACGGTGCAGAAGGCGTTTGCGGAACTGGAGCGAAGCGGGCTGGTCTTTTCCGTCCGGACAAGCGGACGCTTCGTGACAGAAGATGCGGAAAGGATCAGAGAGATGCGAAAAGAAGTGGCGAGGAAGGCTTCCGAGCAGTTTATCCGGCAGATGCAGGAACTGGGATTTGAGAAGGAAGAGATTCTTCAGATTTTAGAAGAGATAAAAGAAACAAAGGCAGGTGATACGGATGCGTGATCTTATCGTATGTCAGAATTTATCAAAACAGTATGGGAAAGGTATCCGGGCGCTGGATGATGTGAGCTTTTCACTGGATTCCGGCCGGATCGTCGGGCTTCTGGGACCAAACGGCAGCGGTAAAACAACGCTGCTGAAACTGGCAAACGGGCTGCTGCAGCCCACATCCGGTGAAATCCTGATTGCAGGCAATGCGCCGGGTCCGGAGACGAAGGCGGTCGTTTCTTATCTGCCGGACGCAGAGTACCTGTTCCCGTGGATGAATATCAGCGCTCTGCTTGAGATGTTTGAAGATTTCTATAAGGATTTTAATCAGCAGAAGGCAGTCTCTATGCTGGCATCACTTGGTCTGGATCCAAATGCAAAGCTTAAGACGCTGTCAAAGGGGAACAAGGAAAAAGTGCAGCTGATTCTGGCGATGAGCCGCGAAGCGCAGGTTTATTTTCTGGATGAGCCGATCGGAGGTGTTGACCCTGCGGCGCGGGACTACATCCTGAATACGATTATCAGCAATTATTCAGAGGACGCGCTTGTAATGCTGTCGACCCATCTGATCGCGGATATCGAACGCGTGCTGGATGAAGTGATATTCCTGCAGGAAGGACGGGTTGTATTGCACGATTCAGTGGACAATATCCGCGCGCAGCATGGAAAATCAGTGGATGCACTGTTCAGGGAGGTGTTCAGATGTTAGGCAAATTATTGAAATATGAGTGGAAATCGACTGTGCGTCTTCTGGGCATCATGTATCTTGCGGTTATCATCTGCGGGGCGCTGCTCGGATTTGCAAACCGGGCGAATTTTGCACAGCTGAATGCAATGCAGAAGGCAGCAGAGGCAGCAGGATCTGCAGAGTATTTTTACAGCGGACCGCTTGATACGGCGATCGGCATTCTGGTAATGATTTATGTGCTTCTGATTATCGCGGTGTTTGTGATGACAATTGCAATTATCGTGTCAAGGTTTTACAGGAACCTTTTATCTGGTGAAGGGTATCTGATGCACACACTTCCGGTGCCGACCTGGATGCTGGTGACTTCAAAAGTTCTGTCTGCTTTGCTCTGGACGGTATTATCGGTAGTTGCGACGGGCGTTTCAGGACTTGTGATGCTTATAACATCCGGTCTGATCCGGTCACAGGGCGCGATTGATTTCTGGAAGGAAATACAGTATATTCTGGAACAGACCACTTTAAATACTGTGTTGACGATCATTCTGGTTGTGATAGAGGTTGTCTGCTTTATCCTGATGATTTATTTCTGCCTTTCCGTTGGAAATATTGCAAACCGGCACAAGATCGCACTGGCGTTTCTCACATTTATCGGGGTGATGATTCTGGAGGTGATCGTGACATCCATTTTCCAGATCGGTCCGATCAGAAGCCTGATAGGTTCGAGTTACCAGTATATGACCCCGCAGCCGGGCACTCAGATAGATGAGACGGGACTGCTTGGAAATGTTCTTCGTGCAGCAGAGATCCGGCAGCTGATTATTTATCTGGTCTATTCCGTCTTGTTTTTCTTCGGGACAACGTTTATGCTTAAAAAGCACCTGAATCTTTCATGAAGCTGAAGCCGCACAGATTCTCGGGAGTCTGTGCGGCTTGTCAGATACAGCAGTAATTCTGTTTATGGATAATCAGAAAGGACATCCGGCATTTTGTGAGCTGTTCCGGAGATCACTATGAGCAAAGAGAAGAATTCATTCGTGACATTTCATTACGTAGACGAAGACTATCACCGGTCTCATCCGCAGATGATACACCGGCACAATGACGTCCTGGAGCTTCTGTATATCATGGAAGGCGGCGGCGGTTATCTTGCCGGCAAACATGAGTATGTCGTGCAGCCCGGAAATCTTGTAATCTGCAATGCAGGTGTCTTTCACGGAGAGCCGCTGGCGGCACAGGCGAAGCAGATGGTCAGCTACTGTTGTGTCCTGAATCATGTCCAGATGCCGGGAATGCCGAAAAACACACTGACAGGAAACACAGAATCCCCGGTTCTGTTTTTTAACGAGGAACGACAGGAGATAGAAAGTCTGTACTATGTCCTGTATGATCTGTTTCGAAAGGGTAAGGGATTTGAAGCTGTCTGCGGACATGTGGCACGTTCTATTCTGGAGCTGGTTCTTCTGCGGCTGAGAAAGCGAAATCAGGTCAATGAAGAAACCCACCGGAATAATAATGTGCTTGTCCGAGATATTTCTGATTATCTTGACGAACATTTTATGGAAAATCTGACATTGGAGGATCTGGAGAAAGAATTCCATGTCAGTCGTTTTGCATTAAGCCACATATTTAAAGAAGAAACAGGTTTTGCTCCGATGAAGTATGTGATGATGCGACGGATCGGTGAATCACAGAATCTTCTGATGAATACGAAGATGTCAATCGGAGATATCGGAGAACAGCTTGGGTTTACTGACAACAGTCATTTCAGTAACACATTCAAAAAGTATATCGGAACAACCCCCGGTGCATACAGAAAGCATTTCCGGGAAGAGCAGTAAAAGAACAGCTGCAAGAATTTACAATTTTTTGATGAAGAAATCCGCAAAAAGCCGTTATTGAGACAATTTTTTCATAACGGTTTTTTTGATGTTCCCGTATAATAAAATCAACAAAACAAAAAGACAGCAAGTAAAGAGCAACGCAAAAATCAATAAAATAAAGAGAAATCAAGAGAAAAATGAAGAAATAGCGAGATGTCATAATAGGAGGAGGATGCTGGCGCTTATTATTTTTTAACAATTTAAAATATTATGTATACTACATGGCTTATTTATGATGCGGCATGAATGAATCATACAAAAAAACGCTGCTGAACAAAAGACGTACAAAACAAATCAATTAATTATCGTAAAGGAAAGTGAAAGGAGAATAAACATGAGACTGGAAAACAAAATCGCAATCGTAACAGGCGCTGCACAGGGAATCGGACGCGGCATCGCACTTGAGTTTGCAAAAGAAGGCGCGGACATGATGATCATGGATCTGAACGGCGACAGACTGGCAGAGGCAGCAAAAGAGATCGAAGCGCTCGGAAGCAAGGTTGAAACATTTGTCGGCAATGTCGCTGACGAAGAAACCATCGTCGGATGTGTCAACAAGACCATCGAGACATTTGGAAGAATCGATATCCTGATGCATGCAGCAGGCATCCTGTTCTCCGGCTCCATCATCGACCTGGATATCAAGAACTGGCAGAGAGTCGTTGATGTCAATCTGCTGAGCTCCTTCCTTCTTTGCAAATATGTCGGAAAACAGATGGTCGAGCAGAAGAGCGGCGCAATGATCCTGATCGACTCCTGCGCATCCAAGACCGGTGAAGCGTTTAACGCAGTCTACTGCGCATCCAAGGCGGGTGTCCGGCTTCTGGGACAGTCCTTCGCACTGGAAGTTGCAGCAAGCGGCGTTCGTGTCAACACCATCGCTCCGGGAACCATCAACACAGAAATGATTAACAAGTGCCTCCATGAAAGAGCTCCGATGTATGGTCTTACCTATGAAGAGTATCTGGATCAGTTCAATGCCGAGACACCGCTGAAGAGAATGGGTGAGCCGGAAGAGATCGGCAAACTCTGTGTCTTCCTGGCAAGCGACGACGCTTCCTTCATCACCGGATCTTCCTATAACATTTCCGGCGGACGCGAGAACCACTGATTGAATTTACAAACATACAGATCGTAAGCGACAAATCATAAAGACAGAAAGGAAAGAGGATATACCATGAACTTAAAAGACAAAGTACTTTTCATCACAGGCGCGGCAAGAGGACTTGGCGGCACATCTGCAAAGGTTTGTGCCGGATATGGAGCAAAAATCGTAGCAGTGGATCTGCTCGAGGAGCAGGTTAAGAAAACAGTCGAAGAGATCAAGGCAGCAGGCGGAGAAGCAATCTACGCAACCGCTGATGTCCGCGACAGAGCACAGGTAAGAGCCGCAGTACAGAAGGCAGTTGACACATACGGACGCATCGACGGACTGTTCAACGCGGCAGGCGTTGACCGCATCGGCAGCGTGCTTGAAATGGATGATGAGACTTATGATTTTGTCATGGACATCAACGTAAAGGGCAGCTTCATCTGCGCATCTGAGGTCGGCAAAGTGATGAAGGCACAGAACAGCGGAAGAATCATCAATACATCTTCCATCGCAGCGGTCCGTGAAGAGGCCAACAATGCTCCGTACTGTATGTCAAAGGCAGCAGTTGCCATGCTGACCCGCGTTCTGGCGCTTGAGCTTGCGCCGAATATCACTTCTGTCGCAATCCAGCCGGGCAACATCGAGACCGATATGCTGCGCGGATCCTTTAAGAACCGCGGCGCTGCAGAAGGCAAGGATGTCAGTGAATTCTACGCTGAGATGGAAGCAACCATTCCGATGGGACGCATTGGCCAGCCGGAAGATATTGCAGAAGTTATCGCATGGCTGTTTGATGACCGCTCCGGTTACATTGACGGCAACGCGATCCTGATCGCCGGCGGAAAGATTATGGCTTAACAGCACGTGTTAATCCAATACTATGAATAAAAGCAGAAAGGATTCATCATGGAAAAAATGAAAGCGGCCATCTTCAAAGGAAATGGCATTTTGAAAGTCGAAGAAGTCCCCGTTCCGAAGATCGAGCGGGATGACCAGATCCTGATCAAGGTTCGTGCCGCGAGCATTTGCGGCAGCGACCTCCACGCACTGCATGTACCGCCGGGGCAGGTGTACGACAATGACATCGTCATGGGTCATGAGTACTTTGGTGAGATCATTGAAAAAGGTGCCGGAGTTACCAATTTTGAAATCGGTGAAAATATCGCAGTCAATCCATGTATGCCCTGCGGTGAGTGCTGGGAGTGCAAGCACAACATGCGCAATCTCTGCGTAAAACCGCGCCACTATGGACAGACATGCGACGGTGGATTCGCTCAGTATGCGATTGTCGAGTCCAGCCAGGTATATCACCTTTCAAGTGATATTAATCCGGATATCGCAGCTCAGACAGAGCCGCTCGCGTGTGTCATGTATTCGCTGGGCATGGTGAAACCTTCTCCGGCCGATTATGTGCTGCTCTACGGGGCAGGTCCGATCGGTCTTACATATATCAAGGCACTGCAGGCATATGGCGTAAAACATTACGCAGTCGTTGCAAAGGGTGCAGAGCGCATTCAGGAGGCAAAGAATTGCGGCGCGCCGTTTGTAATTGACAGTCAGAATGAGTCTGTTGCAGTACGCCTTCAGGAGGAATGGGGCCAGCTGGCAGATATCGTACTGGATGCTGTCGGCAGAGGTCCTGTCCTCTCTGAGGCAGTGAAGCTGGTGAACAGCCGCGGCAGAATCATGTTATTTGGATTAAACCACAATGCAGTTTCCGAGATTCCGCCGGCAGCGTATACCCAGAAAGAATTGACGATGATGGGATCGCTCGGAAAAGATTTTCCGGCATCGATCAGTCTGATTGAGTCCGGTATTGATCTGACATCATTCGTGACACACCGGATCGGCCTGGACGAGATTAACGAAGCAGTTGAGCTGCTGAACAATAAAAAGGCGTGCCGCGTAATCGTGTATCCGAACGGGAAAGAGTAAAGGTATCAGATATGAGTGATTTCAAATTAGGTGTTGTTGAATGGGCGTGCCCGCTTCCCGGACCGGGCGGACTGAAGATTCTCTCGGAACTCGGACTGCAGGGCATGGAACTGGATTTCGGCGAATATGAAGCAGGATACCCGCTTTATAATGAGCGTGTCCAGGATCTTTACCTGGAGAACGGTGCAAAATACGGCATTGAATTCCCGGCAATCGGTCTGAATGCGCTGAATACGCATGGCATGTGTCATGACCGTGACAGTGTCGACGGCATGATCGCGATTCAGACGATCGAAAAGGGCATCGAGACGGCAATCAAAATGAATATTCCGGTCGCGCAGCTGCCGAGTTTTGACAACGGTTTTATCCGCACGGAGAAGCACTTTTACAACGTCTGCGAAAAGCTGAAACTGGCATGTGAACTGTCAGAGGGAACTGATCTGATCATCGCGTTTGAAAATGTGCTGGATGCAGAAAAGACAAAAGAAATGATTCGTGAAGTCAACTGTCCGCGTGTGAAAGTGTTTTATGATACACAGAATTATCACCTGTTCAGCGGACTGAACGAGGCGGAGACGCTCCGTGCGATCCATGAAGACGTCGCAATGATTCACATTAAAGACGGCTATAACAATGCAATCAGTTCAGCACTGCTCGGACATGGTGACGCGAAATTCTTTGATACCGCAGAAGTAATCAAAGAAACGAAATGTACAGAGTGGCTGTATCTGGAAAACTTCTATGCAACCCTGCCGATCCGGAATATTCATAAGGATTTTTATGAAATCATGCATAAGGATATTGAGATTGCGCGCAGTACATTTGAAATTGCAGCCTGAATCATTAAGATAGCGCAGCACATGATTAAAGCCCTGTCCGGTGTTTCATCTTCCGGACAGGACTTTTTACTGTAAGGGAAACCGGTATAGTGGAGTGAAATATGAGAAGAGAAAAAGAACAATTCGTGACGATTCATTATGTCGATGAAGATTATCACAGAAAACATCCCCAGATGATTCATAAACATGATGATGTGCTGGAACTTCTCTATATTATGGAGGGCGGAGGAAGTTACCATGTGAAAGATCATGAGTACTTCGTACAGCCTGGAAACCTGGTGATCTGCAATGCGGGTACGTTTCACGGAGAAACGCCTTCTCAGGGGAAGGATATGATCAGCTACTGCAATGTTATGAGGAACATTCACATACCGCAGCTGCCTGAAAACACACTGACTGCCGGAGGTGAAGTTCCGGTTCTGTTCTTTTCAGAAGAACGGCAGGAGCTGGAAAACATCTTTTACACACTCTATGATCTGCACAGAAAATCTCCGTTATACCGGCCGAGCTGCGAGCACCTGGCCAGAGCGATTCTGGAAATTGTCCTGAACAGATTGAAAAAAAGAAGCCAGGTCAATGATCAGACCAGGACGAATAACAACGAACTGGTACGTGATATTTCGGAATATCTGGATGCACATTTTCTGGAGGATATTTCGCTGGAACAGCTGGAGCAGGTATTTCATATCAGCAAATATGCGATGAGTCATATTTTTAAGGAAGAAACAGGTCTGTCTCCGATCCGCTATGTGATGCTGCGAAAAATCGGCGAGGCACAGAACCTGCTGATGAATACGGCACGGCCGATCGGTGACATTGGCGAAATGCTCGGATTCAATGATAACAGCCACTTCAGTGCAACGTTTAAGAAATATATCGGGACGACCCCGGGACAGTACAGAAAGCATTTTCAGAAAGAGAAATAGAGGGTGTCGGACTGAAGCGAAGATGCCGCGCAAGAATTTAATAGTTTTATACGAAAACCCTGATAAAAGGGGGTCAAACAGAACAATTATTTGATAACGAAATCAGCAGTTTTTCAGTATAATAATCTTAACAGAACAGAAGCAAAGAGAAGACAGGAAAACGTTAAATTAAGGAGAAATAGTAAGAAATAAAGAGAAAAATGAAGAAAGCAGATACAGGAGTTCTTATTATTTTTTGCACAATTTAAAATATTATGTCTTCTTAAAGCAAAGAGAAGGAACCGAAAAAAAGAAAAAGAAAAAGAAAGGAAAACAAAAAGCATGAAAAAAAGAGTATTGGCGGCAATTCTGGCAGCAGGTATGGTGATGAGTCTCGCAGCGTGCGGCGGATCTTCATCCTCAGGATCTTCAGCAGGAGCATCGGCAGCGTCCTCAGCGGGGAGCGCAGCAGCGGTTTCAGAGAGTGCGGCAGCAGAAAGCACAGCATCTTCAGAAGAGAAAGAAGAAGCTTCCAGTGCACCGGGCAGTGACGCAGAGACTGACGTCATGGTTGCAAAAGAACAGATCGACAAAGCCGCCGAAGGTCTCGGCGACTGGGAGGCGGATTATTCGGATATGGCTGTTTCGGGCGACGAATCATTTACCTGGGGTTATATCGAGATGGGTTACAAGGTAACCTTTGCATCCAAGATCCGCAACACACTGGTTTATTACTGTGAAAAGAACTTCCCGAATGTAAATGTCCTTACGGCGGACGGGGAGTCCGATCCAAACAGACAGATGCAGATCTGCGAAAACTTTATTGCGCAGGGTGTGGATCTGATTATCCTGAACCCGACAGATGCTGACGGATGTGTCGGTATCGTAGAGCTGTGTCAGGAGAACAAAATGCCGCTTCTTCTGGTCAACAGCGTGGTACATACTGATTTGATGAATAACGGAATCGGATTCGTCGGTTCTGATAACAGACAGGCAGGCGCACTGGAAGCACAGTGGATTATGGACAATGTCGATGATACAGATACAGTCAAGATGTGCTATCAGTACGGTCAGGAAGGATATGATCACACAACACTTCGTTATCAGGGTGTATTTGAGACGCTGGATGAGGCAGGATACAATTATGAGCTGCTTTCCTATCAGATCTGTGATTATTTCCGTGATAAAGCGCTGAACAATGCCGAAGACTGGATTACTGCATACGGCGAAGATGTAACAGTCATCCCGTGCTGTAACGATGAGGCGGCAATGGGAACGCTTCAGGCTTATCAGGCTGCAAACCTTGCAGATAATGTAAAGATTCTCGGAATCGATGCAAACCAGGATGCACTGCAGGAAGTCAAGAAAGGCAATCTGGCAGGTACCGTATTCCAGAATGCACTTGGACAGGCAAAATGGGCAGCATGCTCTGCATACGACGCATGTGTCAACGGCACGCAGGAGACCAAGGGCGTAGATGTTCCGTTCGAACTGGTAGATGCTTCCAACGTAGATAATTACCTTGAGTAATAACGAACTTTCCATACAAACAGGAAGAGAATACCTGGCAACTATCTTTTAAATCCTCCAATAGTGAAAATGAAAAAGTTTTAACAGAAAAGCTGTCACACGGTTGGTGTGCTACCCGTCAAGAGGACAGTGAAAAATTAAAAAGTTCCGTACCGCCAGTTGTGCATTGTGGTGACCCCAAAAAGTTAGACTTTTGCTCCAGCGAGAAATCGCTGGAGTTTTCTATGCAGCTGTCATGTAGTCTCTGTACTCGATCGGACTTCGGTACCCAAGGGATGCTTTGCTGCGCTTTTCGTTATAATAACGAATGTATCTGTCTATTGCTTCCTTCAGTTCGCTAAAGCTATTATAGATTTGTCCGTAATACATCTCCTGTTTCATTATTCCGAAAAAGTTTTCCATCGGAGAGTTATCATAGCAATTCCCCTTCCGGGACATACTCTGAAAGATTCGATGCTTCTTAAGTGTCTGTTGGTAAATTCCCATCTGGTATGCCCAGCCGCGAT
>JNKK01000039.1 GCA_000702845.1 Lachnospiraceae bacterium FE2018
ACTTTTCTTGATTTGTTTCCTTCCGCCGGAGCTGGACTCTGAATTTTGGGCATCCGCATCCCGCCAGTTCACTGCTTTGCGGATGCACTTTTCTTGATTTACTGCCTTCCGCCGGAGCTGGACTCTGAATTTTGGGCATCCGCATCTCGCCAATCAGTACCTTTGCGGATGTACTTTTCTTGATTTGTTTCCTTCCGCCGGAGCTGGACTCTGGCGAAAGGGCATCCGCACCCCGCAAGTCAATCACTTTGCGGATGCACTTTCCTTGATTTGCTGCCTTTGGCCAGGTCTGCTTCTTAAAATAAGATTGCAACACACCATGGAATCACATCATCTAATCCTTAACCTCTAACCTTTAACACTTCCAGGAATCATATGTTCAATCAGCATCTCGATCTCTCTTATATTTAAGGGATTGAACTTTGTCTCATAGGTAATGATCAGACGATCCCCGGGGAATATGCCGTTTTTGATATAAAACGAAATCTTGCTGATTGCCTTCTCCACGTATTCTGAATCATCCATCATTCCCAGATGCTCCCATATAATTTCTTTTCTTGATCTGATGTCCAGAATTGTGAAGTCCGGATATACCCTTCCAAACCCTTTCAACATGACTGGAAATTCATATCGATATGGAATCTGATATCTGTTCAGTATATTTGCTATGATTAATTCCGATTTCGAGCGAACGCGCTCTCCCTGTTCTGTATATAATTCAGGTGTTTCCGGATAGAATTCTTTTCCATCATATTCTTTTTTGGCCCATGCTTCCGCATACATTTCGTCTGTCTCAAACTGGGGTGTAACCAGCCTCTTACGGTTTTCGCTGAGAGAATCATAGATTTCCTCCGAGGATAAAACAGGCAGGTTTTTCAGGTAAAAATCAATTGCTCTGATTTCCTGCTTTGCAGATGCAAGCGTCATCTGGTCATATCCCTTCTGTGCCAGACGTCTCACAAATTCATTTTTGCTTTTTGGTATATAGATTTCCATCCGGTCCGATGATTTTTTGCGATGATAGTATTGAATTCTCTTCTTCTTTTTGTTTGAAGAACTGATTCGCAAACATCCTTCCGGAACGGACCGCAATCGCTTCTCTATTTTTTTTGAAGCTGCTATCAAAAAATCTCTTCTTGCCAGAAACTGATCTCGTTTATCATCTGCCATTCTGATTTGACTCCTTTACTATGTTATAAATAACTTCTTAATGATTATTGATATTATGTCGATATTCTTCTCGATGCTATTATTTTACATAATATTTCAGAGCGGTCAATATGATTTACATTCTTTTTCTGGTTTTCCCACAACAAAAACTGCCGGTATCAGTTTACCGGCAGGAATTACTTAAATGCACCCTATTCTCTGTATAGTTATTCTGTGTATAGTTATTCTCTATATAATTATTCTCTGTATAATATTCTATATAGCACGCGCCCGAAAAACATTCTCATCAATCCAAGATAGTCTTCTCTGGTAATTGTACTGTCTGTGCCGAGCAATTCATATGTCACGCCGGCTTCACAAACAACCGCGTGCAACTGCTGATATCCCATTCTCCTGTAAAAATCCAGCCGGCCGATCCTCTGCTTATAGTTTTCTGCATCAGTCTCCTCCGTATTTTCAATTAATACAACAATGCTGCAGCCCGGATACAGTTCTTCCAGCATCTGCAGGATTCTGCTTCCAAATCCATATCCCCGTTTTCCTTTTTCCAATGCAAAATAATAGAGACATACTTTGTCATCTGCATGTATCGTATAAATCAGACCGAGAAAGACACCATTGTTCAAGATCGCCTTGAATGAAGCAATCTCTTTCTCTGACCTGATTCGCCGGAACAAAGACGCAATCTCTCTTCCGGACCTGATTCGCTGGAACAAGGATGCAATATCTCTTCCGGATCTTGACCGCAGGAACAGGAATGACAGAGGAAGCCTCTCCTTACGCGGAAAGGCGTCCCTGTACAGGCGCTTTATCTGCTTCTTGTAATTCTGTGCATCACAGAAAGTTATGTTCATTTTACGCTCCACATCTCAAAGTTGTCTTCGTTTATGTTCTATATTTTAGTGTTATCTTCATCTCACGCTCTATGCTCCGCGCTTCTTTATAAAAACAACCAGACATCCACACAGAACCCCGGCTGCATCAATGCATAGATCTCGGATCTCACAGCTGCGTCCGGCTACAAAATACTGGTGTATTTCATCAGTCACCGCATAAATGCAGCCGATTGCCGCTGCAGAGAGCACTCCCTGCCGTGTTAAAACACCGGGAATTCCTATTTTTCGGAAGAAGCGGTTCTCGTTCTTCCCGGAACACCTGAATGTCTGGGCAAGACTGATTCCCAAAATCAGATATTCCAGAAAATGAGCCGTTTTCCGGATCAGAAATGTGGTCAGCTCGGAATCGATACCTGTTAACCACCTGATTAATGATACAATCCATCCGCTCTCTGCACTGGAAAGATCCGCCGGCATAGCGGAATGTATAAAGATGATGAGCATTATGAAGATGCTGAGCAGTAAATATCTGATTCCTCTGCCCCTGCCCTTCTCTGATTTGCTTCGATACATGTTAGTTACTTCCTTACATCATCACAGGACCCGCTTCATCACTCGGCAGATATCATCGTGCGGCAAACCTCATCGCACGGCAGATGCCAGCGTGCAGCAAACCTCATCACACGGCAGATGCCAGCGTGCGGCAAACCTCATCACACGGCAGATCAGGAAACTACCTTCCTCTAATAACCGTGTGATCTGAATTGATCTGAATGCATAGAAAAGCCGGCCAGGTCATCTGAACCGCCGGCATATTTCTTGTATGAAATCCTGTTCCTGTTACTTTGTCATTTCATATGCACATCCATCTGGTTGTACGGTACTTCCAGACCGGCGTCACGGGCACCGGTATACAACATCTCAAGGACCTGACGGCGGACACCGATCTTCAGTTCCGGCGGACAGATTACCTGAATTTTGTAAATAACTGCGGAATCCTGCAGTTCACCGATTCCGATACAGGTACAGCCTTTCAAACCTGTGACAGTTTTTTCCGCCTGGTGGCACAATGTTCCCAGCGTTTCTTTTACGGAGGCAGGATCTGCTTCATAAGAGAACGGCAATTCCAGATACACCTGATCTGAAAGCCGGACCATCTCCGTGATATTATGGTTGCTGATGGAAATGACAGATCCGTCTGCGAGATTGCGCAGCTTCGTGGTCCGCAGGTTGAAGCTGAGCACAACGCCTTCAACTGTCTGGTAGCGCACGACATCGCCGACCTGGAAAAAGTCATCTGACATCAGGTGGAATCCTGAAATGACGTCTTTCAAATAGTCCTGCAGTGCAAGACCGACGATCGCACTGGCAATTCCCAGTCCGGCTACCAGAGAGGTGACTCTGATTCCGTTGATCTCCAGACAGAGAATTGCTGTGATCAGAATAATAATGCCTTTGATGATATTCAGAATCACCGCGGTGACCGTTCCTGCCCGTCCGTCAGTCGGAAGGCCTCCGTCTTTTTTCTGCGCCAGCTTTTTATAGGCATGGCGGATAATCCTCCAGATGATGATTGCAATTACAATTATAATCGCGCTGGCAATCAGCTGCGCGATCCGTTGGCGCGTGAAGATCTCTGAAAAAAATGTAGGTGTTTCAATTGTTTCTGTAATGTTAAGATTATCCATTTATGACGCTTTCCGATGTTCTCGTTTGCTTGCACTTATTTTCATTTCGTATTATATTGACATTGCATTACGCTTATTATATGCATTGAACTTCTGTTTCGCAAGCTCTCTGCATTCCGCTTTCAGAATCCAAAGAGAATCCAGATAGAATCCAAAGGTTCTCACAGGAAAATGAAGCACTTTCCCCGAAAAACATGAACACAGAAAGACATAGCTATGGATCGATCACAAAACAAAACGGAATATCTCGAATGTGAAAAGAACTGGGTGTTCTGGTCGCTGATCGCGGTCGGCGGTTTTTACGGCGCCTATACATTTCTTCTGCGCGGCGGCGTTTTCTGCAACGCGCAGACAGCGAATATCGTACTGCTGGCCATGGCGCTCGGCAGCCGCGACTGGGGTCACGCGCTCTACCTGCTCATCCCGATCAGCGCTTATCTCATGGGTGCGGTTCTTTCGGAATTTCTTGCAAAATACATCAAGCGGTTCCGACTGCTGCGCTGGGATACCATACTGGTCGGATTTGAAATGCTGGTGGTGATTATTCTCGGACTTCTGCCGGAATCAGCACCGGATCAGATCTGCCAGGTCGCCCTGAATTTTATCTGCTCCATGCAGTACAATACATTCCGGCAGGCTGAAGGAATCCCAATGGCAACGACATTCTGTACGAACCACGTGCGTCAGCTTGGCACAAACCTCGTGATCTATGCACGTCACAGAAGACCGGAAACGGCACTTCGCCTGCGGATGCACCTCACTATGCTCGGTATGTTTATCGCAGGCGGCGTCATTTCGACGCTTCTGTGCCAGTATTTCGGTCTGCGCGCGATCTGGGGCGCCGCGATTCTGCTCGCTTTTACATTCTTCCGGCTCTGCCGGGCGGATCTTGTATTTGAGCGCGGCAAGCTGAATGAGAAGCCGCACGGCCACTGAAGGTTACATGTCAATCCCCTGCCCTGCATGATAATCTCAGGGCGGCATGATAATCCCGGACTTTCATGTTAATCTCAAGCCGGCATGATAATCCCGGACTTACATGTTAATCCCAAGCATATATTCAAAATTCTGCTTGAGCAGTCCGGCTGTCTGGCGCGGATCGCGTTCGTAAATCTTTTTGCTGAAAATCTCAGTGGAATACCAGCCGTCATAACCGGTGGATTTTACGGCATCGATGTACCGTTTGATCGGAATATCGCCTTCTCCGGTCCAGACATTGCGGAGCACATCCTGATCCGGAATCGGATCATCTGTCCGGATCCCGTCGCAGATATGAACCATTTTGATCATGTTCTTATCGAGTGACGCGACATACTCCGGCGTCTCGCCGCAGGTCCACATGTGCCAGAGATCGATTACGACGCCGACGTTGTTTTTTCCGGCAGCTTCGATGACGCTGACTGCCTGGGAGATTTTTTTCAGGGGAACCCATGCCAGCGGCTCAAGGAACAGCTCAATCCCATGATCCGCTGCCAGATCAGCTGCTGCTGCGACATTTGCTGCCGTTTTTTCAATCAGTTCATCTTCCGACGCGCCGAGAAGACCCCGGTAGCGCGGATCAGAATCTGTTAGTTTTCCGCCGTAAAAATCCCGGACTGTATTGACATCCCCGGGGCCGGTACAGAGCTGGATCATCTTTGTCCCGATCTTCTCGCCCAGCTCGCAGGCTCTTTTCATCTCTTTCATGAAAACATCATAATCCGCGCCCTGCCGCTCGATATTCTGCATCGCGCCAATGCTTACGACCTGAAGACCTTCCAGAAGAGAAAGCAGTTCTTTTTCATCATAGCCTGCTTCCAGAAAACTGTAGATCTTCTCGATTACGATTTCCACTCCTTCAAATTCAAGTTCTTTTGCAATCTTGATCTCCTGCACCAGATTACAATATTTTGTCGCCGTGGAATTCATTGAGATTTTTGCCATTTTTATTTCCTCCTGTTCGTTTTTAACATGATGGCTAATGATCAAAATAAAATACCTGTTTGACATTCCTGCCGACCTGTGGTATGTTTATATAGCTGTCAGCAATGATGCTGCGGCAATTATTGTAGGGGCTTGGTCAAATGGTATGACAGGAGTCTCCAAAACTCTTAGCGGGAGTTCGATTCTCTCAGCCCCTGTATCAGCCGCGGTGCCTGTAAGGCATCGCGGTTTTTGCGCGTTAGCTTTGAGCCATGTGCAGACAGTTCTATTATATTTTCTTCACAACCCCGATAAACAGCGGAACCCCTGTTTTCTTCTCTATAATTGCATAGACAAACGGACGGTTCAGGTAGACTTTCCGGATCGTCTGCGGCTGCGGCGGAAACGCTGCCGTCGCTTTCATGAGAATGGCCGTAACGGCGGCCGCCTCTGTTCCGTCTTTGTCAACGGAAATGTGCGTCTTGTGCAATACTTCATCAATGCTCATCCGGGTGGATGAAATGCCGGAGAAGTCTGCTTTTCCTGTAAAAGCGGTTTTAACCCCAAGCTTTCGCAGCGGTTTCTCCAGCGAAATGGAATCATCATAGCTGAATTCCGGCATCCGGGTATAAACCAGGATATTCTCTGTCTTCCGCTTTTTGTATCCTTTGATGAAGGCGCTTCCGGACAGTCCTTTTACATACTGATCCACAGTCATGTTCTCCGGCGGGAGCAGCGCGGCAAACGCCAGCTTTCCGCCGCGGTAATCCTTCACAAATCCTTCCGCATCATTAACTGTAAAATATGCATGCTCTGTTCCTTCGAGCATCTTTACCTTTTTCTTTGTACCGCTGCCAGAGGTAAATGTGCGCTTTCTTGTACCGGAATATTTATCTACCCACTCTCCTTTAAAATAAACTGCATTGATCAGCGCTGTCCTTGTCTGCGGATCAAGCCTGTTTATGATAGAAGGGATTTTCCCGTGTGTATTGTTATTGACCCAGCTGTTCATATCTGTCACGGTTCGTGTATCAAACGGCGCCGCATAGATGTCAGCACCGAATGAAGCCGCGCGGTTCAAAAATGACGGTTTCAGCCGGATCCGGTCTTTCCGGTACCAGAGCGAATTTGCAGTCTTATAGGTGAAATCCGTCCCTCCCGCGAGCTTATTGTGCAGACCGGCAAAATACCGGCAGTAACGTTTTGACGCGAGTCCGCCGAACGCGCGTTTCAGCTCTGCAGCGGTTTTTCCGGATGCACCGCTTCCGACCAGTGTCATTGCAGTCAGAATGGAATCCGGCGAGATCAGTGTGTTCTTATTATTTTTTCTGGTGCGCATCGTCTCCTTCAGCAGGCGCACAGACGTATTTGCCATGGCTTTTGCAAATCTGCTGTCCGGCTTCTTTACAGACGCAGTCTGTCCCTGATAGCGCGCAGTTTCATTTACAGAAGACGGACTGACCGGTTTCTCCGAAAAATCAGCTGCTGCGGCGGCCGTACAAAACTGCGGCAGCGTCATAGTCAGACAGATCAGTGAAATGATTATTCGTCTGCCAAAACAGGTCTCTGCTATTGTTTTCATCCCTGAATTCTCCTTTCTAAATCGCCTTCTTTACTGCGTTCCGGGTTTTCATTTTGGGTTTTCGTCCCGAATCCTACCGAAGTTCCAGAATGCAACTGCGGCTGCCGCGCCCACATTCAGTGAATCAACTCCGTGGGTCATTGGAATCATGACCGTATCGTCACACTGTCCGATTGTCTCTTCGGCAAGGCCTTCTCCCTCTGTTCCGACGATCACCGCAAGCTTGTCATACGTCTGAAAACGAGGTTCACACGGCGTGCAGCTGTCTTCCCGCAGCGCCATGGCAACGGTATGCCATCCGCTCTCTTTCAGCAGCTGCACCCCGTTCTGATACCAGTCCTCCGGTTTCCGGCCGGCGAATGTCCATGGAACCTGAAAGATTGTGCCCATGCTGACACGAATGGCACGCCGGTAAAGCGGATCCGCGCAATCCGGGGTGAACAGAACGGCATCCATTCCCAGTGCCGCGGCAGAACGGACGATTGCGCCCAGGTTAGTCGGGTTGACAACATGTTCCAGGACCGCAATCCGGTGCAGATCATTTTCTTTCAAAAACGAACTGATCTCCGCCTGTTCCCTGCGGCGCATCATCGCGAGTGCTCCGCCGGTCAGGTGATACCCCGCAATCTCTTCCAGAACAGATTCTTCTGCTGTATAAACCGGAATTCTGTTGAATGCATCCCGGGATTCGGCGAAGTTGAATGCATCCCGGGATTCGGTGAACCGGCAATCGGTATCATTCCTGCCAGATACGATTCTGTTTTCCATTACAGCTTGCA
Source organism: Lachnospiraceae bacterium FE2018 (assembly GCA_000702845.1). GTDB lineage: Bacteria > Bacillota > Clostridia > Lachnospirales > Lachnospiraceae > CADBRN01. The sequence goes on from JNKK01000039.1 coordinate 7,958, forward strand.
GCAGCTGCTGTATCTCCGCCGCGTACCTGCCCGCGCACAGAAACGAAACCGGTTCATATCCGGCCTCCAGAGCCCGCCGGATCACTTTCATGCTCTCTGCTATAAAATACCCGGGTTCCGGTTCACACGCATGCTTCAGCTCATTTTCACGCCGCTGCGCGTATAACTGAAGGGCGGGCAGCTCCAGATGATCCGCCTGAATGATCATTCCGCTCGTTTCTCCTTCCTAAAACAACGAAGGATTGCATGAATCAATTCAGGCAATCCATCTTGTTCCATTTTTATATGTCAGCTTACACCTTTTTTCATCGCCTGAATTGCCTCCGCAACGCTGTCGACCGGCACAAGTGTTACGCTGCTGCCTGCCGGAAGTGTCACATTCCGCATATTTGCCTTTGGCAGTATCACAGTGGTAAACCCGAGTTTTTCCGCCTCATTGACGCGCTGCTGCGCCATGCTGACGGAACGGATCTCTCCGGAAAGGCCGACTTCGCCGAAGACGACGGTTTTGCTGTCGACCGGAAGATCTTTTTCACTGGATACGATCGCCATGAGAATGCCGAGATCCACAGCCGGCTCGGTCATCTTGATGCCGCCGGCAATGTTGACATATACATCCCTCTGGGACAGGTTGATACGGGCACGCCGTTCCAGTACGGCGACCAGCAGGTTCACACGGTTGAAGTCCGTGCCGTTTGCAGTTCTTCTCGGAAATCCGAAATTCGTCTGACAGGCAAGTGCCTGTACTTCCAGCATGATGGGGCGGCTGCCCTCCATGGAACAGGAAACCACCGAACCGGACGCGTTTTCCGCGCGGCCTTCCAGCATAAACTCTGAGGGATTGGCCACTTCCACAAGCCCCTCGCTGCGCATCTCAAACACACCGATTTCATTTGTGGAACCAAACCTGTTTTTAACCGCACGCAAAATACGATAGGAGGCGTTCCGGTCTCCCTCGAAATACAGCACGGTATCGACCATGTGTTCCAGCACCCGGGGTCCCGCGACACTTCCGTCTTTGGTGACATGACCGACGATAAATACCGGGATCTGCATGCCTTTCGCGATCCGAAGCAGGACGCCGGTTGACTCCCGCACCTGCGAAACGCTGCCGGGAGACGATGTCACCGCTTCATTGTACATGGTCTGAATGGAGTCAATCACGACTGCACCCGGCCGCTCTTTCGCAATGATCTGCTCAATCAGATCCAGATTTGTCTCACAGAGAAGCTTCAGACCGTCCTGAAACGTACCGATCCGCTCTGCGCGCATTTTAATCTGCCGCAGAGACTCCTCACCCGAGACGTACAGAATTCCCTGCGAACGGCCGGAAAGCTGCCGGCACATCTGCAGAAGCAGTGTTGATTTTCCGATTCCCGGATCCCCGCCGATCAGTGTCAGGGATCCCGCGACAATACCGCCGCCAAGGACACGGTCAAATTCACCGATTCCCGTGCGGATGCGGTTGGTTTCATCCAGTGTGATTTCTTTCAGTTTCTGCGGGATGGGTGCCTCTTTCGCGCGTCTTGCCGCCGCCGCAAGGCTCTGACCGGGTTTTGCCGCCTGAATCACTTCCTCGGCAAAACTGTTCCAGGCGTGGCAGGCAGGACACTGTCCCATCCATTTTGCGGACTCATGTCCGCAGTTCTGACAAAAGAAAATAGACTTGCTGCTCTTCGCCATTCAGGCCTCCGCAGCTTCCCGGATCTCTACCTCGGCAGTGCCCTTTTCCTCAAGGTCAATGCTGATGGTCAGTTTTCCGCTCATGGTTGCCTTGACGATCCCGTCATCTACGCCGTCGATCTTCACGTCATATGAGACGCCCTCGCCGAGTCCCAGTGTAATCTGAACATCTTTGTTCCCTTCTACTTTGAAGGTAACAGCATCTTCACTGACCTGCAGACCTGTGACAGCTGTTCCCGGAACAGACTCATACAGGACTGTGTCGTTGCGCTCAAGACGTGTGATCTCATTGTATGTCTTGACCTTATAGATGCTTCCGCCGCTTTCATAATCAGCTTTTTTTGTTTTTTCGGTCAGTTCGTAATTGCCAAAGCTGATGCTGCCGTCTGCTTCTGTTCTGATTAATTCTGTTACAACTGCCATGATTCTACTCCTTTTTTTCAACTGTTTATTATTAATTTTCTTTCCAGGTAAATTCACCCTGCCGCGCGCCGACTGTGATCGTCCTGCCTCTGTGCAGTTCTCCGGTCAGCAGTTTTTCAGAGAGCGGATCCTCGATCATCGTCTGAATCGCCCGCTTCAGCGGCCGCGCGCCATATTTGCTGTCGTAGCTGTCCGCAATCAGCTTATCTTTGCATCTGGCGGTAAGCCTGAGTGTGATATCCATCTGTTCTCTGCAGCGCTTTACGAGGTCGGCAACCAGAATGTTGACAATTTCCTGCATATGATCTCTGGTCAGTGCATGGAATACAATTGTCTCGTCGATTCTGTTCAGGAATTCCGGCTTGAAGATCTTCTGAATCTCGTCCAGAACCTGCTCTTTCATATGCTGGTAATCCCGCGCTTCATCCACACCGCTGTCAAATCCGAGATGCTTCGGCGCCACAATGCGGGACGCGCCGGCATTGGACGTCATGATGATACAGGTCTCCTTAAAACTGACTTTTCTGCCCTGCGCATCTGTAATATGTCCGTCGTCCAGCACCTGAAGAAGAATATTGAATACATCCGGATGGGCTTTTTCAATCTCATCAAACAGCAGGACACTGTACGGATTTCTGCGGATTTTTTCTGAGAGCTGACCGCCCTCGTCATATCCGACATACCCGGGCGGTGACCCGATCAGCTTGGAGACACTGTGTTTCTCCATGTATTCAGACATATCGACACGGATCATTGCCGCCTCGCTGCCGAAGACTGCCTCTGCCAGTGCCTTGGAAAGTTCTGTCTTTCCGACGCCTGTCGGACCGAGAAACAGGAAGGATCCCACCGGCCGGTTCGGATCTTTGAGTCCGACTCTGCCGCGGCGGATGGCCCGCGCGACCGCACGCACCGCTTCATCCTGTCCCACAACACGTTTGTGCAGGATCTGCTCCAGCTTTGCCAGACGCTTCGACTCGCCCTCTGCGATCTTCTCCAGCGGTATTTTTGTCCATGCAGAAACGGTTCCTGCGATATCTTCGGCTGTCACTTCGCGGGCAGCGCGTTTTTTCCCGGCTGCCTCCTGCTTTTTCTCCTCTTCTTCCTGAAGATGCAGAAGCGCTCCGTGCAGACTCATGGCACCGGAAATATCATCCCGCTTCAGTGCGTCTTCAATCTGTTTCGTCAGTTCCTTCTGTTTCTGTTCAAATGCAGCTGCTTCCTGTGCCGCTCCGGCATTTGAAACACTGTAACCGGTCAGCCGCACACGGGAAGCCGTCTCATCGATCAGATCAATTGCCTTGTCCGGCAGGAACCGGTCGTTGAGATAGCGGATGCTCATTTTGACGGCTGCCGTAAGTGCCGCATCCTGGATTTTCAGACCGTGATGTGCCTCATAATAGGGCCGCAGTCCATATAAAATCCTGATGGCATGCGCCTCGTCCGGCTCATCTACGGTGACAGGCTGGAAACGCCGTTCCAGAGCGGCATCTTTTTCAATGTACTTACGATATTCATCGATGGTCGTTGCGCCAATCAGCTGAATTTCCCCGCGGGAAAGCGACGGTTTGAGAATATTGGACGCATCGAGCGCGCCCTCCGCACCGCCTGCGCCGATCATGGTATGAATCTCATCGACAAACATCAGAATATTCTTATTTGCAGCAACTTCCTGTATTACATTTTTAATGCGCTGTTCAAACTCGCCGCGATATTTGGAACCGGCCACCATTCCGGACAGATCCAGAACAACCAGCCGCTTATCGCGGACGGTCTCCGGCACATTTCCTGCAGCGATTTCCGTGGCAAGTCCTTCTACAATCGCCGTTTTACCGACGCCCGGCTCACCGATCAGACACGGATTGTTTTTGGTTCTCCGGCTTAAAATCTGCACGAGACGCTGAATCTCCGCCTCTCTTCCGATTACCGGGTCCAGCTGATGGTTCCGCGCCATTTCCGTGAGGTCGCGGCTGTACTGATTCAGGGTCGGCGTGGACGAAAGATCCTCGCCCGCATTCATGCGGTCCGCCTCCGCCCGGATCTCCTGATCATTCTGCCCCATGGCGCGCAGCAGATTCACAAACAATGCACGCAGGTCAATCCCCATTGTGAAGAGCAGACGAAGCGCCACGCTCTCAGGTTCTTTGAGCAGTGCCAGCAGCAAATGCTCCGTACCCACTTTCTCACTGAAAAAGCGGGAAGCTTCCAGCGCCGCATCCTTCTGCAGCTGTTCCGCCTTCGGCGTGTATTCCGGCAGCAGCACGGTATCCCCGCTCCGGTCCGGCGCAATCAGCACATCAATCAGTTCCACCAGCTTGTCATAGACAACGCCTGCTTCTGAGAGAACCATCGCCGCGGTCCCGTGTCCCTCCCGGATCAGACCGGCCAGAATGTGTTCCGTGCCGATATATCCGTGCGACCAGGTGAAGGCGAGATCCTCTGCACAGCGCAGTGCCTTATTTGCCTGCGCAGTGTATTTGATATTCATTTTGACGGTTTACTCCTTCGCAGCTAAATGTTCAGACGAAAAATGACGCCTTTCCATAAAATGAAACAGTCTCCCGGAATCCCGGCCTGCGGCTGAAATTCTCGGGAGACGATTCTCAGGAATCTGCAGTCAGCGTCCGCAGCACTGTTTATACTTTTTGCCGCTTCCGCACGGACACGGATCATTTCTTCCGATCTTCTTCGGTTTGATTACCGTGCCGGATTTCTTCTGCTCCAGATAAAGTTCTTTGCGCTTTTCCTCTGAATAAATAGCATCCCACTGCGGAAGCTCATAGAGCCAGTCCGCTTTTGCATCAACCATATTCTTATAGAGTTTTTCTTTGTCAAATGCAAGGCTGACTTCTGTATCTTCAGACAGTGTCTCCTCAATCGGATTCGGCGTCACGAGGCTGTCGTTGATGCCGTCCAGAAAGCCGACCATGGTAAGCGGCTCTATTTCATATTTGTCCGCAAGCTCTTTGACCGTACCTTTGACTTCCTCGTCCGGATTGGTCAGGAGCTTTTCGTAGATTCCCTTTTCGATCAGGAAATACTCATCCCAGAACTTCTGCAGCACATTCGCATCTTCGCTGCGGTTATAGGCGATTGCACGCCAGTCTTCTAAAAGGCCCATTTTTCTGCCCTTCCTTTCAAATGTTTTTTTCAGTATAGTTTATGGGTTTGAAAAAATCAACTAACACTCGTTAATGGTCACGCAAGCTCAATCGGACACCCTTTTAAAACAGATTTTATTAGCGGAAATACTTCACGCCGGATTCGAAAATCTTCATGTCCTGTTCGCCGTAGATGTTGACGGCGACGCCGTCGCCGCGGCGCTCTGCGTGGCACATTTTTCCGAATACGCGGCCGTCGGGGCTTGTGATTCCTTCGATGTTAAAATAGGATCCGTTGATATTCCAGTATTCATCATCTGTGAAATTGCCGTCCAGATCACAGTAGCGCGTCGCAATCTGGCCGTTTGCCTGCAGTTTTTCAATCCACTCTCTGTTCGCGACGAATCTGCCCTCGCCGTGGGAAGCCGGAATCGCGTAAATTCCGCCTGTCTGTGCGCCCGCAAGCCACGGGGACTTGTTTGAGACGACACGTGTATATGCCATCTTGGAGATATGCCGGCCGATGGTATTGAACGTCAGGGTCGGGGAATCCGCCTGCTGGCCTGTGATCGCGCCGTGCGGAACAAGTCCGAGCTTGATCAGCGCCTGGAATCCGTTGCAGATACCAAGTGCCAGTCCGTCCCGCTCTTCCAGCATTCTGGTGACTGCCTCTTTGATCTTCGCGTTCTGGAATGCCGTCGCAAAGAATTTCGCTGAGCCGTCCGGCTCGTCACCTGCCGAAAATCCGCCCGGGAACATGATAATCTGTGCCTGATCGATGGTCTTCGCAAACAGATCAACCGACTCGAAGATATCATTTGCACTCAGGTTCCGGAACACCTTCGTCTCAACCTTCGCACCTGCGCGCTCAAATGCCTTCGCACTGTCAAACTCGCAGTTGCTGCCCGGGAATACCGGGATAAAGACCGTCGGCTGCGCGATCTTGTGTGAACAGATATGGACGTCTTTCGTCTCATAAATGCCGCTGTCCGCAACATCGATCTGATTCGGTTCCGCACCGGAAACCTGACGGAAAATACCGTTCAGCGGCGCGCTCCACTTCTCCAGCGCTTCCATGCCGTCAATCACGGTATCACAATATTCAAATGTAAAGTTCTCGGTCACCACACCGATTACGGTGTAAGTGCACGCGAGATTTCCGACTTCACCGTCCGCGATTTCCAGAACGAGATCGCCGAATGCCGGACTGAACAGATCGCGCGCATCAACATTGTGCTCGATTCGGAAGCCGAGACGGTTTCCGAACGCCATCTTGCTGACTGCCTGCGCGATGCCGAAGCGGTTCAGCGCATAGGCGGAAAGGACTCTTCCTGCCTGCATGTCCTGATGCACGCGGTCATAGAGATCCATGACGCCTTCATAATCCGGAAGGTATTTGTCATCCCGCGGAATGCGGATCCAGACCAGCTTGCTGCCGGCCTTTTTCAGTTCCGGCGTGATAACATCTGATACATGTCCGATATCAACCGCAAAGGATACCAGCGTCGGCGGGACATCGATGTCGTCGAAACTGCCGGACATACTGTCCTTGCCGCCGATCGAAGCGAGACCGTAGCGGACCTGTGCCTCATAGGCACCGAGCAGTGCCGCAAACGGCTGGCTCCAGCGTGCCGGATCCTCGCTCATGCGGCGGAAGTATTCCTGGAAGGTAAAATGAATCTTCCGGAAATCACCGCCGGACGCAACGATCTTTGCCATGGACTCTGTCACTGCATAGACCGCGCCGTGATAAGGACTCCAGCTGGAAACATACGGATCGAATCCGTAACTCATCATCGTAACCGTCGTGGTCTCTCCGTTTGCAACCGGAACTTTTGCGACCATCGACTGGGTCTCTGTCATCTGATATTTTCCGCCGTACGGCATCAGCGTGCTGGCCGCGCCGATGGAGGAATCGAACATCTCCACCAGACCCTTCTGGGAGCAGCCGTTCAGGTCAGAGAGCTGACCGAGCCACGCCGCTTTTACATCGCCGATATCGCCGCATCTTACGAGCGGATTACCTGCCTCATCCGGAATCTCCACATGCACGGATGCTTCCTGATGTGCGCCGTTTGTATTCATAAACGCGCGGGAGAGATTGACGATGGTCTTTCCGCGCCAGTTCAGCACAAGCCGCGGCTCCTCGGTGACAACTGCCACTTTGTATGCCTCGAGGTTTTCCTCGGCCGCATAGCCCATGAATTCATCCACGTCCTCTGCCGCGACGACAACTGCCATACGCTCCTGTGACTCGGAAATGGCAAGTTCCGTGCCGTCCAGACCGGCATATTTCTTCGGCACCTGATCGAGATCGATCTGCAGGCCGTCTGCGAGCTCACCGATCGCGACAGAAACGCCGCCGGCACCAAAGTCATTGCACTTGCGGATCAGTCTGCTGACTTCCTCGCGCCGGAACATACGCTGCAGCTTACGCTCGGTCGGCGCGTTGCCTTTCTGTACTTCCGCGCCGCAGGTCTCGATCGATGTCGCGGTATGCTTTTTCGAAGATCCTGTAGCACCGCCGATGCCGTCGCGTCCGGTCCTTCCGCCGAGCAGAATAATCACATTGCCCGGATCGGACGTCTCACGCATGACTGCGCGCCGCGGCGCCGCGCCCATGACCGCACCGATCTCCATACGTTTTGCCACATAATTCGGATGATAGATTTCCTTGACGTAACCGGTTGCCAGACCGATCTGGTTGCCGTAGGAACTGTATCCTCTTGCGGCATCTCTGGTCAGGTTTTTCTGCGGCAGCTTGCCCGGAATCGTCTCGTCCACCGGTCTTGTCGGATCTGCCGCGCCGGTGACACGCATCGCCTGATAAACATAGGTTCTGCCGGAAAGCGGATCACGGATCGCGCCGCCCAGACAGGTCGCGGCACCACCGAACGGCTCGATTTCCGTCGGATGGTTGTGTGTCTCATTTTTGAAATTGATCAGCCACTCCTCGTAACCGCCGTCCACATCGACCGGAACAACGATACTGCAGGCATTGATTTCATCTGTCTCTTCCTGATCGGTCAGCTTGCCTTCGGCTTTCAGCTTCTTCACTGCAATCACGGCCAGATCCATCAGGCAGAGGAATTTATCATCCCGGCCTTTATAGAGTACTTCGCGGTCGGAAATATAGCGGTCATAGCTGGCAATGATCGGCGCCTTGTAAGCGCCCTCGCCGAACGTAATGTCTTTCAGTTCCGTCAGGAATGTCGTGTGACGGCAGTGATCGGACCAGTAGGTATCGAGCACCCGGATTTCCGTCACAGTCGGATCCCTGTGTTCTTCTTCGCCGAAATATTTCTGAATAAACTGAAAATCCGCAAATGTCATAGCCAGACCGAGACTGTCATACAGCGCTTTCAGGTCTGCTTCCGGCATTCCGGTAAATCCTTCGAAGATCTGAATGTCATCCGGCTCCGGGAAGTCCATCGCCAGCGTCTCCGGCTTCACTGCGCCGGTCTCGCGGGAATCCACCGGGTTAATGCAGAGTTTTTTGACGGATTCCAGCTCTGCATCGCTGACCGTTCCCTTCAGAACATAAGTGGTCGCCGTACGGATCAGCGGCTGCTCTTCTCCCCGCAGGAACTGTATGCACTGCACAGCAGAATCCGCGCGCTGATCAAACTGTCCCGGAAGATACTCAACAGAAAACACTGTCTCATCCTCTGCGCACGGGAATGTTTCTTCATACAGAACATCAACCGGCGGTTCTGAAAAGACCACATGACATGCCTTTTCATAAACATCTTCACTGATATTCTCCACATCGTAACGGATCAGAATTCTGACACCTGTCACATCGGTCAGTCCCAGATACTCTCTGATCTCGTGCAGCAGGCTGTCTGCCGCCACTGCAAATTCCGGCTTTTTTTCAACATAAACACGTTTAACGCTGCTCATGGAGTCCTCCTGATTTTGTGTGTAATACTAGCTCCGTTTCCTAAACGGTTTGTGCTTCTGATCCCGTCGCGGATGACGCTTTTCATCCGTTTTTTTCGGAATCTGTTTTTACGTTTTTATCTCATCAATCTTATCATAGTTTTGAATATTAGTAAAACGAAACTATTTACGGAAACCTCGATTTCATGTATAGTAAATAACGTTGACATTTTGACTTTTAAACGATACGGAGATGCGGAATGTTCTGGCTTGTCCTGATACTTCTGATTGCGGCAGCTGCCTGCATTTTTATTCTGTGGGCGATTTGTCCGGCGTTTGACAAGCGCTCCCGGATGAAACCTTTTCAGAACTTTCACTACGCGCACCGCGGCCTCTGGGATCTGAAACGCGGAATCCCGGAAAACAGTCTGCCCGCCTTTCAGGCGGCGGCCGATGCCGGATACGCGATCGAGCTGGATGTTCATCTGACATCTGACGGCCGGATGATTGTGTTTCACGATGATACAACCGGACGGATCTGCGGAGAGAATTATAATATTGAGCGGACAGACTGGCAGACCCTCTCAGCGCTGCATCTGTCCGGTACGACAGAACGGATTCCTCTTCTCTCAGACGTACTGACTGAAGTTGCCGGACGCGTTCCTCTGCTAATCGAACTGAAACTTCCGCATTCGGATTTATCCCTGTGTCCTGCTGTCATGGAACTGCTTGACAGTTACCGCGGACCATATCTCATCGAATCTTTTAATACATTCGGACTCCGCTGGCTGAAGAAACACAGGCCGGATGTGATCCGCGGCCAGCTTTCGACCCGCTTTCCGCGGGGACTGAATGTGCCGGGTCCTGTCAAATGGCTCACAACCATGCTGCTGGTCAACGCACTCGGACGGCCTCATTTTATCGCGTATAACCTCAAATACAGTCATACGCCCGGATTTCTTATGATGCGACGTATTTTCAGAACACCCGTTTTTTTCTGGACCATACGCACACCTGAGCAGTACCGTGAATGCCGTGAACGCGGCGGTACCGCTATCTTTGAAAGAATCCGGCCGGATGATCATTCCTGCAGTATCTGACCCGGGAAAGGAAACGCACGATCCATGCTCAGAATTCTCAAAGATTTCTTTCTTGAACTGAAAAGACGCTGTGTCTTCCGCTGGTGGGGACTTCCTGTCTATGCGCTTGGATACTACATCGCTTTTATTATTCTGGAACGACACGTAACAGAAGGGAGCGGATATCATCTGATCTCCGCCCCCATCGATTACAAAATCCCGTTCTGTGAGTATTTTATTATTCCGTATAATATCTGGTTCGTCTACATCATGGGAACCGTGACATTTTTTGTGCTGGTAAACCGTCCGGCGAAGGAATACTACCGCTTTGAGCTGAACATGATCATCGGCATGACTATCTTTCTGCTGATCAGCTGGCTGTATCCGAACGGACTGAATCTCCGCCCGGAGACGTTCGCGCACGACAACCTCTTTACGCACATGGTCGAACGGCTCTACAACCGGGATACGCCGACCAATGTCTTCCCCAGCATGCACGTATATAATTCCGTATGCGCATATCTCGCGCTGCGCTCCTGTGACTGGATGAAAAACAAGCGCTGGCTCGTCAGCATCCTGCTGGTGCTGACCGTTGTGATCATTGCTTCGACGCTGTTTCTCAAACAGCACTCCATTCTCGATGTGTTTGCCGCGCTGGTGATTAATTACATTGCCTATCAGATTATCTACCGGTCACGCTGGGCCGCGCGCTGGCAGGACTGATTATAATCCAATTTACTAATCAGACAATACATCCCGGGAACTTGCAGTGCCTCTGTAGGAATACGAGGCTGTTTCAAGGTCAATGCGAATGGCCGGAATCAGCCCTGCATCCTGACAGGTGACCGGGATCCCGCGGTTAAAGATATATCCCGTCTCTCCCACATAAACCACATTGGAATCCGTATAACCGTTGGACCGGAGAATCCAGAATGTATTTCCCGCGCTTTCGTCCAGATCTGACTGCCAGGCGCCGCGGCACATGGCATAGGCAGTGGGATGAAAACGTTTCGCAAGATCCGCAACCGCATCACTATTCTGGAACCCGTAGTCCGCGGCGGCCGGAGAACTGAAGATTTCATCCTCAGAGAGTAAAAATACCTGATCCTCTGTATCCGGACCGCAGGAGGTGCCGAAATAGTGATTATCGGAATTCTGCACGTCAGACTCCAGAATCGAAAGTCTCTCTTCTTCAGAAAAAGCGCTTGATAAAAAGCTCTCTCCCGCTCCGGAATAATCCTTTTCCGACAGGTTGTCCTCTGCGCCAAGACCGTTCAGCCAGCTGCGGACATCCGAACGATCCCAGTTCACATCTTCCAGTCTGTTATAATACGGCATACAGTCCAGGGCCTGCGTGGAAAGCAGCAGGGCCGAATCTTCCGATACTTCCAGCACCTTCCAGACGATGGGATCAAACCTGAAATACCGGTTATCGATCCTCCTGTACCGTTTCCCGTTCAAGTCAAGTTCATCCCCGTCCCATTCCGCTTTCTGCAGTTTATGAAACAGGTCCGGATCCACTTTTATTCCGGACTGTGCGTCTCCTTTTTCCATGACCTCAGTCTGCGGATAGCTTCCAAATGCAATCTTATCCCAGGTGACGGCTGTCCCGCCGGGAAGCGAATCATCCGCCTCCGTCACCGGATCCTGCAGCACAATCTTTCCGTCACCTGTTTTTTTGTCATCTGTCTGCAGTTTCTTTTCAATCTCCACAGAAGATACTTCTCCGGCATCCTCAAAATGCGCCGCTGACAAATCGATTGTGACCGCAGGAAGAATGCCGGCATCGTCACATGTTACAGACGTCCCCCGGCTGTACACATAACCAAAGTCGCATATATAAGTGACATTGTAAGGCGTATAGCCGCTGGTCCGCATGAACCAGAAAGAATTTCCTTTATATGCGTCCACCGGGGACCACCAGCTGCCCCTGCATTTTGCGTACATGGTAGAGGTAAAGCGCTTGGCGGGATCATCATACCCCCGGCCTGCATAAAACCCGTGATCAGCCGCGGAATCATCCGCATAGACTTCTTCATTGGACAGAAGAAACACATAATCCTCTGTGTCGGGACCGCTGTCGGTACCGTAATCCAGATTGTCCGGCGTAGTACAGACGGTCTGAACGATCGCCTCCCGCTCATCCTGTGTGAATGCTTTATCCAGAAATCCTTTGCCGGAATAATCTTCTTTACCAAGATTCTGACTGCTGTCATATCCATTCAGCCAGCTGCGTACCGAAGAAGTATTCCAGGCGACTTCTTCATCAGCCAGGTTAAACGGGAAGCAATCCAGGATCCGGTCCGATAAAAGCAATGCTTTCCCGTCCTTCACAGACAGGACCCGCCATCTTATTGGTTCCTCGGCAAAATAGTGCCATGCGTCAGGATCATCCCACCGGTAGTGCTGTTCCCTGTCTGCCGCCGCAGTGACGGCATCCGCCCGGTTAATCCGTATATAATCTTTCCCGTCGAGAGACACTCTGTTATCTGACCAGCCGGCTTCAGAGAGACGCTTATACAGATCATCATCCCGGATGACGTCACCGTCCATGACAGCATAGTCATCGACCGAATCCCAGCTGCTTCTGACAACTTCCGCGGACGGATAGCTGCCAAAGTAAATACAGTCCCAAACCGTTTCCTGACCGGTAGAAAGATCTTCATTTGGAGAAACACGGGGCACCTGGACCTGTTCTCCTGTTTCTGCAGCCGCGGAATACGGGGGCATACAGAGCGTCAAAAGCAGAACTGACGCGACGAGAAAACGTGATAAATATGTTCTTTTCTTTTTCATATATGTCTCCTCCTGTTTTATATATTTTAATCCATATTATCTAAGCCGTCATCCAAAATAAGGATTTTTATAAATGATAGACTGCGGACAGGAAATCCTGTATCATAAAACTACAATCATACAGAAATCACGATAGAAACCCAGAAATAATTAAGTATAAAGAGTAAGATATGTATTCCAAAAACAACAAAAATTATAGCAACGTTTCTTTTTCAGACTTTGTTGTGACGCCGGAAAACAGAGAAGCTTATGAATCGGCTGTGTACGTCGCTGAGCATCCGGGTATGGATAAAAACCCGCTGTTCATCCTTGATGAGGATGCTGAAACTGCTCCGCTTCTGATGTCCGGCATAGCAGCCCGTATCCTGCAGACAGATCCGTCTGCAGCTATTTTCTGCTGCACAGGCGGAGAATTACATGATGCTTTCATGACCTGCCGCCATTCTTCCATTCGCCCGGTGCAGACCAAAGAGGAATTTAATGAAATGCTGCTGTTGCTTCAGAAGGCAAATACAGCTGACATTTTAATGATTCAAAATGTTGATTTTTATTATAAATATTCCTGTTTGTTCTCAAAGGAAGATTTTCTCGCGCTTATGAATGAAGCCTTAAAAAGCGGAAAGCAGATTGTCTTTTCGCTATCCGCGCTTCCTGTCAATCGGAGAAATCCAGGTGAACTTTTTGATCATGAACCTGAGAATCTGTGTCTTACAAGTGTAAACATGTCTTCGTTTGCGCAGAACTACTCACTTGTTTCTTTCGGCGATCAGCAGATCCTGGAACAAATTCCCGCTATGGATTTTTCATCCTTCTATGTCCCGTCGGAGGATATGGAAGAAACGATTGATTCGTCTGTATGTCTGGACGCGAGACCTTATCTGCGGAAGTTTGAAAACACCTGTGTAATGGACTATTACTTCTGCTCCGTTCACGCGCCTTTCAATCTTGTATACCGCTATTTGCAGACTGCTGAGCATTTGTTTTCAGAAGATGTGGAAGCTGATTTCTTTTTAAGGATCCGGCAGTCTGAATACGAGCATTCCAGCTGCGGATTATTTCTGGAACACATACAGAAAACATTTCCGGATTTTAATATCGCTGCTTACACTGACTATGATATAACCTTTCTCAATCATGCATACTACGCCTTTGGTGATCCGGATGGGATAAAAGGGACATTGGCAAAAAGCAATCTGATCAGGCTGGCAGTTGAATCTGAAAACTTTAAGGAATTAAATGAAAACGCAAAGACGCCAGATGCTGTCTTTGAACTGCCGCTCAAACTGCTTTCCTTTCTGGAAAGATGCCATCGCCTGCTTCAGGAAGCGGTGCTTGAGACACCGGATACCCGGCACCGGTTTCTTCATTCCTATCGTTCTGCCGAAGAAATCTATCCTGAATTGAGCGGTATGACTTTGCCCATGGTCTTTGCCTGTGAGGAGGCGGCCGGTTCCCGATTCGGCGGATTTGATCAATTAGAAAACCTGCTGCCGGAGATCACGACTCCTGCAGACGGAACGATTTATGAACGGAAAAGCTGTGTAGAGAACGGGAACTACCTGATTTATTCGTTCAAGCATATGAGTCGGAATGATTATGACGAAATCATATCCCGGGCGGAAGCCAATCTGATCAATCTTGAAGAACTACTCGACAGAACCGAATTTCTCCGCTCGGAAGGACGCTTCAGAGAAGCATATTCCATAGATTCGCAGGTTCATGCGTATCTGCATCTGCAGGAGGGAGACTCTGAACAATGTATGAAGTATAAAATACTGCTGGCCCGGGATCTGAACGGCATGCAGGAAGACTGCGCTTCTGTCGGGATCCTGTATCACGCACTTCCCACGTGCAGAAAAACCCTGGGCGATACACATGCACTGGCTCTGGAAATGATGTTTGAACTGATGCATTCACTTATGGAAATCAGACATTATAAGGACGCCGAACTCATAGGGACAGAACTGCTGGATTTATATGCGAAAGCCGGAAAAGATCCTGTTTGGGTTCTGGAGCTGTTCAAATGGATCAATGCATACAAAGAAATATACAATACGGAGGATGATCTCGTATGAAAATTCTGGTTATCCCGGATATCCATTTAAAGCCATGGATCGTCAGATTATCTGTCAGCATTATGAATGAGCTGATTGAAACAGAGCAGACACAGCCGGAAACAGAACGTCAGGAAACCGGTGCCGTTTTTCTCGGAGATGTGGCAGATGATTTTGGTAAACAGGAAGATCTCGCCTTATACACGGAAACATACGATGAAGTGATCAGCTTCTTAAAGATGTTTCCCGCTTCCTGGTTCTGCATCGGAAATCACGATATTTCTTATGTCTGGGAAAAAGATGAGGCCGGATATCTTCAGGACTTTGCACCCTATGCATGCGACAGGCTGCAGGTCGTGGGGCACACACCGATGGCAAAGGTGCAGTTTGAAGAAAAATATAATCTTCTGAGTGCTGACGTTTTTTCTACACAGCCGGATGGAAAACCCGTTGGAGAAATCAGCGATCTGAGATTTGTGGTTGTTGATACCATCGAAAAAACATTCCGCTATGCGGATGAACTGGTCTCCTGCATCTCACCCGGTCAAATATCATCTTTTTATCCGCAGGATTGATTCTTATCAAATTCGAATTCCACACCTTTAGCCAGCGCCAGACCTGCTTCCGCCTCGATACATTTCAGGACTGCGGACGGCATTGGACATGACGCATGCAAAAGATTAACCGCAGCCTCGTATACCGGGCCTGTTCCGGGCTTGCAGAAGCAAACATCCATTGCCTCAATTGGCTGTTCCAGCGCATCAATCATCTTTTTCACTGCCGGGCAGCTAGTTTCGGCTGTGATGGTTACCTCGTCATCTTCGTTTGTCTCTGCAGTCAAAATACACTGCAGTCCGCAAACGCCCGGATTCACTTTCAGTTTCATCATGATCTTTTCTCCTCTTTGTATCTCTATTTCACATTATTACCCACGAAATCCAATACTTTCCTTCTTTTTCTGTAATCATCAGTTCAGTCTGTGAATCTGCCCGTCAGCATCAGAGGATACTGCTTCGGCATTCCGCAGTTCGTCATGCTCATACAGGATTCCATCTCCAAACCGCCGGCCTGCTTCATCTATTGCTTCCTGCAGAATTTCTTCCGGATTTTCTCCGACAAGATCCAGCTTCTGTGCACAGAGAGATTCCGTCACCGGAATTCCGTAGAAACGCCTGCAAAGCGCGCGGACATATCCATACCCAAATGATTCATCCAGTATCCGTCCGCCCGCTGTTGCGACATAGATCAGACGCTCTGCTTTGCAGAGGCCATATAGCTCGCCCTGCTCTGTATACGCAAAGGTGACACCGATAACTGTCACATTCTCTATATAAACTTTCAGCAGGGATGGAAATGACAAATCCCAGTGCGGCGCCGCGATGACAATTTCATCCGCAGCGGCGAACTGCTTTGCATATTTCAGCTGATCCGATTCACAGCTACCACACGAGACACACTGCTCCCGCTGCACAACTGCATTTTCATCTACAGGATACAGAGATTCATCATAAAGCTTCAGATGCGTAACCACTCCATCAATATGGGACAGCACTGCTTCTGCCAGACGTCTTGTGCGTGAGTCTTTTCTAGTACATGCATCAATAAATAATATATTCTTTTTCATCGCAAAACCACCAAATATATCCTATGTTATTTTAATAATAGTGCAGTCATTATACAGGAACAGCGAAAAAAAAGAAAGGATAACCTGTTTTTAACCGAAACAGAAACCCCGGATGATTTTATGACATCCGGGGTTTCTGATTAACCTTGGGTATTCAAAGTTTAGTAGGGTCTGCCTTTAGTAGGGTTTGTTAGTGGGGTTCATTAGTAGGGTCTGTTAGTAGGGGGAACATAAATCTCAAGGGCAAGGAATTCTTTCGCTTTCCTTGCCCTTGTTCTGCTCTTTTCTTATGATTGTTCTGCAATGAAATTCAACAGAAAGGAGCTATATGAATAGCATCACAGATATTTTAGACCTGGTAGACCTCGATATTGAAATAACTGATATTCAGATCAATGGTCGCCAAAAGATTCTTACACTTCAGACACCACCTGCTGTACACTTCTGTCCTCTCTGCAACTTCAGAATGCATTCCAGAGGATTAAAAACACGTACGATTAATCACCCT
>JNKK01000040.1 GCA_000702845.1 Lachnospiraceae bacterium FE2018
TTTGCGATGTTCATCGATGCCATCGAAATGATGAACGGCGGTACGCTCCAGAATGCAACCAGGTAGCCGTTAAAGCATCCGAACAGGAATCCGATCAGGATGCAGAGGATAACTGCAACTGCAATCGGCATTCCCTGCTGCGCAAATGTGTAGCCTGAAATCAGGGCACAGCAGAACATAACCGGTCCGATTGAGAAATCGATACCGCCCGTCGCAATGACGAATGTAACGCCCAGAGACAGGAACCCCAGGAAGTAGATGTAATTCAATGTAGAAAGAATATGCGCCATGCCGGAAAACTTCGGAATCACAACGCAGAATACAAGGTACATCAATACAAGTACAACAGCCAGGACGACTCTGTTAAACCCGACCTTCCTGACAAATGGGTTTTGTTTGATTTTTTCCATTTTCTCCCTCCCATAACTTGAATTTACGTGCGCAACCATGCTAAAACAGTTCCTGACGCACAGGTCCTTTGCCGCAAACTGGTCTCCTTAAATGTGCTGCAGTAATTATGCCTGCCAGTTCACAAACTATTCTCGCAAAGTTTATGCAATGTTCATAAAACATTATAGTCTTGTCTTATAAAAAGCGCAACCACTTTTTTAGATATTATTTGGTACAAATTTACATTTTCAATACAAATTACACGTATTTGTTTTATCTTTTCCACAAAGACCCGATTTCATTCAAGTCTTTTTAAGGTGCACAGTGCTTTATGATTATAAATATCATACCTTTTTAAATGCACGCCGGGAGAGTGTTTTTGTTCATGTTTTATTCACAATTTTCATTTATTGCTTTCAGTATCCCAGAGACTGCATGTTATCAGAAAAAAAACAACAGTATGTATAGTTTCGTGAACAATCCGGATATGTTATTATATTAAGGAAAAAGAAGGCATCCCTTTGTTTTTTGTTATGTGGAGGATCGTGAATTATGAATGTAAAACTTGGCATCTGCAACTTCTGTGTCCCGGGAACCGGTGTCTTTGCGCCGCGTATCGTCAAAGAATTCGGTCTGGACGGCATGTCCATCGAATACGGCTCATGGGAACACGGCAATCCGCTGTCACAGCGCTATCTGCAGGATCTCTATCTGGATGCACAGCAGAAATTCGGAATCGAATATCCGAACATCGGTGTAAGCGACGGCGATAATGTTGCCTTCAAGGCTGCACCCGGCACAAAGGATGATGAGATTTTCAACAAGATGGGAATCGGCGCAATTGACGCGGCAGCTTATATGGGGATTGATCTGGTCTTCTTCTCCAACTTTGGACCGAGCCTTGCTAAAACAGACGAAGACTTCGAAAATGCCGCACGCCGCTACCATTACTTCTGTGACTATGCCGGCGAGAAGGGAATCAAGATCGGCTGTGAAAACCCGAACACTGTCGAAGAGCAGAAAAAACTCTACGAGATGGTAGACCGCGAAAACTTCTATCTCTTCTTCGATTCCTGCAATCATCACTGCCTGGCTGATTATGATGTTCACAAATGCCTGCGCGAGCTGTATCCGTACTACATCAACCAGATGCATGTAAAAGACGGAGTTCCCGGCAAAAACGCTTCCATGGTCGTCGGCACCGGATCCACCGGATTCCAGGAGACCATTGATTTCCTGAAAGAACAGAATTACGAAGGCTGGCTGATTCTCGAGAACCTGTATGAACTTGAGAACATGCGTGTGATCAACCCGGATTATTTCGAGATTATGAAGGCGGATGTCGCAGCGCTCAAGGCCGCTGTACAGTAAATTACAGCAAAAAATGCTGTCGTGCCGGACACACTCACCGTGCCGGTACGACAGCTTTTTTACGATACCTTATTTTTCTTTAAAGTCCGT
Organism: Lachnospiraceae bacterium FE2018; assembly: GCA_000702845.1. Taxonomy (GTDB): domain Bacteria; phylum Bacillota; class Clostridia; order Lachnospirales; family Lachnospiraceae; genus CADBRN01. Next base: position 1,852 of record JNKK01000040.1, read on the forward strand.
TCACGGAACTGCAAAGGCGACAGACCGAGATGTTTTCTGAACAATGTTACAAACTGCGACGGCTCATACCCGATTCTTTCTGCCACCTCACAGACCTTCATGTCTGAATACTGAAGCATGTCTTCCGCAGCCTTCAGTTTTCTCCTGATCACATACTGCTTAGGTGTTACGCCTGCCTCTTTTTTAAACTCCCTCGCATAATGAAACCGGCTCAGGCAGCATGTGTCAGATAATAGCTGCAGTGAGATTTTCTCATGAAGATGCCGGTCAATATATAAATCCGCACTCCGGACATATGATATTCTCTGAAAGTCTTTCTGCTTCATATCGCTTTGAAACCTCATTACATGTTATACCAGCTTCCTCCTTCTTTCATGAACACGCGCATCCACAATAACCGTAATCGCAATTAAAATGCCCTGAACCACCTGCTGCCAGTAGGAATTAACACGCGTTATCGTCATAAAATTATTCAGCACGCCAACAGACAGTGTTCCGACAAACATGCCATAAATATTTCCCTCGCCTCCCATCAGGGATGTGCCTCCTATAATTACCGCAGTCAACGCAGTGAACTCATAACCTTCTGCCCCTGTCGGCTGGCCTGCACGCATTCTGGCCATGAGGATAATTCCTCCGAAAGCTGCCATCACACCGGCAAAAATAAATGCAAATATTTTTATTCTGTCCGTATGAATCCCGGATGTTTCCGCAGCTTTTACATTTCCTCCGACTGCATAGATCTGACGTCCCAGACTGGTCCTGTTCAGAATAAACCATGTCAGCAGCAGAACCAGAACCATAAAAACGATCTGGATCGGAATCACACCGCCGATCCTTCCCTGCGAGAACCAGATCAGGTTCCCGATGCTGTACGCAGGTCTCCCGTTCTGATAAGCCATGATTGCGCCTCTTGCGATCCGCTGTGTCGCCAATGTCATTATAAAAGAGGGGATTTTACACTTTGTTACAATAATTCCGTTCAATGCACCGAATAGTACGCCGGCCAAAAGTCCTCCGGCCACGGCAATTCCCACATGCTTTCCCGTATGTGTTAAAAGAACTGCCATACATCCTCCGAATGCAGCGATGGCACCCTGCGAAAAATCCATTTCTCCGCTGATCAGTACCACCAGTGTGCCGCAGGTAATAATTGTAATAATCGCGTTTTGCCTGAAAAACAGTATCAGATTCGGCATCGTCAGAAAGCTGTCCGATAAAATCGCACAGATCACCACAAGTACAATCAGAATCATGTATATGCCAAACCTGTTATAAAAATCTGTCAGGCTGCGGCTGCGGTACCTTCTTTTCATAAAGACCTCTTACTATTCAGCTCAGTGCCTTTGATCTTTTATTGATAGAACGCCGGCTTCCCGATCGTAAGGACAGGTTCCGGAACACCTGTCTCCTGTGCGCGTACCAGTGCGTCACATGTCACAGCCGCAAAATATCCGTCCCATGTATTCGGCCCTGTAATGATATCTTCCTGTGCATGATCAACCCAGTCCTGTATTTCCGCATCAAACGCATCTGCAAAAAGCGTGAAATGATGTACCGGGATTTCCCGTGAAGCACGCGCGCTTTTTCTGACAGAAGCAGCCATCGGCATGCCCATTTTCAAAGAGGCATCTTCACATACCACTTCCATATTCATATCATACCCGAATGAGCAGTTAACGTTAACCTCAACATCAATCAGAACACCGCTTTTTGTCCGGAGCATCATAAACTGCGGATCCCGCAGACCCGGATGCGTGTTTTTTGTTTCCTTCGGATAGAATACCTGTACACTGTCATATTCTTCATCCAGCATCCAGTGACAGATATCCAGATCATGAACACAGGTATCATGCACAGCCATCGGCGTATCATAGGTAAGGGCTACACGCTGTGCTCTGTGCGTCATGTGAATCATCAGCGGTTCCCCGTAACACCCGGTCCGGACGGCATCCCGAAGCTGCAGGTAACCCGTATAATAACGCCTGCAAAATCCCACCTGGATCAGGTGGCGTCCTGTCTTCATCTCTGCTTCCATAACTTCCCTGCAGTCTTCTTCTGTTGTGCAGAGCGGTTTTTCACAGAAAATCCGCTTGCCGCATGCAATTGCATCAAGCATATCCTGCTTATGCATAAATCCGGCTGATGCAATCAGAACTGCATCCACCTCAGGATCCCGAATCAGATCGGCTCCGCTTTCATAGATCCTGCTGCATCCTGCAATCCTCGCACCTTCCTCTGCGTGTGCCCTGGTTCTGTTAGAGACCGCAACAACAGAAGCTCCCTGCGTTCTTTCTGTAATTCTCTGAATGTGATTAATTCCCATCGGACCGCAGCCGATGACACCGATTTTCAGCATAGCCGTTTCCCTCCGTTGTAATCTCAGACAGTTTCCCAGCATCCCGTTTTCTGTGCGCGAATAAATGCATCACAGATTCTGCACGCTTCGTAGCCGTCCGCAGTGCCAGGACCCGGTACGTCCGTTTTCCCGAGGAGATAATCAACCCAGTGCTGTACTTCGTTTCTGTAAGCAACAACAAACCGGTCATTCCAGTCCGGCGGGAGCGCCTGTCCGACATTCAGGTATGAACGGACCATGACAGACGGCGTTACAGGCAGACGGATTGTTCCCTTCTCGCAGACAACTTCACATAGAATCTCGTATCCGTAATAGCTGTTTGCAGTTGCTTCGACATCTATCAAAATATCATTTTCTGTCTGCATCAGCAAGAACTGCGGATCGCGGGAATCGCCGGTTTCCACCGTCGTGGAACGAGGGAACCGAACCATGACCTCTTTCATATTTTCTTCAAGCAGCCAGCGGCAGATATCCACTTCATGAACACCTATGACAGTAATATGCTCTGAGTCAGGACGATTCTTCAGATTCGTGTAACGCGTCCTGCTGATGCAATGCACCATCAGAGGAGCTCCCAGACTTCCGGAGTCCAGTACTTTTTTCATCTCGATATAGTCCGGATCATAGCGGCGCATGAATCCGATCTGAACCATGTGTTCTCCGGCTTTTTTCTCCGCCTCAAGCAGCAGCTGAGCCTCTTCCAGTGTATTTGCCATCGGTTTTTCCAGAAAAACCGGCTTGCCTTCTTCCAGACACCGGATCGTATAAGGAACATGTGTCTCATTGCTCGAACAGATCAATACTGCATCGACCTGATCTGACGTGATCAGTTCCTCTGCATTTTCCATTGCCTGCACGCAATAATGATCTGCTATCTTCTGAACACTCGCCTTACTGGAACTGCTGACCGCCGTCAGAACCGCGCCGTCAGTATACTTTACGATATTTTCACAGTGTGTATACCGCCCGATATTTCCGCTCGCTCCGATTACGCCAATTTTTATTTGGTTCATATTATCCTTCCTGAATATTATTCTTTTCCGACTTTCACCCAGCTTCTCGTTTCTGCCGATTCCAGAACCGCATCAATGATCTCCATGATCTTTGTTGCAAAATGGAAATCTATTTCATAAGGTTTATTTTCTGCTGCGGCTGACAGGGCGTTATGCACCTCTATTACCTTCAGATCACTGTAGCTCATTCCAAATCCCGCGCCTGCAGGGTAAAACTTATCAAAATCCCCGTGTCCCGGGACTGCATAAACCGTTTTGAAGCCGCGCTGCTTCTTATCATCGTCGTGGCGGTAAATCTGAACTTCATTCTGACGTTCCTGCGTGTATACAATACTGCCGTTAGTAAGCTGAATTTCATATGTCAGAGAAAGCTTGCGGCCTGATGCCAGGCGGTTTGACATGATGGTTCCGATCGCACCATTTTTGTAGCGCATCATGAAATGCACATCATCATCATTTTCAACCGGCAGCATTTTTGAGGGATCCTTCGGATCCGGGCGCTCAGGAACTACGATTGACGTCATACCGCAGACTTCATCCACATCTCCGACCAGGAACTGGGAGAGAGAAATCGTATGGCTGGCCAGATCGCCCAGCGCACCGGAAGCCGACGCAGATTTGAACATTCTCCACTCGTGCTTCTGGTCCGGCTCATTATAATAGTCCTGATCAAACGTTCCTCTGAAGTCAACAACTTTTCCGAGTGCACCGGATGCGATCAGGTCCCGGACATACACCTGGATCGGATTGCAGAGATAATTAAATCCCACTGCTGTAATAATTCCTGCCTCGTCTGTCACTGCTGTCGCATTTCGTGCCTCTTCTGCGTCCATCGCAAGCGGTTTCTCACAGTATACATTTTTTCCGTTTTTTGCAGCTTCGATTGCAATCGGGCAGTGTGATGCATTTGGTGTCGTGATATCGATCAGATCAATTTCCGGGTCTGTTACTACAGACATCCAGTCTCCTGTGCTTCTCTGATACCCAAACGTTTCCGCCATTTTTGCCGCGGCCGCCTCGTTCACATCTGCAACCACAACCAGTTCCGGAACGATTTCGTTTCCGAAAAAGTTTGTCAGATTTTTATAAGCGATTGTATGAGCGCGTCCCATACCGCCGGCTCCGATCAGACCGATCCTTATTTTTTTCATTCTCTTTTCTCCTGTTCGTATCAAAATCTTACGCTTCCGGATTTTCGTTATGCAAACCGGGCTCCCGCAGTAATGCGGCAGCCCGGCTGCGTACCGGCAATGCCGATTCCTTTATTTATCGCCATTAAATTCCTTCACTGCGTCTACCATAGCCGCTATGTTCTCAATTGGCGTATTTGCCTGAATGCAATGAATGTGATTGAAAATATATCCGCCGCCCTTTGAGAAAATCTCGAGACGCTCGAGCACCTGCTCGCGGACTTCTTCCGGTGTTCCGAACGGAAGCACACGCTGTGTATCTACACCGCCGCCCCAGAACAGAATATCTTTTCCGTAAGTATCTTTCAGACGCTTCGGATCCATGCCTGCAGCAGAGCACTGTACCGGATTGATTGCATCAAATCCCGCTTCGATTATATACGGCAGAACATCAAAGATCGCGCCGCAGGAATGTTTCAGAGTCTTCCATGTAGTGTTTTCATGAATCCAGTCATTCATTTTCTTATAGTAGGGAAGATACAGCTCTTTAAATGTATCCGTTGACATCATCAGACTGTTCTGCGAGCCAAGGTCTGTTCCGCAGACATACATGATATCAATATCAGAACCAAATTCATCCCAGTAACGCTTAAAGTTCTGGATCGCAATATCCGTGCCGCGGTCGTATACTTCAGCGACCATTTCCGGATACAGAAGCGGTGCCATATACCACTCCGCGATGGTGCGGATACCCTTCGGCTGCCGGATGTTCGGTCCCGGAATATTGTTTGCATCGCCCAGCGCCGCATAACACGGTCCGACCTGAATTGCCTTCTGCATCGGCTTCAGCTCGTCAAGCACTTTATGGTGATAGGCAATCTGCGCGTCAGAAACAAGCATGTAATCTTCAAGATTGCCTTCCGGATCCGGATCATCCTCATCATACGGTTCAAACGGACGTTCCAGGTTGTCAAAGTAAAATCCGCCTGCCGGAAGATGTCCGCTGGCAGGATAATTTGCGTCTCCTTCCGGATATACATAGTATCCGCCTTTGCCGTCTTCCGTGATGGTTGCGTCCGCAGGAACGAGTACTGTCGTTCCGCGATAAGTCCATTCCTTCCACGCGTCATGTGTATGTCCGTATGTGTCGGCATAATTGTACATCTGCTGTACATCGACTCCCATTACTTCGCCCAGATCAGGCTCAACATAAGCAGTCATCGCACACATATCGCAGACCTTCGGCGGACGTTTTTCCAGACCGTAGTAATCGCGCAGCTGTGCCATTACCTCTGCATTAATCATTGCACAGGTCATCCCGCCGAAATCAACCGGAACTTTGTCGGCTTCTTTATGGGCAAATGCAGCCTGCACACGCTCTTTTGATGTCATATCATACTCCTTTCACACAGTCCCGGTTTCTATGCCGGATCGCCGTCTTCGCACGAAGAACAACTCTTTAAAGTTTCTTGCGGTTCTTACGTTCATCCATGATAACTGCCACGATAATAACGATACCTTTGACAATCTCCTGCCAGTAAGCAGATACGCCGAGCATATTCAGACCGGAGTTCATAACACCGATGATCAGGGAACCGATCAGAACGCCCCAGACGGAACCGACACCGCCGGCCATGGATGTTCCGCCGATGACAGAGCCGGCGATCGCATCCAGCTCATAACCTTCTGCCGCACCCGGAGAACCGGAAGCAACACGTGCTGCCAGAACCGCACCTGCAAAACCACAGCAGATACCGCAGTATGTATAGATCAGAACTTTATATTTGAAAATATTGATACCGGAAATAATTGCAGCACGCTCATTACCGCCGATCGCTCTCGCATACTGACCGAATTTCATATGATCCATGAGAATCCAGGAGATAATCGTGAAAATAATCAGCCAGATGATCGGTGTCGGAATGAATCCAACTACGCCGCTTCCGAACCAGCAGAAGCTTTTATTCAGCTGCGATACCGGTTTTCCGTTTGTGATCAGAAGTGCCGCGCCTCGCGTTATGGTAGTCATACCGAGTGTACAGATAAACGGCGGTATCTTGGTGATTGAAATAACCAGTCCGTTGATCAGTCCGATTGCGAGACCGATCAGGGTTGCCACGATCATACCTACGATACCGGGTAATGTTCCCTTCGCGCAAAGGGCCGCGAGTACGCCGCCGAGTGCCATGTATGAGCCAAGTCCGAGATCAATTCCTGTCGTAATAATGATAAACGTAACACCATAACCTATTATAACATAGACAGCAATCTGTTTCAGTACGTTCGAGAAATTCGACGCGCTCAGAAAGCTCGGATGCAGGATCGAAATAACGATAACCAGCAAAATCAGAATGATCAGCATGCCGAACTTATCTGTGAATTGTGATAATTTACTCTTTTTCATGACTGTGCCTCCTTATAATCATCCAGTTCGCCGGCCGCGTAAGCCAGAATCCGCTCCTGATCCAGTTCGCTTCTGTCCAGAATACCGGTCAGTTTTCCTTCATGCATGACGACAACCCGGTCGCTCATGCCGATAATTTCCGGCAATTCTGAAGAAATCATGATAATTGCCTTGCCTTCTTTTGCAAGTTTTGTCATCAGCGCGTAAATATCCGATTTGGCACCGATATCAATACCTCTTGTCGGTTCATCAAGAATCAGGATATCCGGGTCTGCCAGCATCCAGCGGCTGACAAGTACCTTCTGCTGATTACCGCCCGAGAGAAGCTCTACCTTCTGCTTGATGGAAGGCGTCCGGATTGTGAATTTCTGAACTTCCTCTTCACAGACTTTTTCCATCTTCCGGTGCTGCAGGCGTCCGCCGCTCGTGAACTGGTTCAGATTGGTCATCATGATGTTTTCCTTGACAGTCAGCGGCAGATAGAGTCCGGTTAGTTTCCGGTCCTCTGTCAGGAAGGCAATCTTATGCTTGATCGCATCCAGAGGTTCTTTAATCTCTACTTTCTCACCCCGGATATATACTTCTCCTTCTTCGAGTTTTGTAACGCCGAAAAGCGCCATCATCAGCTCAGATCTGCCTGCGCCCATCAGGCCGGCCATGCCGACAATCTCACCGGCTTTGACATCAAAGCTGACATTTCTGAATTCTTTTTTGCGTGTGAAGTTTTTAATTTCGAGTACAGACTCACCGATCGGAACCGTTTCCTTATTGAAAATATCTTTCAGGTCACGTCCGACCATCAGCTGAATCAGCCCGTCTTTGTCAATTTCTGAAGCGCTTTTTGTAGCAATGAACTGTCCGTCACGCAGTACTGTAACTTCATCTGCAATCTCAAACACTTCGTCCATCTTATGTGTAATATAGATAATCGAAATCCCGCTGTCGCGCAGATTGTTGACCATCTCAAACAGATGTTTTACCTCGACCTCGGTGATTGCCGAAGTCGGCTCATCCATAATAATCAGCTGCGCTCCGTAGGAAATCGCTTTTGCGATTTCGATCATCTGGGTATTCGCAATGCTGAGATTTTTCATTTTTTCAGTCGGATCAACGCGAATGTTCAGTTTGTCCAGAAGCTCCTGGGCACGTCTGATGCTGTCTCGTTTGTCAATGATCAGACCCCTCATCTTTTCGCGTCCGAGATAGATATTATCCGCCACGGTCATTTCCGGAATCGGAGACAGCTCCTGATGTACCATGGCAATGCCCTGCTGCAGTGCATCATTCGGGCTTGTAATTGTCACCTGCTGGCCATTGAATTCAACGGTTCCGCCAGGCTGTATGCGGTTGATACCGATCAGCACTTTCATCAGTGTTGATTTTCCGGCTCCGTTCTCACCCATGAGCGCGTGAACGGTTCCACGTTTGATATGAAGCTGTGCGTCATCAAGTGCCAGCACGCCCGGAAATTTAACTGTGATGTGATCAGCCTTCAGAATATAGTTATCTCCCATAATGCCGTTCACCTTTCTTTTACAGAGTACGGGCGTCCCACCCCGATTTATAGATCGAAACGGGACGCCCGCATTATTATTTCATTTTCAATTAGGGAGGCTGTCTGTTATTACATTACGCTTGCCCAGCGATCTTTGTACTCCTGAATCTTATCCGGTGTGATCAGCTCATAGGGGATCGGAACTTCTTTTTCGACCTCTTCGCCCTGTGCTGCTGCTACTGCAAGATCCATCGCGCCGCGGCCCTGGCCGTTTGCATCCTGGAATACGTCGATCAGCTCAGCGCCTTCTTCCATCATTGCCAGACCATCCGGAGAACCGTCGATGCCGCCTGCAAGGATTCCGTTTTCGCTGACATCAATACCATTCTGCTGCATTGCCATGATTCCGCCGATTGTGATCTCATCGCACTCACCAAGGAGGATGTCGAACTCAACGCCAGACTGAATCCAGTCGTTCATGATATCCATGCCTTTTGCACGCTGCCAGTTTTCGCAGTTCTGCATCTCAACGATTTCCATATCCGGATACTTTGCGATAACTTCTTCGATACCTTCTGTACGCAGTGTAGCTGCTTCCTGTCCTGCATGTCCTGCCAGAACAACAACTTTTCCCTTGTAGTCAGCGATTTCTGCAATTGCCTCAGCAAGCATGGAGCCGGACTGCTTGGAATCACCGCCGCAGTATGCGGTATAATCACCGACCAGCGGTCTGTTAACGCCGATAATCGGAATGCCTGCAGCGTTTGCAGCTTCAACCATCGGGCCTGAGCTGTCAGTCTCAACCGGGTTGACGATGATTGCATCACAGCCGTCTGTGATGAACTGCTCGATCTGTCCCATCTGTACGCCGTTGTCGTTCTGTCCGTCAGTGAACTGGAACTCTGCAACGTCTTTCAGCTCATCAGCGTAAGTTCTCATACAGTCAAGCATGTAGGAAAGCCACTGATCATCCCATCCGGAAATGGAAACGCCGATTTTTACCTTTTCTCCGCTTGCTGCCGGAGCTGCTTTTTCCTCAGAAGATGCACTGCTTGCTGCTGCGCTCTCTGCTGCTGTGCTCTCTGCCGCTTCGCTCTTTGCTGCCGGCTCGGATTTAGCTGCCGAAGAATCGCTGCTGCCGCCGCAGCCTGCCAGCATGGAAACTGTCATGATGCCTGTAAGCACCGCTGCCATCAGTCTCTTTTTCATAAAACCTTTCCTCCTTTAAGTGCTTCGGTTAACTTATGTGCTCATTTTAATGGATAATTTTTTGTGATTCCACGGAAATATTAACGAAAAGGTGGACTTTTTTTAGGCATTGGAGCATTCCCCTAAAAGTCCACCTTTTCTATATATTTATATATGTATTCATCCTAAAAATATTGTTCAATTTTTTAAGAGATTATCCAGATAGAAAACAGGCTGTCCTGAAGCAATCCAGGACTGTTCCGTCAGCACCAGAACACCGGTTCCTCTTTTCTGAAATTTCCTGACAAGCTCCGGTATCATTTCCAGCATCTGATCGCTTGCAGCCGCATAAGGATCAACCAGCAGCAGAAGTTTCGGGCTGTTCAGGAAACAGCGCATATACAGTGCATGAAGCTGCTCCTCTGCCGTCAGTTCATGCATGCTCTGCTTCCAGGCACCTGTTCTTCCAAATTCATCATCAATCAATTTGTGCATATACCGCTGAAATGACGGTCTCCTCCAGAAAAAACTGACTGTGCGCCCGCGCATCATGCAGATATTATCATAGAGACTCAGATTCTGAAAGATCTGGTTTTTTACATCGGTTCCGTCTATCACGCAGATGCCGTCATCCACTCTTTCCGCGCTGGTTTTATATACCTGTTTTCGACGTCCCGGACTGAAACGGCTTCTTTTTGGCGATTTCAGGTTTCTGCGCAGATCTGCAATAAAATCTTCTTTTTTCTGATAGGTCTGATATACGACTGTCGCCGCTTCCCCCCTGTGGAGCACAAGCGATACATTTCCCTGTCTTTTATTATCCGGATGTGTCATCCGGAAGATCACCGGTTCCTGACTCTGGTTTTCTGCCGGAGACTTCTCTCCGGGCATACGATGCCTTGTATTCTCAAAAATCCCGGGATCAAACGGCGTATGTTCTACCATACGAATCGTCCTGGCATTCCGGAATATCGTCACTGTATCCGCAAACTGCGCCAGTCTTGCGGCATTGTGATCCATCAGAATAAAAGTCATATCCCGTTCACGCAGCTTGTACAGAACACTCAGCATTTCAGCATAATCTTCAAAACGCATCGTCTGTCTTCGAATGTCAAGCAGAACACATTCTTTTCCCTCCAGATAGGCTCTGATGACCTCTATCTGCATCTTCTGCAGCGATGACATTGAAATCACCGGTGCATCAGGAGCGATCATCACATCCAGCCTGTCCAGAAGCTGTTCCAGATTTCTCCGCTCTTCCTTTTTCCTGATCACTGCGGGAAACAGTTCATGCGCAAACATATTATCGACCAGACTGATGGTCGGAACCAGTTCTCCCTCTCCGCTTAAAACAAGAACCCGTTCCTTCAGAAACCGCTGCATCTCATCCGGACCGACCTGCCTGCCTTTCAGAAACAGTCTGACTGCCTCGAGACTTTTTCCTCCTTTGAAAAAATCGAGAAGGATCTGCATGCCGCCTTCATCCATGGGCAGAATACCGGCAATTTCATTCTGATAAATGTGAAGAGAGGCACTCTCCAGAAGTTCCTGTGCCCCCTCGACAGAATTCCCTCTGTCAATTCGCAGAAACTCTTTTCTCACATCGTTACCCCCGGGTCTCTGCTCTTACTTTCCTGCTGCTCATCCAGCTCGCTTTTCTTCATAATCGGTACATCGATCCGCACATCCGTACCGGCTCCCGGCTCACTGAACACCTGCAGACCATACTGCTCACCAAACAGCAGCTTGATCCGGCTGTTCACATTTTTCAAGGCAATACCGCCGCGCGTCTGTTCTGACCGTATGTGTCCGGAATCAGCCCGTCCCACCGTCGCATTGATTTTTTCAAGCTGCACACTGTCTATTCCGATCCCGTCATCCATCACATGAATGATCATTCGTTCTTCCGTGGCATGTACCTGAATCGTTACGGTTCCCATTTTCCGTTTTGCCTCAAGTCCATGATAAATTGCGTTCTCGACAATTGGCTGAAGCGTCATCCGGGGCAGACAGTTTTCCTTACAGTCAGGATCAACCTCTTTCATATCCAGTTTCAGCCGGTCCCCGAACCGGTACATCTGAATTGTCATGTAGTCCTCTACGTTATTCAATTCTTCCGTCAGGGTCGCATAGCGGTCAAGATTTGAGATCGTATAGCGGAAATATGTCGCCAGAGCCTCTGTCGTCTTTGCCACCGGCTTTACCCCGGCAAGCAGCGCATCTGTCCGGATCGCGTCCAGTGTATTATACAGAAAATGCGGATTAATCTGATTCTGCAGCGCGAGATATCTTGCCTGTTCCACTGTCATTTCCAGTGTCTTTTCGGAATCGAGAAGCGCGCGGAACTTTTCCAGCATCCACGGAAACTCATCTGTCAGCTGAAATTCCGGACTGAACAGTTCTTCAAAGGTGCGTCCCTGCAGGAAATCAATGATCTGCCGGCGCACCGCAGCGGCAGGCTTCAGAACCAGCAGCCAGTAAAGAAAAGCCAGCAGAATATCAATTGCAATTTCTGCCAGCAGAATCAGGATCTGCCAGCCGTCCGTAATATACTTTTCCAGACAAATATTCAGTAGCAGTTCCAGGATCAGAATCAGGACTGCGAGCAGTATTACAAATCTGTTTGCTCTTCGTTCAATGCTCAATTCTTTCATCTGCGGCTCCCGTCAGCTGTAGATCTTTCTGTAGGCACTCGGTGTCAGGCCGACACTCTTCCGGAACGCACGTGAAAAATATTTTTCATCCTGGTATCCGACTGCTTCGGCAATTTCCGTGATTTTTTTCTGGCGGTCCATTAACAATTCCTTTGCCTTCTGCATCCGGACGCCTGTAACATACTCCACAAAACCGATCTGTTCTTCTTTTTTGAACAGGGAGGAAAAATATGCCGCACTCAGACCGACACGTTCACTCATCTCATCCAGACTGCAGTTTTCATTGAAGTGACGCAGGACATATGCTTTTGCTTCCTCGACCGGTCTGCTGGAACGCTCCGTAATCAGCTTTTCACTTTCTTTCCGCAATCTTCCGAGAATCTGCCGGGCACATTTTGCCAGCTCGCGCTGACTGCTGCAGGACCGCAACAGAAAAGCTGTATGCTCCCGCTCTTCCTTTCTTTTTTCATCAGTGAAAACATGCTTATATCCGATCAGAACCAATGCAATCAGTTCTTCCCATACCGACAGGACAAAGGCTCCGTCCAGTTCGATTTCATTTCTCAGAGATGTGTCGAGTCCCTCAACAATTTCATCCAGTTCCGCGTAGTGCTCTTCTTCAACCGATGCAAGAATCCGTTTCTGAAGCGGAACAGAGATAAAATCATTCAGCCGGAAACTTGTCTCCCTGCTTCTGAATGAAATTATATTTCCGGACCGTCCGTTACTGAACCGCTCCAGCACAGCAAAGCGAACCTCATCTCCAAGATCTTTCCAGGACGCAGCATCTGTTTTCCCGCTGCTGATTCCAATCGTATACCGGTGATGTTCTTTCCAGGAATCCGCATGCAGATACTTCCGCTCAATCTCATGGAACAACTGATTTACAGAAGCCTCATGCTGTTTATCATAGTTAATAAATCCGTATAGTATATCCCCTGAAATCACCGCACCTGAAAACGGATATGTATTCTTCTCAAAGGATCCCTGCACGATACGCATCCACTTATTTAATTCATAGCGGGTATCATCCTGATGATCCCACTCGCACAGGATGTTTACCTTGATCCCGAATAACAGGCCTGTGTTTCCGGAAAGCGTACAGTAATATTCCTGCTCCAGTTGTTCCCGGGACTTTCCCGCAAGCGACAGATTGCCTTCCGCAATATTTCTGACAAACAGTTCATGCATTTTCTTCTGCTGCTCCGAAGATATTTCTTCCATGGCAGCCTTTTCTTCTGATTCCTGACGAATCAGGTTTTTTTTGCTGATTATCTCGTCCAGCACGCGGTTCAGATCTTCTTCTCTGACAGGTTTCAGCAGATATTCCTCTACGCCGTACTGCAGCGCACGTCTGGCATATTCAAATTCCTGATAGCCCGAAATAATAACACAGGAAATCTGCGGCCGGGCATTCTTGAGCGCTTCCACAAGATCAAGCCCGTTTAATTCAGGCATCCTGATATCTGTAATAATGATATCCGCTGCTGTGTCCTCTACCATCTGCAGCGCTTCTCTGCCGTCATGTGCCACGCCTGCGATTTCAAGTCCTTTCGCATCCCAGTCAACCAGAATCTGAATCAGCTGACAAATCTTCACTTCATCATCTGCAATGATTACTTTATACAATGAATCCTCCTGTTCCGGCTCTGCATTTCAGGTAGATCCCGGATCTCAGATATTGCTCTCTACTTCCCTTCCGCAAAATACCGGATTAAATATTATACTTCGTCCGGATGCTGATATCCGTGTACTCGTATTCCTCCTGCGGCAGCTCACCGTTCTGGAGCGTATTTGCAAGCAGCCACACAGACCGGTAACCCTGGAAATATCCATCCTGATCAATCAGAAAATCAATCTGATTTTCCGAGAGAGCCCGTCTGCTCCAGGGTGTCAGGTCGTAAGTGATAATATAAGGTCTGCGGTCCAGCTGCAGCTTTGCAAACGCAGCTTCCAGGCCGGACTGACCGGCGGAAACCACCAGGATTCCTGCAATTCCCTGCGCGCCGAGCATGGCGTTCATGACGATCTTTTCGACTTCTTCCGCATCATCAAAACAACTCTGCACCCCGGCGATTGATAAGTCAGGATAATTCTTCTTTATCTCGTTGACAAATCCTTCTACACGCAGACTGTTGATCCGGTTTCCGAAAAAACCCGTGATTACCAGAATACGGCCGGTTCCTCTGGTCAGCATTCCCATAAGGCCCGCAGCCGTCCGCCCGCTCTTTGCATTATCCATGCCGACAAATGCAAGCCGGTCTGTTCCGGGGATATCAGTATTAAATGAGATAACCGGCATTCCCTGCTCGCAGAGCTCATTGAGACGATCCCGGATCAAATCGTGGTCCACCGGCATGATTGCAAGTGCGTCAATCCCTGTTTTTACCAGGCGGTCGATTGCATTCAGCTGCTCATTTTCATCAACTGAAAGCCCTTCTTCCAGGATCAGTTCGATATTCTGATTGCGAAGTTCCTTTGCGGCATCCTGTATTCCCCGGTTTACTTCGGTCATGAAGGAATACTTTGCCAGCTGCGTAATCACGCCGATTCTGCAGGCTTTCCGGGCACGCGCTTTTTTGGTCCGCGGCACATATCCCAGTTCGTCCGCAATGCGTAGTATATCCTCCGCCACCTGTGGATCGATCCGGCCTCGCTGATTGAGTGCCCGGTCAACGGTACCCCGTGAGACACCCGCTCTTTCTGCAATCTGTTGAATCGTAACTGCCATAGTCTACCCCATTTCCGAACAGCTCAATCACAAGCTGTCAGCATTTTGACGTATCGGAAGAAACAAAAAATGCCCGCAGCCGATGTCTTTTCTTAAGCAGCGAATTCCATCTGAGCTGCGTAGAAAATGGCCTCCAGCTGCGGGCGTAACTTACAAATCTCAGCTTTTAGTCAATTGCCATGATTGCCTTAACCGCTTCTGCAGTATTGTTCAGCGGGAAGAGCTCATATCCGATCAGGCCGTCATAGCCATTCTCTTCCAGTGCCTTAAATACGTAAGCATAGTTGATTTCTCCTGTACCCGGCTCATGGCGTCCCGGTGCGTCAGCAACGTGGATATGGCCCATCTGATCGCAGTAGTTCTTAATGGTATCGCCAATGCATCCCTCGTTGAGCTGCATGTGATAGACATCATAGAGAACTTTCAGCTTCGGAGAACCGATCAGGCGGGTCATTTCTGCTGCCATCTGGGTCTTCTCAAGGAAGTTGCCGACATGATCTGTTGTGATATTCAGTGCTTCAAGATTCATCTGAATGCCGCTTTCTTCAGCGATTTCAGCACACTCTTTGAGCATGTCAAACATGGAGCAGATCTTGATGGTATCAGATACATCATCATAATGATTCACAACGATTCCGCCGTCACCAAGTGCATTGGAATGGATTGTAACACTGCGTGCGCCGATTTTCTGTGCAGCCGCAACAGACTGACGCAGGAAATCCATGTACGGTTTTCTGTGCGAAGGATCGATCAGAGAATAATCTGCATCTCCGTTAAAGCCGGAAATACCGACGCCTGCTTTTTCTGCAGCTTCTTTTACCTTGTCCAGATCCTTATCTGTCCAGCTCCAGAACTCAACAAACTCAAATCCGTCATCTGCTGCCGCCTGAAAACGATCATAGAACGGGATCTCGGAATATAACGGCTCGATACATGCAGAACGTTTGAATTTCAATGTAATCTCCTCCTTTTTAAATGCGTGCAATTGCGTTCAAATTGTTCTGTTTTTACTTTAGCACGCGTACAAATTGTTTGCAACCTCCCCTGCCAGGATAAAAAAATACCGTCAAATCTCACAATTTCCGCATCCTGATTCTGTTAAAAATGCAAAGATTCCATTGGTGATCCCTGTACAAACTGGATAAAACAATTTTTGTGTGGTATCATATCTCAAAGAGGTGGTTTTATGATACAGTGTTTTGTAAAGAATGAAATTCGATCTTCCTTCGAGAAAGGAACCGAGCCAAAGCTGCTTTCCGCAAGCAATATTCATGTGGACTACGCTCATCATACGCGGATTATGCACAATCACAGCGACCGCTGTGAACTATTATTTGTCCGCAACGGGGCGTCCCGCTATGTAATTGACCATCAGGTATTTCCAATCAAAAAAGGTGACATGGTTATCACAAACTGCGGAACGCTGCATGATGATCTTCTGGAACGCCAGGATAACGTTGCATACTATTCGATTGCGGTCGATCATCTTCAGATACCCGGTCTTCCGGAAAACCATCTGATCGGTGCAGATGTAAAACCTGTTTTTCCGACCGGTGAACACTATACCGTCTTCAATGGATTATTCCGCTCGATCTATGAGCTTCTGATCTCAAACGAGCCGGCCATTGAAGAGACATGCAATTATCTGATGCTGTCCATTCTCGCGCTTGTCCTGAAGATTGCAAATCAGATCGATTCAAATGAATCAAACACCGGACACTCCTCGATGATCATGGACATCCGGCAGTATCTGGATCAGAATTATATGAACGATCTTTCCCTGCAGTCGATTAGTAATGAGTTTCATATCAGTACCTATTATCTGGCACATATTTTCAAAGAGGAAACCGGCTATTCTCCGATGAACTACATTATCCGGCGGCGCATCGGGGAGGCACAGTCCCTGCTGATTACAACAAGACGTTCCATCACGGATATCGCCAGTCAGGTCGGTTTCTCCAATCCGAACAACTTTAACATCCAGTTCCAGAAGCAGGTCGGCCTTTCCCCGCGGGCATACAGGAAAACCTATACCATCCCGGGACTTGGCGATCAGAAGCCGGACCGTGAAAATGATACGTAACTTCAACTGTTCATTGTATTGATCAAAAAACCGGAACACAGAATCTCTCAGAAATCTGTGCTCCGGTTCTTTCATTTTTGAAAAACAGTTGTCAGCTCTGTACAGGGAGGCATTCCCTGTGCTCAGGAATGTGTAATCAGCGCCTTGATTACCGTGCTGACGCCGCCCAGAATAAAAACATAGACAATCAGTTTCTTGATGCGCGTCTCATCGATATGCTTGTCGATCTGAAGACCCGTGAACATACCGACCAGCGCTGCCGGCGCCGCGATCAGCGCCATCGGCAGAATCAGGGAATCTGCCTTAAAAACACCTGTGAATCCGTAGACAAACGCACGGAACACATTTTCCAGAAGGAATACAAGACAGACACTGCCGCGGAATTCACCGCGGTCTTTGGCCGTACGCTCCAGATAGATCAGGAACAAAAGATTAATTCCAAACAATCCTGCCGTAATACCTGATCCAAAACACATGATTGTCTGCAGAATCATATTCGGCTTTCCGCTTTTTGCGCTGTCACGCGTCATCATTTCAATACCGAGCCCGATGATCAGCAGGCCCAGGAATACTTTGATGATCCACGGCGCACCGAGCTTCAGCAGCAGTGTACCCGGAATAACACCCAGCATATCCCAGAACGCGATCGGTGCGATTGTTTTCGGAACAATCGACTTTCTGTTCCGGTACACAATGGTACCGTTCAGTAAAATCGATACCGGAAGCATCGCCGGCGAAATATTCTTGCTGCTCAGCATCGGTTTCATGGAAAGCAGAGGATTAAAAAGCAGAGGATCGCCGAAACCGACCAGTCCCTTCACAATAAAAGAGATTGCAATGACAACGAAAATATAGATACCAAGTGATACTGTCATGTATTTCTCCTAACTGATAAATCCATCTCTGTTTCTGCTTCACATATATCTGATTGCGCGGACCGGTCAGTCTTCGATGCTTTTCAGATATTCAATTGCCTTCTTTCCTGTCGCATATCCGTCGCCGCGCGGGAAGCACTCAACAGAAACATAGCCGTCATAGCCTGTCTCTTCCAGAAGTGCAAGCATCTTCTTCAGATCAAGATTTCCGCTGCCCGGATACCATCTTGTGCTGTCAGCGATATGGAAATAACCGATCCGGCCCTTTGCCGCTTCAAATGCCTCTGCAAAGTCATCTTCTTCCAGCATCATGTGGAACGTATCAAGATGTACATAGCATGCGTCCAGTTCCGGATACTCCTCGAGGAAGTTTACGAGCTCTTTTGCAGTCGTAAATACATTTACTTCGTAATGGTTAATGACTTCAATATTGATCTTGACACCCTGCTCTTTTGCGTAGTCATTGACCGGCTGCAGATTCTGTGCAAGGCGCGCCATGTATTTCTCACGGTTTCCGCCCTTCGGAATATTTCCCTTTGCCCAGCCGAGGACAATGTCCGCGCCGACATAAGCAGCAATATCAATGTACTGGAGCAGACCGTCAATTGCAGCGTCTGCAACGTAAGGTCTGTCATTCATCAGATCGCAGAGACCCTCTGTGTTCAGACGGCCGGTGATAATCTGGCAGATCTTAACGCCAGTCTCTTCAATCTTCGCATTGACAGCATCCCAGTCGATCGGAGCTTCTTCTCTCGTGTGTACCTCAATTGCCTGATAGCCCAGCTTTGCAGCAGCTTCCAGATTCTCCAGAATTCCGTCGCGCAGAAGAATCGGCGCAAGCGGCGGCATAGCGTCGGAGGTGTACTTGTCAGCTGAGGATATAGCGTATTTCCATTTTTTCATTTTATATATTCTCCTTGTGTTTTGATAAATCGGGGTTTGCCTTATGCACATGCTAAAATCCTTTGTTTAAAGATTTTGCATGCTTTTCAACATCTGGTAGGCGTGCTATTTTTTCTGTTTTCAAGAAAATGCATGCTTCTTACCTCAGCTCAGGCATGCTGTTATTCCCTTCTTTGAGAAAATGCATGCTTCATGCCTTTGCTTAGGTATGCGGATTTGCCGTTTTTGAAAAATTTGCATGCTTCATGCCCCAGTCCGGGCATGCAATTCTTCTCTTTTTTAAGAAAATGCATGCTTTTCAACCTTGTCCAGGCATGCGGATTTGCCGTTTTTGAAATATTTGCATGCTTCATGCCCCAGTCCGGGCATGCAAAAACACTTTAGAATAAATACATGCATGCCTAAACACTCATTAAAAGAATAATTGATTCCTGCAAATCCCGATTTGAGAAAAACCCCCGGCGCATCAGCACCGGGGGCGAATATCATTCACTTATGAAATTATACTTCATCCATTCCCGGGAATGTCAGCATAACCTTACGAGCGATATCCTTGTGGTTGCAAGCCATATCCATAGCTGCATCAAGGTCTTCGAACTTGAAGTAATGAGTGTTCAGAGCCTTGAAATCATATTTATCTTTGATCTTGTGCAGGAAACGGATGGTTCTCGGGAACCAGTGATATGTACCACCGGAACCTGCGATGTGCAGTGTCTTCCAGATAACCTTACCGATCTCTACCGGAACCTTACGGCCGATGGAATGTCCAACGACACCGATTCTTGCAGAGTGTCCAGCGATATCAAAGATGGAAGCGATACCGATATCGTTACCGGAGCACTCGATAACAACGTCAGCCATACGTCCGTTTGTGATCTCAGCGATCTGCTCTTCGATCG
Organism: Lachnospiraceae bacterium FE2018; assembly: GCA_000702845.1. GTDB lineage: Bacteria > Bacillota > Clostridia > Lachnospirales > Lachnospiraceae > CADBRN01. The sequence continues at coordinate 21,586 of JNKK01000040.1, forward strand.
GAGAAGCTGTCGGATCAAGAACGATGTCAGCACCATACTGCAGAGCGTTCTGACGACGCTGCTCAAGCGGATCGATGCAGATAACAGTTGCGCCGGACTCTTTGCAGATCATGCAAGCGCCAAGGCCGATCGGGCCGCCGCCTACGATTGCGCATACGTCAGAAGCATCCGGATCACATCCGTTGCCCCAAACGCCCCAGTAAGAAACGTTGAAGGTCTCTACCCATGCACCAAAGTCGTATCTCCAGTCATCCGGAATTACATGTGTGTAAGCCTCTTCGAGGATCATGTACTCACCAAATCCGCCAGGGCTGTTCGGATGGAATCCGACTTCACGCCAGTTCAGGCATGCAGACGGCATCTTACCATCTTTGCAGTTTGCGCACTGGAAGCACGGAAGGACACAGTCACCAACGACCTTATTGCCGATCTTGACAGATGTAACATTGCTGCCGACTGCAACAGCCTTACCACACCACTCATGACCAGGTGTGTACGGAGCGATGTCATAACGTCCCTCAGCGGACTTTCCTTCGAAGCACTCTACGTCAGAACCGCAGATACCGCAGGCACCAAGCTGAATCAGAACCTGATCCGGTCCCAGCTCCGGAAGCTCAACTTCTTCGATACGAAGATCAAAAGGTCCATGCATAAAAGCCTGTTTACATTTCATGGTTTGATTTTCTCCTTTTTAAATTGAATAATATAACTATATTAAGCAACAAATAAATGTGGATTAGTATTCCAGTGTGTACAGATGACGTCCGCCCGGCTCGTTCGGTCCCTTGATGACAGCTTCGATGTCCTCTTTCGGACGCTGTGTGAGCTTGTCGATTGGCGGAAGAACGCCTGCCGGATATCTCTCAAGGATATCATTGACGAGTTTCTCAAGGTAATCCAGGGTCATCTCGACACCCTTCTTAGCCTTTGTCCAGTCAGCCTTGGTAGCATCGCCGATAACGCCTTCCGGCTGGCAGATGCACTCTGCACCACAGGAACCCATAGCGTTGTACCACTTGATAACGCCGCCGTTCATCTCGGAGCTGTCCATAATATGTCCCGGAGGAAGCATCGGAGCTGCCGGTACTGCGATCTCTTTGTCTTCCTGGATGAATTCCGGGAACAGAGCCTTGCACCAGGACTGCTCGATCTCATCAGCATGTACGAACCATTTCTCATAAGGTCCGCCTACTTCCTTAGTGCCCATCTGCTCTTTTGCAGCGTTCCAGAAGTGTACATACAGGATGATTGCCGGTACCTGCCACTTCTTACCGAATTTGTGGATTGCCAGCGGAATTACATAGTCCTGTCCATGTCCGTTAACGATGATGATTTTGCGGAAACCTGTGTTCCAGAAGCCAGCCAGCATGTACTGGATGTATCCTGCAAGGATTTCCTCAGGAATAACGATGGTGCCCTTCTGTCCAAGGTGATGGAACGGATGAGAGCCATACCATGTCGGCATTGCCACTGTGCAGCCTGTAGCCTCAGCGACCTGCTCGCAGAGTCTGGTGTCAAGATAGGTATCCTCACCATACGGAGCACTCGGTCCGTGGTTCTCTGTGGAGCCGATCGGCATAAGCAGAACGTCGTTCTTTTTCAGGCGCTCAGCAACCTCAAGATTGGTCATGTTCTGATAGTAAATACCATCATTCTTTTCCATATGGCCGCCATGATATGGCAGATTCCATTTTCCCATTAATTTACCTCCTTCTTTTGTGTCAATATACCTGGTCAACTAGCTGCTATATATACAGCCGGATGGCTGTTGCAGTACAGATTTATTTGTTCAGTCTCGGATACTCTGTAGAGATCAGAACCTTGCCGGACATGATCTTGAAACCTTCTTCGATGTCTTCAAGGTTGAAGCGGGCGGTAACCATCTTTCTCATATCGATACGGCCGTTTGCCATCAGAGAGATAACATCCGGATAAATACCGCAGCCGGACTGTCCGTTGGAGCCGCTGATGCGTGCTGCATTCCACTGCCAGTTGAAGATGTCAACCGGTGTAATACCTACTGTGTGACCGATCTGGATGGTCTTGCCGCCGATTGCCAGTGCGTGTGCCATAACCGGATATGTGAACTTCGTTGCGCCTGCGCACTCAGCGAAGAGGTCGATGCCGCGTCCGTCTGTCAGATCGCGGAGGCACTGTGCCTCTTCTTCCGGAGAAGCGAAGGATGTCGGATCCAGAACAACGTCAGCGCCGCATGCCTTAGCCAGTTCTACACGCTCCGGAACGCTCTCGACTGCGATCAGCTTGCCTGCGCCGGAAGTCTTCATCAGCTGGATTGCTGCCAGACCGATCGGGCCGCATCCGAATACACATACATGTCCGCCCGGACGTACGCCTTCGCCGCGGACAAACAGACCGTTGTAAGCAACACCTGTCGGCTCGATCATCGCGCCAAGCTCGAATGCTGTCATCTTGTCGCCGCCATAGTACTCAGCGATCGCGTTCAGCGGATAGCAGTATTTCTCATCAACAGTTGCATACTCTGCGAAGCCGCCGTCATAGGTAAGTCCCGGCTCTTCCAGATCAAGACACTGGTTGAAGAAACCACGTCTGCAGGCGTCGCACTTGCCGCACCAGTGCATGGACTCGATGCTGACCAGATCGCCGACTTTGAGCTTCTTGACATCTTTACCAACTTCTACGATCTCACCGGAGAACTCATGGCCTGTGATGATCGGATATTTGCTGTGTCCGTCATACATGGAGTAACCTTCTTCATCCTTACGGAGAAGGTGTACGTCTGTTCCGCAGATACCAGCTGCACCGACTTTAACCATGACCTGTGTGTCACCGCATACCGGCATCGGACGATCTACGACAGAACCGCGGATGTTCTTCCAGATCTGATTTCCGCGAAGCGCTCTTCCTGTGGATTTTTCGCGCTCGGAAAGTACGTAACCCGGCTTCGGGCAATGCTCAGCTTCAACGTAAAATGCTCTCATTTCTTACCTCCAATAAATGCTGCGTTCTCTTTGCTAACCATGATTTTATTATACTTCATTTTCGCTTTGAAACAATATTTTTGTTGCCGCCTTTCGGCAGAAAAAACGGCAGTTTCAAACTGCCGCTTTTTAAAACCATTAAAATCTTGCGATTCAGTTATTTTTATAACAAACAAACTGCCCAAAAACATGGTTAATTGCTAATGATATCCTCAATATATCTGCCTGCCAACGCAGCTGCACTGATCCGGGCAGTCCGTTATTACCGCGGCAGAGAGTAAATCGCGATCTTCGATCGCGCGCGAGCTGCGCAACGCACGAAGTGCGTCTTCCTTTGCGCAGCTCTGCGATGTCTACGCTTCGCTTCGGTCGGCGCAGAACCAGACGTCCACTGGACGTCATGCGCCGCCGGAGGCTCAAT
>JNKK01000041.1 GCA_000702845.1 Lachnospiraceae bacterium FE2018
CCGCGTTTAATACGCCTCCCGGAGAAGGAAGCGTCTTTGTCATTTTTACCGTATACCGGAATCAGGTCGTTATCCAAAAAGCTGGCCTTGGAGGTATAGGATTCCTCCTGTTCAATTACCCGGATGCCTTCGCGTTCCGCCTTGTAGCGAATCATCCATATCAGGGTATTAAACGGAATGGAAACGAAAGTCTGGTTGTTCTTTTTGCCTGTGTTAACGTTCTGCTTCCAGCCCTTGTTGTGGCCGATTACAATCGTCCCGACCCTTCGTTCAAGGCACCACTTTACGAAGAAAGCGCTTAACTGATGGAAATGGTCGGTAAGGAACTGGTTTCTGTTTCTGGATAAAGAGTCCAGCATGTGAGTGGACGGATGCTTCGCCGATTCCTTTCCACGTGTAAGGATACCGGTATAATAAGCCTTTTGCTTGTTAAACCACTGATTCGCGGCTTTCACAGCACCGCCTTTGACGAGCAGGGAGGACCCTTCGTTCGTCACAGCAGATACGGTGTTGTCAACGCCGATATCAATCCCGCACTTGTTGGGAAGAGCGGAAGCCTCGGTTTCTCCGTCTTTTACTTCGTAGGTGTAAAGAACCTCAAAGTCATTGTAATAAGGCTTGACCTTTACTTCCTTCAAGACGGCTCCTTCCGGAAGCTCTTCGATACGAAGCCGTATCTTTGTGTAAGGAAGCTTCATGACGGGAAACCCTTTTTTGTCCTGATAGATAACACAGTCCTGGTTTGTCATGGTATAGGTATGGCATGCGCCTTTCTTCCAGTACTTCGGCATCTTCGGTTTCCCTGTAAAAGAGGACGGGTCTTTCTTATAGGCTTTTAAGGATTTCGTCCAGTTGTTCATATCGCCTGCACGTTCTTTTAAAACCGCCTGAGCTGTCTGTTTCGGAAGTTTCGCAAAGAAGTCCGGATTCTCCGTAACACGCATCAGCTTTTCAAGAAACGTGTAGGAAAGAACTGCACGCTTTCCTGATTTCGATGAGACGGACTCTGTTTTAAAAACCTCATCCTCTACCTGCTGTTCGTTAACAGAAAGTACATCCTTCCCCTTCGCAGTGAAGTGATTGCGCAGGCGAAACAGAGCCGCATTGCCAAGGTTGTTGGCAAGACGCCCTGTCTCTGAAAAGTAGGTATGAAGTTCAGGGTTCCGGTCAGCCCTTACGATGACCCGGCCTACACGATAACTCATTGGTTGTCCTCTTGAATAACATTGATTACTACGGTATAATTATATCGAACATACGTTTAGGTGTCAAATTTCCTGTACAGCCTTTTTGGAGGATTACATATGTGGATTAAGAAGAAAGACCAGACCTATTACACAAACAGACACAGCTCGTTTCTGTTACAGTACCACCTAGTACTTGTAACAAGATTCAGACATCCCGTTATCACAGGAGAGCTGAAAGAAGAACTTTACGATATCATAAGAGACACGTTTAAAAACAGATGCCTTAACATCCTGGAACTGAACGGCGAAGCGGACCACGTACACATCCTGTTTGAGGCGGACCCGTACACATGTCCCGGAGAACTGATAAACGCCTTGAAGACAAGGACATCACGTCTTATAAGAAAGAAGTACGGTGATACCGTACTTGCGCCGTGGTATTGGAAGCCGTACTTCTGGTCAAAGAGCTACTTTATTGCGACGGTCAGCGAACAATCGCTGAAAGCGGTAACAGATTACATACGTAATCAAAAAGCATAAGAGAACGTCCAATTCACCAACCGCCCATATGTCGTAATCGGAAACACGTCAGCACAGGTGCTGACTCGACACATGGACGACGTACTCTTGGACATTTTTCATAGAAAAAGCACCCCCTGTCTGCTGTTCGGGCAGGAGATGCTTTTGCACCATGTCAGTGATTTATCACCCTGGTATTATGGATTGTATTCTTTTGTATGTTTTGTTATTTTACCGCGGACGCACCGGGAAGCCGACTTTCTTCTGCACCTTGCGCAAGGTCTTGGTCGAATAATAGGTTGCTTTCTCGGCGTTCTCTTTAATCCGCGCATCCAGCCATGCCTTGTCTTTTTCGATCTCGGCGACGCGGGTCTGCAGCGGTGTGAGAATCGCATTGACAGACTCTGTCACGGCACTCTTCAGCGCGCCGTATCCCTGTTCGTCAAACTCCTTTACCGCTTCTTCCGGTGTTGTCCCGACGCAGGCACTGTAGATATCAAGCAGGTTTCTGACGCCCGGCTGCTCATCGCGGTAAGCGATAATGCCTTCGGAATCTGTGACGGCGCGCTTGCACTTGCGCGCGACCGTATCAGCGTCATCCATCAGATAGATGCTGGCGTTCGGGTTTTCGTCGGATTTGGACATTTTCTTTGTCGGATCCTGCAGGCTCATAATCTTCGCGCCGACCTTCGGAATGTATGCCTCCGGCACGGTAAAAACATCACCGTAAATGTTGTTGAATCGAATCGCCAGATCGCGCGTCAGCTCCAGATGCTGCTTCTGATCTACACCGACCGGAACGACGTCTGCCTGATACAGCAGAATATCTGCAGCCATCAGGACCGGGTAGGTGAAAAGACCTGCGTTGATATTGTCTGCATGCTTCGCGGATTTATCCTTGAACTGCGTCATGCGGTTCAGCTCGCCCATATAGGTGAAGCAGTTCAGAATCCATGCCAGCTCGGCGTGTCCTGTCACATGCGACTGATAATACAGGCATGATTTTTCCGGATCAATGCCTGCCGCAATGTAGATCGCCATCAGACGGCGCGCGCGTTTGCGCAGCTCCGCCGGGTCCTGACGGACCGTGATCGAATGCATGTCTACGACACTGTAAAAGCACATGTACTGTGTGCTGAGTTCAACCCAGTTTTTCAGCGCACCGAGGTAATTGCCCAGTGTAAGATTGCCGGTTGCCTGCATGCCCGAAAAAAGTACTTTATTTCCATCTAACATAATTGCTGCTTCTCCTGTTCCTGACCGGCGGTCAAATACTGCCGGAAGATCTGTTTCATATTAATTATAGATTGTGCTGCACCTTATCTTTGCAGCATACCAGTCAAGTTTAGCACGCGGACGGCGGGATTTCAACTCAAATGGGGCGCTGAGGTCCGCGAAACCTTCGGCGCGCGATCTGAGATCGCGATTGAACCAGATGGTATACTACAGACGCCCGATCAGTTCCGTTCCGTGATCTTTCAGCCATTTCCTGCTCTGCCGGTAATCAGGAAGAATCCTTTCCACCTGATCCCAGAATGCTTTTGAATGATTCATCTCAATCCGGTGGCACAGCTCATGTACCACGACGTAATTAATCACTTCCTCCGGCGTCATCATGAGCAGGCAGTTAAAATTCAGATTTCCCTTCGCGCTGCAGCTCCCCCATCTGGTTTTCTGGTTGCGGATCGTAATTCTTCCATATGTCACGCCGAGACATTTCGCGTAGTATGAAACTTTCTGCGGAATTACTTCGCAGGCCTGATCGGCAAGCTGCCGGATTTCTTTCTGTGTGAACCGTGGGATCTGTTTCTGACGTTCCATCCGGATCCGCATTTTTTCCCGGTGCTGTTCGATCCACCCGGCCTGCTCTTCCAGAAAACTGACAATCTCCGGGAGCGGCATGCGCTGCGGCGCGCGGACAAGGACAGAGAGATCCTGCCGGATCTCGATGGCGGCCGTTTTCCTGCGGCTGCGGATCAGACGTACCGGATACTGGTCAGCCGGCATTGTATGATCTGATTGTTTCTTATTAAATTCGTTTTTTTCGATTCGGTTAATGTGTTCTTTATTCATGATTAGCATTTCCGAAATCAAATTGCCTCTGCTTTCGGCTTCCTCCCGTAAATCGTGATCCCGTACAGAACAAATCCCAGCACCAGCGCGCAGGTGTCAGCGATCGGCTGGGACCAGACGAGGCCGTACATGCCGATGATGCGGTTCAGAATCGTCAGCAGCGGAATCAGCAGGACGCCCTGCCGGATGAAGGAAAGCAGCAGTGACTGCTGCCACTTTCCCATGGCCTGAAACATGGAATTCAGCAGCATGACAAAACACATGCCGAACGCGCAGAGGATGTAACGCTTCAGGAAGGCTGTTCCGATGGCAACCGTCTCCGGTTCCTGGATAAACAGATGGATCAGCTGTCCCGGAAACAGTTCGATCAGGGTTACGCAGCAGGCGGCATACACTGCCAGAATCAGAAACGACCAGCGGTTGATCTCTTTCACGCGCTTCATGTCCCCCGCGCCGTAACAGTAGCCCAGAAGCGGCATGATGCCCTGAGTCAGACCGATGGTAATCTGCATTGTAATGGTCCCGATCTTCTGAACGACACCGAACGCCGCCATCGGAACATCCCCGTACGCCGACATAAAATGTGTCAGCACAATATTGGCCGAGGAGCCCAGCACTATCACAGCTGCCGCCGGCATGCCGACCAGAATCACCTGACTGGCGATGGCCGGGATTATCCTGAACATCCGCGGTGAGAGCCGGATCACGGAATTCTCATCCCGTCTCACGCAGATAAACAGATACAAAAATGCCGCCGTGTTGGAGATACAGGTGGCAATCCCGGCACCGGCGGCGCCCATGCCGAGTCCCTGTACAAAGACCGGATCCAGAACAATGTTGAGAAGACCGCCAAATGCCATGCCGAAACTGGCGCGCTTTGTATTTCCCTCACCGCGCGACAGATGTCCGAGCATCAGCGACGCCACAGTCGGAAGTCCCCCGATGATGACGGTCCAGCGGATATAGGCACCGGTTGCCTGGTACGTCTCTGCTGTCTTCGCGCCGATCACGGTCAGGACCGGGTGCAGGAAAATGGAAAGCAGCACCATCCAGACAGCCGTCATTGCGAGGGCCCCGTAAAATGCGAATGTCGACGTCACAGAAGCCCTGCGCGGGTCTTTGTGACCCAGCGATCTTGACATCAGACTGTTAGCGCCGATACCGAACAGATTCCCGATCAGCGTCATCGACATAAACAGCGGAAAGCTCAGCGCGAGTGCGGCAACCTGCGGCGGATTATTGGTATGTCCTACAAAAAAAGTGTCAGCCAGATTGTAAATCAACGTTACAATCTGACTGAGAATCGTGGGGATCGCGTACTGCGCGATCACCCGCGGGATTGATTTATTTTCTAGCATGATACGTCTACCTTAGATACGCAGGCAGCAGAAGGTTTATCCCTTCTGTCCCGGCGCGTACGGGAAACGGTTTTCACCTGCCGGTTTTGTGTAATCCGGATCATTGTTCTGCACACAGTTATACAGAATATTGATCAGATCGATCTCCGTCGTATCCGTAAATTTCTCCAGCGGAAACGGTGTCCCGAACTGAAATTCATACTGTGACAGCAGCAGTTCAAGCATTCCTCCGTTCCTCCATTTTCTTCAGAAAATCTTCGCCGTATCCGTAATGCTCCACGACAAAATCCAGATCCTTGTCGCCGCGACCGGACAGATTGACAAGAACGGACCCTGTCATGCCGGTGCGGGCAATCTTGATCGCGTATGCCAGCGCGTGGGAACTCTCGATCGCCGGGATAATTCCCTCATGACGCGAGAGCAGGAAGAGCGCCTCAATCGCCTCTTCATCGCTGATGGTCTTATAGTTAATGCGGCCCATGTCATGCAGCATGCAGTGTTCCGGACCCGCCGCCGGGTAGTCGAGACCGCTGGCATTGGAGTAGACCGGTGCCGGATCGCCGTTTTCATCGGCCAGCATAATGCTGTTAAACCCGTGCATGACACCTTCTGTTCCATATGTGATCGAAGCAGCGTGATCACCCAGCTTCGGACCGCGCCCGAGCGGCTCAACGCCGACCAGTTCGACCGGATCTGCCAGAAACGGCGTAAACATGCCGATCGAATTGGAACCGCCGCCCACGCAGGCGACAACCTGATCCGGCAGATGTCCTGTCTGATCTACGAACTGCTCTCTCGCCTCTTCGCCGATACAAAACTGGAAGTCACGCACCATCAGCGGGAACGGATGCGGACCGGCCGCTGTTCCGATGCAGTAGACCGCGTCCTTGTATTCCTTCGCATATGCCATAAATGCGGCATCGACCGCTTCCTTCAGCGTCTTCAGACCAAAACTGACCGGAACGACATTTGCCCCGAGCATCTTCATGCGGGTGACATTCGGTGCCTGCTTCGCGATATCAACTTCGCCCATGTAAATATCACATTCCATGCCGAAATAGGCAGCCGCGGTAGCCAGCGCAACGCCGTGCTGTCCTGCGCCGGTCTCGGCGATCAGCTTTTTCTTGCCCATGAATTTCGCAAGCAGACCTTCTCCCATGCAGTGGTTCAGCTTATGCGCGCCGGTGTGGTTCAGATCCTCGCGCTTCAGGTAGATCTGTGTCCGTCCGAGAAGATTGGACAGGTTCTGACAGTGGTAAACCGGTGTCGGACGTCCCTGAAAATCCCTGCGAATCCGCCGGAGTTCCGCAATAAACTGCGCGGACTGCGCGATGGTGTTATATGCCTCCGCATACTCATTAAACGCATTGATCAGTTCCGGATCTTCCAGATAATTGCCGCCGTATTTCCCGAAATAGCCCTTCTCGTCCGGATACTCTTTTAAATAATTATCATAATCTCTGTATTTATTCACGATGAAGCCCCTCTCTGTTGTAAGTCTCATTTTTCTGATTATAGCATAACTGCCGCAATCTGAGAAAAAAAACTGTACTGGGCAGCAATCCGTGATATGATCAACCTAAGCAGGTGCCAACCAAAGGTCCACAGGATCTTCAGCACCCCAAAGGAGGTAACCGATGCGTCTGAAACTGATTGCCTGTAAGGTACTGACACGAGAACTGTCTTATTTATGTGCGTTGTCCGATAATGTAATCGATATCACCTGGATGCGGCAGGGATACCATGACCGGCCGGAGCAGCTTCCGCCGATCCTGCAGCAGGAGATCGACGAGATCGAGGCAGGAACCAATCCCTACACCAACCCGGTTGTTGAAACCGGCGAGGGCGGCGGCGTACCCGATGATTATGAGGCAATTCTTCTGGGATACGGACTCTGTTCCAATGCCATCACCGGCGTCTATTCGAGAAAATACAGAATGATTATTCCAAAAGCCCATGACTGCATCACGCTGTTTCTGGGTTCAAAAGAACGCTATGCCAAAGTCTTCAACGACATGCCGGGGTGCTTCTGGTATACCGCCGGCTGGATTGATCATTGCGACATGCACGGCGAAGGCCGCACAAACCGGCTGCGCAAACACTATGCGGATATGGATTATGATGAAGAGACGGTCGATTATCTGATCGAGGAACTGGGCGGGCTGAAAAATTATCGCGCAAACGCATATATCAGCATGCCGTTTCTGGACAATTCCAGATACCGCGCCGTCACAAGAAAGGCCGCGGACTATCTTGACTGGGAATACACTGAACTGGACGGTGACATGAGCCTCATGGAGAAACTGATTGCAGGCGACTGGAACGAAGACGATTTCCTGATCCTCGAGCCGGGTGAAATGGCCGCGCCGTCCTACGACGCAAATGTGCTTAAAAAGGTGCCTGTTCCCGGGTTCTCGGGCTGATCTGCTGTTTTTCCGGCTGACTGCAATGCACATCTGAACGCCTGATATGCATACTTGAAACGAACCGGAAAATCATTTATAGTATTAGATAGTTGTTGAACATACAGGCACTTACATCTGGAGGTCTGAACATGCCGATCGGAGCAATTGTCGCACTTTGCGTATTTGGATTTATGGCGCTGTTTGCAGTGCTTGTCGCAATTATCTCTGCTGTTTCCGCCGTAGCCGGACACGACAAGCCGGATGACAGAGACGATTAAAGGTCCTGACGCAGAATCATCCACATTTATACGGAAACCAAAAATACCATTACCGGAATTGTTTTTCATTTCCTGTAATGGTATTTTTTAATGATGTTTTTTATGGTTGTTATTTCACTTCAATGTCACCGATGTTGGTCTTGACTGTCAGCACCGGACCGCTGCCTTCCTGTGAATAATTCCTGCCGGAATCCCTTCCGAATGCCTCCACATCACCGATGTCTGCAGCAAGATTTATCGTATAGGTGTCAGCCGCCTCGCGCAGACGGACATCTGTGTCACCGACATCGTTTGTTACGTGCAGCTCATTGAAGCTGCAGTAATTTATGTCGATATTTCCTGTGTTCACTTGAATGGTTCCGCTTCCGAGTGCTGAATCTTCTACATCAAGATCGCCTGTATTCGCTGTGATCTCAGTTTTTTCGAATACAGCGTTTCTCACATCCACATCACCGACATTTGCGTGAATGCCCGCCTCTGCGGCACTCATTGCATTGATCTCAAGATCACACACATCAATCTGACTGGTGAATTTCTGCAGCTTTGCATCAGCCGGAATAGTCACCAGAAGCTTTGACTGGGTTTTTCCGAAGTTAAAGATATTAAACGTTCTTCCTGCTTTTCCACGCTGGGTAATCGAAAGGACGCCATTTTCAAATGTAATCTCCGGTTTCAGTTTTTCGTTTCCGCCGTAAGCGATTTCCAGACTGTCTCCTGTATAGAATTTCACATCCATCACTTCCGAGTCCAGTCTGATTTCAGAGACAGCACCGCTTTCCTGAAAAATGGTTTCCGTTTTTCCTGAGAAATCCGGTTTCAGACCGGAGAAACCACCGGAATGATAGAGCATTCCTCCTACGATGCATGCGATGGTCGCCAGCGTGATCAGTACGAGATAAATTGTTCTCTTCATGATATCTTCCTCCCCAGCGTACGCTTGATTAATGTTTCAACTACCGCGGCAATCGGCCAGATGATCCAGGTAAATCCCCACCGGAATGTCAGGAAACTCCAGATCAGATAAATGCAGGTAATCGTCGGCCAGTATACGGACATTATGCCGTCAACCGCTTTGTTCTCATAATAGACCTCATCGTCACTGCCGGATCCGCGGTAAGTGCTCCCGACTGTCCCGGGCGCATTCAGGTTCAGCAGCTTGTTGTAAGCATCAACGCGCTGCGATGAAGCAATGATCATCAGGACACCGATCCCGATCAGCACAAAGATCAGTGCTGCGGAAAATCCCATCATCTCCTCTGTCTCCTGTTCAAGCATTCCGATGACAGAGACCGGTACAACAGATAAGATACACAGAATCACGCCGATCGCCAGAAACACCGCCCGCGTGCTGCGGTAACTGTCACGCTGCTCATTAACCCAGGCCGCCGTTCCGTAATCAATGCGGCAGCGATGTTTCAGAATCATATCATAACGGCTCATATGAACAGAACTGTAAATAAACAATCCGACACCTGCCGCAATAAACAGAAACAGTGCCGCAATGCCGACTGCGCCCGCCACTTCATTTCCCATCACGCCGCCGATAATCGCGCCGGTCGGACAGCAGATACAGAGCAGAACACCCAGTCCGATCAGAAATCCTGTGCGGCCTGCATCCGCGATATATTCCCGTGCCTCCTCGATGCCGAGCAGCGGCATATTATCCGGTTCCTGCTGCTGCAGAATCGTTTCAATCCCGAGCGCGTCGGCAACCTCATCCAGATTTCCAAACTCGGAAATCACGATGCCGACCGCCTCGTTTTCTGCCTTGCCCGCTTCGATCAGTTCTGTATATTTATCCTCCATCATCTGACCGAGCTCATATTTTGCCTTCAGCACTTCCGGTGTATTCGGAAGCGCCGCAAACATTGATTCCAGATAATTTTTGATCGTTTCCATCTTTATGTCCTCCCTGTTCGAATCTGCTTACATCCGGCGGACATCCCCGCCGCTGCAAAAGCGGATTTCTATGTCTGTTTCACTGTAATCTGTCTGTTTCGTTGCAATTGCCCGTTTTACTGCAGTCAGATCTGGTGTATAAAACGCTCGATTACCTCTTTGGTCAGTTCCCACTCGGCGCATTTTTCCTGATAATACTGCCGGCCGGTGTCTGTAATTTTATAATAGGTTCTCCGTTTGCCGTTTTCCGCCGTCCGGTAAAAGGATTCGATATACCCGTTTTTTTCCAGACGCGTAAATGCGGAATAAAGCGTTGTCTCCTTGATAATATATTTCTCCTCCGACAATTCCCGGATCCTGTGAGAAATCTCATATCCATAGGAGGGCGCTTCCAGCAGAAAATACAGAATAATCGTGTCATTATAGCCACGCATGACATCGCTGCTGATATTCATATGCATCACCATCCTTTTTGGCTAATCAGTCTATTCAGGCCTTTCAGATTTTCATGTGTTCAGGTATTCAGGCATTCAGGTGTTCAGGTGTTATTACGTCTGTCGTTACAACGCCTGTCATTGCAACGCCTGTCGTACTACGTCTGTCGTAGTAAATATAACATGCCGGATCATGAAATGCAATACCTTTTTTGAAAGATTTAAACCAGACACCGTCAAATGCTCAACCCACAAGAAAAAAACCGCTGCGGGGATCCTGTGCATCACATTCCCGCAACGGCTTTATATCTCTAATTTAGAACAGCTCTGACAACTCATCGCAACTTTATTATTTAAAGCAGGCCTGTCAATTCATCGCAGCTGTCGATCAAATACACCGGCTTCAGCTTTTCCAGCATTTCTCTGTCCCGGAATCCCCAGGTGACAGCCACACAGTCCATACCTGCATTTTTCGCTGTCTGCAGATCAATCTCTGAGTCGCCCACATACAGAATCTCATCCGGCTTCATGTGCATTGTCTCAGCTGTCTGAAGGATCAGATCCGGCGCAGGTTTCCGCGCCGTCCCGCTGCGCTCTCCCGCAGCATAATCAAACATCCCCGGAAACAGCCGGTCCGCGAGAATCTGTACGGCGGCATCCGGCTTATTGGAAATAACCGCTGTCCGGATCCCCTGCCTGCGCAGCTCACACAGCATCTCCGGAACCCCGGGATACGGTTTCGTGTGATCGTCACAACACTGTTCGTAATATGGCTCATAGATGGTTCGGATTCTGCGGATTTCCTCTGGTTCCTGCTTCTCCGTACTGTTTCCGGTCAGACCGACCGGAACAGATTCTTTTATACCGCTCCCGGTCAAATCGGCCGGAACAGATTCTTCTGTACCGCTCCCGGTCAGACCGGCCGGTTCAAACGCCTCTGTGTCTATCCTGATCAGATCGGCCGCAGATAATTCCGGATTGGCCTCCAGCGCAAGTGCCCGCCGGATTGCCACGCGGATCCCGCTGCCGAAGAAACTCCTGACCGTTTCCGTCTTATAATCATGCCTGTGTCCGGTCTGTTCCATCGCGTAATTCAATGCGATTGTCAGATCCTCCAGCGTATCCAGAACAGTCCCGTCCATATCAAAGAAAACTGCTTTATACTTTTTCAATCTGTAATCCTTTTCAATCAGCCATGTCCTACAATCAGTCATACATTCTGGTCAGTCACGCATTCTGGTCAGCCATGCACCTTGATCAGACAGGCATTCTGGTCAGCCAAATACCTCGCCGCACTTCTCAAGTGCCGACGCAATTACCGCATCCATGTCATAATATTTATACTCACCCAGACGACCGCCGAAAATCACATTCGGCTCCCTGTCCGCCAGTGCCCTGTACGCGTTGTACAGGGCGCCATTCTTTTCATCATTGACCGGATAATACGGCTCATCACCCGGTTTCCACTCGGAACTGTATTCCCGGCTGATCACTGTCTTCGGCAGATCATTCCCATCCGCATCCTTCCCAAATTCGAACCATTTGTGTTCAATGATACGCGTCCACGGTGTCTCGCGGTCTGTATAATTTACCGCTGCATTTCCCTGGAAATTCGGCTGATCCAGTATTTCATTTTCAAACCGGACAGACCGGTATTCCAGCGTCCCGAGACGGAATCCGAAATAAGCGTCGACCGGTCCCGTGTAAACAACCTGCTCAGCCAGCGCATCCAATGCTTCTTTCTCTGCAAGATAATCTGTATTCAGACGCACTTCGATGCCGTCCAGCATATTGGCGACCATTTTTGTGTAACCGCCCACCGGAATTCCCTGATAAAGCGCATTGAAATAGTTATTGTCGAATGTCAGCCGCACCGGAAGGCGCTTAATAATAAATGCCGGCAGTTCTGTACACGGTCTGCCCCACTGCTTCTCTGTATAACCCTTTACGAGTTTTTCGTAAATATCCGTTCCGACCAGGCTGATCGCCTGCTCCTCAAGATTCTTCGGCTCTGTAATGCCGGCCGCGCGCCGCTGCTCCTCGATCTTTGCGGCTGCTTCTTCCGGCGTCACAACTCCCCACATCTTATTGAAGGTGTACATGTTGAACGGGAGCGAATACAGCTCACCGTGATAATTCGCAACCGGCGAATTCGTAAACCGGTTGAACTCCGCAAACTGATTCACGTATTCCCAGACATGCTTCAGATTCGTGTGGAAAATATGCGCACCGTATTGATGCACATGGATTCCCTCAATCTGTTCTGTATAAACATTTCCGGCAATGTTCGGACGTTTGTCAATGACCAGAACAGATTTCCCCGCCTTCTTCGCTTCGTACGCAAATACTGCGCCGTAAAGACCTGCGCCGACGACTAGATAATTGTATTTCATGATGTTTCCTCTAATATGCTGATTTTTCTGTGCTGAAGTCTCACCAGTTTCAAATCCGCCGCATGAAAAAGCGGGGGAATGTTCCACTACGTTGAAGTGCTGCCTCTACCGGATCTCCATAACCCGGCCGTCCAGCGCTGCCTCGATCAGGATGCCGCTGCCGTCATAGACAAGCTTCAGAGAGAAAAACGGCCGCTCTTCATCCAGGAGCCGGAAGAAAATCTTATCTCCTTCCCACAGTTCCAGATCATTGATTTTTGACTTCTCGATCCAGACCAGCTCTCCTTCGTCGCATTCAATCATCTCCCCGGTAAAACCGTCCGCGGTAAACAGGGACATATATTCCGTCACGCCGTCGCCGGAGACAAATGTCACGATTCCGCGGTACCGCCAGGAAGTCAGCGTAAGTCCGGTTTCCTCCTTCACTTCTCGCAGCAGACATTCCTCCGGGCTCTCATCCGCCTCAAAATGTCCTCCGACGCCGATCCATTTATCTTTGTTGATGTCGTGCTCCTTTTTCACTCTGTGGAGCATCAGATACTTTCCGTCCTGCTCGATGTAGCAGAGTGTACTTAATCCCACCATTCTATTGTGATCTCCAATCTGATTACCCGATGCATATATTATGTTGACTTTCCGCAGTGACTTCTGTTACCATCTTGTTACCATAACGTTATGGGCGCCCCATTCGGCGTGAACAGGGACACACACAAGCGTAAAGCGGTTGGTCTACTTGCTTCCGGAAGGAGGTGAGCGCTTATGCGTATAACATTACATGTATGGTCATTTACCATTACAGTAATCATAAAACGCAACAACCGCCACTCGGCAAAGTGACGGCTGCTTAGAAATTTATTTCTCTGCAAAAGAAACTTCTGATCGGGGCCAACCGCTTGTCGCTGTGTCCCTCTTATCAAGTAAAGTATATTGAGTCCCGGAAACTCTGTCAAGCAAAATCAAAGAACCAATTCCATTCCTGTCTTCTGCACGCCCAGTCCGCAGGCTTCATAAAACTTCTTCGCGCTGTCATTGCCTTCCCAGACATTCAGCGTAACATTATAAAAATCATGTTCCCTCGCCCAGTCAATTACATAGTCGTAAAGAGTCTTTCCAATATGCATGCCGCGCAGTGTTTCATCAACACACAGATCATCAATATAAAGTGTCCTGATGTCAGTCAGAATATTATCATTATTATGCTGCTGAATCACACAAAATACATATCCCATCAGCACATCATCTTCATCAACTGCCGCGAAGATCGGACGCTGATCGTCCCGGATGATTTCCCGCAGTTCATCGTCTGTATATTTTCTGCAGTTTGCCTTGAAAAGATCCGGCCGTGCGTTGTGATGCACCATCAGCACCTGGCTGAGAAGATCATCGATGCGGGGAAGATCTTTCTCCTGGGCTCTTCTTATCTTCATAGTATTCCTCGTCTCTCTGTAGATCTCTGACTCTGTGTTATTGGACTTTTCTTGATTGATTCCTGCTGTCAGAGCTGATTTCGGGCTTTTGTGCATCCGCATCCTGCCAGATGGCTCACTTGCGGATGCACTTTTCTTGATTTGTTTCCTTCGCCCAGGTCTGATCCCCTGACCACGCCTTAAATCATTGTCTCAGGCCGGACAGCCTGATCAAATTCCTCTTCTGTCAGCAGGCCGAGTGAGACACATGCCTCTTTCAGGGAGATGTTCTCGCGGTATGCCTTCAGGGATGTTTTTGCCGCATTTTCGTAACCGATGATCGGATTGAGTGCTGTCACCAGCATCAGGGAATTGTGCAGGTTTGCAGCCATCTGCTCTTCATTGGCCTGAATGCCGACCAGGCAGTGATCTGTAAAGGATCGGATTGCGTCGGAGAGCAGCCGGACGGACTGCAGGAAATTGTATGCAATGACAGGCATAAACACATTCAATTCAAAATTTCCCTGGGATGCAGCAAATCCGATTGCCGCATCATTGCCCATTACCTGTACCGCAACCATGGTCATCGCCTCGCACTGGGTCGGATTGACTTTGCCCGGCATAATGGAGCTGCCCGGCTCGTTTGCCGGAATTGTGATCTCCGCGAGTCCGCAGCGCGGACCGCTTGCCAGCCAGCGCACATCATTCGCCACCTTCATCATATTTGCTGCCAGCGCTTTCAGCGCACCATGCGCGAATGTAACGGCATCCTTGGATGTCAGCGCATGGAATTTATTCGGCTCGGTCACGAATGGTTTGCCGGTCAGTTCGGAAACCGCCTTCGCCACTTCGCTGCCGAATTCTTTTGGCGCGTTGATTCCCGTGCCGACGGCAGTGCCGCCCAGTGCCAGCTGTGACAGATGCGGAATGGCCGATCCGATCAGCCGCTTTCCTTCTTCAAGCATTGCGCGCCAGCCGCTGATTTCCTGTGAAAACGCAATCGGTGTCGCGTCCATCAGATGGGTACGGCCGCTTTTGATCACACCCTGATGTGCGTCTTCCAGCTTTTTCAGCACCTCGACCGCATGGTCAATCGCCGGGTAAAGCTGCTGCTCGATTTCGGTAACCGCTGCGATATGAATCGCCGTCGGATAGGTGTCATTGGAACTCTGCGACATGTTTACCGTATCGTTCGGATGCAGCGGTTTTCCGCCTTCAAAAGTGATCCCTGCTTCTGCCGCGATCTCATTGCCGCGGTTTGCGACCACTTCGTTGACATTCATATTAGACTGGGTACCGCTTCCTGTCTGCCAGACAACCAGCGGAAAATTCCCTTCCAGCTTTCCATCAAGAATCTCATCACATACCTGGCTGATCAGTCCCATCCGCTGTTCATCCAGCTTGCCGAGACGGCAGTTTGCGATTGCAGCCGCTTTCTTTAAAACAGCAAATGCACGGATTATTTCCGCCGGCATTTTTTCCGTGCCGATCTCAAAATTCTGATAGCTGCGCTGCGTCTGCGCGCCCCAGTATACATCTGCCGGAACTCTCATCTCACCCATGGAGTCATGTTCAATTCTGTATTCCATCCTGATTCCTCCTCGCCTGCTTTTGTTTATTCCTTCTGCGCGCTGATTCAATCCATTTTGCGGAAAGTAAACCGCGATCTTCGATCACACGCGGACTGTACGACACACTTGTCTGCCTTACAAAAAAAATCTTATACATAATACATAACCATTATACCGGCATTATTCTAGCATGGAATGGCTTCCAACTTCAACGCAGGATTCTATAATCTTCGTACGCATCAGAAAGAAGGTGCTATTCCGCGAAAAGAAAAGGCAGCTTCGGAAAAACACACACGCTCCAAAAAAAGATGCGCGTCACATGTGTCCGCGCATCTTACTGACTTCATATTTATGAAATACTTTATTCATTTTCTACTCCGGCTTCCGCACCGGAATTCGTCCCCGAATCAAGACCGGCATCTGACCCGGAATCTGACCCGGCGTCTGTTTCTGAAGCCCCGTCACTCTCTCCTGCTGCAGCATTTTCTTCTGCCTCTGCCTTTGCGAGGGCATCCTCAACGCCGATCAGGCTGCAGACCGTAATCTCATAGCGCTCCGGATTTTCAGCGACATCCGCATCTTCAATCTCGATCTCACCGTCGGTAATCTGCTCTGACAGAGCTGCCAGTTCTGCATCGCCGAAACTCTGGAACTGCCCTTCTTTCATCTGGAGAGAAACACCGCCCTGGGAAAGTCCGAAGAAATTCTTCTGTCCGCCTTTCAGCTTTCCTTCCTCGAGGTCCTTAAGCGCCAGCTGTACAACATTAATATGATTGATTCCTGAGGCGGCGATGATAGAATCTGATGAATCCAGCTGATTAATATCCGCCGTAATTACCTTCCCGCCAAACTGCGCAGCACTTTCCGGTCCGATGAATTCCGGTCCGCTGCCGCAGACGCAGATCAGTTCACAGCCTTCCTGAAACCAGCTGCCGATCTCAGAAACGAGCGTCGGACTGATTGCGTTGGATGTAGTCAGACGATAGCGGATTTCCACCTCTCCGTCTGTATATCCCATTGCTTTCCCGGCAGCTTCAGCACCCTGAATAAATCCGGATCCGTAAAGCCTGTCGTCATCACCTGCGCTGCCGCCCAGAAACCCTATTTTTCTGTATCCTTCGGCAACAGCCGCATAACCTGCAAGAAATCCTGCTTCCTGTCTGTTGCACATCACACTGAACGTATTCCCGCGGATTCTTGTTTTTCCGGATCCGCTTCCGGTAGTCGGTATTTTATCAATCAGAACAAATTCCGTGTGATTCTCGCGCTGCTGTAAATCGTAAACTGCACTGGCCATTTCATCGCCGACACAGACGATTACATCCGCACCTTCATCAATCGCATTTAACATTGCGACCCGCGCACCGGCCGCAGACGGATCCGGTGTATAGATCGACGCTTCCGCACTGCCTTCCGCAGCATAAGCCGAAACACCCTGCCAGATTTCCTGACAGACCTCAGCGTCAGAGCCGGACTCCGTATTGCCGACAAAGACAATCTTACGTGTTTCATCGCGGCTTCCGCAGCCGGCTGCCGCCATGGCTGAAACACCGATCAGCATAAACAGAGCAACCCGCCCTGCAATACTCTTCAACATCTTAAAAATCTCCCCTATTATACCGTCAAACTGTCCCCGCAAAGACAGCATTCAATCCATTCATTTAAACTACAGAATTCAAACAATCAATTCTGTAAAAAGAAAATAGCCCCCTGAACGGGAGCTGAATCACCAAAGAAACCGTCACGAAATACACGGGCCCCTCTACCCGATTTTCGACGATTATCCCCTACGATTCATTTATACTCCAAGTAACAGTATACAAAACAAGCTTCATAAATGTAACCCCTCAATAAAAATAATTTATTTTGATTCTGTTAAGTTTTTGTAATACTTTTTCCGGAGGCCCTGTGCTATACTCGATACGTATTTCCGGCCTCCGGATCATCCCGGATGACCTGTATGACAGACTTTCAAACACCCGGATCGTTTCGCGCGATCTGTACAACAGATATTCCATTCTCTAAATGTTATGAAGCATGTTATGAAGCAATCTCAGAGACAGAC
This sequence comes from Lachnospiraceae bacterium FE2018, assembly GCA_000702845.1. Classification (GTDB taxonomy): domain Bacteria; phylum Bacillota; class Clostridia; order Lachnospirales; family Lachnospiraceae; genus CADBRN01. The sequence goes on from JNKK01000041.1 coordinate 17,589, forward strand.
AACCTTCTGGACGCGGACTCCGGTCATCATTATTGCAACATTTATCTGCGGCTTCCTCTGGGGCAGCGCATTTCCCTGTGTCAAAATCGGCTATCGTCTTTTCGGTATCGCCTCAGAAGACATGGCATCCCAGCTGCTGTTCGCCGGCGTCCGCTTTACGCTTGCGGGAATTCTCGTCATCCTGTTCGGCAGCATCGGCGCGCATCGTCTGCTTCTCCCGCAGGGACTTCCTGCCGGCAGCAAAAACAACTGCCGGATCAGCCTGGATTCCATCAGAATGATCGTGATTCTGTCTGCATTTCAGACCATCGGACAGTACTTTTTCTTTTACATCGGCATGGCGCATGCATCCGGTGTGAAGGCTTCCATCACCGAAGCATCCTCCACCTTTTTCGCGATTCTGGTTGCCGCGCTGATCTTTCACACAGAAAAGCTGAATCTGCGGAAAATCGCGGGATGTCTCGTCGGTTTCGCCGGCGTTCTGGTGATCCTGCTTCCGGGCAATACGCTGGACCTGCACATGCAGTTTACCGGTGAAGGTTTTATCCTGATTTCTACACTGATGTATGCCATGTCATCCTCTATCATGAAGCAATACTCTAAACGGGAAGACACGTTTGTCCTGTCCGGCTATCAGTTCATCATCGGCGGCATTGTGCTGGCGATCGCCGGCGCAGCGCTTGGCGGCAGACTGTCAGGATTTACCCCGTCATCCACTGTCCTGCTGCTCTACATGGCATTTATTTCCGCGGCAGCCTATACCCTCTGGAGTATTCTGCTGCGGCACAATCCGGTCAGCCGGATTGCCGTTTTCGGTTTTATGAATCCGGTGCTCGGCGCCATCCTGTCCGCTCTCCTGCTCGGGGAGCAGAATCAGGCTTTCAGTGCATATGGACTGCTGTCACTCGTACTCGTAACCGCCGGAATCGTCATTGTGTACCGGCTGGGAGAGAAATGATAACCCTAAAGGCATCTAAAAGTGTACAAAAACACTCTTGCAGTTGCACGGGTGATTTGATACAATCAGTAAAGTGTCTTGGAGACGTAGCGAAAAGGTCATAACGCGGCGCACTCGAAATGCGGTTGTCTGTTTGCATTCGAGATTGCCGATTTCCCTTGATTTTACTGGCTTTTTCGTTTATCCTTGATAACTGAACACAGCTGAGTTCTCTCCTGATTTCTCTCCTCTTTCCGGAGTTTTTCTTTCAGGCGAGAGTTCAAATTATAACTTGCAGAGGTACTCAAGTGGTCCAAGAGGTGGCACTCGAAATGCTATAGGCCGGTATCCGGTGCGTGGGTTCGAATCCCACCCTCTGCGCTCAAAGAAATCCAGTCTGCATGCGGGTTTGCGGCATGCGGGCTTTTTCTTTTGCCTCGATTTTGGAGGCTTAAAAATCCGCTCTTCTCTCCTGATTTTAGGAGAGAATTGGAGAGAAAAGGGTGCAAGTTTTCTGACAATTCTCACTTACGAAACACGTCCAGTGCACTCTCCATACCGCTTTCCATCGCACTTGCAGAGGATAACTTTGCGTTATAATCCAAATGCGCATATACGTTAGCTGTCGTAGAGAAATCGCTGTGACCCAGCCATTCCTGAATCTGTTTCATCGGAACTCCGTTGGCAAGCAGCAAAGATGCACAGCTATGCCGCAGATCATGATACCGGATCCGCCGCAGACCGTTCTTCTCAAGCAGCTTGCGAAATGCCCCTGTCACATAATTCGGCTGAATCAGATTTCCCATTTCATCAACGCATATGTAATCCTGGTATTTTCTGTTATAACCGCCTCTGCAGATACGTCTGCATTCCTCCTGTATTCTCTTCTTTTCCAAAAGCTTATCTTTGAATACATCAACCAGGGGAAGCGTCCGCATACTGGACTTTGTTTTTGTAGTGTCCCGCTCCACCTGCACATTTTCTCCGTGGATTCGGACGCATGTCACTGTATGCCGGATCGTAATGGTATTATTCTCGAAGTCTACAGCGTCCCATTTAAGGCCAAGTGCCTCACTTCTGCGAAGTCCGTAAAAGGCTCCAAGAAAAATCGGTATTTCCAGCTTTGTGCCTTTGGCTGCTTCAAACAGTGCTTCCATCTCCTCGCTGCTGTAGAAGCTTCCGACGAAACGCTCCTTTTTCGGCCGCTGCACTTTATCTGCCGGATTGCTGTCAATCAGATCAATCTTTACTGCATACTTTAGTGCCTGATGAATGTTGACGTGGTATCGCAGCACAGTTGTCGCTTTTTTCGTTTCCAGTTGCTTCAAATAGAAGTTCTGAATATCGATTGCTTTCAGGCCACGGAGCGTCGTACCCCTCGTCTTAAAATATGGAACAATGATTTTTTCCACTGATTCTACATACCCGGCATAGGTTGTGACAGCGATTGTCGGCCGGATAATCTCAAGCCACTGCAGCATATAATCCGAGAACATCATCTCCGTCCCGACGGGTTCTTCGGAAATCTTGAAGTTTTTTCGTGCCTCCATCAGCATCTGCTGCGCTTTTTTCTTATTTCCCTTCACCTTCAAACCAGTGGGAATCCACTTATTCTTTCTCTTTCCTTCCAGATTTTTGTAGCTCAATACAATGTAGTAAAGCTGATTCTTTTCCTGAAGGTGTCCTGCTACCATCTTTGTTATCTCCTTTCCCTTGCAGCATGCACCTTCTGCTGTTGGCAATTCCTATCTTAAAGGACGCCATCAGCAGAAGTCCAGTTTGTCATAAGTCTGCTGCAGATAAGTAACCAGATGCGTCTTTGGAATTCTGTATGCACGCCCGAGTCTCAGATGACGCACTTGGTTATTCCTCACCAGTCGATACGCTGTCTTTGTGCATACGCCAAGTGCCCTGCTCATTTCCTCAACAGTCAGCACATCCGGATACTCCTTTAACACACTCCCATATAGTTCCTGAAAGTTCATTTCCATCCTTCTGTCTCCCTGCCATTTATATCGACATAACACACATCTCTGCTATCTCTTCTGCGACGCATACGTCTGATGCAGCTGCCTTTTTCTTTTCCTGGATACAGCAGGTAATCATACCCTCTGCGACAGCCGCAAAAAGTACACTCATCTTTATTAATCTGATAAAAATCCACTCTCCGCATCTGATACCGATTGGCGCTGTAAAACTGTGACACACATCTGGCACACAGCGTAATCATAATCGGCTCTGGTCTGACTATTTTTCTCATCACGGCGCCTCCAATTCGTGTGGGATATGCCGGCCGTGGTGTTCTTCCGCGGCCCGGTCAATCTTTTTCATTGTTTTTTCGCTGAGTTTTCCGATATATCCAAAAATGTCTGATTTATTAACCGGATCCATCTGTTCAACCATCGCCATGGAATTCTCGGTCAGTCCGCCTTCCTTGCCAAGATAAACATGGCAGGGCAGGTTCAGTTTTTTCAGCTTCGATGTAACCGGGACCATTGTAATGATCGTGGAATACAGGTTTGCTGTATTGTTCTGGTAGTTAATGACCGGTCTGATTCCTCCCTGTTTGGATCCTCTGCCCGGCCCCAGATCCGCGAGGTAAATATCACCGCGTCTGTAGACCCAGTGCTTATGTATTTTTACTAGCCTTCTGTACATAGCCCCTCCATTCGTTGTTTTATACGTTTTCTAAAAACCAAATTTTTTGACCGGATTTTCTGAAATTCCTGCAGTCTCCCCGGTCATGTAAAGGCAGCCCTCCGCCATTACGAACGAGCTGCCGTTTCATTTAAATATGTCCATCCCGCATTTATTCTCAATCACCCCGGAATAAAGGGAATCTCATCAGACGGCCGCTGGCTTACGGCTCCATAGGGTTCCAGCCTCCCCGCGGTTCTCGCCGGGCCGCTCTTCCCATCGGCAGAACGGAAGTATCATAATCCCATCTGTGTTTCATCGCCCTGCAGGATGCCATCCTGCATTCTCAAAGTATGGTTGCCGCTCATTCTTTTGAAGTCATCGCGCATCTTCGTTCGGCTGAAGCCTGTTGACTTCCACAGAGGAACGTATCTGATGAATGTGTATTCAATTGTCAAAGTGCGATTGTCTACAACCGTTTCGGTTGTTATGGTTAAATTGTAGGGAAATATGTGATTAATCACGAGAAATTGATCGTTTACTTTTTGGTAGTTCTTAGCTACCAAATGCCAAAAAACGCATTAAAAAAACTGAGCATATGGGCTCAGTTATACTCATTAGTGTTAGCGCCGAGTGATCTTAACCCTCCGCGCCAGATTAATACAACCAATTTCAAATTATTATATTTATCTAGTGCATGCCTAATCCCCCAGATACGCATTCAGAAAAAATGAAGCAAGACTTCCTTTTTTTATATTTTCTCTGGTCTCGTCAGGTGTGAACCATGCATAGGAATCCATCTCATAATTTGCATCCATTTCACTGGCATCTTTCTCTATTATTGCCAGGTAACATACGCCTTCGTTGAATCGGAGCCCTGAAAATCGGGTGAAAATCGCCTCATTAGAAGAATCGGCGAAATTTTAGATTCCAGCTAATATGTAGAAGGGGATTTTAGACGGAAATCGTCTTATGAAATAGAAGAAGCGGGAACCAATTTTTTCGGTCCCCACCCGATGGAATAGCGTCCCTGGCGGGATTCGAACCCACGACCTTCCGCTTAGGAGAACTCTGCTCCATTTTCTTTTTAAGACTTAACCTGTTCGTTTCTGTTCAGTAAATCCAGTAAAATCAATAAAAAACGAATGGTTCGAGTCGCGTGGTGTTCGTTTGAGATCGTCCAAGTTCGTTAGACAAGAGGGGTTCATATTAGACGATTTTTAGACGATCTGCAAAAATTCGACTGTACATATTTCTAAATGGGTATAAGATCTTTACAGATATGTATCAACCAACAACTGCCGGATATCCTCTGCCCGGACTCCGCGCAGTTTCAGATTTTTGATTTCCTGGTCCGTGACATTCATGGCCTCGATGAAGTCAGCCATGTCAGTCTTCACTTCTATCGGCAGTTCACATCTTTCCAAAACCAGTTCTGCCGCCATACGAATGATATCATTTCTGTGTTTTTTCAGGTCCCGGGAGTCAATATGCTCACCACGCCGGTTCCGTTCGTTCAAATCCAACCATGCTTTCGCTTTAAACGGAATCAGCCAACTATGCTTCAACACAGAAAAACCATCTATGATCTCTCTCCCCTGGAGTAATGAGTGGTAATACGCATCGTTCAGCAAGATAGCTGAGAGACTTGATACATTGTCGTCAATATGAATCGGTGTCAATTCTCCACCACCCTCCAGAACATAATCTGTCCTGGCAAAAAGTTCAATCATCAAAGGGAAACCCTCCCGCGCAGGCTTATCAAAGCGATAGAACTGGGGTGCCCCGGAAGATTTTGTCCGGTTTTGATACCCACCGTCTCGGATAAACTCCCAGAACTTTTGGCCAAATTCTCTTGTCAGAGCTTCTACGATCAGAACAACGTCCAAATCTCTTGTTGCCCTGAAGTCAGCATTATTACTTTCAAACGAAATATCGCAGGCAGCTCCGCCAATCAGCACATATTGATCTGTAAAGTCGCTGAAATACGCTCTAAAACGATCAATTCCTTTTACCATACATACGCCTCCAGCATCTCATCTATCGCCATGCTCACCCTTGGATCCGACTTTTCCTCTTCACTGATGCTAAGAACCACCGTCAATGGATCGACCGCCTCTCCATTTCCAAATGGGATCTGATATCCAATTTTCTGTATAATACACGCAGGATCTTCTCCTGCCGGCATAAACATATCATTAGAGATTCCAGCGGCAGACAGATCTTTTTTGGTAATCGCATATTCAGGAAAACCTCCGTCATCCAGCATAGAATAGTGAGCCAGTGCCGTCAAGCCAGACAGCGGGAAACTTCCACGCGGCAGTTCCTTAAGAGCATAACTTGTGATCACAGGATTTCTCAGTATTCCCTGGAGTTTTGCCCACATTGCTTTTTTATCGACATCAGCGGTAATGGTCCTCGCACGGCTTCGTACCGTCAAATATGGAACCTGAAAAGCTTCCAGCTCATCAAAGCAACGGGTAATGGATGTCTTGGAAACCTCAAGGTTTTTCGCCGCCTTTGTCACCGTGACTTTCTGCCAACCCTGATACAACGCAGTCAGAAGCAGCTTCTGTGTCAGATAGGAAATCTGTGCACAGGTCGCAACCCCCCGCCTCGGATGATCATCAAGCAAGGTCCCGATAAAAGGGAGATATATCTGATGTCCCTCCCAAACAAAAGGAAGCCCTTCATCCAGCAAGGCATCCCTGGTATAGTAATTCATATCTGTCAAATACAGTACACAGGGAAGCCCGGTATAGACCATCATCTGATGCTGCTGTTTTCGCAAGACAGTCAATGATGTCTTTTCAGTGGGCGCTGCGAGCAGTGCTTTATGGTGTCCAACAGTCATCAGTTTTACATCATAGCCGCTTCTATAGGAAAGAGGGAGCTGCTCCATATCTGTGTAAGGTATAATTTGTACATTCTGGTGCAGGATTTTTTCAATATATTCCTTCATTATGAATTTCCTCCCCCTCTGAAAGCCCTTTTTTGAATTGTAACTTTTTTTAGGTTACAAGTCAAATATTTTCATCCGCCGAATTATTGAGCGCTTACGTTTCAAAAGGCCTTTTACAATGAATCATGTTACCAAAATCCCATAAAAAGAACAGCCCTCGAAGGTAGAATCCGGCTGTGGAAACACAGCCGGCCTTCGAGGGCAAAGCAAAACGCTGAAAATAATAAATCTATTCGGCGCGGCACAGCGCCGCAAATGCGCTGCCGGCCAGATTGCTTTCTGACATATCCTCCAGGCAGTAATATCTGCCGAGTTCTTTTCTTACGATCTCCTCCATGTGGTGCGCCAGCCGCGCCCGGAGCAGATCGAATTTCTGATAAGTCGTCCCTTCAATGACAACCTGTGCGGGAG
>JNKK01000042.1 GCA_000702845.1 Lachnospiraceae bacterium FE2018
GAGTGGACCGGGCATGCGGAAAGCGGAAAACACGTCAAACTGCATGCCTCTTGGAGTGGACCGGGCATGCGGAAAGCGGAAAACACGTCAAACTGCATGCCTCCTGAAGGGGATTGGGCATGCAGATCGTGGAAAAAGCATCAAAAAGCATGCCTCTTGGAGTGGAGCGGGCATGCGGAAAGCGGAAAACACGTAAAACTGCATGTCTCCTGGAGTGGAGCGGGCATGCGGAAAGCGGAAAACACGTAAAACTGCATGCCTCCTGAAGGGGATTGGGCATGCAGAAAGCGGAAAACATATCAAAAAGCATGCCTCCTGAAGGGGATTGGGCATGCAGAAAGCGGAAAACATATCAAAAAGCATGCCTTCAGAAGGGAGCCGGGCATGCAGATGATGGAAAAAGCATCAAAAAGCATGCTGGCCGGGCGTGACATGGCATGCAGAACAGGTGTAGAATACAAAAGAGCATGCTCCTGCAGGCAATCGGAGCATGCGTAAGGCAAGAATTATCAAAAAATGCATGCCGACAGCATTCTTCAAGGCATGCAAATCTGAAGAAAGAAACAGATCCGGCTGCAAATCCGGAGGAAGCGTCAGATTCGGATATCAAGAGGGAAGAAAATCAGATCCGGATGCAAAGCAGGAGAAAGGAACAGAAGATATGAGAATTCTCGTTACAGGCGGCGCCGGTTACATCGGCAGCCATACATGTGTGGAACTGTTAAACGAAGGACATGAAGTTGTCATTCTTGACAATTTGTATAATTCCAGCAAGAAGGCTGTGGACCGGATTGAGAAGATCACTGGGAAGCAGGTTACTTTCTATGAAGCGGATATCCGGGATCGCGCAGGGATCAAGGCGGTGTTTGATCAGGAACAGATCGACGCTGTGATTCATTTTGCCGGTTTGAAGGCAGTCGGAGAGTCTGTCGCGAAGCCGATCGAATATTATGAGAACAACATCGGCGGAACGCTGACGCTGTGTGACGAGATGCGGAATCACGGTGTGAAGAACATTATCTTCAGCTCTTCTGCGACGGTTTACGGAGATCCGGCGGAGATTCCGATCACGGAGAGCTGCCCGAAGGGCGTGTGCACCAATCCGTATGGCTGGACGAAGTCCATGCTGGAGCAGATCCTGACAGACATTCACACTTCCGACAATGAATGGAATGTGGTGCTGCTTCGTTACTTCAATCCGATCGGCGCGCACAAGAGCGGCATGATCGGCGAAGACCCTAAGGGAATTCCGAACAACCTGCTGCCGTATGTCGCGCAGGTTGCGATCGGCAAGCTGCCGCAGATCGGTGTTTTCGGAAATGATTACGATACGCCGGACGGCACCGGTGTGCGTGATTACATTCACGTCGTGGATCTGGCGCGCGGCCACGTAAAAGCACTCGCGAAACTGACGCCCGGAAGCGGTGTCAATGTCTACAACCTCGGAACCGGCAACGGCTACAGCGTTCTGGATGTGATTCACGCGTTTGAGAAGGCGTGCGGTCATGCGCTGAAATATGAGATCAAGCCGCGGCGTCCCGGCGACATCGCGACATGCTATGCGAAATGTGACAAGGCAAAAGCAGAGCTCGGCTGGGAGGCGGAATACGGCATCGAAGAGATGTGTGCGGACTCCTGGCGCTGGCAGAGCCAGAATCCGGACGGATATGCGGACTGAAGAGGGTTCCTGAAAGGGTGCAGGAGATTTATTAATGAAAACAGCATGGAAAGAGGCGGCGTCAGCCGCTTCTTTTGTTGACAGAATGAGAAATACAGAATAGAATATAATGTATATACGAAGTTTATACACTGGATTTGATTAAGCGTGTGTAAGATTTATGAGAGGAGTATCAGTATGACAGCTCAGATTACCAAATGGGGCAACAGTCAGGGTGTCCGGCTGCCCAAAAAAGTACTTGAACTGGCTGATATGCATATGAATGAAGAAGTTGATGTGTTTGTTGAGAACGGGAGAATCATACTTGAAAAGATGAATCGTCATCAGACTCTGGAAGAAAGGGCCGCTGCGTATGGTGGAAAACTCGGGCCGTATGAAGAATATGACTGGGGTGAGGCTGTTGGACGAGAGGTATGGTAGATGGGGAGAAGTGTAAGACAGGGAGATATTATAGAATTAAAAGACAGAAAGGCGCGCGCCCTGATTCTGAGCAAAGATTTCTTTAATGAAACCGGACTTTCTGTTGTATGTCCGGTAGTGGAAAAAGCAGATCCGGATGCACTCCATGTACTGGTTGGAACAAACCAGTTTACGGGGGTAGCTATGTGTGAACAATTGAAAACACTGGATTTAAACAAAAGGTACTATAGAGTGGTTGACCGCCTGAGTTATTCTGAAATACAACAGATATCAGATGTTGTGCAAAGTATTTTTGATTATTACCCATATAGTTTATAATAGTAGTATAGAAGAGAGTTAAAATTATGATACAGGACATCGCACCAAACGTATTTCACAATGAATTTCATGACCGGCAGCCGCAGGCACATGAACATGTGCTAGTCTTTGACGGCGGTCAGGCGCTGGTCGGATATGATCAGGACGGGAGACTGATCTTCCCGACGGTTGATGACTTTCGGGATATAGACATTGCATACACCTATCTTTTCGCGGTCGACAATACAGAATATTTTCTGGGAGATCTAAAGGAGAACTTTACGCCGGAGGGTTTTGCCTATGAAAACATGGAGACATTCCGAAAGGCGCGGCCTCTGAACCGCGCATTTGCCGGAGTTACCGGCCATTCCCTCTATGAGTGGTATGACGGACACACGTTCTGCGGCAAGTGTGGAACACCGACCGTCAAAGATCACAAAGAACGCATGGTAAAATGTCCGAAATGCGGACTTGTGAATTATCCGCGGATCAGCCCCGGGGTAATCATCGCTGTCATTCACGACGGAAAGCTGCTGATGAGCAAATACGCAGGACGCGGCTACACCCGGTTCGCTCTGCTTGCGGGATTTACCGAGATTGGGGAGACAATTGAAGAAACAGTCCACCGGGAAGTGATGGAGGAAGTCGGAATCAGAGTGAAGAATCTGCGGTTCTATAAGAGCCAGCCCTGGCCGTTTTCCAACTCCCTGCTCATGGGCTTTTTCTGTGATCTGGACGGAGATGATGAAGATCTGACGCTGGATCACGAGGAACTTGCAATGGCCGGCTGGTATACGCCGGAGGAAGTGCCGGAAGATGACGGAATCTCGCTCACAAGAGAGATGATGCGTATGTTTAAGGCGGGGACATATCCACGCTAATAAAGAGACAGAGGACAAGAAGAAAGGAGAATTACATGAGGTACAAAATTGCAAATCAGCCATTTACAGTTCTGACCCTGCAGATGGAGCAGGGTGAGTCAATCAAGTGTCAGAGCGGCGCCATGGCATGGATGTCACGGGGCATCCGGATGGAGACGAAGATGGGAGGCCTTGGCGGGATGTTTAAGAAAGCGATCGTCGGAGAGTCCCTGGCACTGAACCATTACCACGCAGATCAGGCAGGGGAACTGACGCTTGCGAAACACTGCCCGGGTGATATTCTCGCCTTCAATATCGACGAGACGCCGATTATCGCACAGAAGACATCGTTCCTTGCATCGACAGAAGATGTCAATATGGATATTTACCTGCAGAAAAAACTCTCGGCGGGCTTTTTCGGCGGCGAAGGATTTCTGATGCAGAAGTATACCGGGTCAGGACTTGTATGGCTTGAGATCGACGGTTCGGTGCAGGAGCGTGAACTCAGATCCGGCGAACAGCTGGTTATTGACAGCGGTTATGTTGCAGCGATGGAAGCGTCCTGCAGCATGGAAATTGAGACGGTAAAAGGCGTCAAGAATGTCGTATTCGGTGGCGAGGGGCTCTTCAATACAGTTGTTACCGGCCCCGGTAAGATCTGGCTGCAGACCATGCCGGTCAATGCGCTGGCGATGGCACTGTATGAATTCATGCCGCATTCGAGCTGACGACGGTATATAATGGTTAACAGCAAAATGGTATGAGATCGATGAGAATGGACAAAAGTATCGAAAAGTGACAGGATTAACACGAAATCTGTCCTTTTAATTTCTTTTCAAAATTCAAGATTCAGGTATACTGAATTCATCCACATAATTAATGATTTAGATCTGTTTGCACCGGAGGCTGCAGACAGATCTTTTTGTGATTTAAACCGGGAACTGTTCTGCATCAGGATACTTCCTCCGTTGGATCGTTTTGAAAGGAAATACCCATGAAGGCAAAAAAGGACAAGATTCTGACTGCATCCGTGGCTGCGGTTTTGTCGGTCAGCATGCTGACTGCAGCAGGTAATGCTGTGAATTCTGTGCTTGCAATGATGTCATCATATTTTCCGGAGGCATCCCAGGCATCGATTCGTCTGGTATCAACACTTCCGTCGATCGTGAATGTCATTGTGGGACTGTTAATGGGGAAAGTGATCGGAAAGAAAATCCGATATAAGACAACGTTTGTCCTCGGAGGGATCCTGTTTGTGCTGGGAGGAATGGGACCGGCATTTTTTCACGGAACTCTGTCAACAATCCTTATGTTTCGTCTGATTTTTGGCTGCGGGATCGGATGCCTGACATTCTCAAACGCATGGTTTTTGGAGACACAGCCTCTGGAGAATCATGCCAGAATACTGGGGATGGCCGCCTTTATGGCAAATGCAGGCGCTGCGGTTCTCCAGATGGCAAGCGGACCGCTGGCAGACCGTAAATGGTATTATGCGTTTTATCCTTATATGATCGGACTGGGAACTCTTGTAATGGTACTGACTCTTATGAAAGATACGAGGCAGGGTTCAGTGGCCGGGATGACTGCTGTAAAGGATACAGATGAAGCATCAAATATCAGAACGTCAGAAGATCAGAAAAAAGAACGTGTCAGCCCGGAAATTATGAAATATGTTCTGATCAATTTTTTTGTCTCACTGACTGCAATGCCGGTCATGTCAGGCATGAGTATGGTTGTTGCCGGAAGAGGAATTGGTGGTCAGACTGTTGCAACGACAGTATCAGTCATTCTCACTGTGTGTCAGGTCGGAGGAATACTTGTGGGAATTGTATTTGACAGATATGTTAAAATTCTGAAACGAATGGCAATTCCCGGGGCGCTTACAATCCAGGGTCTCGGAATCTTTCTGATTTTGATTGCACCGAATGTATTTGTTGTAGGGCTTGGCGCGACGGTGTCCGGAATCGGCACGATTCTGATCAGCTCTCTATGTACAATGTATGTCGGCGAGTCCACACCGAAGTCAACAATACCGATGGCAACAGTCATCGTGCTGATGATGTCACAGGCGGGTATTTTCCTCTCCAGTTATTATATCCAGATATGTGAGAGAATAACAGGAGCCCGGTTTGGAACAGACGCTGAAAGCTCATATGCTGTCAGTTCTGTTTTATATGTGGCAGTGATTATTGCAGCAATCGCAATGATTTTGGCAGGATCTAAGAGAAGTAAACAAGATGCACCTGTCAATGAATGAATTCATGCCGCATTCGAACGGATGTAAATCGCGATCTTCGATCGCGCATATAATACCGAAGGGATGCTATATTACACATGAAAATGTGTGGTGCAGCAGCTTTTTCTTGATAGTTGACAAACTGTCGTTATGGCGATACGATAAAACTATCGTCATAACGATATAAAGAGTGGATTACCGGATGAAATTATCGAATAACAGGAGGTTCATTTGAATCAGATCATTTTATTTCACGGATCAGAAAGAATCATAAAGAAACCTGTTATGGGCAAAGGAAACCGCCGCAATGATTATGGACCGGGTTTCTATCTGACAGAGTATGAAGAGATGGCCAAAGAATGGGCATGCGGGAGAGACAGAGATGGATATGCCAATCGGTATATGCTGGAACTGGAAGATCTGTCAGTTTTATATATGACGCGCGGAACGTATCATATACTGAACTGGCTTGCTGTGTTACTGGAGAACCGCACGTTTCGTATCAGTTCAGACCTGATGGAAGACGGAAGGCGATACCTGCTGGATCATTTTATGATTCCATATAAGACATATGATGTTATTGTCGGCCGGCGTGCAGATGATTCATATTTTTCATTTGCAAATGCATTTCTTAACAATGCCATTTCTCTGCAGCAGTTATCAGTCGCCATGCGGCTCGGAGATCTGGGAGAACAATATGTCCTGAAAAGTGCAGCAGCTTTTGAGCGGATCTCATTCCGCGAAGCAGTTCCCGCAAACAAAGAGATCTATTATCCGAAAGCGCATGGCAGGGATCTTGCTGCCCGCGAAGCATTTCGCAGAATCAGAAGCAACCGTCGGGATGGAGTTTATTTGATGGATCTGTTAAGAGGAGATTGGGAAAATGATGACGAACGCCTACAGCGAATTGTACTTGGATGATGCGATGTCCGTATTGGGAGAGTTCTGTGCGTACGGCATAAATCTATGCAGATTTGATCCGGATCAGCTTTTCATGCAGTTTGCATACTCTAACACAGGAAGGGAATTCGGCAGAGGAAATCCGAGATATACGGCAGGGATGTCCGGGCCGGAGCTGTTTCGGGCAGTTCTTCTGGAAACAGGCGGTGAGGAACCGGATCTGAATCCGGATCTTGTTCTGCCGCTTGACAGAAGTCCCGAATACTGGGCCGGCTGGATCATGGCATATTATCAGTGGAATAAGAACAAGTCCTATGCATGGCTGTTTGACAGAGGTCTTTCGCTGTCGGAGGTGATTCGCATGTATATTTTGCATGAAGCGGATGTATCTGCTTTTACGGAAGCCGCTGACAGAATCATTCAGATGGATGATTTCCGGAAGGAATCAACACTCCGACGCCTGCGTGCCTATTACAATCTGACGCAGAAGCAGCTCAGCGAGCAGTCCGGTGTTTCCCTGCGGATGATACAGCTCTATGAACAGGGCCAGAATGACCTGAAAAAAGCGCAGGCACAGGTTGTGCTTGCGCTGGCTGATACACTGCACTGCGGTGTGCAGGAACTGCTGGAGTAAATGATGAAACCCGATGAAAACAGGCAGCCGGCGCATTCTGACCTGGGCCGGCTGGCATAAACAGAAAGGCCGCCCGCGCGTTATTGGCGTGAGCGGCCTTTATAAACAGATAAAAACATATCTTGTTATGAATCAAAAAACTGACGTCCGTCTTCGGTTACAAGCCGCTCGGACCTCGGATAATTAAAGATGTCAGGATTGTCTGCATTTTCAGCAAGATAAGCGGCGAATTTACGGGCATACCACTTTGCAATTTCAAGGTTGTGCATCAGGTAACTGCCGCAGTTTACTGCGGAAGCTCCGGGAACATCTTCTGCATCTTCAACGGACTGAAAAGCGCGCAGAAGCAGATCGTAGATTTCTGAAGGTTCGCGGTTCCCCTTCAGGATCAGATAAAAGCCTGTCAGACATCCCATCGGACCCCAGTAGATGACTTCATCTTTCCAGTCGGGGTCATTTCTCAGGTAAGTGGCGATAAGATGCTCCAGAGAGTGCATTGCTGCTACATCTACATTCGGTTCAATATTGGGTTTTGTGACCCGCACGTCATAGGTTGTCACGTTATAATCGCCGAGCGTATCTACTCTGTTGGTAAAGATTCCCGGGACAATTTTGGTGTGATCAACGGAAAAGCTGGGAATTAAGTCCATATCTGTATTTCTCCTTCATTGTTAAAATTGGATGCATCGACAGTTGGCTGTTTATGATATTGATCTACTGACTATTGATCATCAGTATAACACGGATTTCCGATTTTTGGTATTTGATCGTAAATGCCAGGATGATCCGCCAGAGCGGAACGCAGATGTTGAATCCTCCGCTGTGTTAGGTTTGATACGATACCTATCGCTTACAGAGACGTTAGGCATCACCGAACCAGTTGACATATATTAAGAAGTGATATATAATAAAACTACGTCTATAGACGTAGTTTTGACGGTTAGATTTGTTAGATGCTGCGTAAAGTGGAGAAAATATTATGCGAATGATATACCATGGATCGAAAGGCATTGTTCAGACACCTGTTTTCGGAGGTGGCAGGAAAGATAATGATTATGGAGCTGGGTTTTATTGTACAGAAGAAATAGAACTGGCAAAAGAATGGGCTGCAATAGACGAAAAAGGTGGTTTTCTAAACTGTTATGGAATTGATGAGACAGGAATGAACCGTTTTGCTCTGATTCTTTCAGAAACGCAGGATTCCCCTGAACTGATATTGAAATGGCTGGCAGTTCTGCTGAAAAACAGGAATCTCCGCCTGGGCAGTCCGGTTGAGAAACGGGGGAAGGAATATATTCTTGCACATTTTCTGCCAGATCTATCAGATGTGGACTATATGATCGGCTATCGGGCAGATGATTCATATTTTTCCTTTGCGCGGGCTTTTTTGAGCAACACCATTACACTGGGGCAGCTCTCGCATGCCATGTTTTTAGGAGAGCTTGGACTTCAGTATGTTATTAAAAGCGGGCGTATGTTTGAAAGAATTCATTTTCTGGAAGCAGTTCCTGTCGATGGACAGATTTATTATACAAAGCGCAGAACAAGAGACTTGACTGCGAGAGAAAAATACAGAAAGATGCTGGAGCAGGAGTCAGAGGACGGGCTTTATCTGAATCAGATTATGCGAAGTAGATAAGGGAATTATCGAAGAAGGAGAAAGAAATGCGGGGAGCTTATTCAGAAGTGTATCTGGATGACGCAATGCGAAACATGGGCGAGATGACAGAGTATGCTGCAGAAGTGAAACATCTCAGCCTCGATCTGCTGTTCCATATGTTTGTCGTCAGCGGGTTTGCAAGGAGATGGGAGAATGGGGATCCACGGGTTCTGTGCGGGTTATCCGGAACAGAACTATGCAGCAGAGTTTTGCTGGAATGCGGAATGGGAGAAGAAAAAGAGAAGGAAGCGCTTACAAGATATGACACAGATCTGAATTATTGGTGCGGCTGGCTGGTGGCATTTTATCAATGGAAAAAGAGAATTACGTTTGCGCATTTGTTTTCTTCCATTGGTGAACAGGATCTGATCCGTCTCTTTCCGGCATTGCATACAGCGTCAGAGGAAAAAGGGGTGGAAGTACTGGACAGACTTCTGCTGGAAAGAAATCAGGTTACCAGGCTGCAGACATATAGAAAAAGAGTTCATTTCTCACAGCAGGAACTGGCGGAACGATCCGGTGTAAATCTAAGGACACTGCAGCAATATGAGGTGCGCAGGAAAGATATTAACCGAGCCGCCGCAAACAAGCTGGTTGCACTTGCAGATATACTTTTATGCAGTCCCGCAGACCTTCTTGAACCTGGTAATTCATTCTTCAACGCAGGATAC
Source organism: Lachnospiraceae bacterium FE2018 (assembly GCA_000702845.1). Lineage (GTDB taxonomy): Bacteria > Bacillota > Clostridia > Lachnospirales > Lachnospiraceae > CADBRN01. Next base: position 9,357 of record JNKK01000042.1, read on the forward strand.
TCGTGACTTAAGTCATGAGAGGAATGCGCAAAATCAAATTCGTCTTCAACATGGGTTTAAAGCCCGCGTTGAAGAATGAGCCTCCGGCAGATCGCAGAGCTGCGCAGAGGAAGACGCACAAGTGCGTCGCGCAGCTCGCGCGCGATCAGAGATCGCGATTTACAAGTAAAAACAAATACATACAACATTTAAAAATAACTTTTATAAAACATATTGACAAAAGTAGTGCCGTGGTGTATTCTTCCTAATAGAAAGAAGAACACCTCGGCTTTTTGTGTATGAAAAAAGTAACCGGAAATGGAAGGCAGGGAAAACGGAGGAAACAAATCATGAGTGTGACAGCCAGATCATTTGGAACGACAAAGGACGGAACAGAAGTAACAGAATACATTTTAACCAATGAAAACGGAACGGCATGCTCGTTCATCGACATGGGAGCTGCATGGGTGACGATGTATGTAAAGGACAAAAACGGTGAATTCGCAGATGTGGTAATGGGATATGACAATCCGGATGCCTATTTCATCAATCCGACCAGCTGCGGCGAGTGCGTCGGCCGCAACGCGAACCGAATCGGTAAAGCGAAATTCTCGCTGGAGGGAAAAGAATACCAGCTCGGCGTCAACAACAATGACAACAACCTGCACTCAGGTCCGGACAAATGGTTTACGCATATGTTCAAGGGGGAGCTAATCGAGACAGACGAAGGCAGCGGTGTCCGTTTCACGAAGTTCTCGAAGGATGGCGAGCAGGGCTTCCCGGGCAATCTGGAATTTACAGTCACCTATACGCTGACAGAAGATGACGCGCTGAAGATTGAATATGAGGCCTGCGCAGATCAGACGACGATCATCAACCCGACCAACCACGCGTATTTCAATCTCGCGGGCGACGGCAGCGGCGATATTCTCGGGCATGTGCTGTACATGAACGCGGACCGCTTTACACCGACCGATGAATATTCCATCCCGTACGGAGAACTCTGGGACGTAACGGGAACACCGTTTGACTTCAGAGAGCCGAAAACGATCGGGCAGGATATCAAGGCGGATTATGAGCAGCTCCGCTTTGTCAACGGTTATGACCACAACATGGTATTGAATCAGCAGGACGGAACAGTCCGGGAGGCGGGAGTCATTACGGATCCGGGCAGCGGCCGGACGATGCAGATCCTGACAGATCTGCCGGGAATGCAGATTTACACCGGCAACGCCATCAAAAACACCTGTGCCGGCAAGAACGGCGCTGACTACCAGCCGTGGATGGGCGTCTGCTTCGAGACGCAGTTTTATCCGGATGCGGTAAATCATCAGGATTCCGACTGGCCGCAGCCGATCTTCAAAGCCGGTGAGAAATATCATTCTGTGACGATCTACAAGTTTGGGGTTGCTGAATAATATGATGTGCCTGCGCAGGATGCTTAATCCCGCATGATCGAAAAGAAAGGAGGGGCGCATCATGAAGCAGATCAGACCGACTGCGACGGATCGCAGAAAAAAAACGCGAAACGACATTTACCGCTTCATATACAACGCACCATCCTCAGTCACGAAACAGGACGTCGCCCGGGAATTGAATCTCAGTCTGCCGACGGTGTATCAGAATCTGTCGGAACTGGAAGAGGCAGGACTGATTCATGCGGCAGAAATGCAGAAACCAACAGGAGGACGTCCGCCGGTCGGCTATGAGGTAACTGCAGATGCACATTATGCGATCGGCGTGTCTCTGTCAGCTACGGAAATCTCGATCGTCGCGATGGACATGAAGCGGAATGAAGTGGCCGCAGCATCGGAAAAAATAAAGGATCTGGAAGAAACTGCGCTGCTTACGCAGATGTCAGATGTAATCACCCGCTTCAGGGAAAACAACAGGATTGACCAGACAAAGCTTCTGGGAATCGGAATTACGGTACCGGGGGTTCTGGATCCTGAATTAAGCACGATTATTTTATCACCGACCATGCGGCTGAAGGAACTTCCGGTCACCCGCATGCAGGAACGGTTTTCCTGTCCGGTATCCATTGAAAATGACAGTACCTGTGCGGGAATTGCCGAGTATTCGGCGCTGTCGGCTGAATGTCCGGATAAAAATTTTGTTTATCTGCATCTTGAATACGGCGTCGGCGGTGCGGTCTTTTTCGGCGGCACACCCTGGTACGGTGAGAATCACAGGAGCGCCGAGTTCGGTCATATGTGCATTGTGCCGGACGGACTTCCCTGTAATTGCGGAAAAAAGGGATGTCTGGAGGCATATATCGGAGCATTCCGGTTCAGCAGGGATCAGGGAATACCGGTCGGGACGTTTTTCCGGGAAATGAAAGCCGGAAATACTGTATATCAGGACCTGTGGAACGATGGAATTGATCATCTCGCGATTGCGGTCAGCAATCTAAGATGTGCATTTGACTGTGATGTGGTGCTCGGCGGATTTATGGCAAAGGAAATCAGCGCATCCGCGGAACGTCTGAAGAAACGGCTGAAGGAACTGGATATTTTCAGGGATGATCCATCCTGGCTGAGAATCGGACAATATCCGCAGAAAGCCGGCGTTTACGGAGCGGCATGGCGGTGGATTGAACAGTTTATGATTGAGATATAAAAGGAGCGCAGACGAACGCAGGCGCCCTGTGAAAAGGGATTCAAAGAAGGAGGAGATGCCAGTGCTTTTTATTGGAGTTGATCTTGGTACATCTGCAGTGAAACTGCTGTTAATGGATGAAAACGGCGTCATTCAGAATATGACATCGCGCGACTACCCGCTTCATTTTCCGAAACCGGGCTGGTCAGAGCAGAATCCGGAAGACTGGCTGCTGGCCGTCCTGGAAGGACTGAAAGAGCTGACGGAGGATTGTGATAAGTCACAGATTGCCGGCATCGGCGCGGGCGGTCAGATGCACGGGCTTGTAGTGCTGGATGAAGAAGATCATGTGATCCGGCCGGCCATTCTCTGGAACGATGGAAGAACACAGAAGGAAACAGAGTGGCTGAATCATACGATCGGGAAAAAACAGCTGACAGAATGGACCGGGAATATCGCGTTTGCTGGTTTTACGGCACCAAAACTTCTGTGGATGCGGGAAAATGAACCGGACCTGTTCGCGAAGATTAACAAAGTAATGCTTCCGAAGGACTATGTCAATTACATGCTTTCCGGCGTTCACTGCACAGATTATTCAGATGCCTCCGGCATGCTGCTGCTGGATGTGGCGAACAAGCGCTGGAGCAGAGAGATGCTGGAACTCTGCGGTATTACAGAAGAACAGATGCCGAAGCTGTTTGAGAGTTTTGAGGCGGTCGGCACGCTGAAAAGTGAGATTGCAAAAGAACTCGGATTCCCGGAAACGGTAGTGATTGCAGCCGGAGCGGGAGACAATGCGGGCGCTGCAGTCGGAACAGATACGGTGGAAGAAGGAAGCTGCAACATCAGCCTCGGAACCTCGGGAACGATCTTTATTCCGAGCGCGGCGTTTAAGACAGATGAAGGAAATGCGCTGCATGCATTCGTACATTCCAACGGAAAATTCCATCTGATGGGCTGTATGCTTTCCGCGGCTTCCTGCAATAAGTGGTGGCTGGAGACCATTCTGGATACAGATAACTATGCGGAAGAACAGGCTCCGATCGCGGAGGAGCGCCTCGGAAAGAATCATGTATTCTTCCTGCCTTATCTGATGGGAGAACGAGCGCCGCACAATGATCCGTCGGCACGCGGCTGTTTTATCGGTCTGACGATGGATTCCTCAAGAGCAGATATGACGCAGGCGGTTCTGGAGGGCATTTCATTCGGCCTGCGGGATTCTCTGGAAGCCGCGAGGGCTATGGGCATTGAGATTCATACCAGTATGCTCTGCGGCGGCGGTGCAAAGAGCCCGCTCTGGAAGAAGATTCTGGCAAATATCATGAATATTGAGCTGACAAGCCCTGAGACAGAGCAGGGACCCGGCTACGGCGGCGCGATGCTGGCAGCTGTCGCCTGCGGCAGATTTGCGTCTGTCGAGGAAGCTGCGCATACGCTGGTAAAGGTGACAGAAACCGTGAAACCGGATCCGGAACTGGCGGCGCTGTATGAAGAGCGGTATCAGCAGTTCAGGAAGATGTATCCGGCGCTGAAGGGCGTGTTTGCAGAACTTGCGTGAGATGATTGATTTATTGATATAAGAAAAAGGAGAAAAAAATGCAGTTAAACAATATCCCACAGATCAAGATTGGCATCGTAGCAGTGAGCAGAGACTGTTTTCCGGCTTCTCTGGCAGAGAACAGAAGAAAAGCGGTGATTGAGGCTTATACAAAAAAGTATGGTGCGGATGAAATCTATGAATGTCCGGTGACAATTATTGAGAGCGAGATCGATATGGTCAATGCGCTGGAAGATGTGAAGGCGGCAGGATGCAACGCGCTCTGCGTGTATCTTGGCAATTTCGGACCGGAGATTTCGGAGACGCTCCTTGCAAAGCATTTTGACGGCCCGAAGATGTTCTGCGCGGCTGCCGAGGAAAGCCAGGGAGATCTTCTGGACGGAAGAGGAGACGCGTACTGCGGTATGCTCAATGCCAGCTATAACCTGAAGATCCGCGGCGTCAAAGCATATATTCCGGAGTATCCGGTGGGAGATGCGGAAGACTGCGCAGACATGATTCACGAGTTCCTTCCGATCGCACGCGCGGTCTATGGAATTGAACATCTGAAGATTATCAGCTTCGGTCCGCGTCCGAATAACTTCCTTGCCTGCAACGCGCCGATTCAGCAGCTGTACAATCTTGGTGTTGAGATTGAAGAGAATTCCGAACTGGATCTGTACGAGGCATTTTTAAAGCATGCGGATGATCCGCGCATTCCGGAAGTAATCAAAGAGATGGAAGCAGAACTGGGCGAGGGAAATAAGAAGCCGCAGATTCTGCCGAAACTGGCGCAGTATGAACTCACCCTGACCGACTGGATCGAGGAGCACAAGGGATACAGAGAATTTGTCGCAGTTACGACAAAGTGCTGGCCGGCATTCCAGACAATGTTCGGTTTTGTTCCATGCTATATTAACAGTATTCTGACCGGACGCGGCATTCCGGTTTCCTGCGAAGTAGATATTTACGGAACACTCAGCGAGTATATCGGAACAGTGATCAGCCAGGATATCGTAACCCTGCTGGATATCAACAATTCTGTACCGAAGGATATGTATAAAGGAAGCATCGAAGGAAAATTCCCGTACAAACATACAGATACCTTTATGGGATTCCACTGCGGCAACACCTGTTCAAAGAAACTGGCGTTCCACGAGATGCGCAACCAGAAGATCATGGCGCGCGCGCTGCCTGAGGAAGTGACCAACGGAACACTCGAGGGTGATATCATGCCGGGCGAGATCACCTTCTACCGTCTGCAGAGCACGGCGGACTGCAAACTGCGCGCCTATATCGCAGAGGGTGAGGTCCTTCCGGTTCCGAGCTGTTCCTTCGGCGCAATCGGCGTGTTTGCAATCCATGAAATGGGAAGATTCTACCGTCACGTGCTGATTGAGAAGAACTACCCGCATCACGGCGCGGTTGCATTCGGCAAGTGGGGCAAAGCGCTGTACGAAACGTTCAAATACATCGGCGTGCCGGTGGATGAGATCGGGTACAACCAGCCGGCAGGCGTACGGTATCCGACCGAGAATCCCTGGGCATGACCACTGAGAACCCCTGGAGGCGATCACTGAGAATCCATGGTTCTGACCGGGATTCAGACAAAGCGGGACAATTCCCAAAGATAAAAAGGTGATTTTTAGAAATCAGGCCGCGGAGACAGTTGTTTCCGCGGCTTTTATCTGCTGCAGGCTGCGGCGGCGGAAGAAGGAGGGAATAATTAATTCTGCGAAAAGAAACGTTGCTTAAATAATATGATATGTTATAATGTCACATAGTTTGAAACAACAGGAGAATATCAGATATGAAAATAGCAGTAACCTATGATAACAGCAACGGGACAGTCTTCCAGCATTTTGGAAAGACAGAGCATTTCAAGCTGTATGAGATTGAGCAGGGGAATATTCTTTCCACCGAAGTAATCGACAACGGCGGCACAGGGCATGAGGCACTGGCCGGTGTTCTGGCATCAAAGGGCGTTGTCCTTGTGATCTGCGGCGGCCTCGGCGGCGGTATGCAGAGTGCGCTGGATGCTGCAGGCATTGCAGTGATTTCCGGCGCGCAGGGTGATGCGGATGAAGCAATTGCCGCTTTTCTGCGCGGCGAGCTGGATACGGCAGGCGTGAACTGTGATCATCATCACGGGGAAGGGGAAGAAGAAGGCTGCGGAGGAGGCGGCTGCGGCGGTGGCGGCTGCGGTGGATGCCATGGCTGCGGCGGTGGAGAACCGGTCATCATTCTGGAAGGAAAAAATGCAGGTAAAACAGTCCGTGTTCATTATAAAGGCACATTTGACGACGGCACACAGTTCGATTCCTCCTATGACCGCGGCGAGCCGATGGAATTCCTGAGCGGCGCAGGCATGATGATCCCGGGATTTGACAGGGCAGTCGTTGACATGGAACCGGGGCAGAAGGTTGAGATTCATCTGGAACCGGAAGACGCGTACGGCATGCCGGATCCGGCGAACTTCATCACACTGGAGATCGAGAATCTTCCGGGATCCGAAGACCTGTCTGTCGGTCAGAAAATCTTTCTGAAGAATATGATGGGGCAGTCCTTCCCGGTGGTTGTAACCGAGAAGGATGAGGTCAACATCACATTTGACGCTAACCACGAGATGGCCGGAAAGGCGCTGAATTTCGTGATCGAGCTGCTGGAGGTTCTCTAAAGAGCAGAAATAACACAGGAAAAACGATGTGTGTCTCCGAATCAGATGTGATCCGGGGGCAGCAGCGCAAGTATATCATCCGGAAGCGGTGCAGTGAACTGCATCGCTTCTTTTGTGATCGGATGGATAAAGGAAAGTTTCCAGGCATGGAGCGCCTGCCGGCCTTCTATAGTCCGGTATCGCGGATGATATAGTGTATCACCGATCAGCGGGTGTCCGGTGGCTGCCATATGGACGCGGATCTGATGCGTGCGGCCGGTCTCCAGATGCAGTTCGACAAGAGAGCGGTCAGAGTGAAGGATTTGCGTGCAGTCTGAGTGAAAGACCTGCGTGCGGTCGGGGTGAAAGACCTGAAGGGTCCGGAAATGTGTCACTGCCCTGTCGCCGTGTTCCGGGTCGACGCAGCGCTCAATCAGCGAAGCTTCTTTCCGGCCGATTGGCAGGTCAATCGTACCTTCCGGCGGGACTTTGCCATCCGCGACAGCCAGATAGGTCCGTGCGATTTCGCGTCGCTGCAGTGCCTGCTCCAGAATGGATGCGGATAAAACATTATTCGCCAGAATCAGAAGCCCGGTCGTATCCCGGTCCAGCCGGTTTATGCAGCGGAAAACATACGGAATGCCGCGGTTTTGATAAAGGTGTGCGATTCCGTTGGCAAGCGTGTCGGCAGGATGATTGATCGCCGGATGAATCGAGACGCCTGCGGGTTTGTTGATGACCATCAGGTCGTCATCTTCGTAAACGACAGAAAAAGGAACAGGTGCCGGCACGATATTGACAGACGGGACATCATCCCGGACTGTCACGGTCAGAACGTCACCTGGTTTCATCTGATCGGAAAACCAGACATGCCCGCCGTTTCGCAGCACCGCATCCGGGTGCGGTTTCAGGGAGGCCAGAATGTGCCGCGAATAACCCTGCCGCCGCAGGTACTGATGGACCGTCGAAGGCAGGTCGGATGCATTTATTACGTAACGGAATGTGCGGATCATGTGAATCTGCTCCTTATATAGAAGATGCTTTTGATGATATCACAAAAAAAGTAATCCGCACAATGCCTGTAAATGTGATATGATATACCGATACGGGCAATTCTGCCCTGAAAGGAGTTAATATGCAGTTTCCAAATGCTTACAGGGGGATCAGGAAGATTTTCACGGCAGAAATTCTGACAATGATATCCGGTATTATTCTTGTGCTTACACTAATTTTTTTCGGCGATGCACTGAGTGGGATTGCGGCAGGTGATGCATCGGCGATGACAGGGGAGGCTTTTGCTTTTGTGTATGTCGGCGGCTTTGCTTCGCTTCTGGCAATTGCTGCATTTTTTATGAACATCTCCGGCATATCCAGAGCATCGAAAGATGAAGAAAGCTTTAAGCGGGCAATGATCTGGCTTATTATCGAGATTATTGCTTCGCTGGTCGGAAGTGCTGCCCAGAGCACCAGCGAGATTATGGCATCCTCTGCCGGCGTGATCGGCAGTCTCTGTGAATACATGATCAACTACAACATTGTAACCGGTATCATCCGTCTTGCAGAACAGCTGGATCGTGAGGATGTCATCCGGTTCGGGCAGAAGACGATAAGGCTGCTGACAATCGTTTACGCAGTTGTGATATTCATCGAAATACTGACAACAGTTTTTGCGATTGCAGTGAAAAATCCATCTGCCGGGGCAGCCGGTACCATAGCTGCAGTGATTGCGATTGCTGCGGGTATTATCACAGTTGCGGCGTATATTATCTATCTGCGGGTGCTGGCGAAGGCAAAAAAAATGCTGGAAGAGCAGGTTCCGGCTCCGCTGGATTTCTGATAAAGACGGTGAGTCCGGAATAAAATATTTTACAATCATAAGTATGAGGTGGTAATGATGGAGAGAGAAAAGCTTGGCTCCCGGCTCGGATTTCTTTTACTGAGTGCGGGATGCGCGATCGGTATCGGTAATGTATGGAAATTCCCCTACATGGTAGGAGAGTACGGCGGCGGCGCATTTGTGCTGTTTTATCTGATTTTCCTGGTAATACTCGGGGTGCCGGTGATGACGATGGAGTTCAGTATCGGCCGCGCGGCGAAGAAAAGTCCGGTCCGGATGTACCAGCAGCTGGAAAAACCGGGACAGAGCTGGCATATTCACGGAATTATCTGTCTGATCGGCAATTATCTGCTGATGATGTTTTACACGACGGTTGCCGGATGGATGCTGTATTATTTCTATGCGAGTGTCAGCGGTAAATATGTGGGAATGGACAGTGAGCAGGTTGGAAGTTTCTTTACGGACATGCTTGCGTCTCCGACGGTGATGAGCGGATGTATGATCATCGTCGTCGTGCTGGGCTTCCTGATTCTCAGCATCGGACTTCAGAACGGGCTGGAAAAAGTCACAAAGTGGATGATGCTTCTGCTGCTCGGCCTGATGCTGGTGCTTGCGGTTCACAGCATGACAATCAGCGGCGGAGAGTCAGGCCTGATTTTCTATCTGAAGCCTGATTTCGGAAGAATGCGGGAAGTCGGCGTTCCAACAGTTATTCTGGGGGCGATGACGCAGGCATTCTTTACGCTGAGCCTCGGAATCGGTTCCATGGCAATCTTCGGAAGCTATATCGAAAAAGATCACAGTCTGTTCGGAGAGAGTATCAACGTAGCGATCCTCGATACACTGGTTGCTGTCTGCAGCGGTCTGATTATATTCCCGGCCTGCTCGGCATACCATGTCAGCGTAGACAGCGGTCCGAGCCTTCTGTTCATCACGCTGCCGAATGTATTTAACCATCTTGCCGGCGGACGGATCTGGGGGAGTCTGTTCTTCCTGTTTATGGTGTTTGCCGCAATGAGCACCGTTCTGGCGGTCTTTGAAAATATTGTCAGTATGTGCATGGACCAGTTCGGATGGGACCGTCAGAGGGCGTGCTTCATTAATATCCCTCTGATGATTCTGCTGTCGCTTCCGTGCGCGCTCGGCTCCAATCTGCTGATCGGTTTTCAGCCGCTCGGCGCAGGTTCGCAGGTACTGGATCTGGAGGACTTCATCGTCAGCAACCTGCTGCTGCCGCTCGGCAGTCTGGTCTTCCTGCTGTTCTGTGTAACAAAGAAGGGATGGGGCTGGGACAACTTTATCGACGAGGCCAATCAGGGTGCCGGCCTTAAGATCGGCAATTGGATGCGGCCGTATCTGACCTATGTCCTGCCGGTCATCATCGTAATTGTATTTGTCATGAATTTGTTTTAAATGATTTGGTGTGAAATGTGTGAAAAACATTCCATGCCAGAACGAGAACGAAAGGAAGCAGCACTATGCCTGACGGTCTCATCGCTTTAATCATTATCATGTTTGTTGTAGCCGGTGCAGTGATGACAAAACGCTGCATCGAGTTCCTGCTTCTGGGATCGGTGATCGGAAGCATCGTCCGTTATCGCGGCAGCTTCCTGGGAGAATGGATCGGAATTCTCCAGAAAGTTGTCGGCGATCCGGACAATGTCTGGCTCTGGCTGGTCTGCGGCCTGTTCGGCAGTCTGATTGCTGTTCTGCAGGCGGCGGGCGGAACCGGCGGTTTTTCCCGGATTCTGTCAAAGTTCTGCAGGTCACAGAACCGGACGATGTTCGCGTCCTTTTTGCTGGGGCTGCTGATTTTTGTGGACGACTATCTGAATGTCCTGACCGTCGGCGTCTGCATGAAGGATCTTTACGATAAGAGAAAGCTGCCGCGGGAATCGCTTGCGTTTGTGCTGGATTCCACCGGCGCGCCGGTCTGCGTGCTGCTGCCGTTTTCCACGTGGGCGGTGTTCTTTGCGGGACTGTTTTATCAGCATGATCTCATTTCTTCACAGTTCAAATCCGGTATGGACGCGTATGTCCACGCCATTCCGTTTTGCTTTTACCCGTTTTTTGCGCTTCTGATCGTTTTTCTTTTTACAATCGGCATATTCCCGAAGCTGGGAGCCATGAAGCAGGCCTTTGCAAGAGTAGAGAAAACCGGGGAAGTGTATAGCGCCGCGAGTGCGAAGTACAACCGCGGCGGACAGATGCAGGGGGAAGAGGCGATGCAGAGCGGCCGGCTTCGGGATTTCCTGATTCCGATTCTTGTGCTGGTCGGGATCGCTGTCGCAACAGGAGATCTGCTGCTTGCCGTTATTGTCACGCTTGCTCTCTGTGTTGTTCTGTATGTACCGTTTCACCGCATGACAATGGAAGTGTTTACAGAGCACATGATTCAGGGGTTTGGTGAGATGCTGACTGTATTTTTTATGCTGGTCGGTGCTTTTTCCCTGGCACATGTGTGCGGCGAACTGCATCTGACCGAGTATCTGATCGGTCTGGCGAAGCCGTTCCTGACGCCGGCGCTGTTCCCGGCAGTTTCGTTTATCCTGCTGGCGGCGCTTGCATTTGTCACGGGATCAAACTGGGGAATGAGTGCGGTTGTCATTCCGATTCTGATCCCGATGTGTGCGGCAATCGGCGGCAATGCGGTGCTGACCATGGCGGCCATCATTTCCGGCGGCGCATTCGGGAGCCACGCGTGCTTTTATACAGACGCGACGATCCTGTCCTCGGGAGCCGCCGGCATCGATAATATGGAGCACGCGGTCTCACAGCTTCCGTATGTCATGATTGCGGCAGGGGGTGCGGTGATTCTGTATGTAATCTTTGGATTTATCATGTAAAAATCTGTTTCTGAAAAAGCTGAAAAATGCCTCCGCTGTCTTTCGCGGAGGCATTTCATGTGTTATATTTATTAATGGAGTGTAAAAGCAAACCCGATCGATGTGACGGAGGAGGAAATTACATTATGGTTGCATGGAAAAACCTTGATACGCTGGCTGTTTATGATAAGTTTCTCGCACTGAAAGGAAAAGTAGATCTCGTAAAAGAGATGACCGGTGAGAACGGCGCCGCGCGTGTTGCAAAGTACACGGTGCCGATGGCCTGCGGTCTGAATTATAATTTTGCAGCAAAGGAAGTGGATGACGATGTGCTCGCAGTTCTGAAAGAGCTGGCAGAGGAAGCACAGCTGACAGAGAAATATGAAGAATTGTATAACGGTGCCGTGATTAATACCGGTGAAAAGCGTCTGGTACTGCATCAGCTCTGCCGCGGACAGCTTGGCAAGGATGTCATGGCAGACGGCGTCAATAAGCGTGACTTCTATGTTTCGCAGCAGAAGAAAGCAGCTGATTTCGCAAATGCCGTTCATGCAGGCGAGATTACCAATGCGGCAGGCGAGCCGTTTACAACCGTCGTGCAGATCGGTATCGGCGGAAGCGATCTCGGACCGCGCGCAATCTATATCGCGCTGGAAAACTGGGCAAAACAGAATGACGCCCTTAAGATGGAGGCGCGTTTCATCAGCAATGTTGATCCGGATGATGCGGCGGCTGTTCTGAAGAGCGTTGATATTCCGCATTCTCTGTTTATCGTCGTATCGAAATCAGGCACAACGCTTGAAACACTGACAAATGAATCGTTTGTGCGCGATGCGCTGAAGAATGCAGGTGTTGATCCTTCCCAGCATATGCTTGCGGTTACAAGTGAGACTTCGCCGCTTGCATCCAGCTCGGATTACAGAGCTGCCTTCTTCATGGATGATTACATCGGCGGACGTTATTCCTCTTCTTCATGCGTCGGCGCGGTCGTTCTGTCTCTGGCATTCGGACCGGACATCTTCGCAAGAATCATGAACGGCGCGGCTGAGGCTGACAAGCTGGCAATGAACCCGGATCCGATGCAGAACGCAGCAATGCTGGATGCACTGATCGGCGTTTACGAGCGGAATGTTCAGGAATATCTCTGCACGGCAGTTCTGCCGTATTCACAGGCACTTGCCCGCTTTCCGGCACATCTGCAGCAGCTGGATATGGAGTCCAACGGAAAATCCGTCAACCGCTTCGGCGAACCGGTGAACTATGTGACCGGACCGGTGATCTTCGGTGAGCCGGGAACCAACGGACAGCATTCCTTCTATCAGCTGCTTCACCAGGGAACCAATATTGTTCCGCTGCAGTTCGTCGGATTCAAACAGAATCAGGCAGGTATGGATGTGGATATTCAGGGCAGCACCAGCCAGCAGAAACTCTGCGCGAACGTCGTTGCCCAGATCATGGCCTTTGCATGCGGCAAGGACGACGAAGATCCGAATAAATATTTTGCGGGCGGCCGTCCGTCCAGTCTGATTACAGGTGAGCAGCTCAATCCGGAATCACTCGGCGCGCTGCTGGCACATTTTGAGAACAAGGTTATGTTCCAGGGATTCATCTGGAATGTCAACAGCTTCGACCAGGAAGGCGTACAGCTCGGCAAACTCCTGGCAAAACGTGTCCTTGCGCATGAGACTGACGGCGCGCTGAAGGCGTTCAGCGATCTTCTGGAGATTTGATATGGCAATCAATCCGATGAATCTTATGAAACTGAAAGGTCGTCTCGATATTTTCAATCGGCAGCATCCGAAGTTTTCGGCATACTGCAAGGCAGTAAACCGGCAGATTCTCGAACCCGGAATGATTTTAGAAATCAAGGCGAAAGGAACCGACGGAAAAACAATCGAGACCAATCTGAAAATGACAGAGGATGACGTAGAGACACTCAAGATGATCTTCGGTTGAATGAAAACGAAGCGGCCCGGATACCGGATTCAGACGGGCTGCGAGATTTGAAAACAGCTGGATATAAAAAGGCGGTCACACCGGCAATGATATGCTGATGCGGCCGCCTTTTTTGCCTTTCACACGAAATACTTCGTGCTTTTGTATGTGTTTTTTCTTGGCTTTACTTACTTCTGCTTTCTGTACTGCTCGATTAAACCGACAATTGTCCGGACTGCGTCGGACTGCTCGCTTTTACGCATCGTTTCGATGTATTGTTCCCGGTTTTTATACAATTGTTCAAGCTTCTCGACGAGGGTTGTGCGGTTCATATCCGACTGCTGCAGTACCATGCTGTATCCCTGTTTTTCGAAGGAAGCCGCATTGAGCAGCTGGTCGCCGCGGCTTGCCTCTGCCGGGAGCGGGATCAGCAGGTTCGGCTTTGCGAGTGCCTGCAGTTCACAGATGGCGTTCGCGCCGGCGCGGGAGAGTACGATATCTGCCAGAGCAAAGAGATCCGGGAGTTCTTTGCTGATGTATTCATACTGCACATAGCCCGGTACGCTGCCGAGTGTCTGATCCAGATTGCCTTTGCCGCACAGGTGGACCACATTGTATTTTTTGAGCAATGTGGGGAGGGCTTCCCGCAGGCATTCGTTAATGGCAACAGCGCCGAGGCTGCCGCCGATCATCAGGATGACAGGCTTATTGTCCGTAAAACCGCAGAAGGAGCGTGCTTTCAGCGCGTCGCCGGACAGCAGTTCGCTGCGGATCGGTGATCCGGTGAGGACTGCCTTGTCAGCAGGAAGATTTTGCAGGGTTTCCGGAAAATTGCAGCAGACTTTGACGGCATTCGGGATGCAGATCCGGTTTGCCAGTCCCGGTGTCATATCGGATTCGTGGATAATAGCCGGGATTTTAAGTCTGCGCGCGGCAAGAACAACCGGAACGGCTACAAATCCACCCTTGGAAAAAATAATGTCGGGCTTCAGTTTTTTCAGCAGTCTGCGCGCGTCGCCGATGCCCTTGATGACGCGGAACGGATCTGAGAGATTCTTCAGATCGATGTAACGGCGCAGCTTCCCTGAAGAAATCCCGTAATACGGAATACCGGTCCGCTCAATCAGTTCTTTCTCAATACCTTCATGAGAGCCGATATAATGGATCTCATAGCCTGCTTCTTTCAGTGCAGGAAGCAGCGCAATATTTGGTGTGACATGGCCGGCGGTTCCGCCGCCTGTCAGTACAATTTTTTTCATAATATCTCCCCTTTCTTGTAAATCGGGGTTTGGCGGGGTCGCATATGCATCCGCAATTCCTTTTCAGGATAGCTGCGGATGCACTTTTTAAATTCATTGATCTCTGTTTTTTCTATGTTTGTTTCAATCAGGCATCCGCATCCTTTGGTTTTCGACAAATGCGGATGCACTTTTCTCTCATCTGACCGTTCGCGCTGTTCAGATGATGTCAAATCAGGCATCCGCATCTCTTGTTTTCCTGC